>NZ_CP067377.1:2920002-3540003 GCF_019565455.1 Flavobacterium oreochromis
CTTATGGAATAAACGTAATGCTTTTTTAATAGGAGCTAAATATTATCAATCTAAAAATTCAGGCGTACAAGGTCCTGGAAGTTCTACTTCAGATGCAGATTTTGCTATTGCTGATGAACAATTTCCATATTATCAAAATCAATCATCTTATAGTTATCCAAATTTAAATATCTCATTATTTGGTGAAAATATTTTTAAATTAACCGATCATTTTTCAATTACACCAGGTTTTAGATATGAATATATTAAAACTCAAGCCGTAGGTTTTTTTAGAGTAATTAATAGAGATTTAGCGGGAAATATAAATATTGATAAAACAGAATTTGAAGATAGAGTTTTTGAAAGAAAATTTGCACTACTCGGCTTAGGATTTAGTTATAAACCCAAACTTGGTGTAGAATTATATGCTAATGTAACACAAAATTATCGCTCAGTAACTTTTAATGACATAAGAACAGCCAGCCCAAGTATAGTAGTAGCAGATGATATAACAGATGAAAAAGGATATGGCTCAGATATAGGAATTCGAGGAAAAATAGGAAATATACTAAGTTATGATATTAACGGATTTGGTTTATTATATGACAATAAAATTGGTGAATATAGTGCTCGTGATCCAAAAGGGTTAAAGCCAGATGTACGCTTACGCGATAATATAGGAACAGGTATGACTTATGGTCTTGAATCATTAGTTAATATCAATCTTTTAAAAATGATTTTACCTGATAACTTAAATTTTAAAATAGATGGATTTTCAAACATATCTATTACAAAATCTAAATACATAAAATCTGATATTCCTAATATAAAAGGGAATCATGTTGAATTTGTTCCTTTATATAACCTTAAATCAGGAGTAACCTTAGGGTATAAAAATCTATTAATTAGCACACAATATACTTACGTATCATCACAGTTTACAGATGCTTCTAATAGAGTTTCTGATCAAAATGATTTATCAGGTATATTTGGAGGAATTCCTTCGTATAATGTACTAGATTTATCTGCTTCATATAAATTCAATCGTTTTAAATTAGAAGCGAGTGTTAACAACTTGACAAATAATAAATATTTTACTAAAAGAGCAACAGGATATCCAGGACCAGGTATTATTCCCTCAGAACCTCGAGTATATTATTTAACTTTAGAAGTTAAGTTATAATGTAAATCAGGTTATAAATTAATTGTAGAATAGAATATTATTTTACTTTCTTTTTAATGATTATTTATTTTATATAAAAAAAAACTCCGTTTTAAACATGAAGCGGAGTTTTACTTTTTTAAGAAAAAATATAATTATAATTCTCCCTCGTGATCAAAATAGCCTTTAACTTTTATTTTAGTAGAAAAGAAATTTAAAAACAAGACCACAAAAGATAAGAAAAACATAGATTGTATACTTACTAATACTTTTCCTAACAAAGTTACAGGATGAAAATCACCATATCCTATAGAATTAGAAGTAATAAGACTAAAATAGATAGGTTCAAACCAATGTTTAAAAGGTTTATTCATCTGATGTCCCATAGCATATAATACTCCAAAACCAATAACAACTTCGGCATAATTTAAAAATAATAATAGCATAGATCGTTTATACGAACGAGGTCTTGAGAATAAATCAGAAGCAAATATTAAAGTTGGGATATAAAAAAATGTTTCTAACAGAAGATAAACCATTATACTAATTATAAAAAAATTATTTTGGTATCCATTTATTAATATAGTAAGAGGAAAAATTACCTTAGCTAATACATAAAAATCTATTGTAATATCTTCATATTCAAAATTTATCTTGTGAGCCAGTTGTTTTATATAAATTCCTGGAAAAAGTAACTGAGAAGAAGATAATAATAGACGAACAATTTTTTCAATACCACTATCATCCTGATGGTCATTATTCCATATTGAAATGATATTTAGTATGCGTTTTTTTATAGGATCCTGTTGAGGCTTATCTTTTTATGATGCCTTCCTAAAATTAGTTTTTTATTTAAAAAATTAAATGGCATAGTAAAAAGTATTATAATTTAAAAGGTGAGTATTTCTAAAATAACTCAATTTATTTAGTACCAAGATAAACGATTAATTAGAAACATTATAAGAATGTTTGTAACGCTGTAGCGTTACAAATATACGGTTTCGATATATAGCAATAAAGTATTTTATTAATTAGATTTTACTTCTTTTCATTCATTCAAAATATATAATAACAATTCAGGTATTAAAATTTACAGTTGAGTATTAATTTATTTTTTTCAAAACTATAGTTTTTCATATTTGAGCTATTAAAATAAATAGACTAATGAAAAATTTACTAAAGATTTTAATGATTTTTTATTCAATATTTTCCTTTTCTCAAATTAAAATAGAAGGAAAAGTAGTAGATAAAAAACAACATCCTATTAAAGGAGCTAATGTTTTTATAGAAGGAACTTATGATGGGAGTACTACTTTGTCAGACGGAACTTTTTATTTTGAAACAAATGAAAAAGGATTACATAATTTAATTATAAATCAGTTAGGTTTTGATCAACTAAAAGAATTAATAACAATAGAGAAGAATCAAACGAAAATCTACATGTTAAAAACAGCTGTAAATGCCTTAGATGCTGTTATGATTACAGCTGGAACAATAAAAGCAGGCGATAATAGTAAAGCATCAGCATTAAAACCATTAGATATATTAACTACAGCAGGTGCATTAGGTGATGTTGTGGGGGCTTTTCAAACAATGCCAGGCGCACAAATAAATGGAGAAAGTGGGCGCTTGTTAGTCAGAGGAGGAGAAAGTGAGGAAACACAAACATATATAGATGGAATTAGAGTGGCACAACCTTATGGTGTTACACCTAATAATTTACCTACTAGAAGTCGATTTTCACCTTTATTATTTAATGGAATGACATTTTCTACAGGAGGCTACTCTGCTGAATTTGGTGATGCTTTATCAAGTATTTTATTAATGAATACAATTAATGAACCAGAAATAGAAAAAAACAGACTTAGGCATGATGTCAGTTGGAGCATCAATAGGTCAAACTAAAAAATGGAGTAAAACTTCAGTTAGTTTTAATACCTCTTATATTAATTTAGGCCCCTATCAGTGGTTAGTCCCTCAGAAAATTCAATGGAATAAAGCCTACCAGACTTTTGGAGGTGAAAGTGTTTTTAGACAAAAAATGAATAATGGAATTTTTAAACTATACCTAGCTCTAGACTATTCCTCATTTGATTTAAATCAAATTCAAACAGGAACATTAATTTCTAAGAGAATTAACAATCAAAATAATAATTTATATATTAATTCCTTTTATAAAATAAAATTTGCTAATGGATGGGCATTTAATGCAGGAGGTAGCTTAGGTAGAAATAAAGTAGAAATAGAATTAAATCAAGATAATTTAAATACGAAAGAATTAGCAACTCATTTAAAATTAAAAATAGATAAAAAGTTTTCGAATCTATTTAGTTTATCTTTTGGTGGCGATCATCTTTATACTCATCTTGATGAACAGTATATCGTTAAAAATACAACCTCATATATATTAGGTTATAAAAGTCAAATAGGAGCATTATTTGCAGAATCAGATTTATACTTATCAAATGATTTTGCACTAAAGTTAGGAGCTCGTTTTATGTATAATGACTTATTGAACAAAAAAGTATTAGAACCAAGAGTCTCATTAGCATATAAAGTTTCTAATAATAGTCAGTTTTCATTAGCATATGGTGATTTTCATCAAACTCCTAAACAAGAATATTTAAAATATAATACCTCATTAAATTTTGAAAAAGCACAACATTATATTATAAATTATTTGTATACAGCTAATAAAAGAACATTACGAGCTGAATTTTATTTCAAAAAATACCAGGATCTTATAAAGTATAATACAATACAACCTTTGTATAATTCAATTTTTACAAATGATGGCTATGGATATGCTAAAGGATTTGACCTCTTTTGGAGAGATAATAGTACATTTAAGAAAGTAGAATATTGGTTGACTTATAGTTATATTGATAGTAAACGTGATTTTAAAAATTATTCATATGCTGTTACTCCAAGTTTTATAGCTAATCATACCTTATCATTAGTAGGAAAATATTGGATAGAAAATTGGAAATCACAAGTAAGTATAACAAACAGTTTTGCAACAGGAAGATCTTATAATAATCCAAATGAAATTCAATTTATGAATGGAAGGACTAAATCTTATAACAATTTAAGTCTTAGTTGGGCTTATTTATTAACCACTCAAAAAATACTTTATTTTTCAGTTTCCAATGTTTTAGGACGTGACAATATTTTTGGTTATCAATACGCTTCACATCCTGATTTAAATGGCATTTATCAAAGAGATACTATTCGTCAACCAGCTGATCGTTTTTTCTTTATTGGTTTCTTTTGGACTTTAAGTAAGGATAAAAAAAGAACCAATTGGATAATTTGTGATTTACTTAATTATATAATATAAATAGTGATTTTTTGACTTTTATTAATAAAATACAATTCATCTATTAAAAATTACAGTTCAGTCATCATGAATTTTTTTAGCGTAATTGATGAAGTAATTTTGAAATAGAAAATAAAATTATTTAGAAACATTTAAAACTTTAACAACTATGGTACGTTTTTTAACATTTTTAGCAATTCTAATTAGTTCAACAATTTTTGCTCAAGAAGGAAAATTTGAACAAGGTATGGGAAAAGCATTAGCTAATTGGAAAGAAGGAAAAATAATGGAAGCTTCAGCTATTTTTGAGCGTATAGCATCAGCTGAAAAAAAACAATGGTTACCAGATTATTATATAGCTCTCATTAATTGTACAGAAGCATTTAACCCTCTAAATAAAGAACAAGTAACAGTTCTCATAGATAAGGCACAATTAGCATTAGAATCTGCTAAAATAAAAAATAATAAAAGTGAAGAAATCAATATTTTACAAGCATTAATTTATACTGTAACTTTAATTCAGGATCCTATAAATAATTCTATAAAATATTCTCCTTTAGTTATGACAGAATATCAAAAAGCATTAGCTATTAATCCTAATAATCCAAGAGCTGTTTTTGGAAAAGCAGAATTTGAATTAGGAAGTGCTAAATGGACAGGGATAGATACAAAACCATTGTGTGCAGAAATTTATCGTTCATTAGAACTTTTTACTAATTTTAAACCAGAATCATCTTTTCATCCTAAATGGGGATTTGAACGAGCTAAACAAGTTGCAGCTACTTGTAAATAATAGAATAGATACAATAAATAAAGAATATAAATGAATAAATGGATTTCAACAACACCGCGTGCAATTCTAATTAGTTTTTTTATTGGTTTAGTATTATTGTTTATTAATTATCTTAATGGAGCAATTATAACTTGGACTTATTTAAAATGGAGTTTCTTTTATGCTTTTCTTTATGGATTAACTTTATTTTATGCTAATGGTATCGTCTTTGTATTCTTTGATCGTTTATTTACAGAAAACAGATTTGCTCCCAAACGACTTATTCTAGGTAGTATAGCTTCATTTATAGTATCATTATTCGTAATTTTTATTTTAAGAATTTTTGAGAGTTTAGTCATTGATGATGATACTTTTTTAGAATTTATAAAAAATGAGAAAGCTTCTAATTATGTAGTATCTATGGTTATTACCTTAATTGTTACTTTAGGTTTATATCTCTTTCATTTTTATAAAAATTATCAAGAACATAAACTAACAGAACAAAAAGTAATTGCAGGAACTGCTTCCGCTAAATTTGAAACATTAAAAAATCAAATAGATCCTCATTTTTTATTTAATAGTTTAAACGTATTAAGTTCTTTAATTGAAGAAAATCCAGAGCAAGCACAACGATTTACAACCTCATTATCTAAAATTTATCGTTATGTATTAGAACAAAAAGATAAAGAATTAGTATCTGTAGAAGAAGAACTATCTTTTGCAAAAACTTATATGAATTTGCTTAAAATGCGATTTGAAAATAGTTTAAGTTTTCAATTACCAGTAGATTTTAATAATGCAGAAGCTAAAGTCGTTCCGCTTTCACTTCAGTTACTTTTAGAAAATACAATCAAGCATAATATTGTAAGTGAAAAAAAACCTTTGGAAATAAAAATTTTTATTGAAAATAACTATTTAGTAGTTGAAAATAATTTACAAAAAAAAGAAGTATTACAAGAACGTAAAGGAGTAGGATTACAAAATATTATTAATCGTTACGGATTAATTTCTTCTAGAAAAGTTCTAATTCAACAAAATAGTATTTTTTTTAGAGTTTATATTCCTATTTTAACAAAACAAGTTGCAATCATGGAAACACAAGATATTTATAATGAAAATTTAGCTTTTACTAAAGCTAAGGAAAAAGTAGAAAAATTAAAATCGTTTTATGGAAATTTGATTTCTTATTGCTGTATAATCCCCGTTTTAATATTCATTAATTCAAAAACTTCCAATTTCAATTGGTTCTGGTTTCCTGCAATAGGTTGGGGAATGGGATTGTTTTTTAAAGCTATAGAAGTTTTTGGTTACGGAAAAAATTGGGAAGAACGTAAAATCCAAGAAATTTTAAAAAGAGAAGATCCTGAAAATAAAAAATGGAATTAGTATGAGAACGAATACAAAAAATGAGAATATTGAAATGATACGCGAAAAAGTAAGAAGGATTAAAAGCTATTATACACATTTATCAATTTTTGGAATAGTATTAGTCTTATATGTTTTCAAAACTTATTTTGGATTATCTTTTAGTTTTTTTCCATTGAAATGGTTAAACCACTTTGTCATTTCTTGTTGGGCATTTGTAATTTTTATAAAAACATTAAAAATATTCTTTGCTCATATATTTTTCAATGAAAATTGGGAAAGAAACAAAATAAATGAAATAATAGAAAAAGAAAATCAATTTAAAAATCATTGGGAATAATGGAAAATCAGAATGATTATGAACGTTATCAAAAAGCAAAAATAAAAGTTGAGAAAATAAAAGGTTTCTATTCACATCTGGTTTCTTTTATCTGTGTAAATGTCCTTTTCATTTTTATAAATTTTAAATACTCATCAGATCATATATGGTTTTTTTATCCAACATTAGGTTGGGGAATAGGTTTACTTTTTCATGGTTTAAAAGTATATGATTTTTCATTTATTAGTAAAAATTGGGAAGAACGTAAAATACGCCAATTTATGGAAGAAGATAAAAAAAAATTAAACAATTAATTAAATAAGAACAAAAAAATCAAAATAAATGGAGCTAATGAGCATAGCTTACTTTTTAAAAAATATCCAAATGAATGTTATTATTATTGAAGACGAAAAGCCATCAGCACGATTGTTACAACGTAAGGTAGAAAAACTAGGATTTGCTGTAAATCACTTATTACATTCAGTTGAAGAAGCAATATACTGGTTTCAAAATAATCCACATCCCGATTTAATTTTTTTAGATATTCAATTATCAGATGGTTTGTCATTTGAAATTTTTGAAACAATTCCCATTAAAAGCCCTGTTATTTTTACAACAGCTTATGATGAATATGCCTTACGTGCCTTTAAACTAAATAGTATAGATTATTTATTAAAACCTATTGATGAAGATGATTTAGAAAACGCTGTTAAAAAGTTTAAATATCAAACATCTACTATTCAAAATTTATCATTAGATTTTGATATGATTAAACGCATGCTAGTAAATCCTATTGAAAAAGAATATAGAAAACGTTTTACAGTAAAAATAGGACAACAATTAAAATTAATAACTATTCAAGAAGTTGAATGTTTTTATAGTCAAGATAAAGGAACTTATCTGCATACTTTTGATAACCGTAATTATTTGATAGAAGGTACTTTAGAACAATTAGAAACACAGCTTAACCCAGAAGATTTTTACCGTATATCTAGAAAATTTATCGTGTCCTTAAAATCAATCAAAGAAATTCAATTATATAGTAATTCAAGATTAAAATTAATATTACCAACTTATAAAGATGAAGAAATAGTGGTAGCTCGAGAAAGAGTAAATGAATTTAAAAATTGGATAGGTTAGTAGTAAAATATATTTTACTAAAAAGGAAAAAAATTACTTTAATATGAAGAGTAGATATTGTATTAAACCTTATGAGAAATCAATTTACTATGGTTTGATCTCTCATAAGGTTGTAGATTTTAATTTTTTTAAATAGTTGTTTACTATTTAAACATTATTTACTTAAATTTTTCATTTCCTTTTCAATCATTTCATAGAATTGATCAATTTTAGGCATGATAATAATTCTTGTTCTTCTATTTTTAGAACGATTTTCAGGAGTATCATTATCAACTAAAGGAATATGGAAACTTCTACCTGCTGGAATTAATTGTTTAGGATTTACTCCTAAATCTTTTTCTAATACACGAACAATAGAAGTAGCTCTTTTTACTGAAAGATCCCAATTATCTAATAAAACGGTATTTTTAATAGGTAAATTATCAGTATGTCCTTCTACCATACATTCAAAATCAGGTTTGCTATTAACTACTTTAGCTACCTTAGCTAATACCCCTCTAGCTCTATCACTTACATCATAACTGCCCGATTTGAAAAGTAAATTATCAGCTATAGAAATCATGACAACACCTTTTTCAACATTTATATTGATGTCTGGATCGTCTATACCTACCTCACGTTTTAAACTGGTGACAAGAGCTAATGTTACAGAATCTTTTTTAGTTAGAGCATCTTGTAAACGATTGATTTTTAAATCTTTTTCTTTAATTGTTTCTAATGCCTTTTCTATGTTTTGAGCTCCTTTTTGAGTTAAAACAGTCATTTCTTTTGAACTATTAATTAAATCAGAATTATTTTTTCTTAAATTTTGATTTTCATTCTGTAAAGCAGTTAAACTAGCATTTAGCCCTGATTTCTCTTCTAAACAAGAATTTAATTTAATAGTTGCAGTATTTAACAAGTCTTGAGTTTCTTTATTTTTAGCTTCTAATTCAGCATATTTCTTTTTTGAAACACATGAAGTAGTTAAAAGACCTAAAATTGATAATGTTAAAAATGTTTTATTCATTTTAATTTATTTTTTGTATAGATCAGCAAAAATTTTGCCATTTTTAATAAAATAACGATAAACAATAGAATTTATTTTGTAATAATTTTCTTTTTGATTTAAATCTCTGTTTTTTAAGTTTTTAGATAAATTGCTGTAAAAAAATAATGTGATTTTAGGACAGCTAAAAAATGTTTTGGCTTCAATTCAGTTAAGAATTTAATACCTGCTATACCATCTAATATCATTCTTACAAACAAAATGGGGATTAATTCTGCTGTAGGGAGGTTTTTGGTCATCATCCATAGCGAATTTCTAAAATTCAAAAATGTTTTTTGTGGAGAACCTGTTTTTAAAGTAGCACCTCCAACATGATAAACAACAGAAAAACCACAGTATTTAGCCTTGTATCCTTTGTTGAACGCACGCCAACATAAGTCAATTTCTTCTTGATGTGCAAAAAAATCTGGATCTAATCCATTTAATTCTCTAAAAACTTCTTTTCTTATAAAAAAACAAGCTCCTGTTGCCCAAAAGATGTCAATAATATCATTATATTGTCCATTATCTTCCTCTAAAGTGTCAAAAATTCTACCTCTACAAAAAGGAAATCCGTAACGATCTATAAAACCACCCGCTGCTCCTGCGTATTCAAACATTTTTTTGTTCTTATAATCTAATATTTTAGGTTGAGCAATAGCAACCGTAGGTTCTTTATCAAATAATACCCTAATAGGTTCTAGCCAATTTTCCGTCACTTCTATGTCAGAATTAACTAAGGCATAAATATCTTCTTCAACATGTTGTAAAGCCTCATTATACCCTTTTGCATAGCCAAAGTTACCTGCGTTTTGTATGATTTTTACAGAAGGGAATTCTTTTTTAATGAATGCTACTGAATTATCATTTGAAGCATTATCTGCAACATATATAGTTGCTTCTGAAGAATATTGAATAATTGAAGGTAGAAATTGTTGTAGTAATTTTTGTCCATTCCAATTCAGTATGACTACGGCTATTTTTTTCATATTTAGGGAACTTACTAAATAAATCTTTTAAATTTATAATATGTAAACATATATTTTACGAGTACAAAAATAAGTGTAATAAAAGTTATACTATAAAAGATTTCCTTAAATATTGTAAAAATATTAGAGAAGCTACACCATTTTTTACACACAAGTATAGATATTTAACATGTGAAATAATGTAAAAATTTTCAATATAATCTAATACAGCTGAAATGATAGGAAATAATCAGATATATCAGTTTTATTTCTGATAAACTTATTCCTTTTAGAAAGTAAGCAAAAAAAATAATATAGGGAAAATAAAATCAATAGGGATATTTGTTAGAATAAGTAAAGAGTATGGTCTTTTTTATTAAAATCAAACAGTAAATTTTTAGTCTCAATATTAAGAGTAATCTCAAAAAAGAGCATCAAATATTTTTAATTTTGGAATATTACATTCTATATGAGGTATGCAGATAAATACCATCAAATAAAAAGTTGCTGATTGTGATTAAAAACAACGTAAAAATTTTTTTCTTCTGTTTTTTTAATGAAATACGGTATAATTAAAAACTATATTCAGGTAAATTATTTAAAAAAATATATCTTTCATTTACAAAATCCATTGAACAAAAATAATGATTTAGACCATTAGTAACCATTAAATGTTGCGCATTTAATACCAAGTTATAACGAGCTATTTGATCAAATGTTTGTTGTGTAATTTCTATTTCTGGAGCTTTGCATTCTATTAATAAAAAAATAGATCCATTAGGTTGAAAAACAGCAATATCATAACGTTTACTTAAATCGTTTATTTTAATTAATTTTTCAACATTAATACATGATTTTGGGTATTTTTTTTCTTCTAATAAAAAACGTACTACATTTTGACGAACCCATTCTTCAGGTGTGAGAATAATAAACTTTTTACGGATTTCATCAAAAATAGATACTTTATTTTCGCTATTTTTGAACCGAAATTGATAGGTAGGAAAATTTAATTTTATCATTTTCCAAAAATAGTTTTTTTAGTTTCAGCTTTCAAGTCATTTCTAAACTTTAAGCAGTAAACTTTAAACCTTAAAAAAATGGATGAAGCACTAAAAATTATAAAAGATATAAAGGCCGGAATAATTAAACCTATTTATTTTTTAATGGGTGAAGAACCTTATTATATTGATAAGCTTTCAGAATACATAGAGCAAAATATTTTAGAAGAACACGAAAGAGACTTTAATCAAACAATACTTTATGGACGTGATGTAACAATAGAAGAAATTGTAGGAAATGCAAAACGTTATCCTATGATGGCAGATAAACAAGTTGTTATTGTAAAAGAAGCTCAAGAATTATCACGTACTATTGATAAGTTAGAAACATATGCCGAAAATCCACAGGATACTACCGTTTTAGTACTTTGTTATAAATATAAAACTTTGGATAAACGAAAAAAGATAACAAAAGTTTTAGAGAAGAAAGGATTAGTATTTGAAAGTAAAAAGTTATATGAAAATCAAGTAGGGACTTGGTTAACAAGGGTTTTGCAAGGTAAAAAACTACAAATAGAGCCTAAAGCAGTACAAATGTTTGTTGATTTTTTAGGTACAGATTTAAGTAGAATTGCTAATGAAATAGATAAATTATCTATAATATTAAGACAAGGAGAAGTTATTACTCCTGCAATTATTGAAGAAAATATAGGCTTTAGTAAAGATTTTAATCCATTTGAATTAAGAAAAGCAATAGGTGAACGCAATCAGCTTCAAGCATATAAAATAGCAGATCATTTTGCCCAAAATCCTAAAGATAATCCAATTGTTCTAACGATAGGATTAGTATTTAGTTTCTTTTCACAATTACTTCAATACCATGGATTAAAAGATAAAAATCCAAAAAATGTAGCATCAGCATTAAAAGTAAATCCATTTTTTGTGAAAGATTATGAGTTAGCAGCTCGAAATTATCCTATGAAAAAAGTAAGTGGTATTGTAGCAACATTAAAAGATATAGATTTAAAAAGTAAAGGGGTAGGAGCAAGTAATCTTTCACAAGAAGATTTATTAAAAGAAATGTTAGTTAAAATTTTTAACTAAATTTACGATATTTGCAGCTTTAAAGTAATCTAAAATATTTGGTTTAAGATGAGTGTAGGAATGAATAAAAATACAGTTCTAGCATGGGCAACATTTATAATGATTGTTATGGGAATAATTTTGATAGGGTTAGGTATTTATCGTTATGCAGATGTAGCAGGATGGGGATTTAGTGCGGTAGGAATTGGTTTTTTTGCCAATGCGTGGGTTTTTAATGCTTTAAAAGGGAGAGTTTAAATTAGTAATTAGTCATACGTTTTTAGTCTTCAGTCTTTGGTTTTGAATTCTAGATTCTAAAATTTTAAATTATATTATGTCAGACGATAAGAAAGTAATATTTTCGATGTCGAAGGTAAGTAAAACTTACTCTTCAACTAATAAACAAGTATTAAAAGATATTTATTTAAGTTTTTTCTACGGAGCTAAAATTGGGATTTTAGGTTTAAATGGTTCAGGTAAATCCTCTTTATTAAAAATTATAGCTGGGATTGATAAAAATCATCAAGGAGATGTAGTTTTTGCACCAGGTTATACAGTAGGTTATTTAGAGCAAGAACCTCAATTAGATGAAGAAAAAACAGTAATTGAAATTGTTCGAGAAGGAGCAGCAGAAGCTGTTAGATTACTTGAAGAATTTAATACTATAAATGATCAGTTTGGTTTGCCAGAAGTTTATGAAGATGCAGACAAAATGCAGAAACTAATGGATCGCCAAGCAGAATTACAAGATAAAATAGATGCTTGTGGTGCTTGGGAATTAGATAACAAACTAGAGGTAGCAATGGATGCACTTCGTTGTCCAGATGCAGATACGCCAATAAAAGTATTGTCAGGAGGAGAGCGTCGTCGTGTTGCTTTATGTCGTTTGTTATTACAAGAGCCAGACGTATTATTATTAGATGAGCCTACTAACCATTTAGATGCAGAATCAGTTCATTGGTTAGAACAACATTTACAACAATATAAAGGAACTATTATTGCAGTAACCCACGACCGTTATTTCTTAGATAATGTTGCAGGATGGATTCTTGAATTAGATAGAGGAGAAGGTATTCCATGGAAAGGGAACTATTCTTCGTGGTTAGATCAAAAAGCAAAACGTTTAGAACAAGAAGAAAAAACAGAATCTAAACGTCGTAAAATTTTAGAACGTGAGTTAGATTGGGTTCGCCAAGGAGCTAAAGGTCGTCAAACAAAACAAAAAGCACGTCTTCAAAACTATGATCGTTTACTAAATGAAGATTCTAAACAATTAGAAGAAAAATTAGAATTATACATTCCAAATGGTCCACGTTTAGGAACTAATGTAATTGAAGCTAAAGGAGTTGCTAAAGCTTTTGGTGATAAATTGTTATATGATAATTTAAATTTTACACTACCACAAGCAGGTATTGTAGGGATTATAGGACCAAACGGAGCAGGAAAGTCAACTATTTTTAGAATGATAATGGGAGAGCAAGAAGCAGATTCTGGATCATTTGAAATTGGAGATACAGTTAAGATAGCATATGTTGATCAAACACATAAGAATATTGATCCAGAAAAATCTATTTGGGAAAATTTTTGTGATGGTCAAGAATTAATTATGATGGGAGGTCGTCAAGTAAATTCACGAGCATATTTATCTAAATTTAATTTTTCAGGTAGTGAACAAAATAAAAAAGTCGCTACTTTATCAGGAGGAGAACGTAACCGTCTGCATTTAGCAATGACTTTACGTGAAGAAGGAAACGTATTGTTATTAGATGAGCCAACGAATGATTTAGATGTTAACACACTTCGTGCTTTAGAAGAAGGTTTAGAAAACTTTGCAGGTTGTGCAGTAATTATTTCTCACGACCGTTGGTTTTTAGACCGTGTTTGTACACACATCTTAGCTTTTGAAGGAGATTCACAAGTTTATTATTTTGAAGGTGGTTTCTCTGATTATGAAGAAAACCGTAAAAAACGCCTTGGTGATTTAGTTCCAACAAGAATTAAATACAAAAAATTAGTGAGATAAGAGATTGGTATTAATCAGATTAAAATATTTTAATGAGCTCGATATGCTATCGGGCTCATCTTTTTAAACTACACTTGATTCTACTGTTTTTTCAAAACTAAAATAGAATTTTAATTTATTGTCTTAAAAGTAAAAATCCGTTCTTGAGTTTGAAATTCAAAAACGGATTTATTATCTGTGTAAAAAACTTAATTTTAAAAAATAAATTTATAAGTTTTTAATTATGTTGTAGATTTCTTTTTATAGAAATCTAGAATTGATTAATTGTTTGTCTAATTGCTACTAATTTTTTCATCAGATTTTCAAAATAATCAAGATGTAACATATTTGCTCCATCACTTTTTGCATTAGCGGGGTCGAAATGTGTTTCAATAAATATACCATCAACACCAACTGCTATTCCTGCTTTAGCAATGGTTTCAATCATATCAGGTCTACCTCCTGTAACACCCATTAATTGATTAGGTTGTTGTAATGAATGAGTAATATCTAATACAGTAGTTGCCATTTGACGCATAGTAGGTATGCCTCTAAAATCAACAATCATATCCTGATATCCAAACATAGTTCCTCTATCAGTAATCATTACATTTTCATTATTAGAATCTAACACTTTTTGAACAGCATGTTTCATGCTTTCAGGACTCATAAATTGTCCTTTTTTAAATTAACTGTTTTTTGTGTTTGTGCAGCGGCTACTACTAAATCTGTTTGGCGAACTAAAAAAGCTGGAATTTGTAAAATATCTACAAATTCTGCAGCCATTGCTGCGTCTTCATTAGTATGAATATCAGTAATTGTTGGAACATTAAATTCTTTACTTACTTTTTCTAAAATTTTTAGTGCTTTTTCATCTCCAATCCCTGTGAAGCTATCTACACGTGAACGGTTAGCTTTTTTAAATGAACCTTTAAATACATAAGGAATTTTAAGCTCATCTGTAATCTTTACTAAGCGTTCAGCTATTTTCATAGCCATTTCTTCACCTTCTATAGCACAAGGCCCAGAAAGAACAAAAAAATTGTTGCTCTCTAAATGTTTAATATTTGGAATATTTTCTAAGTTCATTTTAGATTAATTTTTGCAAATATAATTTATATATATGAGGATATTATACTTCAATAAAAAATCTGTTTGATTTATATTGAAAATTTATCGTTTTATATTTTTTATCAATTTATAATTTCCTAGTGCATAGCGTCTGCTGCACTAATATTAGATTTTTGCGTTTTTATGGCTATTACGATAGGAATACAAATTACAAAAAGGATACCTAAATACATAAAAATATCCATAAAAGCTAATATGCTAGATTGTTTTATAACTTTTAATTCAAGAACTTGATATGCTTTATTAAGGGCATCGTTATAGGAATAACCTTTTGCAATGAAACTCTTTTGTAACATTGCTATTTGATTTTGAGTTTGAAAACTTGTCTTGTCTAGATGTGTTACTAAATTAGCTCGATGTTTTTGTCCCCATCTAGAAATAAAAGTAGTAACAATAGCTATACCAAAAGAGCCACCTAACTGTCTTAACATACCTGTAAATGCAGCTCCATCTCCTATATCTTTTCCTGTTAATTCGCTTAAAGAATAGCTCGTTACAGGTACAAAGAGTAGACCTAAACCTAAACCTCTTAAAATTAATGGCCACCAAAAGTGTTCTTCGCCTGTACTTGGCGTTAATATATTATATAGCCAAAAAGCAAAAATAGAAAAACAAGAGAATCCAATTATTAATAAATATTTAATAGAAACTTCTTTTTGTAATAATTTACCAACAAAAGGCATTGCAAATGCCGTCATTAATGAACTAGGAATTAATAACAAACCAGATTGAGTAGCATTCCATCTTAAAATAGATTGCGTATATACCGGTATTACGAAAATGGTAGTATATACTCCAAATCCTAGAATGGTAGAAAATAAAATTCCTATTTGTAGTGAATTATATTTTAATACTTTTAGATTGACAATTGGAAATTCGTAAGTTAATTCTCTATGAATAAAAAATATGAAGCCAAATAAAGAAATAATACATAAATTAATAATAGTATTACTATTAAACCAATCGTCTTGTTGTCCGTGTTCTAAAACATACTGAAGTGATCCCACAAATAAGGACAAATAGATAATTCCCAGCCAGTCTACTTGATTTGCTTTTAATTTTGCACTAAATTTAGGACTCTTTACATACATTATGGCTAATACTGTAGCAATAATTCCAAGAGGAATATTAATATAAAAAATAAAAGGCCAAGAAAAATGGTCTACTATATATCCTCCTAATGGAGGTCCAAAAGTAGGTCCTAAAATAACTCCTAATCCGTAAATAGCCTGAGCCATACCTCTTTTTTTGATAGGATAACTTTCCGTTATAATAGTTTGAGCAGTTACTAATAAAGCCCCTCCACCTAAGCCTTGGATAAATCTAAAAAAAACAAGCTCCCAAATATTTGTTGAATTACCACATAAAAAAGATGTGATAGTAAAAATAATGATTGAAGCGGTAAAATAATTTTTTCTTCCAAATTGTTGAGAGAGCCAATTGGTCATAGGAATGATAATTACGTTAGCTATAGCATAAGCAGTAATTACCCATGAGACATCACTTAAAGTAGCTCCTAAACTACCTTTCATTTCGTTAAGAGCTACATTTACAATGGTTGTATCTACTATTTCTAGTAGTGAACAGAGTATAGCAACTATAGTTACCATAACTCTTCTAAAGCCATATTCTACTAGATCATTTGTAGTATCTTGCGTCATTTTTTGAATTATTTTAAGTGTACATCTACATGTGCATTCATTCCTGAACGTAGTAATTCAATTTTTTCTTTTTCATTATCATTCGTGAATTCAATTTTTACAGGAACTCTTTGAACTGTTTTTACAAAATTTCCTGTTGCATTATCTGGAGGAAGAATAGAAAATTGAGAACCTGTAGCAGGGGAAAAAGAAGTTATCTTTCCTTTTAATTCAAGATCACCAAAAGCATCGATTTTAATCATTACTTCTTGTCCAATTTTCATTTTTCCTAATTGTGTTTCTTTGAAATTAGCTACTACCCATGTTTCAGCAGTATTAACTATATAAAATAAAGATTGTCCTTGATTGACTAATTGCCCTGGTTGAATATTTACTTTAGAAACTTGTCCATCAATAGTAGCTCTTATTACAGTGTATTCTAGGTTTAATTCAGCAGCATTTAATAAAGCTTTAGCTCTACTAATATTTGCAGATGCTACTTGTGTTTGTTTATTAGAAACAATTGCCTTAGATGCTACTACATTTTTTTGATAGCTACTCGCTTTTTGTTGATTTGTTAGGATTCTAACTTGGTTTTCAGCTTCTAATTTAGTAGCTAATGCTTGCTCGTATTGTTGTTTTGTAATAGAACGGTTCTTATATAAATTGTTATATCGTTCATAATCGCTAGTTGCACGCTCTAAACGAATTTTAGCTGTTTCAATTGTTCCTAATGCAGATGCAACATTAGCATCAGATGCAGCAACGCTAGCATTGGCACTTCCTACATCTGCTTTAGCTACTTCAAAAGTGCTTTCTGCTCCAATTAATGCGGCTTTAGCCTCTTCTACTTTTACTAAATAATCTCGATTATCAATAACAAATAGAGTATCTCCTTTTTTACAATATCATTGTCTTTAACATATACTTTTGAAACATAGCCAGTAACTCTAGGGATAATAGGAGTCATTTTCTTTTCTACTTGTGCATCGTCTGTTTCTTCATGTGTTTGAGCGTGTAAATATTTGCTAATACCATAGCTTCCACCACCAATTACTAGTGCTCCTAATATGATTGCGAATTTTTTATTGATTGCTTTTTTTTCAGTTTCCATAAGACGAAATTATTTTGTTAAATTGAAAGATGTAGTTAATTGCCCTGATGTAGCTAGCATCTCATAATATTTTAAGAGAACATTAGCTCTAGAATTAGCGTAGTTTATTTTAGCATTTAATTGCTCAACATCTGCATCAATAAGTTCTGTTGCGGTAGCTAAGCCATTGTCATGCTTATCTTTTACGATTCTATAATTTTCTGTTGCTTGTTCTATCGCTTGTTGATATACTTTGTTTTGATTTTGAGCAAGGTTAAAGTTCTCTATACTTTGTTGTGTTTGAATTTTAATTCCTTCTTTTAATAAGGACTGAGTAAGTTTTATTTCTTCTGCTTTATTTTTAGCTGTTTTTACTTCTTTTGATGTTTTATAGAGCGAGCTTAAGTCATATGAAATTCCACCACCTACATTTATAGCATTTGTGACATCTATTACATTTTGTAAACTCATAGCTATATAACCAGCAGATAAACCTATTTTAGGATAATAACCACTTTGTGCCACCTTTACATTATTTTCATTCGCTTTTTGTAAATAACTTAAAATTTCTAAATCTTTTCTGTTTTCCAAAGCATCTTGTTCAACTATGGTTTTAGAAATAGGAGATTGTCCATCAAACTGATGTTCATCAATACCTATATGATGTCCTTCTGGTAAATTTAATAATGTAGTTAATGCGTAATTTGTGATGTTTACATTTTTGTTAGCTTCTTGTAAGCTTAATTTTATTTTAGCTAACTGTAATTGTGCTTTTAATAGATCATTTCGAGCAATAATTCCATTTCGTTCCATGTTGGTAAAATCCTTTACACGTTGCTCGGCACCTTTAATATTATCACTTATTAATTCTACAGATTTTAGTGATCTGTATAATTGAGCATAATACTCAATTACTTTTAATGAAACATCTTCTTTTATATTAGAGGACTTGGCTTTTTCTGCTAAATATAAATTTTCTGTAGCTTGAATACTATTACGTATCTTACCACCAGCAAAAATAGGCAAACTAGCATTTGCTTGTCCAATCATAAACTGATTAACACTAGTAGCACTTCCTGAAGGATGAAAAGGTAATCTTAATTTTAGGTCAATTGTTGGTTCATTAATATAAAAGTATTGACCACTTATTTTAATATCAGGATATTGATGATCTTTCGCTTGTTGCCATTCTAACTTTTTTGTATCAGCTTTCGTTTGAGCTAATAAAATTTCATTATTATTTTTTTCTAAAAGGATTAAGGCATCTTTTAAATTTAAGTTAGTCCTTTCTTGAGCATACCAACTATAATTTACTAGCATTAATAATGGGAGAAATTTATTTGCGTTCATTTTTTAACTAATGATTTAATAACTTGTTTTATATGTTGAGTAAGTTCATTTTTTATATAGCTTTCCCATTGATTTTCATCTTTTATACCTATTAGTTTCTCATAAAAAGAACGACTATTATAAAAATGGAAATAGGTACCTAATATAGTAGGGGCTACTAAATAAGTATTTACATCTTCTTTAAATAACCCTTGTTCTTGACCTTCTCTTATTACTCTATTTAATTCAATATAGTTACCTTCTTTCGCTTGATTTATTAATTCAAAATCAATTTTTCTTTTTGGTTACTGAATTCTACATTTATAATTTGATAGATAGATTTGTTATTATGTATAAGTCTAACATAAAATTCAACTAAACTATCTAGTTTTTCAAATGGACTTATTTCACTATTTCGAATATTTTCCATTTGAATATTTAAGTCTGCTGATCGGTATAAAACGATTCCTTCTAAGAGTTTTTCTTTAGAGCCAAAATAATAAGAAATCATTGCTACATTAATATTTGCGGCTTTAGCAATATCTCTTACAGATGTTCCATCAAAGCCTTTCTCTGCAAAGAGTTTTTCAACTACCTCTAGTATGGCAATTTGTTTATCATTGAATGGATGTGTTCCCATATTGTATTGAATTTTGAGCAAAACTAAATGATTGTTTATTTTAATCAAATGTTTAAAATTTTTTTAACTTTTTTTTAACAAACTCTTTTTTAGAAATTATGCTTAATTTTTTAGAATCATTTCTTTAATTTATCTCTTTATATCTAGAATAAGAAGGGATTAAAAAGATAAATTATTTAAGTTTACTCTAATTTTTAATTAAAAGAATGTGATCTTTTTAGGTTTAATTGAGATTTATAATTTTCACGATTGCTTATTGAGATAGATATATTTTAAATAAAGCAATGACTTTTTATCTTTTATTTTGTACCGTCTTCAATGAATAGATGATTTCTTTATAATTTTTAAAAATAAAATGACATAGAGTATTTAGAAGCTTATAACTTTGTTATATATTTGCGCCCTCAAAAATAATGATATGCGATTACATAGAAACCTTGTTTACACCACTATAGACTCTTTAAATGCCATTTTTAATGAAGGAGAATATGCTGATAAAGTAGTAGCTAGAGCCCTTAAAAAAGATAAACGTTGGGGGAGTGCTGATAGAAAGTTTGTGGCGGAAACTATCTATGAAATTGTACGTTGGAAACGATTATATGCTGAGATTGCAGATGTAAGAGAACCTTATAATCGTGAAAATTTATGGCGCATGTTTGCTGCATGGGCAGTATTAAGAGGTTATCCTATACCTGATTGGACCCAGTTACAAGATACGCCCGCACGTAAAATAAAAGGACGTTTTGACGAATTATCTAAAAGACGTGTTATAAAAGAGTCTATTCCTGATTGGATGGATGCTCTTTGTGTTAAAGAATTAGGAGAAGATGTTTGGAGTAAAGAAATTAAAGCTCAAAATGAACAAGCAAAAGTTATTTTAAGAGTAAATACTTTAAAAACAACGAAAGAAAAGTTACGTGCTCTTTTGATGGATTTAAATATAGAAACGGAATTTTTAAAAGATCAGTCTGATGCGTTAATTTTAAAAGAGCGTGCTAATGTGTTTTTAACACAAGCCTTTAAAGAAGGCTTATTTGAAGTGCAAGATGCTTCCTCTCAACTAGTAGCCCCATTGTTAGATGTAAAACCTGGTATGCGTGTGGTAGATACTTGCGCAGGAGCTGGCGGTAAAACACTTCATTTAGCATCAATTATGCAAAATAAAGGGCAGTTAATTGCATTAGACCTGTATGAGAGTAAATTAAACCAACTAAAATTACGAGCACGTCGTAATGGTGTTCATAATATTGAAACTCGCGTTATAGAGAGTTCAAAAGTAATCAAGAAACTTCACGGTACAGCTGATCGTGTTTTAATTGATGCCCCTTGTAGTGGTTTAGGTGTTTTAAAACGTAATCCAGATAGTAAATGGAAATTACAGCCCGAGTTTATTGACAATATTCGTAAAGTACAAGCAGAAGTTTTAGAAAATTATTCAAAAATTGTAAAACCAGGAGGAAAACTTGTTTATGCAACTTGTTCTGTTTTACCATCTGAAAATCAAGAACAAATTGAAAAATTTTTGGCAACAGAAAATGGAAAAAACTTTACGTTTGTAGAAGATTATAAAATATTAGCACATCAAACAGGTTTTGATGGGTTTTATATGGCATTATTAGAACGAAAATCTTAATTTTTTAATCTCCTAGCTATGAAAAAAAATTACTGGTTTATTATATTGATAAGTTCTTTTTATGGTTTAGCACAAATTCCAGCAGGCTATTATGATTCTGCTACAGGAACAGAGGCAACTCTAAAAACTCAATTATTTAATATAATTAAAAATCATACAGACAATGGTTATGCGGGTCTGTATACTATTTATCAAACATCGGATATTGATAGATTTTATGAGAATGATGGTACTATTATGGATATGTACTCAGAAAATCCGACAGGAGTAGATCCTTATAATTATAGTTCAGGTTCTGCACAAAGATGCGGAAATTATAAAGGAGAAGGTGTTTGTTATAATCGTGAACATATGATCCCACAATCTTTTTTTAATTCATTGCCACCAATGGTTTCTGATGCACATCATATCACTCCAACAGATGGTAAAGTCAATGGATTACGTGATAATCATCCTCACGGAAATGTATCTGTTGCTTCAACTGTCACAAAGAATGGAGGTAAATTAGGATCTAGTGCTATTCCAGGTTATGTAGGTACCGTTTTTGAACCTATTAATGAGTTTAAAGGTGATATAGCTCGAATTTATTTTTACTTTGTTACTCGTTATGAAGATAAAATTTCGAGTTTTTCATTCGATGTTTTTGATAGAAATACGTTTCCAGGTATTAAGCAGAATTTTTTAGATATGCTTATTAGTTGGCACAAGAATGACCCAGTGAGTGCATTTGAAATAGAAAGAAATAATGCTATTTATAAAGCGCAAAATAATAGAAACCCTTATATAGATCATCCTGAATATGTATCAAAGATTTGGGAAAATCAATTAGCTTCTGTGAGCTTTGATGTACAAGTTGCAATCGCATTGTCTCCTAATCCTTCAAATGGAGAATTAATCAAAATTAATTCAAATCTTGAACTAGATGTAATTGAGTTGTATGCAGTAAATGGACAGTTAGTTCAAAAAATTGAACAGCCAACTAGAGTAGGGGAAGTATATGAATTAAAAAATCTTGAAAAAGGTTTTTATTTAGCAAAAATAACTACAGGAGCTCAATCTGTGATAAAGAAAATAATTGTACAATAATGAAAAGTGGCTATATGCCACTTTTTTTATATCTATATTTTTAGGATAAATTAATTTATTATATACCAAAAACAATTTAAAAACAACCAATGAAATCAAAAATTACCTTATTAGCGCTTTTTGTGTCCTAGCAGGTCATGCACAAGCACCCACAGGTTATTACAGTTCCGCTACAGGTTCTGGTTATAGCTTAAAGACTCAATTGTATAACATTATTAAAGGTCATACAGATAATGGTTATTCAGGACTTTGGACTACTTATCAAACTTCTGATAGAGATAAGGAATACGAAAATGATAATTCTATTATTGATGTTTATTCTGAAAATCCTTTAGGTGTAGATCCCTATGTATATCAGTATGGAACAAATCAATGCGGCACTTATTCGACAGAAGGAGGATGTTACAATCGTGAACATATGATTCCTCAATCCGTTTTTAATAGTGTAGCACCTATGGTATCAGATGCTCATTTTATACCACCTACTGATGGTAAAGTAAATGGTATGCGATCTAATTATCCACATGGAATGGTAGCAGTAGCTAGTTGGACTTCAAAAAATGGAGGTAAATTAGGTTCAAGTGCTGTTTCAGGATATACAGGCACCGTTTTTGAACCAATTAATGAATTTAAAGGAGACATTGCTCGTATGTATTTTTATTTTGCTACTCGTTATGAAAATACAGTAGCAGGGTATACAACTTATGAGATGTTTAACGGAACCTCTAATCAGGTTTTTACAAAACCTTTTTTAGATATGTTATTACAATGGCATGCACAGGATCCTGTTAGCTCTAGAGAAATTGCTAGAAATAACGCCATTTATGCTCGTCAAGGAAATAGAAACCCTTTTATTGATAATCCTAATTATGTAAATATTATCTGGGGAGGTTCTGTTGCAGATACAACAGCTCCTACATTACCTTCTAATTTAATTTCTACAGGAATTACATCAACAGGTTTTACATTATCATGGACAGCCTCTACTGATAATGTTGGAGTTACTAGTTATAATGTGTATCAAGATGGAGTTTTAAAAATTTCAGTGACAGGAACTACTGCTACAATTACTGGTTTAATAGCTTCTACCACTTATTCATTTACCGTAAAAGCAAAAGATGCAGCAGGTAATTTATCAGCTACAAGTTCAGCCTTGAGTATTACAACAGCTACCGTAACTGATACAACAGCTCCTTCAGCTCCTAATACTTTAAGTGCTTCAAATATTACTACTACAGGTTGTACTTTATCATGGGCAGTTTCTACTGATAATGTGGGGGTTACAGCATATGATGTATACCAAGGTTCTACATTAAAAACTTCTGTTACGGGAACTTCTGTTACAATTACTGGTTTATCAGCATCTTCTACTTATTCATTTGCAGTAAAAGCAAGAGATGCGGTAGGAAATAGCTCTTCATCAAGTCCTATAGTTAATGTTACTACTCCGGCTCCTTTAGGAACAATTTATTGTGTTTCTACTAGTAATAACACAACGGATGAAAAAATTGGAAATGTAACATTAGCAAATCTTAATAATAATTCAATAGGAACTAATGGTTATGAAGATTTTAGTACGTTAACCGCTTTAGTTTCTAAAAATAGTACTTATACTTTATCAGTTAAACCAATATGGTCTTCAACGGTTTATGCAGAAGGATATGCAGCTTGGATTGATTATAATAAAAATGGAGTATTTACGGATCCAGGAGAGCAAGTGGCAAATATTAGTCCTTCTTCTGCAACAACCGTTACAGCTACATTTGTAGTGCCTGCAACAGCTACACTAGGTACAACAAAAATGCGTGTATCTATGCGTTATAATGCAGTGCCAACATCTTGTGAAACTTTAGATTATGGACAAGTAGAAGATTATACAGTCTCTATTACAGATCCTATTGTAGATACTGCCGCACCTACCGCACCTACTAGTTTAACTTCATCAAATTTAACTAGTACAAGTTGTTCTTTATCATGGATAGGATCAACAGATAATCTAGGTGTCGCAGGATATGATGTATATCAAGGATCAATATTAAAGACTTCTGTAGTAGGTACAACAGTTTCTATAACAGGTTTAACTGCTTCAACGACTTATTCATTTACCGTAAAAGCAAAAGATGCTTCTGGAAATATATCAGATTCAAGTAATGTTTTAACCATCACTACAGCTGGAAGTACAAGTGCCGTAACTGATTTATATTTTTCAGAATATTTAGAAGGATCTTCAAATAATAAAGCTCTAGAAATTACTAATAGAACAGGGACTTCTGTTAATTTATCTGCTTATGTTATAAAAAAACAAACGAATGGAGCTGGTTCTTGGAGTACAGGTTTAACCTTGTCAGGAATTTTAGTTAGTAATGGTAAGTATGTAATTGTTAATAGTTCTATTGCATCATCATGTTATTCTACAGCAACTGCAAATGTAGCAACTGCTGCAGGTGAAATGGCATATAATGGTAATGATGCTATTGGATTGTTTAAAAATGGTATATTAGTGGATATTATTGGAACATTTAATGGGGGTACAGCAGATTTTTCTGTAGATGAAACTATAAGAAGAAAATCTACAGCGGTTGTTCCTAGTGTTACTTTTAATAAGTTAAATGATTGGGATTTATATAGTTTAGATACTTGTTCTGGTTTAGGAAATAGAGTAGTAAAATCAAGCCACGATAAAAAAATAATTAATTTATTTCCAAATCCAACAAAAGGAAACTTTGAAATCACTTTTGAAGATTTATCACAAAAATATACTATTGAAATATATACTACTTTAGGTCAAAAAGTACGTGAAATTAATGAAATTACTTCGGGAATAGTTTCTGTTAATGATTTGTCTAAAGGAATTTATTTAGTAAAAATTAATCAAAATGAAGATTCTATAGTTAAACAAATAGTTGTAGAATAATTCATACTTACAAAGTATAAAATGCTCCTAAAAGTGAAATTTTGGGGGCATTTTTTTGCTTATATAAATTTAATGGAATATTTCTTTAAAATTCTATTGTATTAATGAATGTATTTTTAATCATTAAACATAATTGATGTATTTTTTTATTATACCATAAATTATATTTATTTTCGTGCTCTGAAAAACTTGAAAAATCAAAATAAAATGAAATACGATATTATAGTTTTAGGTAGTGGACCAGGTGGTTACGTTACTGCTATTCGTGCATCTCAATTAGGCTTTAAAGTAGCTATTATTGAAAAAGAAAACTTGGGAGGTATTTGTTTAAACTGGGGATGTATCCCAACAAAAGCCTTGTTAAAGTCTGCTCAAGTTTTTGATTACCTAAAACACGCTTCTGACTATGGTTTAAAAGCGGATAATGTAGATAAAGATTTTGGTGCTGTTGTTACCCGTTCTAGAGGTGTAGCTGAAGGAATGAGTAAAGGAGTTCAGTTCTTAATGAAAAAAATAAAATAGATGTAATTGATGGTTTTGGAAAGGTTAAACCTGGAAAAAAAGTTGATGTTACAGATAAAGAAGGTAAGGTGTCTGAATATATAGCTGATCATATTATTATTGCTACAGGAGCTCGTTCACGTGAGTTACCTAACTTACCGCAAGATGGTAAAAAGGTAATAGGATATCGTCAAGCAATGACATTATCAGAACAACCTAAGAAAATGATTGTGGTAGGTTCAGGAGCTATTGGAGTTGAGTTCGCATATTTTTATAACACTATGGGAACAGAGGTTACCATTGTAGAATTTATGCCAAATATTGTTCCAGTTGAAGATGAGGATGTTTCAAAACAATTTGAACGTTCTTTAAAGAAAGCAGGAATTAATATTATGACTAATGCTTCAGTAGAAAAAGTAGATACAACAGGTGAAGGAGTAAAAGCAACTGTTAAAACTGCTAAAGGAGAAGAAATTTTAGAAGCTGATATTGTACTTTCTGCAGTAGGAATTAAAACAAATATAGAAGGAATAGGATTAGAAGATGTTGGAATTGCTACAGATCGTGATAAAGTATTAGTAAATGCTTATTATCAAACAAATATTCCAGGTTATTATGCAATAGGTGATATAACACCAGGTCAAGCCTTAGCTCACGTTGCTTCTGCTGAAGGAATTATTTGTGTTGAAAAAATTGCAGGTTTACATGTTGAACCTTTAGATTATGGAAATATACCAGGTTGTACATATGCAACGCCTGAGATAGCTTCAGTTGGTTTAACAGAAAAGGCAGCTAAAGAAAAAGGGTATGAAATTAAAGTAGGTAAATTCCCGTTTTCAGCATCAGGTAAAGCATCAGCATCAGGTACAAAAGATGGTTTTGTAAAAGTGATTTTTGATGCTAAATATGGTGAGTGGTTAGGTTGTCATATGATTGGAGCTGGAGTAACAGATATGATAGCAGAGGCAGTTGTAGCTCGCAAATTAGAAACGACAGGTCATGAAATCTTAAAAGCAGTACACCCACATCCTACTATGAGTGAAGCTGTAATGGAAGCAGTTGCAGATGCTTACGGAGAAGTTATCCATTTATAGATTTCATCAAATAAAAAATATAAAAAGTCGCTAATTTAAAAACAGCGACTTTTTTATTTAAACAAAAGCATAGATAAAGAAAGTTTTAGTCTTTTTAATTGAAAATTTACAGATCTTTTTTAAATTTGATAAAAAGAAATATTATATGAATTTAACACAAGAAGATTGGTGGGCTAAATTGCAACAAGACAATAATGCAGTAGTATTAGATGTGCGTACAGCAGATGAATGTATGGAAGGAGTTATTCCTAATGCTATTAATATTGATATTTACAAAGGTCAAGGATTTATTTATCAAGTAGAAGAACTGGATAAATCTAAAAATTATTACGTTTATTGTAAAGCAGGAGGACGTAGTGCTCAAGCATGTGGTATAATGAATCAGATGGGGTTTAATGTAACCTATAATCTGATTGGAGGCTTTTCAGAATGGGATGGACCAGTAGATCAGTTGAAATAATATATTTTTTATAATATTCTTATAAAGCTATTCTTAGTAGGGTAGCTTTTTTTGTATCTGTTGATTATAGTAAAAAACAATTTGTCCTAAGAGTATGAAAAAAATAGGTTTGTTATTTATAAAAAAGCCCAAGTTTTGATTTTCAAAATTGGACTTTTTAAATATTGATCTTAGATTAAAAATTAGGAGATAAATTATATTTCTTATAGAAATTGTCTAAAGCTTCTACCACCTCATCTTCAGTATCTACAATTTTGATTAAATTCATGTCTTCAGGATTCGCATTTTTTTGTTTGTCAATCATTACATTTTTAATCCAATCAAGTAATCCGCTCCAGAATTCTGTACCAACAAGGATGATAGGGAAACGACCTATTTTTTTAGTCTGAATTAATGTGATTGCCTCAAAAAGCTCATCTAATGTTCCAAAACCACCAGGCATTACAACAAAACCTTGAGAATATTTTACAAACATTACTTTACGAACAAAGAAATAATCAAAATTTAAATTTTTGTCTTTGTCTATATATGGATTATAGTGTTGCTCAAAAGGAAGTTCGATGTTTAATCCTACTGATATTCCTTCTCCACGATGAGCACCTTTGTTACCAGCTTCCATAATACCAGGACCTCCACCTGTAATAACTCCATATCCAGCTTTAGTAATTTTATAAGCAATTCTTTCTGCTAATTCATAATATTTGTCATCTGGTTTTGTTCTTGCTGACCCAAAAATAGATACGCAAGGACCTATACGAGCCATTGCTTCGTAACCATTTACGAATTCGGACATAATTTTAAAAATAGCCCAAGAGTCATTTGAGCGTATCTCATTCCAAGTTTTTTGTTTTAGTTTGTCTTGGATTCTTTCGTCTTCATTTGAAAATACTTCTTTCATCATCTTATTATTGCGAGTCTTAAGTAAAAGACTCAGTTATTATTATAATTTTTTAGAAAAATCGGCGGACTAAGATAATTCTTTTTTCAAAAATTGGGCAGTATAACTTTTTTTATTTTTAATTATTTCTTCAGGGGTTCCTTTTGCTATGATCTCACCGCCTCCTTTTCCTCCTTCATATCCTACATCTATAATATAATCTGCTAGTTTTATTACATCTAGATTGTGTTCTATTATTAAAACAGTATTCCCTTTCTCTACTAATTTATGAATTACATCCATTAATACACGGATATCTTCAAAATGTAACCCTGTTGTAGGTTCATCCATTATATAAAAAGTATTACCTGTATCTTTTTAGAAAGCTCTGTAGCTAATTTAATTCGTTGTGCTTCGCCTCCAGAAAGGGTAGTACTTTGTTGGCCTAAAGTGATATATCCTAACCCAACATCTTGAATGGTTTTTATTTTTCTATAGATTTTAGGGATATTTTCAAAAAAATCTACACCTTCATCTACAGTCATATCTAGTACATCTGAAATAGATTTTCCTTTATAACGAATTTCTAAAGTTTCTCTATTAAAACGTTTTCCTTGGCAGGTTTCGCACTCTACATATACATCAGGTAAAAAACTCATTTCAATAGTACGAACTCCACTTCCCTCACAAGTTTCGCAACGTCCACCTGTTACATTAAAACTAAAACGTCCAGGTTTATATCCTCTGATTTGTGCTTCTGGTGTTTGTGTAAATAAGGATCGAATTTCTGAAAATACATCAGTGTAAGTAGCAGGATTTGATCTAGGAGTACGACCTATAGGGCTTTGATCTATGTCAATAACTTTATCTATATGTTCTAAGCCTTCAATTTTTTTATATGGTTGAGGTTTTTTTACTGCATTAAAAAAATGTTGATTCAGAATAGGGTAAAGGGTTTCGTTGATTAAAGTTGATTTTCCAGATCCTGAAACTCCTGTTACACAAATTAATTTACCTAAAGGGAATTCCACAGAAACATTTTTTAAATTATTTCCAGTTGCCCCTGTAAGTTTTATTTTTTTCCATTTCCTTCTCGTCGTCTTGAGGGAATTTCTATTTTCATTTTACCGCTCATGAATTGTGCGGTAATAGTGTTTTCTTTTAGTAAATTTTGTGGTGTTCCTTGGCTTATGATTTGTCCTCCGTATCGTCCTGCTTTAGGACCTATGTCAATCACGTGATCCGCTCTTTCAATCATGTCTTTGTCGTGTTCTACAACTAAAACAGAGTTGCCTATATCTCGTAATTGTTCTAATGAACGGATTAGTTTTTCATTGTCTCTTTGATGTAGGCCAATGCTTGGCTCGTCTAGAATATATAATACGCCAACTAACTGAGATCCTATTTGTGTGGCTAAACGTATGCGTTGTGCCTCACCTCCTGAAAGTGATTTTGAGCTTCTGTCAAGGGAAAGATAATTTAAGCCAACGTCTACTAAAAATTGTAAGCGAGTCTTTATTTCTTTAATAATTTCAGAAGCAATTACTTTTTGTTTGTCTGTTAAATCTTTTTCTAAGTTGTTAAACCATTCGCTTAAATCAGATATGTCAGTACTAGATAGGTCTTGAATATTCCTATTATTTATTTTAAAATAGAGAGCTTCTTTTTTTAAGCGAGAACCATGACATTCTGGGCAGTTTACTTCGTCCATAAAATCTTTAGCCCAGCGTTTTATAGAAGTAGATTCTGTTTCGTCATGTTGATTTTTAATAAAATTAGCAATTCCTTCAAATTCAATTTTATATTCTTTAGTTACTCCTGCTGTTTTTGATGTAATAGCAAATTTCTCATTTCCGCCATTTAAAATCATATCCATTGCTTCAGAAGGAATTTTTTCAATAGGATCAGTTAATTTAAAACCAAATTTTTCACCAATGGTCTCTAATTGTTTAAAAATCCAAGATGATTTATATTCGCCTATTGCTATAATTCCTCCACTTTTAATTGAAAGTTTTGGGTCTGGAATGATTTTTTTTAGATTAATTTCATTTACAGTTCCTAATCCGTTGCATTTTTCGCAAGCACCTTTTGGGGAATTGAAAGAAAATAAATTAGGTTCTGGATTTTGATAGGATATTCCAGTTGAAGGACACATTAAGTTTCGACTAAAATATCTAATTTCTCCTGAATCTTGGTCTAAAATAATCAAGACATTTTCTCCATGATGCATAGCGGTTTTTATACTTTCCATTAATCGTTTTTCGCTATCAGAAGAAGTGTTAATGGCTAATCTATCAATAACAATTTCAATATCATGGGTTTTGTAACGATCTAGTTTCATTCCTGCCACAATATCTTGAACCTTTCCGTTAACACGTACTTTTAAGAAGCCTTGTTTTGCTATTTGTTGGAATAATTCTGCATAATGACCTTTACGAGCGCGAATAATGGGAGCTAGAATATTAATTCTTTTTTCATTAAAATTTTCGAAAATCAAATCTTTAATTTGCTCATCAGAGTAAGAAACCATTTTTTCTCCAGTATTATAACTGTAAGCGTCGCCAGCACGAGCAAATAGCAAACGTAAGAAATCGTATATTTCAGTAATGGTTCCTACTGTAGAACGTGGGCTTTTGCTTGTTGTTTTTTGTTCGATTGCAATTACAGGAGAAAGACCATCTATTTTGTCTACATCAGGTCGTTCTAATCCTCCTAAAAATTGACGAGCATAAGCAGAAAAGGTTTCAACATAACGACGTTGTCCTTCAGCGTAAATTGTGTCAAATGCTAGTGATGATTTTCCTGAACCTGATAAACCAGTGATAACAACTAATTTTTCGCGTGGTATGGTAACATCTATATTTTTTAGATTATGCGCTCGAGCGCCTATGATTTCAATTGTTTCCTCTGTATGTTGCATAAATTTTAAGCAAAACACAAAGGTAATTCTTTTGGGTTAAATACATGTTGTAATGTATTTTTAAAATTTGTTAAAGATTCGTTATCTATTAAGTTGCTAGATAATAGGTTTGAAATAAAAAAGCCCAAACTTAGTTTGAGCTTTGTGACCTCGACAGGGTCGTAACTTTAAGCCTTCACTCCACAAATTTACTACATTTTTACAAATTGTAAATTATTCAAGGGGAATAATTAGGGGAAAACTCATTAAAACTAATTTTTTGCTTTACTTTATTTAATTAAAAAATATTGGCACGGATTCTTTTTACTTTTTCATATCTCTCTTGATGGACATTTTCTATAAAATCAAAAATTTTCATTTGCCAATTTCTATCGTGAAAAGGAGCTATAAAAATAATAGGGATATTATTTTTTTGATAAATTAAACTTCTTCTTTCGTAATCTGGTAAATGAGGATTTCCCATAACTTCGATATAAATACCTAATTCAGGTAAATAAAAATCAGGTGCAAAAATTCTAGGTCTATTTGCATTATCAGATAAGAATACTGGTTGCTCATAAATCCAAAATACACGCATTTGTTTTAAATAATCACAAACCAATAATTCGGCTTCTGACATATCATCATAAACTTGATACATAAATTTTATTTTAATTATACATCATCAAATTCTTCAATTATATTTTTAGCTTCTATTGGATTTCCAAGACTTACTAAAGTTTCAATTATTGTAGCTGGTGGAATTCTATCTTTTGTTTTGAAAGCTAATAAATATAATAAGGCTTCTGATGATAATAGAATAAATCTTTTAATATCTGTGTTCCAAGTAATTTCATTAATAAAACTATCAAAGTTAGATTTGAACGAATTACTAACTATTATAAATCCAATTTTTTTATAACCCTCTTTTTGTAGTTTTGGACAATAATGGTTTATGTATTCTTTTATAGCTCTATCATCAATTCCTAAACTGTAGCCATTAGAATAGGCTTTAGCATCTACAAGAAAAGCCGTATTTTCTTCTCTATGTCTTAATATTGCATCAGGATTTCTACCGCTTCCTTGTCCTAAAGTTTCTACTTCAAAATCTAATTGTTTAAATATTTCAGCAACCAACTTTTCGTAGGCACTTCCTTTTGAAGATGCTGATTTATCAGTTTCACTTCCTAATTCAACTAGTTTTGCCACTTTAGGTATTAAATAATCTGACAACTCAAAAGAAGCATTTATAGCGATTATTTTTTCTTTTTCTATCTCTACCTCCATAATAGGTTTGTTTTCCTTTTTAGTTGATGTAGAAATAGGTTTATTTGGGTTTCCTTTAAAATTCCAAAAAGCGTGTTCGGCATCCCAATTCGATTTTTCTTTACCTGTATAAGTCTTTAGAACATCTTTTATTTCCTCATTTAAAGCATAAAAATATCTGTATGCTTCAACTTGATTTTCGTTTTCTTTCCAAAGCCCCAATTCTGTATAAGCATTAATCAAAGAAGTATAAAGAATTGGATATTTACTTTCATCTTGTATTTGCCAAAAATAGGATAGAAAATAAGATACAGAGCCTGGATTTGGGACTTTTCTTTTATCTTTCGCTTTATTGTAAATTAAAGAACAATGTTTTTCTAATACTTCTATTTTAGACAATGCATTTTCTAAAGTTTTTGGAATAGATATACATTCTTTCAAAAGAGTTGTCAAACTTTCAATATTCGATTCGTTATTTTTTACTAACTGATTAAAAAACATTTGCCCTTTTGTAGCTGTAAACCCCCAAAGATTATTTCTTTTATTATAGCTATCTACATTAGTTTTAAACTCATAAATATTAGAATTTCCATTTTGAAAATCTTCAATAAATTTTTTAAGTTCTATAATAGCTAAACGTCTTGCATCATCAATATTAACTAACTCATTACCCTTTGTATCAATAACAGTACGATTAGTTTTTATATAATCATCCCAAATAGTTTGTATTTGTTGTATTTTATCTTTAATTATCATTCTTTTATTATTTTAAAGCCAAATTTTAATTTTCTTCATTATGAAAAATTTCTTGTTTACTAATTATACTTTTAAGTTTATCTAATAATGTTTGAAATCCTTCAAGGTCTTGAACGATGTATGAATTAATCGACCTGCTCAACTCATCTTTAATTTTTTGTTTTAAATCTTTAGGGAAATTATTAAATGCTCCATTTGCTGATGTAATTAAATTACTAGCAATATCAGTTTTTTTATTATTAGGAAAATAATCTTCAATTAAAAAATCATCTCCATTATGTGTTACTGTTTTAGGCAACATTAAATAAAAACAATTATTCTTTCTATAAGTATTTTCATTGGCTTTTCCACGTGAGAATCTTATACAAGATTTCATTCCATCTTTCCCCGCATCATCTCTATCAAATAGAATTATAATTTCTTTATTTTGCGGAATACTTTTTAATAATTCATCAAGAAAACTTTTTGCATTAGCTGCACCTCCAAAATGTAATATATCAATATCTAAATTGTTTCTTTCGCCTAAAATATCAATTGCCTTATTAATATAATCTACATCTCCTTTGCCTTCTACAAGTAGTAAAGGCTTTTTTGAGCCAATCGCTAATGTTGCATCAATAAAAGAAAATTCATTATCGGTAATATGTTCAATATTTCTTATTGTATCAGTATCGATAACTTCTACACTGGCATTATTGTTATTTACAATGAAAACATTTTCTTCTTCTAATTCTTTTATTAGTTTAGGTGAATGAGTAGTTAAAACTGTAAAATGATTTTTATTTTCAATAAGATTTTTTATTTCTATTTTTCTACTGATATGAAGTGAAACATCAGGTTCGTCATATAATACGATAGAATTATTATCAGCTAAAACAGAAGAAATACATTTTATCAATAATAATTTTTTTCTCCCTCACTTAATTTGCGAACATCTTTGTTATTGAACTCAATATTTATTCTTTTTATAATTTTCTTATTTTTTGGCATTGTTGCTAAAAACAAGAAATCAAATAATTTTCTACACCATTCATTATTATGATTTTCGTTTTGTAGATTTCCAAGGTCGATACTTGAAATTTGTGATACTTTTAATTTTAAATTAGCATCTAATTCTTGTTCATTTTTGATCCTATCAGTAAACTGTGGAATAGTTAATTCACTAGTATTACTAATTGAGTATTTTTCTTTGCGAGTATCATAATCATCAAAAAAATCAAACGATATATCAATATCTTGTAAATCGTTTATTCCCAATAAATTTTTTATGTAATCAATACTTTGTTCATGACATAATAAAGTCAAAAGCGCACTTTCCCAAGAATATTTGTTGATATAAATAAATCGTAATCTCTGATCTAAATAGTTCAGTTTTATTTTATTGAAATATTGTAAATATGGTTTAGAAAAAATATCTTCCCAAAGTCGTAATTCTTCACCACTATAACACGCAATAACTTGACTTGGTAAATATTGTTTTGTGCTTTTTTGTCTTAGTCTATTATTTACAAAAATTTGGTTGTTTTGTAATCGAATTATATTACCATCTTTTTCATATTCTAATAAAAATTCAAAACCTCCAACAGTAGCAATATTAGGAATTGGTTGCTTGTAATAATAACTATGGATAATCTTACTAATAGCTTCTAGTATATTACTTTTACCAGAACCATTTAAACCTATTAAAGCAACGTAATTACTACAATTTTCAAAATTAAAAACTGTGTTTGCCCCTAAATTTTTATATCCATTTACTGATAGCCTTAATAATTTCATATAACCTTTTTAATTGAAAATAGCGTTTTCAAAATTAATAATAGCTTCTTTTCTCAAAGCTTCCGCATTTTGTAAATTTTGGTTTTGCTTATTTTTAATGATGTTGTATTCTTCAATAATTTTTAATTGAATGTCCATCGGAGGAATTACAACAGGATAATTTTTAATCATATCCGCATTCAAGTTTGGTTGATTATTACCAGTTGCAAGTTCTCTCATTCTTTCATACTCATTCATAAGGTAAATCCAAAGGTAGTCTGTAATTACAATTTCATTGTTTATATTAAATAATACCGCACAAGCTTGATTTGTTGTCGCATCTATGCCTAGTTTTGCTGTTCGTCCTCTTGTTTTTCCCTGACCATACATTGCGATTATTAGACTTCCTTTAGGGTATAATTTTGCACTACTATTTTTAATTGCTTCCGATGTAATTTTCTCTTCTGTATCAAAAATAACGTCATCCAATACCTCTCCTGTTTTTATCCAAGGAATATTACCATTATAATAACTTTTGTTATTTCGAGATGGAGTTCCGCCACTACTAACGCTACAAATTTCAATAACTTTTACGGTTTTGAATTTACCGTTATATTTTGTGTGAGATTTAAAAATTTGGTCTAATCCCCATTTCTCAATTAACTTAAAATCAACAAAATTTAATTTACCAACATTAGATTCAATTTTAATATTAGAAATACCTAACTGGTAATCTAATTCATTTTTTAAATTTTTAGCTTCATTTTCTAAATGCTCGGCAATTTGTTTCTTGTTTTGGTAGTCCTCAACTAATTTTTTTTGTTCTTCTATACTAGGAAGAGGAATTGTTACACTTAAAAATTCTTCAATCTTTACTCTAGCTTTACCTACCCCAACTTTTAAAGAATCAAGTTGTTTTTTGAAATAACTACTTCTTAGTAATAGTATTAAAAAATCAGCATTAATTATATTGTCATTAAATATAAAGCAAGGATATTCATTACTTACAACAAAAGGTTTTAAATCATTGTAATATATGCAACCGTGTCTAACATTTATTTTTGAATAAATAATTGAATTTTTCGGGACTTCAAATAAATTTCCTTTGTAGTTCTTTATTTCATCAAACTCTCTCAAAAATAAATTACCTCCAAAATCAATTTTTGAAATAATTTGATACTGATTTTTTTCTACCTCTTTACGGCTTACTGGTTTTCTATGGATTTTTAATATTTCCGATAATTTTACAGAATTTTCAAATTCAAGTTTACTTTCAAATATATTTTTTTTTACATCCCAAGTTATTAAAGAATGAAAATCGAAAAAATTCAAATATTTATATTTATTGATATTATTCATCATAAAAAACTTCTTCTATACTGTTACCATTCTCGTCTTTTCGGATTCTTATGATTCTATCATTGATAATTTTATATTCAAAATTGAATGCTTTTCTAGTTTCCCACAACTGAACTTGTCTTCTATATTGGGTAAACTCATCTCTAAGATTTGGTAATTCATTATCAATTTTAGCACCTTTACTATCAATACCAGCTTTTGTAATTTCCGCTAATGGTACGGAATAATTAAACCGTTCTTTAACTAATGCTTTAATCTCATTTTCTATTAGGTATTCAATTTCTTTTAATTGATTTTTAAGTGCCTTTTTCACTTCTGAATTAAGAGATTCTTTTCCACGAAAACCTAATTTCTCCTTTATGGAAGCAACTTCATTTTTATATTTATCATTTACTTCTGCATTTGCATTAAGATTTATTTTCTTCCATAATTTTTCTTCTTCATCTGTAAATCTTTTTAAGAAAACTAAACTAGTTGTTACTGTTGCACCACTAGCAATAAATACATCTTGCGGTATAGAAGTAATCAAAACCAATTTAGCTCTGCCTTCAAAATAATCTCTCGCTTTTTGTAGGTTAGAAGTATTTAAAACCCCCTCAGGTAGAACAACTGCTAATCGTCCACCTTTGCGAAGTAATCTAATACAACGCTCCATAAACATAATTTCTGTTAGTGTACTTATTTTACCAACATCATATTTATCTACAATTTTTTTCTTATCTTTAATATCCTTTTCTCTTGCATTGATAATTTTTTCATAGTTAGGATACATAGCTAACCAATCTTGATAATGAGGTTTACTTTTTAAGCTGTCTTCTTCGGTAATTTTCAACTCTTTATCAACTCTAGCTCCAAAAGGTGGATTAGTTAAAATAACATCAAATCGTTCTTCAAATATTCCATTTACATCAAGTAAACCATCATTGTGATGAACTCCTCCATGACCATCACCGTGCATAATCATATTCATTTTAGAAACTCTCGCCATTCTAGGATTAGCATCAGTACCAAAAATACATTTATGAGATAAATGATATAATCTACTTTTATCGTTGTCAAGATTTAATTCTTCGTTGAGTTGCTTGAAAATTTTATCAACTTTAGCTTCAACCTTTTCTTTTTCTTTATCACTTGCTTTAAGATATTTTTCATCAAAGAATTGTTCTTTAATCTTTTCTTTTTGTAACTCAATATCTTTTTTTATGTTTTCACGGACATATTCAAAAGCATTTATTAAAAAACCACCTGAACCACTACATGGGTCACAAATTCGCTCTCCCTCTTGTGGGTCTATAACTTCGGTCATAAACTCTACAATGGTACGAGGTGTAAAAAACTGACCTAATTCTCCTCTAAAGGTTGTTCCTAAAAATTTCTCAAAAGCAATACCTTTTACATCATCAGAAGTTTTGGAAAGATTATAAACTTGTAATTTTTCTACAATAGACAAAAAGCTTTCTTTTCTAATTCTGATGTTATCATTATCACTAAAAAGAGCATCTTTTTCATAATTTTTTTAGTTCTACGGAAAATAATCTGCATGAAATCCGTATTCTTATCTACACCATCTAAATAAGGTCTTGTATGGAGATTATATTCGTTCTCTAAACGTTCAAATTCTTTTTTAGAAAAAATACTATCCTGATTATTTATATTTCTATTCTCACGTTCAAAAACAATTTTGGTAAATAGAATTTTACTAATTTCATCAAATGCAGCTTCGGGTGAAAGCTTATCATTATTACGGATTACATTATGACATTGATGTAATAGTTTAGCAAATTCATCTTTTTCAAATACCTTTTCATCTTGAAATAGTTTCTCTCTTTTTTATCATCTAACAATTCTTCGGCAGATGGTATTCTTGAAAGTTCCGTACCTAAATTTTTCGGTATTTTTTCTTTATGAACTTGAAAGCATCTCGTTTCTTTACTATTATGAGTAATAAAAAAATCAGCACTTACCCAAGTTGCATAATTTAAACCTTGATAGTAATCGGCTGGTTGAATAGTTACATTATCAGATTTACACTCAACAACAATTGAAGCTAATTCGTTATTATCTTTAGCTTCGGCAGTTTTCCAAATTACAATATCAGCACTAGCTCTTCCAGTACCTCGTTGGGAATTTGTTACTTTTAATTCTTGAGCCATTTGGTTATAATTATAACCCAATTCATCAATTAGATATTGAATAAATTTTTGGCGAATAATTTCTTCTGGTGTTGCTTCTAACCAAACATTATCTCCTTTTAATGGAGCTTTTATTTTATTATCTTTAATTTCAATTTCCATGAAAAGAATTTATTTTTTTAATTGTTTTATATTGTTAGACACTTCTTTAAGTGCTTTATTAGCTAATTTTTCATCTTTTAAAACATCAAGTACCTGATCGGCTAACCAAACAGTCGTTAAATCATCAATACTAGTTTTTAAGATTTTAGCAAGAATGGGAATATATTCTTTTTTAGCCTTTCGTTCTCCTCTTTCAATTTTACTATACAAGGGAGTATCAATATTTAGAGCATTAGCTAAATGCTTCTGAAATAAATTATTTTTTACACGAAGTTCTTTTACTTTATTTCCAAACTGATTTGACATAGTACAAAAATTGACTTGTCAAATATCGTTAAACAATTCCATTAAAACAAGACATGAAGTAGGACGTTTAGTATAATTCAATAAAAGCTTAAAATGAAAAGCCCCAAAAGGTGTTTAACCAAATGGGGCTGAACTAAAAGTAATTTTATATTTATGAATTTAAAAAAAACGATTTGTTTTGTCATATAACAAATAACTCTTTTAATCATTTAAACCAATTTTTATTTCTTCAAAGTATAGAATTGGTTTTTTTACTTTAATAAACCATAAAATCAAATAAAAAGACCAAAATCAGCACAAATTAATCTATCCTTTGATTTAAAATAATTACGAAATGATAAAATTAAACTCTAACAATCTCTATAAAATCTTGGAATGAATTTTTCTTTATTAAACCATTTAATGTAAATACAAATTTTTCCAATTCTCTATTTAGGATATTCTCATACTCTTCCCCAAAAATTCTATATTCGTCAGGTAATAATTCTTTTATAGCATAATTTATCCCTGTTAGTGTTGAAGGAAAATCAACAATTAATAATTCACCTGATTCTAACAATTTACTATTAACTTGGAATGGTCTAGGTCTTCCCATACACTCAATTTGTACCTGTTCAACTCCGACCTCTCTTTTAATTCTTTCAAATTGAAGATTAATATTTTCATCAATTTTTTTTGGTACTAATATTTCAAATTTACAACGCTCATATTCAACGTCTTTCACTTTTAATTTTCCATCCTCAATAATTTTAGCACAAATTGCTTTGATAAAATTTTCAAAATAACCATAAGCCAAAGTATTAGATGGGAAAAAATTAAAAGTATCTAATTCAACGGATAAGAAAGCTCGTTTTATTTCATCTACTTTATGAACTAAATTTTTATCATTAAATTTAGAAATAAAAATTCCACTTAAATCACTCAACTCTTTTACATTTTCGTGTACTAAAAAGAACATCGTTTTAATCCTAATCTACCAATGAATAAACCAAGCTCAAATAAAATATTATCTCTGGCTTGTAAATATTCTTTTCCTCGTACTTCCACTTTATCATCAGGAGAACCAATTAAAATTCCAAAGTCAAATTTTAAAGGAGCTTTTAATAAATCATGTAAAAAATTATTATTTAGTTTAAATACAGATTTATCCCATAAATTTTCATTCCAAATAACCACATCAAAATCATTTTCTAAAAGTTTTTGTACAGTTTTAGCAGTTTCAATTTCTTCTGATGAACTGCCTATGAATAGCTTTTTTTTCATTTTACAAAAATTTAGTGAATGAAGTTTGAGGTGATAAATCTTGATAAATTGGGAGTAATTCGTTAAAAATTAATCTCAACAAACGTAACTTTTCATTTTTATCTTTAAAAATATACTCTGTATTATCAATAGACCTTATTGAATTTCTATAATTCTCATCTTCAATAATTTTCTTTAATTCAGAGTAAAGGACAATTACTAATTCATAATAAGGCTTGTCAGAATATTTCCAAGTAGGTATATTATAACAAATTGAACTAATATCGAAGCTTGATATTTCTTTCAAATTATATTCAGAATCAGCTTTGATAGTTTTCAAAAAACGAATCATTTTTTTTAAGCGACCATTTACAGATTTATCTTTTCCATTCAATAATTGAATTTTAAGGAAAGGAAAATCAACTGGAAGTCTTAAATTTTTTTCTTTATCATATATCTGAATACCGTTTTTATCAACATCATTGTCTAATACAGAATCTACATTTTTATACCAAGATGCAGTTACAACATCTACAAGTCTATCAGGATTTGTCGGATTTACTTCAATAGATTTAGATTTTGTAATATCAACATATTTATAAGTTGAAGTTAAAACAGTTTCAGCTTCAAGTCTTATTTTTCTCAAGTTATCCCTTACATCGTCTTTATATGGAGTACCATTAATAACACTTAATAAGTTTTGTTTTTGACTAAGGGTTAAATAAGATGAACTCGTAAATTTTTCGTTAAATTTTACAATCGGTTCATGAGAGTAGAAAGAATTTGTTATTTGTACTAAATCAATATCACTATGACCTTTTATATGTGTATTACACATAACAGAACCTTGGAATTTATAGTCCAAACTTGAATTATTCCTTTTAAGATGTTCTTTTATTTTATTTCCAGCCTCAATCGTCCTTTCAGTATATTCTGATTCAACTCCTTGCATGGCTCTTTTTACATATTCAAAAACTTCTGAATAGGGTATTCCTAACCCTCTAAAATCTTCATTAAATGATTTACTAAATAATTCAGTTTCTCTAATTGAATCGGGATTACTTCTACTTTTTACTCTTTGTACTAAATCAGCGTAATTTTTTTGCATAAATACTACTTTAATTGGTTTTACTATCCTTTACTTTTTCTTGGGTCATTAGATTTAGGATAAGTCCTTTCTTCTTGAAATCCACCATCATTTTTATGGATTTTCAAAGAACCCCCACCTTGTTTAACAATAAAATCTTTTGATTGGCTAATAGCATCTTGCTTATTAGAATCAATTACTTTAGAAGCTCTTTCAGCATTCTCTCTTTTTAGTTTGTACACGCCATCTTCATGGACTAAATGAAAATTTTCCATCGGTTAATAGAATTAAAATTAAGTAGCAATCGGTGCTACATTTCCGAGAAAGGACGATAAAGTTTGTAGAAGTAAAAAAAAGTAGTATTTTCGCACCCACAAATAAAAGGACGGCTTCACCTTTTCTTTTAAAACCGTCCATTGAATATATTTTCAAAAGTCCTATCGGTCAGAGGTTAGGACTTTTTTATTAGTAAAATTTTAACAAGTATAGTGCCAACAAGATAAAAATGACAACTTGTCATATCTTTTATCAATATTTTAATAGTTTTAATTTATGACAAGTTTTTTTTAAACAATATGTACTTTTTGTCATAAAAAAATCAATTACGGCAGTTTAAGTAAAGATTTTTAATAACTAAGAGTATTTATATTTTAAACTATAAGAAGTGCCTAAAAAATCATTCATTTATTAAATTAAATACAAATAAAGCGGAGAAAGTAAATGACCTTGTTAACTTATCTCCGCTTTGGCTTATTTATCAATTTAATTTGGCTCTAAAAGGGTATTTTATTTATTATATACCTTGTTATATTTATATTAGGTATTTATATATCGAATATTACCCTTATTATACAACCTATCTGTTTTCTTCTTTAATTCATATAAAATAATAGCCTTATAATCCTTTTCGCTGATAATATACGATTTGTATATATTCATTAAATCATTAAAATGTTTAGATTTATTATTTGGCAAAACCTTTTCATTAAAGTCCATTATTGTCTTATGTATTCCAGTAATTTTCATGTAGGAGTAAAGACTCCAATTTATAAAATCAATTTTAGACATTTTCGGTTTATTATTTTCATTGATAAATTCTTTCTTTGAAATAGTATCGATAAATTTAATCGCATTTAGATATTTATTAAGTTCGTTAGGTAATTCATTCCAATTGGATTTCAATGAACTTAATTCGTGATATTTCATTTTAAAAGTTGGAATACTTACTTTATTAATATCTATTTCAAATCTTAACAATAGATATTTACTGATAATATTTTTATCCAAATCAGTCAATTCTTTTTTACCTAAAATTTCAAGATATTTATCATAAATTACCGAATCGTAATTAGTAAATCTAAAGTAGATACTGGTTACATTATTATCATCTCTTTTTGCATTTCGATATTTTACAAAACAATCTAGTATGTCATTGGTAAACGATTTTAATAATAATGTAATTCCAATTTCCAATTGGGTAACTTTAAACATTCTCCAGATTTCACCTTTTTTTAAACCAAGTTTACAACCCAATATTTCTATACAATCAATAAATTCGTAATAGTTTAGGTCTTTTCGAGAGTTTTTGTTAAAATACCATTTTCTAATACTTCCGTTTATTGATAAAGAATAAGTACCAGTTTTTAAATTTTCGGTCAATAGCATTCTTAAACTAAACATCCTTGATTTTTTAGTTATATTAGTCTGTAAATATCTATTTAATTCAAAGTCGAGTTCTGTAAACTCATCTTCGTCAATTTCAATCTCTTTCCATCTAAAATTTTTCTTAATGAAGTCGGGATTAAAATTTTCAGCCATTAATTTAATTTTATCTACCATATTCTATATATCATTTTTTCAAATTCATCTAACTTTTTATCACTTAGATAAAAGTCATTGAAATAATATCGATACTCATTATTTTTATGAAATAGAAGTACATTTTTTGCAACGCTGAACCTTTCTTCTCTGTAGTTAAAATTAAAATCAAGTTCAGTATGTAATAATTTTGCACACTCTACATACTCATCTATTGTTAATTCATCTTTTACATATTCTTGATGGAACCAAAATTTTAGTTTACCTCCCCCAATTAATAAAACACAAGAATTATCAATTTCATTATATATAGTCCATAGCGTTAATGGATATAATTTTTTCTTCTTAATACTATTGTACAAACAAGCCTTGAAAATTATCAAATTTTTAGTATCAGATGAGTTATCTCTTATCCATTTTATTTTTTCACTTGGATAATAATTTTTAGAATAAAAGGATATATTATATTTTATCATGTTTTTATTTTTTTTAGTTAATACTATTTCAGTTTATTTTTAATTGACTTTTTTACACACCATACATGTCTTTTTTTAAATAATCTTCTAAATCTTTTCTAACAATATGAACATACCCTTTTTCTGAGCATTTAGAATATTTTAAACCTTTACATCGGTATCTATAAATAGTTTTTTTAGAATATCCATATTGCTCTTTTATATCATCTAGATCCAAAATATCGGTTGGTAATTTTGGTTTCATTACCTTAACTATTTCAGCCATATTTTTACCTTTTTCAATACTCAGTTCTTTCTTTGTTTTAGCCAATTCAAGAATTTTTCTTTTTATTAATTTTTGATTTATTTGTATTTTAGTTTCCATAGATTAAAATTTTACGTTTTTCATTAATTTGCTTAAAGTATCTTTATCAGTATTCATATAAATTTGAGTTGTTTTTATACTTCGATGCCCCATAGCACTAGAGATATAATTAATCGGCATTCCTCTTAAGGCTAGTATTGAACCATACGTATGACGTCCGTCATGGAAATTAATTTTATTCTTAATTTTAGCAATTTTTCCAATTATTTTTAAATGTCTATTTAATACTGCATTACTCTTTAATTCAAATACTAACTCATTGTCTTTCTTTTTATCAAAATCATACTTTTTTAATATTTCTATCCAATAATCATTGTAGGGAATCGAAACTTCTTTTTAGTTTTAATTTGCCTTTTTATTATTTCCTTTTTATCAATAATATCTTTTTTCTTTAAAGATTTAATATCGCAATCTCTCAATCCTGTATAGCAACTAAACAAAAACAAATCTCTTGTGTATTCTAATCCTTTAGTTAAATTTCCTAATTTTAAATCAGCATTTCTTAATCTTTGCAATTCTTCAGGATTTAAAAAATTTATTCGTGGTTCTTCATATAATTTTTTAAAGTTTATACTCGGGTTTTCCTTTATTTTTTTATCTAAAACTAATTTCTTCAAAATGGTTTTAAAATACTTTGCATAGTTATTAGTTCCAGAATTGCCTGATTCTAAATCCACTTTTAAGAAGTAGATAAAATCATCAAAAAAACTTGTATCAATTTCATCTAAGGTAAGTTTTGGTCTAAACAATTTTAACCTATCTCTTAATTGTTTATAATGTCTTTGGGTACCAATAGCTATATCTTCAATAGCAAACTTATTTTTAAGAATTTCATCAAAATGAAAATAAAAGTCGTTATTGATTTTGACTTTATCTTCTCCTTTAATTTTCTTCAAGATAGTTTCCTTTGTAAATACTTCATCATTATTTTCCATTTCTAAAAGAATCTTGTAAATTCTACTTTCTTCTTTCATAAGAACATTTTTTAATAATAAATCTTTTGGGCATTTTTTCTTTTCGTCCCATAAACTAGGGTGAATTAATTTTCCCGATGGTGTTTTAGTTTTTCCACCACGATAAATAATCTGAAAGTTAATAGGACATCTTCCAGTTTCATCTTTTCTTGGTTGCTCTTTTCTTAAAATAGCTTTAACCGAAAACGAATTTTTCATTGGTATTTAAAATTTAATAATTAATAATTCAAACTGTTTTCTTTACTTAATACTCGGAAATCAATTTTTTTTTGGCGATTTCACATATTTAACATATCGTTAACACTTTGATTTTGGGTAATAAAAAAGCGACCTAGTCAAAGTCGCTTATTTTAAAGAAGTTAAGGAGGTTTTAATCTCTAAAAGAAAAATTATAAGTTAAGTAACCTATTTGATTTATATTTTCATTTTTTAGTGGTTCATATTTAGTTTTTAAAGCAGCTTCTTTAGATGCTTCTAATAGACATTTTGAAAAATTAGTACTTCCTTTAGCACCAACATAGGCTTTAATCACATTTCCATCTTTATCAACAGTAATCTCTACAACTATTTTACCTTGCTCATTACAATTATATTCAGGATTAGGTTTTAGGATTATTTTTCTTTTAGCTAAAGAAATTTCTTCTATTCCTTTACCAGTTCCATTCTCTGAACTAGTATTATCTTTATTAGATTTTAATCTATTTAAAACATCATTAGTCTTTTTGACTTTAGGTTTATTTTCAAAAGCTTTTATCTTTTTTAATCGCTCAAAAATAATTTTATCCCCGTTGTCATTTAATAAATTTTCATCATTCGGGTCAGCTTCGTGGTAGTAAACAATATTATTTTCAAGTACAATTAATTTTTGTAGTTCATCGTCGGTTAATTTAGCACAAATGAACATGCTGAATGAGTTAATTAAATCAGTCTTTTTATCGTCTTTTATAGAATATGTTTTAATATATCCAATACAACCATTCATGGGAGATTGTATTATAGAAATTTCATCAGAATCATTATTATCTAGGTCGCCCTCGTTTATTAATTTAAACCAACAACAACCTACATTAATAGGCTTTATACTTTTATCACTAAACTTAATTTCATATTCGCTTGGGCTTCCATTTTCTACAGGATTTCCACCCCTTTTTTTTATAAGTTTTCTAAAAGCATATTCAAATTTTTTATCTCCATTAAAATCCCCATAAATTGAATCGCCAACTTTATTACTAACCTTTTGTCCAATTATATTATTTACAAATAGTATTACAAATAATGCTGAAAAAAATATTCTATCCATACTAAAAATTTCAGCTAAGATAACAATTTGTATAATATATGCGGTAAATTTTAAGCGACATTATTTCCAATTTTCCACTCTATGGAAAATTTAGACAGAAATATAGATTTAAAAATCAAGGAAATATCTCAAAAGCTTAAAGAACTCAGATTATCAAGGGGTTATACGAGTTATGAAACATTTGCCTTTGAAAACGAACTAAATAGAGTTCAATATTGGAGAATAGAATCAGGTCAGAATATTACATTAAAGACCTTAATTAAGGTATTAGAAATACACCAAATTTCTTTGGCTGAATTCTTCAAAGATTTATGAAATTTTACAGAGGGGAATAATTAGGGGAATAAAGTTGTCCAATATTGTCCTTTAAAGTCCATTAATGTCCAACAAAAAACCCGCAAATAGCGGGTTTTAATTTGGGTTAAGAGATTTTTACTCTTAAAATTCGTGACCTCGACAGGATTCAAACCTGTAACCTTCTGAGCCGTAATCAGATGCGCTATTCAGTTGCGCCACGAGGCCATTATGAGTTTTTATTTTATTTTGTGACCTCGACAGGATTCAAACCTGTAACCTTCTGAGCCGTAATCAGATGCGCTATTCAGTTGCGCCACGAGGCCATTAAATCAATCAGTTCGTATATTAACTTCCTGATTGCGGGTGCAAATATAGAAACTTTTCTTTATCTTGCAAAATAAAATTTATAAAAAAATGAGTTTAAATCAGTATTTCCGTGATATTCAGGACTTTCCGAAGGAAGGAATTTTGTTTAAAGATATAACACCTCTGCTATTAAACCCCTTAGCGAGGCAAGAAGTCTTAGAAAAGCTCTTGTCAGAGTTAAAAAATATTAAAATAGACAAGGTAATAGGAGTAGAGTCTAGAGGTTTTTTCTTTGGGATGATGTTAGCTCAGGAGTTAAATGTTGGTTTTATTCCTGTGAGAAAGAAAAATAAATTACCTTATAAAACCATTTCTGCTAGTTATGAACTGGAATATGGAGAAGATGTATTGGAAATGCACATTGATGCTATTGAAAAAGGAGAGAGGGTTTTAGTTCATGATGATGTATTAGCAACAGGAGGTACAGCAAAAGCAGTATGTGAATTAGTAGAAAGGTTAGGAGGAGAAGTTGTTCAGTGTAATTTTCTTATGGAATTAACTTTTTTGAATGGACGTAATAAGCTAGAAGGGAAGTCAATATTTTCTGCTGTTACTTACTAGAGAGAGCTCTAGTTGTAACATAGTATCGGTAAGCTAGTATTGCTAATTGCCATTTTTTCGCTTTCGCAAGATCTAATTGTTGTTTGCTAAAGCTAGGTAGGATGATTTTATTGATTTTTGCTAAAATTGTGTACATGCTTTTTTGGGCAAAAATACTAAATTATTGTTTATCTCTCGGTTTTATATTGAAGTCATTTTACCTATTCATATCACATAGAATGTATTGGCCTAAAAAATATCTTCGATTAATTTGTAAAAAATAGTCGAAGATATTTAATCATTTAAGTTACTTTAATTAAAGAAGAATTGTTTTAAAAATCAATTAAAATTTGATTTTTTGTCAAGTCATCTAAAGTTTCGTGTTGACGTATTAGATGCGCTTTTTGATCTTTCCATAGTACTTCGGCAGGTTTAAAGCGTGAATTGTAATTAGAAGCCATCGTAAATCCGTAAGCACCTGCATTTTTAAAAGCTAAAATATCTCCTTCTTTAATTTCTGATATTTTTTTATTAGTTGCAAAAGTATCCGTTTCGCATATATATCCTACAACGGTATAAAATCGTTCTTTACCTTTTGGATTAGAAATATTTACAATTTGATGTTCGGATCCGTAAAACATCGGACGTATTAAGTGGTTGAATCCAGAGTCAATCCCAGCAAATACAGTTGAGGTAGTTTGTTTAACAACGTTTACTTTTGCTAAGAAGGTTCCTGCTTCGCTAACTAAGAATTTTCCTGGTTCAAACATTAGGGTTAGTTCTCTTCCGTATTCTTTTTCAAAATTATTAAATCTTCTACTTAGTTTTTTGCCTAATTCTTCAATATCTGTTTCGATATCACCTTTTTTGTAAGAAACTTTAAAACCACTTCCGAAGTCTATAAAGTCTAATTCAGTAAAATTTTTTGCAGTTTCAAATAATATTTCAGTTGCTTCTAGAAAAACTTCTATGTCTAAAATGTCAGAACCAGTGTGCATGTGTAGCCCATTGATATGCATACCTGTATTTTTTACAATTCTAAGTATGTGAGGTAACTGATGTATAGATATTCCAAATTTACTATCAATATGTCCTACAGATATATTTGCATTACCTCCTGCCATTATGTGTGGATTTATCCGTATACATACTGGTATATTTGGGTGTTTACTGCCAAATTGTTCTAAAATGGATAAATTATCAATATTAATTTGAACTCCTAACTCAGCTGCGGTTTCTATTTCTTGTAATGAAACACCATTAGGTGTGAAAATTATTTTTTCCGAGTAAATCCAGCTAATAAACCAAGCTGTGCCTCTTGTAAAGAAACAGTATCTAATCCTGAATTTAGTTTATTAAATAGTTTTAAAATAGAAAGGTTTGATAAAGCTTTAACAGCATAATTTATTTGAAGTTTTTGAACTTTAGAAAAGGCATTGTTTAATCGGTTGTATTGATTTTCAATTTTTTCTGCATGATAAACGTATACAGGTGCACCGTATAATTGTTCGATTTGTAATAAATTAAATTCTTCCATTTTTAAAATTTTGGTAAAAGTAAAAAGTTCTCTTTTTGAAGAAAAAAATGAAGAATTAAAATAAAATAACAACAAAATGTTTTTTTTTATAACATTTTTATATTGCGATTCTAAAAAAATATTCGTTTTAAGATTCTAAAATTAAAGAGGCTTAATATTTAATAACTGTAAATAAAAGTTGATTTGAATTATATTTTTCTTTTGAAAATTATTATTTTTGTGCCACTTTATAAAAGTCAAAAGAAATATTATGAATTTACACGAATATCAAGGGAAACAGATATTAGCAAGCTACGGAGTACGTGTTCAGCGTGGTTATGTAGCAAACAATGCTGAGGAAGCGGTTGCTAAGGCAAAACAACTTACAGATGAAACAGGTACAGGATGGCATGTGATTAAGGCACAGATCCATGCTGGTGGTCGTGGTAAAGGTGGTGGTGTTAAGTTGGCTAAAAACTTAGATCAAGTAAAAGAATTAGCAAGTCAAATCATAGGGATGGACTTGATAACTCCTCAAACACCTCCAACTGGAAAAAGAGTTCATAAAGTTTTAGTGGCAGAAGATGTTTACTATCCAGGTGAAAGTGAAACAAAAGAGTTTTACATGTCTGTATTATTAAACAGAGCAACAGGTCGTAACATGATTATGTATTCTACTGAAGGAGGTATGGATATTGAAGAAGTGGCTGAACATACACCAGATAAAATCTTTACTGAAGAAATAGATCCAGCTGTAGGTTTACAAGGTTTTCAAGCAAGAAAAATTGCTTTTAACTTAGGTTTATCAGGCGAGGCTTTTAAAGAAATGGTAAAATTTGTGGATGCTTTATATAAAGCATACGTAGGTTCTGATTCATCTATGTTTGAAATCAATCCTGTTTTAAAAACGTCTGATAATAAAATTATGGCTGTAGATGCAAAAGTGTCTTTAGATGACAACGCATTATACCGCCATGCAGATTTAGCTGAAATGCGTGATATTACTGAAGAGCGTCCGATTGAAGTAGAAGCTAAAGAAGCAGGATTAAATTATGTTGATTTAGATGGTACTGTAGGTTGTATGGTAAACGGTGCAGGTTTAGCTATGGCTACTATGGATTTAATTAAGTATGCAGGTTATGAGCCAGCAAACTTCTTAGATGTAGGAGGTACAGCAGATGCTAAGCGTGTAGAAACAGCTTTCCGTATTATTTTAAAAGATCCAAATGTAAAAGCTATCTTGATTAACATCTTTGGAGGTATTGTTCGTTGTGACCGTGTTGCACAAGGTGTAGTTGATGCTTATAAAAATATGGGTGATGCTATTAATGTTCCTATTATCGTGCGTTTACAAGGAACTAATGCTGAAATTGCAAAAGAATTAATTGATAATTCAGGTATGCCAATTTTATCAGCAGTTCAATTCCAAGAAGCAGCAGATCAAGTAAAAGTAGCTTTATCTTAATTTTTTAGATTTTTATTTTAAAATACAGAAAAAGGGTATCCGATATTTTTGGATACCCTTTTTTGTGTCAAAATGTTTAGGTATTTTAAACAATTTGTATCATAATGTTTTTTAATAAATAGAGGACTTAAATAATAACATTTTGTATTTTCGATAGGTTAATAAAATAAAGAAGTTATATTTTTAATAGATAGATCTATATATTTATTTCTAAAATTATTTCGTAATGTAGATAAAAAAACTCGAGTTTAGCTCGAGTTAAATTATATTGAAGAGGAAAATTACTTTTTATTTGTAATATTTGTATCTCTTTTTTGTAACTATGAAGGAAATCACCCTTTGGTTTCCCTAAATCAAAAGAGGAATATTTAGTTAACATTCGAGTAGAGGTACGGGCTTTATCTTTATCCCAATTTTCGTATTCTATCCTATAAAGAGCTGAATATAATTCTGCTCTACCTACTCCATGATAACAATGAATTAGCACAGGATAATTTTTAGGATTATCCATGATTTTATAAAATATTTGTAGATTTTCTTTTGTAGGAACTTGATCGGAACCATTGTTGTAATAATTTACTCCAGGAATTTTAGAAATAGCTTGCTTTTCAGCTGTTAATTCAGAAGGGACTTCAGGGTTGTTTTCTAAATCTTCAGTTCCAGGAAATCGTAAGTCAACAATTGATTTTATTTTATATTTTTTTACATAATCATCTATTTCATCAGGTGGTATTACACCACTTTTGTATACTTTTCCTTCTGTAATAGTTTCAAAGTTGTGATTTAGGTGCATATCGTATACATATTTTCCACCTATAATACTTCCTAATATTGTTATAAATAGTGCTATTTTCTTTTTCATTATTGCGCTAATTTTTTGTCTATAATTCTATCAAAGTAATCTTTAATTAAAGCTTTACAAATTTCAGCCGTTTCTAACATTTCTTGATTAGGCTTAGTAGTAATTCTTTTTTCAAGAGCTTTATCATTTTTATCATAAAAATTTATGTTTTGATTTCCATCAAAAGTACAAATATAATTTCCTCTTTGTAATTGATAGCTATTACCATTAAAATTTATTGTGAAAGGAACAATGTTTGTTTTGCTAACTAAAGATCTTCCCCAACTTCTAAAAGGTTTTGAATACCCAATCATATCTAATATAGTAGGGTAAATATCTATTTGTTGTGCAAAATCAGTATTTTCACCTTTTAGACTGCTATCAGGTTTGTAAATAAGGATAGGAACAGCTTGTCTATTTACAATTTTATCATATTCAGGATAAGCAGTTAGATTTGTATGGTCTGCGGTTATGATAAATATAGTATTTTTAAACCAAGGTTGCTTTTTTGCTTCTTCAAAGAAGCGTTTAAAGGCATAGTCAGTATATCCAACGCATTGATGAATAGGGATTGTTCCTTTAGGAAATTTGCCTTCATATTTTTTAGGAATAATATAAGGTTCGTGTGAGGAAACAGTAAATATGGTGCTGAAAAAAGGTGTTTTCTTTTGATCTAATGTTTTTTTCATAAACTGCATAAAAGGCTCATCCCAAATTCCCCATACTCCATCATGTTGAGTGTCATCATTAAATTCAGTTTTTCCATAGTAATGATCAAAACCTAAAATATTTCCAAATCCCATAAATCCCATAGAGCCATTAGGGGCTCCATGAAAGAAAGAAGTGTCATAGCCTAATTCCTTTAGACAAGAAACTAATGATTGTATTTTTTGATTAGGGTATGGAGAAGAAGTAAAGGCATCTCTGAAAGAAGGAATACCAGCAATTACGGATGACATTCCGTGAATAGATTTACTTCCATTAGCATAGGCATTAGTAAAGATTAAACTGTTTTTTGCTAATTCATCTAAAAAAGGAGTGTATGTTTTAAATCCTGGGATAGTAGTATTTTTATTCATACATCCCCAATATTCACGACCAAAACTTTCGGTTATAAATAAAACAATATTAGGTTTACTAGAATTGTAATTATGATATTGTTTTATAGGTTGTATTTTATTTTTTAAAATAGTATTACTAACTGTGTAATTAACTTTTTGGAAAGTAGTAGTCCGAAAGGTACGGATTAATGCAAATGGTGTGTTTAAGATGATATCTGCATGCTGTGGTTTGGTAGCATATTGATTAGCATCTATAAGATTAATAGGACGCGTACTTTTTTTGAAATCACCTCGAATACCACCTATTGATAAAATAAGAATAAGAATAAGTGCAACTTTTGAAGTTAAAAAGTATTTCCAGTTATGTTGGATATTTTTTTCTTGAACTTTAACTAGTTTGTATAATTTAATCCAAATAAGAGCAATAATAAAGAATAATAGATACACATACCAATAGCTTACAATGAATCTGAAAAACATATTACCTTTATTAGATTCGTGTTTAGCAATGTCTAAAATAGCAATAGTTGTTCTTGAATAGATGTACTTATAATAGATGAAGTCAACAAAGTTAGTGGCATATGCAATAAAATTAGTTGTAAAATATACGTAAAATAATAATTTTTGATAGCCTTTACGTGTATTAATCCAAAGAGGTAAAACGGATAGTAGGATAAATAGTGAGTTAACATAAATTATGGCTGTCGTATCAAAAGTTAATCCGTGGAATGCTAATTTTAAGAATTGACTTAAGGAATCTATTTTTAAAAATTTTAGATTAAAAAGTGTAAAAAGAATTCGAACTAAGGAGTAAAAAGCATATACAAGTAATATTCTGTATGCTAAGGCTTTATATTCTTGAGTTCTAATGTGTTTGATCATTGTAGTAGTATTTTAGGACAAAAGTAGTTGATAAAATCATATCTCTATTTATATTTTTTAAAAAATTAACGCTTTTTTGTAAGCGATAGGAACCTTATCTTTGTGTGCTAAATTTAAAAATTATGGAAGAGTGTATTTCAGTATTTGATATGTTAAAGATAGGAGTTGGACCTTCAAGTTCACACACTTTAGGACCTTGGCGTGCAGCTGAACGATTTTTAAATGAGATTAGAGAAGCAAACATTCTTAATAAAATAAGTAAGATACAAGTTGATTTATATGGATCTCTTTCATTAACAGGAGTAGGACATGCAACGGATTTAGCAGTAATGTTAGGTCTTAGTGGGCAAGATCCTGAATATATTCCAGTTCAAGATATTGAAGGTATAATTCATCATATTAATAATTCTAATGAATTAAAATTAGCAAATGAACTTGTTGTAAAATTTAATCCTCAAACAGATATCATTTTTAATAAAAACTTTTTAGCTTTTCATGCTAATGGATTGACTTTTACGGCTTTTTATGAGGATATAAAATATGAATCAACCTTTTATTCTATAGGAGGAGGATTCGTAGTAAAAGAGGAAAGAGAATCCGCTAAAGAAAAGGAAGAAGTAAAAAAATCTTTTCCATACCCCATTAATTATGCAACGGAATTATTAAATTATTGTCAGGAACAAAATCGGAAAATTTCTGAAATAGTGTATGATAATGAAAAATCAATTCGTTCTGAAGATCAAATTCACTCTGAATTATTAAGAGTTTGGAATACGATGTTAGAATGTATGTATATTGGTTGTCATACAGAAGGTATCTTACCAGGAGGATTGAATGTAAGAAGAAGAGCTTTTGATATGCACCAAAATTTGATTGGTGTAGCACACTATAATTCACCACAAGAATGGTTAGAAACGATACGTAAAACAGAGGTGAAATTTAGACAAATACTTAAATGGGTTTCTTGTTTTGCTTTAGCAGTTAATGAAGTAAATGCTTCTTTAGGACGCGTAGTTACAGCACCTACAAATGGCAGCTCAGGAGTAATACCCGCTGTGTTAATGTATTATATGGTAATAGAAAACCACCAAGCGAATGAAGATCAAATTAAACAATTTTTGATGGTAGCAGGTGAAATAGGCTCTATTTTTAAAAAGGGGGCTACAATTTCAGCCGCTATGGGTGGATGTCAAGCTGAAATTGGAGTTTCTTCAGCTATGGCTGCTGGTGCTCTGTGTGAAGTAATGGGAGGAACGCCAGAGCAGGTTTTAATGGCTGCTGAAATAGCAATGGAACATCATTTAGGACTTACTTGTGATCCTATTGGAGGTCTTGTTCAAATTCCTTGTATTGAGCGTAATACAATGGGGGCTATTAAAGCAATAAATGCAGCAGAATTAGCACTAGAAACAGATCCTAAAAATGCAAAAGTACCTTTAGATAAAGTAGTAAATACTATGTGGGAAACCGCTAAAGATATGAATAATAAATACAAAGAAACTTCCGAAGGAGGATTAGCTATAGCTGTAAATATGGCAGATTGCTAAAAATTTATCTAACTTATTAAATAGTAAAAGAGACTCATCATAAGGTTAGTCTCTTTTTTTTATCTTTGACTTTCTAAAAAAATATATACTAATGGATCTTTTAATTCAAAAAATAATAAAACAAGAAAATGTTACTTTTGAAGAAGTAATTGCGCATATTGATGCTAATTATGTGTTTACTCCAACAGCTTTCAAAAATGGGAACCAGTTAAATGAAGAAGGTCAAAATAATGGTTCTTGCAAAATATTTTTTTCGCTCTTTTACATCAACTAGATAAAGAACAAACACTACAACTTTTTGGTAAGTTTTATCAAGATGTATTAGACACACCAGATGCTATTGATCATCAAAATATTCGAAATTTTATGGAATTTGGATGGGATGAAATTAAATTTGAAAAAGATCCTCTTCAATTAATTTAAGAGTAAAAGAGCATAGTAATTTTTCTAGTATAGAATTTTAAACATAATAAATGCCTATACCTAATTACTATAATGTCCTTTTTATTTAAAACATAAACAAATCTAGTTTTGATATAACATCATAAGTATAATTTTATGCGTTGGACTCTACAATCTAAGCCAAATCAAGAAAAAATACAAGCCTTACAAGAAGCCCTACAAGTAAATTCTATAGTAGCGACACTTTTAATACAACGAGGAATAGAAACATTTGATCAGGCTAAGAAGTTTTTTAGACCTTCTTTGTCTGACTTACATGATCCTTATCTCATGAAGGATATGGATAAGGCTGTAGAACGAATAGAAAAGGCAATACTCAGAAATGAAAATATTTTAGTTTTTGGTGATTATGATGTAGATGGTACAACTGCCGTTTCCTTAGTTTCTTCTTATTTAAAAAGTTTTTATCCCTACGTGGCTACTTATATTCCAGATCGTTATACAGAAGGATATGGTGTGTCTTACCAAGGGATAGATTTTGCAGAGGATAATGATTTTAGTTTAATTATTGCTTTAGATTGTGGTATTAAATCTATTGATCATGTCTCATATGCTAGTCAAAAAGGAATTGATTTCATTATCTGTGATCACCACAGACCAGGATCTAATTTACCTGATGCAATAGCTGTTTTAGATCCTAAAAGAGAAGATTGTTTTTATCCTTATAAAGAGTTATGTGGTTGTGGTGTTGGATTTAAATTAATACAAGCATTAGCTTCTAATCGGGGGGCAAACAATAGAAGATTTAGTACCGTATTTAGATTTAGTAGCTACTGCTATTGGGGCAGATATAGTACCCATAACAGGAGAAAATAGAGTTTTAGCTAAGTTTGGTCTTGAGGTAATTAATAGTTCTCCTAGACCAGGAATACAAGCTTTGATTTTAAATTTAAAGAAAAAAGAATTAACCATTTCAGATGTAGTATTTATTATTGCTCCGAGAATAAATGCAGCTGGAAGGATTAAGCACGGAAATTATGCTGTGGCATTGTTAACAGAATTTGATTTGTTACAAGCTTCTCAATGTGCAGCAGATATAGAAATTTTTAATTCTAATAGGAAAGATTTAGATAAACAAATAACAGAAGAAGCACTTGATCAGATACTTAAAAATCAAGAAATAGATCGTTTTTCTACTGTAGTTTATAATGAAAATTGGCATAAAGGAGTAATAGGTATTGTGGCATCTCGCTTAGTAGAAAATTATTATCGACCAACCATAGTTTTTACTAAAAGTGGAGACAAGTTAGCTGCTTCAGCACGATCTGTAAAAGATTTTGATATTTATAATGCTTTAGAAGCTTGTTCTGATCACCTTGAGCAGTTTGGTGGACATATGTATGCTGCAGGTATGACTCTGAAAGAAGAAAATTATAAGGCTTTTAAAACAGCTTTTGAAAAGACTGTTAAAGAATCCATTCATCCAGATTTATTAACTCGAGAAATTAGTATAGACGCTGAAATTCAGTTAGCTGATATAACGCCTAAGTTAATGCGTATTTTAAAACAATTTGAGCCTTTTGGTCCTGAAAATATGACACCTGTTTTTATGTCTAGATCTATTTATGATACAGGTTATGGTAAAGCAGTAGGACAAAATGAAGAGCACCTTCGCCTTTTTGTTAAACAAAATAAGAGCGATAGCTTTAGTGCAATAGGTTTTGGAATTGGTAAAAAAAATGCCCTTACTAATCATTTAAGAAGATTTGATGCTGTATATTCTATAGAAGAAAATGAATGGAATGGTACCGTTTCTTTACAACTTCGATTACGTGATTTAAGATAATGAGAATCATAATTAAATATTTTATAAATTTTAAGGAAGATCACTCAATAAATAAATAAAAGATTTTGGCATTTTACGTTTTTTGGCTTATCCAATTTAATTATTTGATTTTGATTAAGTTTTAAATTGTTATTTATTTAAAGAGATAGTTTAGAAAAAAAGAAAATAAGTTCTGTGAGCAAAAATTTAGATAGGAAACACAAAATGGGTTATTCATTAACCCGATTTTCTTTTTGATACATCAAAAAGAATTTATTTAATTGTCTTGTAATGTTAGAAAATTTGATCTTTTAGAAAAAGTTAAAATTAGTTATAATAAATAATTTGATAGAGGAATAGAATTAAGGTAAATAAAAAATAGTTTTTAATTTTTTATATCAAGGAAACATAATTAATAAATTAATATACAGTGTCAAAAGTACAGAAAAAGGATCCTTATTCGTCCTTAAAAATTAAAGAGTTTAGATGGTTTTTAGCTATGCGATTAGCAATTGTACTAGCATGGTCTATGCAGTTTATTATTGTAGAATGGGAAGTATATAAGATAACAAAGGATCCTTGGTCATTAGGACTTATAGGTTTAATGGAAGTAATTCCTGCTATTACATTAGCTTTATTTGCAGGACATATAGTGGATAAAAATGAAAAAAGGAAAATGCTATTAGGTTGTTATACAGGACTATTTGTCCTTTCATTTTTATTAACGAATTTAATAAGCCCTTTTTTTACTAGTACAAAAATTCTTTATGGCATTTATGTTTTGGTCTTTTTAGGAGGAGTAGCCAGAGCTTTTATTTTTCCTTCCATATTTAGTTTATTAGGATTAATAGTACCTAATTCTGAAAAATCTAATGCGGCAGCTTGGAGTAGTTCTACTTGGCAAATTTCAGCTACGATTGGACCTGCATTAGCTGGTTTTTTAATAGGATGGATAGGGGTTTATGGAGCTATGTGGATTGTATTACTATGTATACTAATAGGCTTACTAGCACTTTTTCAAATAGCCCCTAAACCAATTTTAAATGCGCAAAAAAAGAAACAGTCTATGAAAGTTTAAAGGAAGGATTAGTTTTTGTTTTTAGTAATAAGACAATTTTAAATGCTATATCCTTAGATATGTTTGCTGTTCTTTTTGGTGGTGCAGTAGCATTGTTACCCATTTTTGCAACAGATATATTAAAAGTAGGATCCGAGGGATTTGGAATATTAAGAGCTGCTCCTGCTATAGGAGGACTTATTACGATGTTATTAGCAACTCATTTTGATTTAAATCATCGAGCAGGGAAAAAATTATTATGGGCTATTTTTGGTTTTGGAATTTGTATCATAGTTTTTGGTTTATCTACTCATTTTTGGTTGTCTGTTATTGCATTATTCTTAAGTGGTGTTACAGATGGCATTTCAGTAGTTATTCGATCGACTATACTTCAATTGTATACTCCAGATACAATGCGTGGTAGAGTTTCTTCTGTTAACTCAATATTTGTTGGTTCTTCTAATGAGTTAGGAGCATTTGAAAGTGGATTTACCTCTAAGTTAATGGGAACGGTAAATGCTGTTGTCTTTGGTGGAATCATGACATTAATAGTGGTAGGGAGTATGGCACTAAGTTCTTCTAAATTCAGAAATTTAGATATAGATAAATAAGTACAGCGTATTTGTTTCAATTATTTTATAATTGAAACAAATTAACCAAAAAGTTTGTAATCTTGATCGGAGGAAGAAATAGTATTATCTAATTTCTTCCTCCATAGGAGTTAGAAATAGTACATTCATTTTTTACTTTTTCGACAACCCTATATCATACCAGTAAACATTAGGGAATTTAGTTTAATAATCAATAAAGAGTTTGTTTTCTTCAAAAATTTAAAAATCTTTATGAACTCATTTTATTACCCCGCTTTCTAATATTGTAAATTTTTTATTAATACAATCTATTTCGGCTTCTGCACCAAAAGGAAGTGTAAAAGTAGGGCAAGTGTGTCCAAAGTCCATCTGTGTTATTACCGCTAAATCTGTTAATTTTTCTTCAAGTAATACCTTTTTTATTTCATTATCATATTCGTCTGCAAATTTATTATCATAAGGTCTGCCTACTATAATACCTTTTAAAATTTTAAGAATACCTTGTTCAGCATAGTTTCTTAACCAGCATCTTATATATTCAGGTCTTGATGTAACTTCAGACGTTTCTAAAAATAAAATAGCATTTTCAAACATCTTTAGTTTGGGCCAGTAAGCCGTTCCTTTTAGCATTTCAAGGGATTCTACACATCCACCGATAAGTTTTCCTCTTGTAATGTTATTTCCTTGTAAAAAATTCCATCCAGAATTGATCTCTAATTTACGTTTTGTATGAAGTAATGATTGATCAAACCATTCAAGTCGTTCAGAAGTCCAACCTTCATTATTTGGTAAAATTTGACCAATAGAATTTTCATTAAATAAAGTTCTTTTTAAATCTTCTATTTGGTATGGATGCATACCGCCATTTTCTGCAAAACCAACTAGAGTAGAAGTACCATAAAATGTAGATAATCCTGCCTTTAGGCATAAAAATGAATAATTGTAGAATCAGAAAATCCAATAAAAATTTTTGGATTTTTTTAATTACTTCAATGTCTATATATCGTAAAATACGAATACTGTCTTCACCCCCTATATTTGAAATAATTGCTTTGATTGAATGATCTTTAAAAGCATCCATTAAATCATTTGCTCTTTCTTCTGGATTTTCATAAATCCACTTTGCTGATTTTAAAGCATTTTTTGTTTCAATAACTTTTAGACCAAATATTTCTTCAATTTGTTTTTTACCTTGTTCGTATCTATACGGGATTTCTCCAGCTCCGCCCCAAGAAAGTGAAATAGTAGCTACTTTATCTCCTTTTTTTAGCTGTTTAGGTTTAATTAAATTCATTTGTAACTTTTTTAGATAAAATATAGTTTCATCATTTATTGAGTTTTATAGATTAAAACAAATCTATAAATTTTACCTCAAAAATTTTATTTAGAATTATTTAAAGATATTTACTATATTTTTTATTTATACTGTAAAAAATAGATAATATACAATCTTACAAGTTTAAACTATAATTTGATTTAGTATCAAATTTTTTGAAGCTTACTAAGTATTTTAAAATAAAAATTAACAGTAATATACTTATTTAATCCTAGGTTCAGCTCCAATTAATGGATTAAATGTTCTCCAAAGAAAATTTTCAATATCTTCTAAATATCTTATTTCTTCCTTATTTAATTCTAAAAATTGAAATTCTAAATCAACAGAGTCGATATTATTGAACCATTGATTAAGTTTTAGTGAAGAAGTCATTTTATGACCTAATCCTAGATGTTGTATAAATCTATTAAATAAGTTTTTTTCTACTTTTCCTAAATATAAATATTCTGTTAGATTTTCAAGGTCTTTTGTAGGTTTTGACCACCAACCATTTTTCGTTTTTCTTTTTTTATGAATTTTTCAAGTAGTTTTTTATTATTTGAATAGCTTATATGTTTGATTTTAAACCAATAAATAGCAGGATTATCACAGTTAGAAATTTCCTTAAAGTTAGGATATAAAGAAATAAGTTTTTCTTTAAAAATTTTATTTTCCTCAGATGATACTCTCTCTTTTTGTTTTCTTCTTAAAATAAAGTCTTCAAAGTCTAAATTGATATTCTTAAAAACATTATTACTGATATGAATTTTTGAACTGAATTGGAGATCGTTAATCTGTATTTTTTTAAAACTTTCGTAGAATTCAATTCTTTGTTGTATGTATTCACTAAAATCTATTTGCATACAATCTAAATAAAGTTTGTTATTATATCAAATATATGATTTTTATACAATTAATAATGGTATAAAGGTCATTTAACCCTAAAAATTGCATTTTTAATAGTTAAAGTTTAGTGTAAAATTTTATACATTAGATTGTATAAAAAATTAAAATAGGTTGAATAAAGAGTATAAAAAGTTTTTTAAAAAAATAATTATTCTTGTTAATAATCAAAGGAGTTATGATAAGGGAAATTAACAGAGCAGCTATGTTTGTTACAATTAAATTCCCATATTCTTTGATATTCATTCCATATACAATCCTTGTTAATGTGATTACTAATATAATAGTTATAAAAATTGCCCAATATTTTAAACTTATATTTTTCGTTTTTATTTTATTTTTAGGAAGTTTATAAAGAGTAAAGAAGATAAAAAGGGTTCCAGTTATACTGCTTAAATGTTGTAATATTTTAAAAATATAAATTTTTTCCCCTAATAATTTTATTGTGCTTGTCAAAAAGGGAATTATTTTTACAAAGTATCCTTGTTGATGTGTAAAACTATCCCAAAATATATGAGACGTTATACCAATGAGAATTGATGATAAAACTATAATTATATTTGTCTTAAAATATTTGTTCCAGTTAAAAAAAATAAAAATTGAAAGCCTTGATTTTAATATTGCTGGTAAGTTATCTAATAGACTATTACGAACGATATTATGAAAAATAAAAGTCAGTAGGATTCCTAATGGTAAATCAAAAAGGAAGATACCTTCTAATGTATGACTATAAGTACTTTTAATTTTCATACGTAAAAAATATTCAAAATCAGGAAGCATGCTTCCTATTATAAGACCTGTTGTTGAAAATTGTTTTTTTGAAAAAAAGGCAGAGGTAAAACAATTGCTGGATGCGAAAATGTAAATGGCATTTTTGTATATTTCGTATAGTAATACTATATGATCAGTTGTATTAATTAACGTATTTTTATTTTGATCAGATTTAACAATATAAAAAGTAATGTAATTGTAAATTTTTAAAACCTATTTAAATGATAAAAAAATAATTCTTTCTTATTTAAAAATAGGAGGAATGGTAAATAGTAAAGTAGCTTACTGTTTTATATTTTCGGATATCTTTTTATCATTTTGAAAAATAGAGTTTTAATCTGTTTTCTTAATTTTTACTTATACTAATAATGTTTTCTACAGTTTTAACACTAGAAAGTGTGGTATTATATACATATTCTACATGAATGGTTACTAGATCTCCTTTTTTAAAGTTTTAATGTCTTTTGTAAATGGTTCATTTATATCTTTTTATTGAAATCACTAATTAAAATTTGATATGTTTTTAGTTTTTCAGTGCCTGCTTGACCATTAACTATCAAATTTTTGTATTCCTTTACTCTAAAATTAGCAATATTTCCAGATTGTCCGCATTTATCAGGGCATAGAGCTGTTCTTCCTAGACATTGGTGAAAATTAATTTCGTCAAAAAAGCTGTAAAAATATGGGTAGATGTAAAAGGTTTTTTCAATTTTTGTGAACTCGTTGTAACCATTTTTCTTTTACTAATTTCTTTTATTAATGTATATTTTATACTAGATCCATCCGCAGGAGGATTTTTAATTTTTTCCTCTTTGATGATTAATTCATATTCATTCCCTATTTCGTATTTAAAACCTTGTATACTACTATAAAAATATTCCCATTCTTTTTGATCTTTAGTCCATTTTACTAACATACATTGAGTTTCCATTAACCCTGTAGAGCAAGGTTTAGTTTCTGCTGAGATGTAAATGGTTTTTTTATTCGTATTATTTATTGTTTTGCAAGACATTAATGTAAATGCAAGTATTGTAATTGTAGTTAAGATGATTTGTTTCATTAGTAATTGTTTTAAAGGTTTAATTATCTTTATAATCTATAATACTTGTTGAAAACTTTATTGCATAAGTTTTTCGTTGTATAGTTCTAATGAAATGCTATCCAAAAGGATGCCAAAGATATTAGTAAGAATAAAAATTAGTATATTTTAGGAAAATTATTAGATAAGAGCAGTATATTTAAAATAAGATAAAAATGATCCTAAAACATTTTGAAAGGTTACTTGATTTGTTTATTGTCAAGATAAAAAAAAAGTAAGTGAGGTTTTTAGTTCAGAATAAGAAAAAAGTATTTAAGTTAATTGTATTTTTTGTGTATCTAAATAAAGGTCTCTTATAAACTTAAAAGTTATGAGACCTTTATTGGATAGTGTCGGTTATTTTAAGTTTATTTAAATAATCCATCCATTCCAGGAATATTAGGCATTCCATCTTTAGCAACGGCACCTAATTCCGCTTCATTTACCGCAGTTGCTTTTTCAATAGCTTTGTTTAAAACCATTACTAAATAGTCTTCTAATTGTTCTTTGTCTTCTAATAGACTATCATCTATTGCGATGGTTTTTATTTGGCGGTTAGCAGTTAGGGTTACTTGTAATAATCCATCACTACTTTTTTCATCTACTAAAACAGTATCTAAACGTTTTTTAGTATCTTCAATTTTTGTTGGGTTTCTTTTAATTTACCCATCATGCCCATAATATCTCCAAACATAATTTTTTTAGTTTTAATTTAGGTACAAACTTACTAATTTCATTTATGAAAGTGTAAATTTGCAATTCAAAAAATATAAAAATGTCAAATACCATTATACCTCCTGTGGCTAAAATTGTACCACATAAATTAGAAATTCATAATGATATACGTATCGACAATTATTATTGGTTAAATGATAGAGAAAATAAAGAGGTAATAGATTACTTAAATGCTGAGAATACGTATTATGAACAAATGACTGCTGAGACAAAAGATTTTCAAAAGGAATTGTTTGAAGAAATGAAGTCACGTATAAAAGAAGACGAATCCTCAGTGCCGTATTTGTATAATGGTTATTGGTATATTACACGTTTTGAGAAAGGAGGAGATTATCCTATTTATTCACGTAAAAAGGTGATTTAGAGGCTCCTGAAGAAATTTTATTTAATTGTAATGAAATGGCAAAAAAATTTGCCTATTTTCAATTAGGAGGTGTAAGTGTAAGTCCTAATAACAAGTTTGCTACTTTTGGAGTAGATACAATAAGCCGTCGTATTTATACAGTTCAAATAAAAAATTTAGAAACGGGTGAAATTTTAGCAGATAAAATAGAGAATTGCACAGGAGGGGCTGTTTGGGCTAATGATAATGAAACAATTTTTTATACAACTAAAGACCCTGTAACACTTCGTTCTAATAAGATTTATAAGCATAAATTAGGAACTGATGTTTCTGAAGATGTATTAGTTTTTGAAGAAAAAGATGAAACTTTTAGTGTATATATTTACAAAGAAAAATCAAAAAAATATTTAGTAATAGGTTCTCAAAGTACTATGACGACTGAATATCAATATTTAAATGCTAATACACCAGATGAACCTTTTTAATGTTTCAAAAACGTACTCGTGGTTTAGAATATACAATTTCGCATTTTGGAGAGTATTTTTATATATTAACGAATAAGGATAAAGCAACTAATTTTAAACTTATGAAGACAGCTGAGATAGCTACTTCAAAAGATAATTGGGTAGATGTTTTAGCGCACCGAGAGGACGTTTTATTGGAAGATATTGAAATTTTTAAAGATTATTTAGTAGTTGAAGAACGTTCAAATGGATTAACACAATTACGTATAATACCATGGAGTGGAGAAGAAGAGTATTATCTTCCTTTTGATAGTGAAACTTATACAGCTTATACTACAACTAATGTTGATTTTGATACAGAAATTCTACGTTATGGATACCAATCCTTAAAAACACCTTCTTCTATTATTGATTTTAATATGCGTACACAAGCAAAAGAAATTAAAAAAGAACAAAAAGTTTTAGGGGGTAAATTTGATAAGGATAATTATGAAGAAAAACGAGTATGGGCAACAGCTCGTGATGGGGTAAAAGTTCCTATTTCATTAGTTTACAGAAAAGAAGCTGAGTTTAATGGAGAAAGTCCTTTATTACAATATGCTTATGGTTCATATGGTTATTCAATGGATTGTACTTTTTCAACAACTCGTTTGAGTTTATTAGATCGTGGATTTATTTATGCTATTGCTCATATAAGAGGAGGAGAGGATTTAGGTCGCCCTTGGTATGAAGAAGGAAAATTATTAAAAAGAAAAATACTTTTACTGATTTTATAGATTGTTCCAAATTTTTAATTGAAAATAATTATACTTCAGCTCAACATTTGTACGCAGAAGGAGGATCTGCTGGAGGTTTATTAATGGGAGCCGTTATTAATATGAATCCAGAATTATATAATGGAATTATTTCCGCTGTTCCATTTGTAGATGTAGTGACTACTATGTTAGATGATTCTATTCCTTTAACAACGGGAGAATACGATGAATGGGGAAATCCAAATGATAAAGAATATTATGATTATATGAAATCCTATTCACCTTATGATAATGTAGAAGCAAAAGAATATCCTAATATGTTAGTAACAACAGGTTTGCATGATTCTCAAGTGCAATATTGGGAGCCAGCTAAATGGGTTGCTAAGTTACGAGCAACTAAAATAGATAAAAATTTATTATTTTTAGACACAAATATGGATACAGGACATGGTGGAGCTTCGGGTAGATTTGAAGCTTTAAAAGAAATAGCAAAAGAATTTTCGTTTTTGTTTCAACTAGAGGGAATCAAACGATAAAAAATTAATAGCTTTGTAGTTCATTATCCAGAAAAAATTAATAAACTGTATGGAGACAGAAATTAAGGCTTATAACTCTATTCTAGAATTAATAGGAAACACGCCTTTAATTAAATTAAATAAGATAACGAATTCCTTTAAAGGAAATTTTTATGCTAAAGTAGAAGCTTTTAATCCAGGACATTCTACAAAGGATAGGATTGCTTTATACATTATTGAAGAAGCAGAGCGAAGAGGAATTTTAAAGCCCGGTGATACGATAGTAGAAACTACTTCTGGTAATACAGGATTTAGTCTTGCTATGGTTAGTATTATAAAAGGGTATAATTGTGTTTTAGCCGTAAGTTCAAAATCATCACCTGATAAGATAGATATGCTAAAGAGTATGGGAGCAAAAGTATATGTGTGTCCTGCTCATGTTTCAGCAGATGATGAACGTTCTTATTATAATGTTGCAAAGCGCTTACATGAAGAAACCAAAGGATCTATTTATATTAATCAATATTTTAATGAATTAAATATTGAAGCACATTATAAAACAACAGGTCCAGAAATTTGGGAACAAACAAATGGTAAAGTTACTCATATTATTGCGTGTTCAGGGACAGGAGGTACATTGTCTGGTACTGCAAAATTTTTAAAAGAACAAAACCCTGATATCAGAATTTTAGGAGTAGATGCTTATGGCTCTGTATTAAAAAAATATCATGAGACTAAAGAATTTGATTCAGAAGAAATTTACCCTTATCAAATAGAAGGATTAGGTAAAAATTTAATTCCTACAGCTACTGATTTTGATATTATAGATTGTTTTATAAAAGTTACAGACGAGGAGAGTGCGCATATGTCTCGAAATCTAGCAAAAACAGAAGGAATTTTTGCAGGTTATACATCAGGAGCTGTTTTAGAAGCTATTAGACTATACAATGAAGAAGGGGAATTTGATAAAAATAGCGTAGTAGTAGCCATATTACCAGATCATGGATCACGTTATATGAGTAAAGTTTATAATGATGAATGGATGCGATCTCAAGGTTTTTTTGATAGTGTGAATGCAGAGGATCAAAAAGTAGAATTTATTAAATAAGAAATAGACTTAATTTTTATTGCCTTGACCTATTTTAAGTGATAATGCCAAAATATAAGGATTTTATGTTAACTTCTCATTTGCTTAGTGGCATTATATAATCTGATTCGCTCTAATAGAATAAAGTTAAAATTGTATCCGACTTTAATCAATTAGAGCGAATTTTGGGCAAACTAAAATGAAGGTCTTTTTTGGTGCTTTAGAGCTTTTCTTCTTTTTGACTTTAAAAGGATATAAAAGCTCCTAGGCTATTATATAATTATTCTTGATACTCTGATATAATTTCATTTTCAAACTCCATATGGTCTATGATTTCAGTGTTAACTTCTGGTTTTGATGCTTTTAGTTTATTAAATCTTTCTACTGCTTCTAAATCATTTTCATCACCGCTAAAATAAGGAAATACATCTACAATAGGGGATTCTGAAATGGCAGGAATAGTGTAATCTCCCATTGTATTTCTCATCGCAAGTTGTGTATTATCGTAAGCTTCACGTACATCGTTTGCTTGTATTAATAAGTATAAGTTAGTTTTTCTTTCCTTACCACTTTCTTCATCATAAGCTATTAAGGAAACTTTTGAGCGAAACCATCGGTCTGTATTTTCAAAAGGATGAATTTCAGCATAGTTTGCTACTTTAATGTTTGTAATCTTAAATTCTTCACTCAGATAAGACATCATTTCTTGTGTAATTCTAGATTCAGCTTCAGTATAAGATAAAGCATCTACTAAATATGGCTCTGTTGTAACTTTTTGAACACCATTTTCATCTATTTTTCTAAACTTTACTTTGCATTCGTACCAAGTTGCGCTCATAATTATATATTTTAAGGAGGGCAAATGTACTTTTTTAATTCTAAATAATAAGAAGTTTAAGTAGATATGTATCTTAGTTTATAAACAATTTTTAGGATATTTTTAATATGCTTTATTGGTTCCAAATTTCCCAAGCTTTTTCCGCTTGTAGTACAAGCATTTCATATCCATTTTTGATAATAGCTCCTTTTTCTTTCGCTTTTATTAGAAAAGTAGTTTTTTCTGGATTATAAATTAAGTCGTACACTAAATGATTTGATGTTATAAATTCATATGGAATTGAAGGGCAGTCTTTAATGTTAGGATAGGTTCCTAGTGGAGTACAATTAATAATAATGTTGTATTCCGTTATAATAGAAGCGTTTAATTCATTATAGCTAATTGTATTAAGTGATTGTTTTCTGGAAACAAATAGATATTCAATTCCTAAATTTTTTAAAGCATAAGCAATAGATTTTGAAGCTCCCCCTGTGCCTAGTATTAATGCTTTTTTATGATGGTCACAAAGTAAAGGAATAAGTGATTCTTGAAAGCCGTAAAAATCAGTGTTATCACCAATAAGTTCTTTCTTAGAATTGATTTTAATAGTATTAACAGCTCCTATATACTTTGCTGTTTCTGAGAGTCGATCTAATAAAGGAATTATCTCTTCTTTATAAGGAATTGTTACATTTAGACCAATAAGATTTGGTTCGTTGATAATTATGTTTTTGAATTCATCAATTTTTTGAATATCATAATTATCATATGAAAAAAAGGATGTTAGGGATTCATTCTGAAATTTATCTTTAAAATAATTTTTAGAAAAAGAATATGAAATATTTCTACCTAATAGACCTAATTTTTTCATTAGTTATGTTATTTATTATTTGTTAAATTTAATTATTGTTTCTTGTACTATTTGTAATTCAAATACAGTAGGAAATAGTTCTTCTAATATACTTATCATTTTGAGATTGTGATGTAAAGCATTTGTTAAATGATAAAGACCTTTGGTTAGGTTATTAGTTGTATAGTATAAGCCTGCTAATCGATATTCTATTTCATAATGATCAGAAAATAGGGTATTAGCTTTTACTAGGGTTTCGATAGCGGCTTGGTACTCACCAATAAATAATTGAGTGTCGGCCCAAAATAAAATGGTATCTAATTCTGTATCACCTAATTCTACTGCTTTTTTGTATCCTTCTTGTGCTTCTTCAAATAATGATAGTTCTTTATTTATGGCTGCATAACGTTTCCAATAGAAAGGGTTTTCTGCATCTATACTAAGGGCTTTATTAGCATAATAAAGTGCTTTTTGGTAGTTTTCTTGTCGGATATAAAAATCTGTTATAGCAATCCATCCTTTATCTAGAAGGGGGTCTTCATGAACAGTTTGATTATAATAATTTAATGCTTCTGTATTATTTCCTAATTTTTCAAAACATTTACCTATTCGTAATAAAGCATAAGAGGTAGGATCTTCTAATCGAATGGTTTCTTGATAATTCCAAATAGCTTCTTCATAGCGTGCTAAACGCTCTAATGCTTTGGCTTTTTCCATGAAGGCTCCCATGAATTGATCGTCAATAACTGTTGCATAGTCAAAGGCTATGTAGGCATCTTGATATTGTTGTATGGTAAAGTTTAATCTACCTAATTGATGCCAAGCTATTTCGCTATAAGGATTTACTTCTATATAGTTTTTTAGGAATGAAATGGCTTCTTGGTATTGTTCTAAAAATTCAAAGCAGTAAATAACATTATACAGTCCTGATTGTTCTTGGGGTTCTTCTTCTAGACAAGCAATAAAATGTTTTTTTGCTAATTCTAGTTCATCCATAAATAAATACTCCATCCCTAAGAGGTTATGAACATCAGCATAGTCATCTGTATATTGTAGGGCTGTTTTTAGAAATTCAACGGCTTGTTTATGATCATCTCTTTTAGAGCAAATATTTGCTTTTTGTATGAAGACTTCTTCATTTGTGGGTTCAATAGCATATAGATCATTGAGTAGCTTTTCAGCCTGTTCAAGTTTGTCTTCAAATATTAACATTTCAACTTGAACTAACTTTAACCCAAATGATTTAGGGTGTTGTTCTAGTCCTAATTTTAATGCTTTTTTAGCTAAACTAGGTTTACCAATATCCATATAATGGAGGATAATGTCCTCAAACTCTTCTGAATCAAAAAACAAAACTTTATTGGTTTTTAACATTGATTCAAATTTTGATAAGGATAAACTATAATCTTCTTCATCGTGACTCAAATGCATACTGCTAAGTTTTATTATCCTTACTAAAAGTAGTAAAGTTACGTTTATAATTAGTTGGAAAATCTTTTGTTTTAAACAATTTAATTAATAAAATTTAGACTTCTTTAATGTTCTTTTTTTGTACAATCTATCTCATTCATAGCATCAATAATAATGCCACAGCTTTCTATTGTTTTTTAACTAATTCAATGTCTTGTGTTTGTAGTTTTTGATTCAGCCATTTTTTTATTTTTTTTGTATCTATCGTATTATCATCACATTCGTATAACAATACAATAAATGTTTTGGTGCTATCTGTGTTGGTATTAATGAGATGTTTTCCTAATGATACATTTTTTAGTTCAGGAAATAAGATAGCAATTTCTTCTAGAGTTTCATTATTAGAAATTTTATATTCGTTTAATTCTTTTTGTAATTTAGTTATTAAAAGATCTTTTTGATCGGATGTTTTGTTTCGAATCCCGATTTCATTTAAAATTTCATCTTTTAAATCTTTAGGATCTTGTTTAATTTCTATTACGGTATTTGTTATTTCGTATTTAGAAAGTTTTTCATTTAATAATTTAGTTTCGTTTTTACTGAATTTTTTACTCAAAAAAGCAAGTTCTATTGTTTTTGGATTGGTATTATATATAGTTTTTTTATAAATAATAGTATATCCTTTATTTGTTAATTCATGTGTTAAGAAATCTTCTATTTTTTGGTTGTATTTATTTTCTTGAAGTAAGCTATATGCCATATAGCAACTTGGAATTATCATGATTAAAATTAAAATTGAAATTCCATAACGAATTTGTTTTTCAAATTTTTGATTGAGTGTTTTTATGGGGTTATAATTGAGGTATTTAAGAACTAAAAAGGTTGAAATACAAATAAAGAAACAGTTGATTGAGTATAAATAAATAGCTCCTAGAAAATATGAAAAATTACTAATAGCCAGTCCATGCCCAGCTGTGCAAAGAGGAGGCATTAATGCAGTGGCAATAGCTACCCCTGGTATTGGATTACCTTTTTCTACTCTTGTAATAGCAATTACTCCAACTAAACCTCCAAAAAAAGCAATTATTACATCATAAATATTTGGAGATGTTCTGGCTAATAATTCAGAATTTGTATCTTTAAAGGGACTAAAATAAAAATAAATTGTAGCTACAGTTAGGCTTAGTATTGTAGCTATTAATAAATTTTTAGCAGATTTTTTTAATAACTCAAAATCATAAATAGCTAAAGAAAAACCAGCTCCAACTATAGGTCCCATAAGAGGAGAAATGAGCATTGCTCCTATAATTACCGCTGTAGAATTTACATTTAGACCCACGCAGGCTATTACTATTGCACAAGCTAATGTCCATAAGTTAGATCCTCTGAATGAAATATTAGATTTTACAGTTTCTAAAACTTTTTCTTGTTTTTCTTCGCCTTTATTTAAGTTGATAAAGTCATAAATTTTTTTCTCAATCATTTGCTTGTTTTATTTTATAAATTCTAGCTGCTTGTTTACTAATAAAGATAGCTTTATGTAAATATAAAGCAAAAACTAATGGGTACAAAATAGGTGTAATTTTTTTAAAAAAATAAATAAAATTAAGCTTTAAGTAAAGTTATTTTATAATTTGATTATAAATATATTATACTTTTTTATTTTAATTATTTATTGAGTTTTATAATTCTATTTTTAAAAGATATTTAATGTTGATTTATATCATGATATTGCCATAGAACATTTACTAATTTCCACTTTCCATTTAGTTTTATTATGTGCATATAATCTATCCATTCATCTGCTATTAATTTTAAAGAAGCAATGCGATTTGAAACGTCTAAAAAAATAATATCTTTTTTAGGATTTTTAGGGAATTTATTTCCTTTTTTATTATATGATTCAGCTAATAAAACCATAGATTCAGTAGTAGTTTCTCTTAGAAAATCTTTTTCTGTAGATTTGTCTTTCCAAAAGGTTCTTTTTACCATTCTAGGATGTAAAGCTTGTTCCATTTGTGAAGGATTAGGATTATGTTGTGATTCAATATAATCTAAAGCTACTTTTTTTATTTCTAAACTGTCTTGTTTGGTTTGTCCGTAGGATAGTGAAGAAATGGAAAAAATAGAAAAAATAAAAAGTAGATTCTGTAATTTCATTATTGTTTTAATTGAATTTTATTATAGTTAGATGAAAATATAGTCATGCGACTGTGAAATATATTTTTGCAAAATAAGAGTTTTCTATTAAATGCCCAAAAATTAAGGAAATAGAAAAAGATAAAGAACAAACTAAACTTGATAGTCAAAGACTAGGTATTAATAGTAAAAAAGATTCCTGTATTTTATAATCTGTAGGAATATACTAGGGACAAATGAATGTTTGAGATTTTTTATGTAATTTTTTTACATAATATTTTAGCGGTTTATTCATTATTAGTATAGTATAACTTTGTAGTATAATGATTATTTCAATTAGGCTTTACCAAATCTAAGTAAGATAGATACTTTGATTAGATAAAAATGAACTAAAATTTCTGTCAAAGGAGTAAAGTGAATTTTGTATAATGAAAAAGAATTTTTGTACTATTTATTGATCATAGCTCTATTATCTATTTTTCTAACAGAATAATGAATCTAAGGTCTTGTTAGATCTTAAGTTATAAAGAATACGTTTAAGGCTATTTGTAAAGTGTGAATAGCGATTTTTTGTCTATTTTTTGTTTGATTATGAATAGACACAATTTGTAGATAGTATAATTTTTAAACAAGTTATTAACAAGAAACTTTACTTGAGGTATAGGTTATAAAATTATAATTGAGTAAATAAGCAAGAGCTTCTTTAGAATATTCAAAGAAGCTCTTGTTTTAAATTGAACGTAAAAAATTAACTAATCTTCCATAGCAAAAAGGCGTTCACGATATAATTTGCCAATGGCTACCTGTAAGCGAGTTTTATAATCATCTACAAGCCATTCTCTATAATTTTTTGTAGAATTCGCCAGACATCGACAAAATATTTTTACTCTATATTCAATATCCTCTATGAGATATTTTGCTAATTGTTTTGCTTCGTTTAATTCTTCAGCATTATCTACACACATACTGGCATGATTTAAGATAGAATCTTCAATGACTACTTTTGGACGTAAGTTTTTAGCGATGGCTTTGTTAAATTCTTCTTCTATATCAAATTCTACATCCAAAGTGTTTTTGAATCGTTCGCGTACGTCTGCTGGCATTTCATATTTGAAATAACGCTCAATTTCAGCATCACTACGTAAATTTTCTATGTAGTATTCAGGTGTTTTAAAAATATGTTGCCAATCTATAGGATCATCCCATAGACCAAATCGCGCAGCATTATTTCCCTAAATCTATTATGCTAAATTCATGTTTATTAGGCAAACGTCTAGAACCACGACCAATCATTTGAAAATAAAGAGTCAAAGACTTAGTAGCGCGATTAATGATGATAGATTCCACAGTTGGTTCATCAAAACCTGTAGTCAAAATACCTACAGAAGTAAGTACCGCATTAGGGGTATGTTTAAACCATTTTAGTATGTCTTTTCGTTCTTCATTACTGGTTGTGTTATCTAAGTGACGAATATCATAACCTGCTTTTTTAAATGTTTCATATACATATAAAGAAGTATTGATACCATTGTTAAAAATTAAGGTTTTTTTACCTTTTGATTTTTCTTCATAAGCACTCAATAGTTTAGATTGCATATCTAGTTGTGAGTAGAGTTCATCAGATGATTTGACAGTATAATCACCATTGATACCTACTTTTAAGCTAGATAGTGTTACATCGTAACTATAGGTCGTAGCTTTTGCTAAAAATCCATTTTCGATTAATTTTCTAATAGGATCTCCCACAATGAGTTCTTTATAGTTTTCATACATAGGGAGTTCAATATTAGAGCTTAATGGAGTAGCTGTAACACCTAGAATAAAAGAATTTTTGAAACGATTCAATAATTTTCGGAATGAATTATAATGTGCTTCGTCTATAATAACTAATCCAACATTGTCAATTTCTAATAAATCATCATTCAAACGATTTTTTAAAGTTTCTACCATAGCAACAAAACAAGAAAAATCATCTTGATCAGGGAGGTCTTTTACTTTTGAATTAATGATTTTATTTTGTACACCAAAATTACTTAACATTTTAGAGGTTTGTTTGCATAATTCAATGCGGTGTGTAAGTACTACTACCTTTTTTTGATGTATTTCTATATAGCGACGTACTATTTCTGAAAATATAACAGTTTTTCCTCCACCTGTAGGTAATTGGTATAAAAGACGATAATTAGGTGACGTATTATCCATTCTGTCAAAAATGGTATTGATATCGCGTGATTGATAATCGTAGAGTGTTTTTTTGTCTTCCAAGACCGTTTCTATATCGCTTTGCATCATACCTTTTTGAAATTTTTGCAAAATTACATTTAAAAAACTGTTTATAGATATTTTTTTTTAGAAATTAATTTTATATAAATTTTAACTTTCTAAAAACGATATTGATTATAGTTTACCTGCTAAACTTTGCTTTACTTTGCAAAAAAATAGAGGGTAAACCAAGTATAATTTTTTTAATTTAAAATAGATTTTTAAATGCTTAAATTCTTTCGAAATATTGCGTTACTAGAAGGTGTTTCATACATAGTTATTATGTTGAATATGTTGATGATAAAGCCTTTGGATTTAAAATTGTATAAGCTCCTCTTATTTCCTATAGGGATGAGTCATGGAGTTCTTTTTATTCTTTATGTACTCTTAACATTTCTTTTAAAAAGACAGATGAAATGGGGTTTAAAAACGACAGGGGTTGTTTTGTTAGGTTCTTTAATTCCTTTTGGGACATTTTATGTAGAAAAAAAATATTTAAAGTAATATGCTTGAAAAAACTGAAAAAATATTCGGTTGGTGTTATAAATTTTTTAAAAAATTAGATTTTAATGATACATTGGCTTCCTATCTTGGTTTAGCCATAAATATTGTAATTCTTAGTTTTATAGTTTATACAATATACTTATTTTGTCGTTTTGTTTTAGTTACAGGAATGGCAGTAGTGGCTAAACGAACTAAAACTAAATTTGATGATTTGCTGATTTCTAATGAAACAGCAAAATATATGTCACATTTAATTCCGTTAATTTATATTTACAAAACGGTTCCTATTATATTAAATGATTTTACTTCGTGGGAAACTATTTTTGGGCGATTGGTAGGGGTTTATATTGTATTGTTAACCTTATGGATTACGAATTCTACGTTAAAAGCTATAAGAGACCATTTAAAAACAAAAGCAGAATATGTAGATAAACCAATAGATAGTTATGTTCAGGTTATTATGATTATGCTTTGGGTATTAGGTATTATCATAATAGTTGCTAAAATTTTTAATGTTAGTACTGATACATTAGTTAAAACATTAGGAGCGGTATCTGCGTTAATCATATTAATATTTAGGGATACTATTTTAGGTTTTGTGGCATCTGTTCAGGTATCAGCAAATGATTTAATTAGGATAGGAGATTGGATTACAATGGATAAATTTGGTGCAGATGGAGATGTTGTAGAAATAAATTTAACTACTTTAAAAGTTAGAAATTTTGATCATACTATTACAACTATTCCTACTTACAGCCTTACTTCAGATAGTTTTAGAAATTGGCGCGGTATGATTAATTCAGATGGAAGAAGGATTAAACGACATATTTTAATTAAGGCTAATTCTATTCGTTTTATTAGAGAAGAAGAGTTAGAAGAATTTAAGAGAATACAATTGCTTACAAGCTATATTGAAAAAAAACAAGTTGATATTAAAAGACATAATTCATTACACGAAATCGATAAAAGTTTGTCTATTAACGGAAGAAATCTGACAAACTTTGGTTTGTTTAGGAAGTATTTGACAAAGTATTTGGAAAATTATCCTGGTTTAAATAAAGATATGATTTTGCTTTGTAGACAATTACAACCAACCCATCAAGGTATCCCTTTAGAAATTTACGCATTTTCAAATGACAAGCGTTTTGAAAATTATGAATATATTATGAGTGATATATTTGATCATATTTTAGCTTCCGTAATTTATTTTGATCTACAAATTTTTGAATTACCAGCTGGAAAAAATAATTTAGAATCATAAAATTGAAATCTAATTTAAATTTATATTTTTTAGATAGCCTTCTTTAATCTAATTGCTTTATAGAAGAGGCTATCTAAAAGATAGAGGTTATATTACAGTTTTAACTTTATTCTAGTATTAAGTAAGTTTAAGCTTTTATAATAAAATATTTTATATGTGAGACTTGATAAAGTAAAAAGAATTTAAAAATCTTTTAGATAGCCTTGCTTATTAAAAAAATTAACCTACTTTTCCCTCTAGATAATACCATATTTCACCCTGTTTTTTAAAAGTAGATTTTTCATGATGACAATGTGATTGAAAATTAGCATCTATGTAATATGCTTTGAATTCAACATATTGCTCTGTTGTTTTAATAATTTCTAATTTTAACCAATTATTTTGGCTAGCCCAAGCTAAAATTTCTTTTCTGTTGTAAAATTTTCGAGTACTAATATGGGTAGTGTAAAATAAATAGTCTACCTGATGAGTACAATAAGCAGTATAACGAGATCGCATTAATTCTTCTGCGGTATTAGGTTTGTTGATGCCTAATATAAAAGGTTCGCAACATTCTTGAAATACTTTTTTTGATCCACAAAAACAATTATTCATCTTATTTTTAAATCGTTACTTTATTTAAATTTAATATTTTTTAGCAAAATTATTTACCTTTTAGTAAATGAATACTTACTGTAGCATATTCCGTATTAGGAAAGCGTTGCATAAAACGTTCGTCAGAATGTAAACCAACCTTTTTAGCTGTTTTAACGAATTCTTCAATCTCTAATATGTATTGGTCTGATAAACCATGTGTTACGTCATAAGCTGTGGCTGGTGTTTTTCCTATGTTTTTAGAAACAATATTAGGGTTTACAGTATGAAGTTCTATTAATAGTAAACCAAATTTATGAACATACTGAGCCCATTTTTCTAGATGTTCATATAAGTTTGCTTCTACATCATTATTTGATAACTGTTTTCCTCTAAAAGAAAATGCGCCTGTAGAAGTACTTGTTATATTATAATTGTTTTTAGGATTATTCCAAATTCTATTATGATCTAAGAAAGTTCGAACATTTAATAGTTCATTTAAATCAATATTATAGTTTTCTTTTAAATCTTCTGCTAATAAATCAGGATTACCAATATCACCCCAAATTACCTTAGCCCAAATATCTGCTTTGATTAAATTTGCTCTAGTTACCTTTAATGCTACTTGATTATAATCAGCTCCCACTAAAAAAAGAGGATATTCTTCTAACATTTTACCACGCATTGTTTGTCTTTCTATGACATTATAAATATGTTGTAAAAAAGCACCATTGCCACATCCCATATCTAGAATACCTTTGGGTTGCTCAGAAATAGGACGATTAAATAATTCTATGATAATTTCATCAATTACTTTAAAATAAGTATTGTGTGCACCTCCACTTCCCCAAACATTCATTTCTCTATTTACATGAATTTCAGTGTCATTAATAGCTATATCTCGTAATTTATTAGGATTTCCAAATAATAGTGTTTCAAGATTTTTTAGCATTGGTAAATAAGAAACTGTTACTCCATAAGCAGAGGCTCTTTTAGCATAAAAAGACCTGATTCAGTAAATTGATATTTACCTTTTCGTTCGGTAAACCAGCCTAAGGAAGTAAAGAAGTTTAGCATGACGGTAAAAGCTTCAGGGGCTTTATGAAATTCGTCAGGACTAAAAGAAGTTTCCATAAAGTATTTATGAAACATACCGGTCATGCCCAGATTTACAATTAAAGGACCTACTAAAAAGCCTTCTAAATGTTTAATGATTTGATATTGAATTTTTCCTACTTCAGAATTTAGATCAATAGGTTGACTGTTTATTTTTTTAAACTTTTCAAATAAAGGTGCTAGTATTGAAATGATATGTTCATTAATACTATTAGATGTAAAAACATCTGTTAAAAATAATGTTTGCGCTATGTCATCGTATAAAAAGAATTGAGAAAAAGCTAATGCTGTTATATCATTTACTTTTATAGTTACTTTATTTTGATTGTTATCTACAAAATAATTTATAAATCCTTGTGAAGCTAAAGCTCTAAGAGCAATATTTAAGTAACCTTCATTTAAATTAAAATCTTCCTTTAATTTATCTAGACTAACTTCTTTTTATCAATTATATAATCTGTAATTTTTTTTCTTTAAGTAAAGCAGCTATAGGTAAAATTACAATACCATCTAAATGCCTAAAAATGGATTCTCTCAATTCTGTTGTGTTCATTATTAGTTTATTAAGTTTACTTGCACAAAGTAGTAATTTTTAATGAATTTTTAAATTTAAAAGCTCAGATAAGTAACTTATATTTGTGTCACTTTTTTTTAGTTTTTATGAAAGATATAATCAAGATAAATTTTCCTAGTTTTAATCCTCAATTAATAGAAGAAATAGAGGAAAATGCCTATATACAAAATATGAAAGCAGGTGAAACCATAATGCGTTCAGGTCAATTTATTCGACATACAGTTTTAGTAGTGAAAGGAAAGATAAAACTATATCGTGAAGACGATGAAGGAAATGAGTTTTTTATGTATTATCTTCAGCCAGGACAAGCATGTGCTATTTCTATGATTTGTGCTACTAAAGAAGAAACAAGTGCTCTGATGGCTAAAGTAGTAGAAGATGCAGAACTTATCATGATTCCTCTTGCTTTGATGGAGAAATGGATGAGTAAGCATCGTTCTTGGTATGAATTTGTTATAGAAACCTATAGAAGTCGTTTTGAAGAAGTTTTAACAGTTATAGATAATATAGCTTTTAAAGCTATGGATGAACGTTTAGAGTTTTATTTAAAAAGGCATAGAGATGCTTGTAATTGTAATGATGTAAAATTATCTCATCAAGAAATTGCTTCTGAGTTAAATACATCTAGAGAAGTCGTATCACGTTTGCTAAAAAAATGGAACAACGTGGTTTAGTTAAATTATATCGAAGCCATATCGAAATCAATTTTTAAGAGCTGACTTTTGTCAGCCTTTTTTTTGATTTACACTCTACCTTTGTCTCTTTGATAAAATTGTATGAAAATAGAACAAATCTACACAGGATGTTTAGCTGAAGCTTGTTATTATATAGTTTCAGAAGGAGAAGCAGTCATTATAGATCCTTTAAGAGATATACAACCTTATTTAGATCGTTTAGAAAAAGATGGAGTAGTTTTAAAATATATTTTTGAAACTCATTTTCATGCTGATTTTGTTTCAGGTCACCTAGAATTAGCTCGTGCTACAGATGCAACCATTGTAATTGGACCTACCACTACCAAAACGGGATATCCATGTCATATTGCTTTTGATAATGAACTCTTTTTATTTGGTAAATCATCTATTAAACTAATTCATACACCTGGTCATACCTTAGAAAGTTCTTGCTTGTTATTAATTGATGAAAATCAGTTAGAAAAAGGAATTATTACAGGAGATACTCTTTTTATAGGCGATGTAGGTAGACCTGATTTAGCACAACATGTTATGACAGAATTAACTCAAGATAAATTAGCTCGCTTACTTTATCATTCATTACGTGATAAAATATTACCCCTTCCTGATCATTTAATAGTATACCCAAATCATGGGGCAGGGAGTGCTTGTGGTAAAAATATGAGTAAAGAAACCACGGATACACTAGGTAATCAGAAAAAGGTAAATTATGCTTTAAATCTTAATTTAACAGAAGATGATTTTGTGCAAGAAGTATTAGAAGGATTAATGCCACCACCTTCTTATTTTCCTAAAAATGTATTATTAAATATTAAAGGTTATGAAAGCCTTTATTCAGTAATAAACAGAAGTCACAAAGAAATAGATATTCTAGAATTTGAAGAAATAATAAAAGACCCTGCAATTTTGTTACTAGATGTTCGAGATGCAGATCAATTTGCAAAAGGGTTTATACCTAAAAGTATTAATATTGGATTGAATGGAAATTTTGCCCAATGGGTAGGAGAGTTGATTCCTGATATTCAGCAAAAAATAATACTAATTACAGAAAATGAAAATCAACCCCTAGAAGCAATTGTTCGTCTGTCTAGAATAGGTTTTGATCAAACGATAGGTTACCTAAAAGAAGGATTTAAAATATGGGAAAAATCCAATAGATTTTTTCATACAATTAAAAGAATAACCGCTACAGAATTAACGAATGTTTTATCCGAAAAATCAGTCGTAATAGATGTAAGGAGGGTTAACGAATATAATTCTCAACATATAAAAAGAAGTATTAATATTCCTCTTCATACATTAGAGCTGCGTTTGAATGAAATTTCGAATAAATATCCTTTTTATATTCACTGTGCAGGAGGATATCGTAGTATGATGGCAGCCTCCATGTTATACAAAAATGGAATCACAAATTTTATAGAGATTGAAGATGGTTTTAATGCTATAAAAAGAGCGGTATACCATTATCTGATTACTATATTCAAAGCTGTATGCTTTAAAAATTTTATTAGAGTAAAGGTTTGTAACTATTATCACTATTTGTTAAAAAAATAAATAGTACTTTTGTAAAACAAATTGATAATAATGCAGATAGAACAAATCTACACAGGTTGCTTAGCCCAAGGCGCCTACTATATTACCTCTAAAGGAGAAGCTTTAATAGTAGATCCTTTAAGGGAAATACAGCCCTATTTAGATCGTCTTGAAAGAGATAATGTTACTTTAAAGTATATTTTTGAAACCCATTTTCATGCTGATTTCGTTTCAGGACATTTGGATTTGAGTAAAGCTACTGGTGCTCCTATAATATATGGACCAACTGCTAGTCCCGAGTTTGAGGCAATTATTGCAGAAGATGGACAAACATTTTTAATTGGAGATATAACCATTAAAGTTTTACATACTCCAGGACATACTATGGAGAGTACAACTTATCTTTTAATAGATGAAAAAGGTAAAGATCATGCTATTTTTTCAGGAGACACCCTCTTTATTGGAGATGTAGGAAGACCTGATTTAGCACAAAAAGCAGCTAATATGACTCAGGAAAAGCTAGCGGCTATTTTATTTCATTCATTACGAAATAAAATAATGTCACTTGCTGATGATGTAATAGTATATCCAGCTCATGGAGCCGGAAGTGCTTGTGGTAAAAATATGAGCAAGGAAACCGTTTCTACTATAGGACAGCAAAAGCATGATAACTATGCTCTTCGTTTTGATATGGATGAAACTGAATTTATAGCAGAAGTACTCGATGGTTTAACACCCCCTCCAGCATATTTCGGAATGAATGTAGCTATGAATAAAAAAGGTTATACATCATTTGAAACAGTATTAAATAACGGTTTAACACCTTTATTAGCTAAAGAATTTAATGATTTAGCAGATGCTCATAATGCTATTATTCTAGATACAAGACCAGCTTCTATATTTTGTTTAGAGCATATTCCGCAATCCATTAATATTGGTATAACAGGTGATTTTGCTCCATGGGTTGGTACTCTAGTTGCTGATGTAAATCAACCTATACTTATAATTTGTGAAGAGGGAAAAGAAGAAGAAACTGTTACAAGACTGAGTAGAGTAGGTTTTGATAATCTTCTAGGTTATTTAAAAGGAGGATTGAAAACATGGAAAGATTCAGGTAAGGAAACAGACAGAGTTAATAGAATAACAACTCAAGAATTTGCTCAAAAAGTAAATTTAAAAACGGATAAAATACTTGATGTTCGTAAAGAAAATGAGTACCAAGCAGAACACTTAGAAGAAGCTTATAATAGACCATTAGCTTATATTAACAACTGGATAAATGAAATTAATCCTAGAGAACACTTCTATTTACATTGCGCAGGAGGATATCGTAGCATGATTGCAGCATCAATACTTCAAGCACGTGGCTATCGAAATTTTACCGAAGTTGAAGGAGGATTTTCAGCTATTTCAAAAACTAATTTGCCTAAAACAGATTTTATTTGTCAAAGTAAAGTGTATTAAATTAAAAGTATGAAACGATTTTTTTCAAATTGGAATATAATTCGATTATTTCGCTTAGCATTAGGGATTTTTTTAATATTTCAAGCAGTAGAGACTCGTCAATGGATTTTTTTAGGTTTTGCCATGTTTTTTTTATTCCAGGCACTTTTTAATTTTGGATGTAACTCAAATGCTTGTCAAATACAATTCAAAAATAAAGATCATGAATGATTCATTTCGGAATATAATAAATAAAGACAAACCTGTATTAATTGATTTTTTTGCTACTTGGTGTGGCCCTTGTCAGATGTTAGCTCCTGTATTAAGAGAAGTAAAAGAACTATTAGGAGATGAAATTAGTATTATAAAAATTGATGTAGATAAAAATCAAAAAATAGCAGCTAGTTATCAAGTTAGAGGAGTACCTACTTTAATGCTTTTTAATAAAGGACAAGCGGTATGGCGTCAATCAGGATTACTTCAAAAAGATGAAATAATAAAAAATATAAAAGAGGAAAGCTTATAAAATTATGTTAAAGAAGCATTTTCTTACTATTTTAGGTAGTATATTTGGTCTTATAGCAAGTTATCTTTATTATTACCATGTAGGTTGTGTATCGCGAACTTGTTTTATTACCTCTAGGCCTTTGAATAGTAGTTTATATGGTGCTATTTTAGGAGGTTTAATAGGTAATGTAATTGAATCAAAAAAATAACTTTTAAAAATTTTATTATGAAAAAATTAATTTCATCAGTAGCAGTAGTAGCATTTGTATTTTCATCTAGTGTATTTGCACAAGAAGTAAAAGAAGAAAAGAAAGACAAAAAGGCAAAAACTGAAAAAACTTGTTCTAAAGATGATAAAAAATCTTGTTCAGAAAAGAAAGCTTGTTGCACAAAAAAAGCTGAGAAAAAAGCATAATTGTCAAGATTTCTTAAATTAAAGAACAATAAATTTTAAAAAGTGTTCGAAAAGTAAAATGATCTTTAGTTTATTTTCTCATTTTTAAATCAAAGAAAAGAAAAAATAAATTATATCATATTTTATCTGCTTTTCGGACATTTTTCGTTATTAAGATTCTGTTTATGAATCCTAAATAAGTTTTAGATAAATACAATTTTTATATATAGAACTAATAGAAAATTTAATTAATTGATAAAAGTTACAGTTAATTTCTTATATTTGTTCGCAATTTAATCGTAAATTGCAATGAACGCACACACAACTAAAATTATCGGTGAAGGGTTAACTTACGATGATGTATTGCTTATCCCTAACTACTCACAAGTACTTCCAAGAGAAGTAAGTATTCAAACAAAATTTACTAGAAATATTACATTGAATGTGCCAATCGTTTCGGCAGCTATGGATACAGTTACTGAAAGTGCAATGGCAATAGCTATGGCTCAAGAAGGAGGAATAGGAGTTTTGCATAAAAATATGTCAATCCAACAACAAGCAGCAGAAGTTCGTAAAGTAAAGAGAGCAGAGAGTGGGATGATTATTGATCCGGTAATATTAAATCTTAAAGCAAATGTAGGAGATGCTAAAAATGCCATGAGAGAATATGGTATAGGAGGTATTCCCGTTGTTGATGAAAATGGTGAACTAAAAGGAATTGTTACAAATAGAGATTTACGTTTCGAGAAAAATAATCATAGAAGTATTACGGAAGTAATGACTTCTACAAATTTGGTTACAGCACCAGAAGGAACAACTTTAGAAAAGGCAGAAGAAATTTTACAAGGCAATAAAATAGAAAAATTACCTGTTGTAAATTCAGAAAATAAATTAATAGGTCTTATTACATTCAGAGATATTACTAAACTTACCCAAAAACCCAATGCAAATAAAGATAAATATGGGCGTTTACGAGTAGCTGCAGCTTTAGGAGTTACAGCAGATGCTGTAGAAAGAGCAGAAGCTTTGGTAAATGCGGGTGTTGATGCTGTTATTATTGATACAGCGCATGGTCATACTAAAGGAGTAGTTGAGGTTTTAAAACAGGTAAAAAATAAATTTCCAGAACTAGACGTAGTGGTTGGAAATATTGCTACACCAGAAGCCGCTTTATATTTAGTGGAAAATGGGGCTGATGCCGTTAAAGTAGGTATTGGACCTGGTTCTATTTGTACGACTCGTGTAGTAGCAGGTGTTGGTTTTCCACAATTTTCAGCAGTTTTAGAAGTAGCAGCAGCATTAAAGAATACTGGGATTCCTGTTATAGCTGATGGAGGAGTACGTTATACAGGAGATATTCCTAAAGCAATAGCAGCAGGTGCTTCTACTGTTATGTTAGGTTCTTTATTAGCTGGAACTAAAGAATCGCCAGGAGAGACCATAATTTTTGAAGGTAGAAAGTTTAAATCTTATCGTGGTATGGGGTCTGTAGAAGCAATGAAGCAAGGCTCTAAAGATCGTTATTTTCAAGATGTTGAAGATGATGTTAAAAAATTAGTACCAGAAGGAATTGTAGGAAGAGTACCTTATAAAGGAGAGTTAAATGAGAGTATGCTTCAATTTATTGGAGGATTGCGTGCAGGAATGGGATATTGTGGAGCTGCTAGTGTAGAAGAATTACAAGAAAAAGGTAGATTTGTTAGAATTACATCAAGTGGAATTAGCGAAAGTCATCCACATAATGTAACGATCACAAAAGAAGCACCTAACTATTCACGTTAATAAAATTTATTTAAAACTGATACAATATATGGGCAAAAAATAGACTGTGTCCAAAATTTTAGATAAATCTAAACTTAATTTTGATAATAATGAGCTTGGTATTTTATCAGGCTCATTCTTTTTAAATTGGAAATGGTCATTGTATATATTGCTTTATTTCCTTTTTAATTGCTTAATACTAATTTTTTATATGAAAAATTAGATTTAAATGTTTTAAAGAAATTTTAAATAATTGTATTTGTAACTTGAGACTTTTAGCTTCTTGAATCAAGGTTTGTAACTTTTTAATATTTAACGTGAATTAGATATAATTATCATAAAATAATTATATAAAAAAGTAAAAGTTAGCAGATTTAAATATTCGATTATTAAGTAAATATTAAAAAATTATTTATGCTTTCGCTAACTAAAATATCAATTATTTTTTGTTCCTAACTGGAAAAATGAAATGATTTCTAATGAAAAAAGCGCATTAGAAAATCGAATTTATCTCTTTCAGAAATAATTACAATTCAAGTTTTTTTACATTTCTGGATATAAAAATTTTAAACATTTTATCTTGAATATGTATGCAGATTTCTAATAAAAGAATTTTTAAATTTAGTGAGTTATAATAAAATGGTTGAACTAAAATCATCTTTATTTATTGCCAATGATGATTTACTTAAAAACAAAAGGTTTGGCAAACTGTACAGGAATTAAATTTGTTGATTTTACCCCATTGAGAGTATGTGATAAAAGAAGAATTGGACAACATAAGTATTTAAAGAAATAGTCCTAAGAGGTTAATGCTCTCTTGATTAGTTCTTGGGTTTCAATCTCCATGTTATAACGAACGATTGTGGAGCAATTATAGACTTTATACTTACTCCAACAAATGCACACGATACAAATCCTCTAAAAATGAAAGGTTTTATTGATAAACTTCACGGAAAACTATTGGGAGACAAAGGATATTTATCTAAAGAACTTTTTTAATCACTTTTTGAAAACAGAATTCATCTTGTGACCAAGTTACAAAAGAATATAAAAACAAATTAGTAACTCGAATTCAAGATGCTTTTCATCTTATAAAAAGAGCAATCATTGGAAGAATATCTGCCTCATTAAAAAGGATTTTTCAAGTCGAGCATTCTAGAAATTACTCTCAAACAGACTACTTCAATAACATATTTTCAGCTCTAATTGCTTATAATTTTGCAGAGAGAAAACATTACTAAAAAATAATTTTGTTGACACAAAACAATGAATCTTTTTTTAATAATTTTATATAGAACTCACATCGTTATTTAGTTTATCAACATAAAGCTTTATTTCTTAAAGAAGTTTCTCTTTTAATGGAGAGTTTATCTGATTTAGGTCTTTTAGATTTATGATTACTCATAGGCATGGTCTCTTTTTAGTTTTGAAATGGTATGTTCTCAACTTTAAAATTAGCGAATTCTAGTAGATATTTAGTAACTAGTGAATGAAAGAAGTACTAATTTAAAGAAGATTTTTGTACAGAAAGAAATTCATTTTTATTGAGTTTAAAATTCAAAGGATTTTTTATTTTTCTAAGGTAATAAATCCTCTTTGTTGAATGCTTTACAATAGTCTATCTTATTTTATTGTCATTTCTAGATAAAACATACTTTCGAGAATAATGTTTAATTATAACCCATTCTATGTATTCTAATTTAAATGTATAATCATACTTGATTTCTATTTTCATGAAAATGCGCTCAAATAGTGTCTATTTTTTTGTAATGTATAAAAATATAGCTCTTTTTCTTTAACAATAAATTTTAATAGATTAGAAATTATTTATCTCGTAAAGACTAATTTACTATCCGTGGAAAGTGATGCGTCAAGAGAATAACCATCGTAATTAAAACCTTTTAGATCTTCAAGTATTTCAATATTATTATCAATAATATAACGAACCATTAAGCCACGTGCTCTTTTAGCAAAAAAGAAATTACTTTTAATTGTCCGTTTTTATAGTCTTTAAACTCAGGGACAATAACAGGAACTTTAATTTTTTTTAGATTGATAGCCGAAGAATATTCATTACTTGCAAGATTAATAAATAACTCATCATGTTTTAATTCGTTATTTAGAGTTTCGGTTAATGTTTCTTTCCAATATTCATAAAGATTTTTTTTGTCGCCTATACCTAGTTTTGTTCCCATTTCTAATCGGTAAGGCTGAATTAAATCTAAAGGTTTTAATAAACCATACTGACCTGATAGTATGCGAAGTTTGTCTTGTAATTGATCTATCTTTTGCTCGCTTATAGAGTAAGCATCTAAGCCTTGATATACATCTCCATTAAAAGCGTAAACTGCGGGACGGGCATTTTTTTGGGTAAAAGGTATTTGAAATTCTTGATTTCTATTCCAATTTAATGCTCCTAGTGCTGGAGATATTTTCATTAGATTAGATAAATCATTAGGGGTTAATTGTTTTAAAACTTCAATTATTTCTTTTGATTTATTTAAAAATGAAGGTTGAGTAAATTGGTCAGTGGGTAATTTTTTTTCGAAATCTAGCGATTTTGCAGGGGATATAATAATTTTCATTATAATTTTTTTTAATACCTTGATGACAAAAATAGTTCTAAATATAGTTAACAAACAATTTTAGAATTGTTTTTTTTTATTTTAAGATAGGATAATGAAGGATTATTCAGTTTTATGTATTTTTTGTTTTTGGTAATAATGAGGCTTTATATTCTCTATTAAATTTTATTATTAGTATAAGAGGGACTTATTATGTTTTTTTTTAACAAATAGAAAGGTGATTGTTTGTAATTTCACGGTGATTTGTAATTAAAACTTTAGGGTGAAAAAATGTGTTATTTTACTTTTTTTAAATGTTAAGAAATTCCTATAAAATAGCGATTCTGAATAGATTGAGAGTAAATATTATGTACATTTGTTCAACAAAAATTAAACATAGACAAAGACAATGAAAATAGCTGTTGTAGGTGCTACCGGTATGGTAGGAGAGGTGATGCTGCAAGTTTTAGCAGAGCGTAATTTTCCAATCACAGAGTTAATTCCTGTGGCTTCTGAAAAATCAATTGGAAAAGAAATAGAATTTGAGGGAAAATCCTATAAAGTAGTTGGAATGCAAACAGCGGTTGAAATGAAGCCTGAAATAGCTATTTTTTCTGCTGGAGGAGAGACTTCTAAGGAATGGGCTCCTAAATTTGCAGCAGTTGGAACAACTGTTATTGATAATTCGTCTGCTTGGCGTATGGATCCTACTAAAAAGTTAGTAGTTCCTGAAATCAATGCAAATGTTTTAACTAAAGACGATAAGATTATTGCCAATCCTAACTGTTCAACTATTCAGATGGTAATGGTTTTAGCACCTTTACATAAAAAATATGATATCAAGCGTGTTATAGTTTCTACTTATCAGTCTATTACAGGAACAGGGGTTAAAGCAGTAAGGCAGTTAGAAAATGAATATGCAGGTATAAAAGAAGAAATGGCTTATAAATATCCTATTCATCGTAATCTAATCCCACAATGTGATGTTTTTGAGGAAAACGGTTATACAAAAGAAGAGATGAAATTAGTTCGTGAAACTCAAAAAATTTTAGATGATAAAACAATTGCGGTTACAGCTACAGCTGTAAGGGTTCCCGTAGTAGGAGGTCATAGTGAAGCTGTAAATGTAGAATTTGAAAAAGATTTTGAATTATCGGAGGTGCGAGCTATTTTACATGAAATGTCAGGAGTAACTGTACAAGATAATATAGATACTTTTACTTTTCCAATGCCTTTATATGCAGAGGGGAAAAATGATGTTTTTGTAGGTAGAATTCGTCGAGATGAAAGTCAACCTAATACATTAAATTTGTGGATTGTAGCTGATAATTTAAGAAAAGGAGCGGCAACTAATGCTGTACAGATCGCAGAATATCTAATGGCTAATAATTTAGTTTAAGTTTATTAATAAGTTACACATAATAAATAAAAATCCCGTTTTTTGAGCAAAATAGCCATTAAACGGGTTTTTAATTTATAGGATATGAGACGGATTTTATTAATTTCTTCTTTTTCAAATGGAAATCTAGCTTATTTTTTGGAGTTCATGGTAATTTTTCTTCAGTTTACGTAACAATCTACCATATAAAAAATTGTAAATTATTAAGAAAACACCAATCATTAAACCAGTTAGTAAAAAAGATATAATAATAGAAATTATTAGGATTGTATATTCATTTACTTGATTTCCAGAATTTTGAAACTCATCTGAAATTCCTATGTATATACCATAACCAAATAAATAAGAATGTATAATACTAAAAAGACTTAGATTAAAAACAATATATTGTTTAACAATTTTTCTGACAATAAAAATATTTTTCATTAATTGTTTAGTAGAATTGAGTACTTCTATTTTTTTGTATGATACATAAAAATTGTAAATAAAATATAATATAACTATGTAGGAAATACCAGTTATAATATTTAGGTAAAATTCAGATAAATGTATTTTTTTAAAAAAATATCTTCTTTGCTATTTTTATTTAAAGAAAATGAAAAACTTAATATAATACCTAATAAAAATTCAATTACACTGATGATAAAAATCCATTTAACAGCTGAAGAAGAATTTTTATGTATCATAGCATAAATATTTTCTTCACTCATTTTTGGAAAGTTATTTGTATTATTCCAATTTTTCTTTAATAAATCCAATTCTTCCATTTTCCTTCTATCGTTACGGATTAATTATTTGTTTTAATTTCGTTTTGATACGATTCATTTTAACTCTAGCATTAACTTCACTTATACCTAAGGTTTCTGATATTTCATTATAATCTTTGTCCTCTAAGTACATAAATACAAGTGCTTTTTCTATATCATTAAGTTGATATACGGCTTTGTAGAGTAATTTTAAATTTTCTTCTTCCTGATAATTATAGTCTTCTTGTAATACAAAGTGTCTGCCAGTTTCAAATTCAACAGTACGAATTGATTTGGAAGATTTTCTATATAAAGTAATGGCTGTATTAAGAGCTACTCTATAAGCCCAAGTTGAAAACTTAGAATCCCCTCTGAATTGAGGATATGCTTTCCATAATTGAATTGTAATTTCTTGAAATAAATCGTTGTGTTCTTCTTCATTTTGGGTATAAAGCCTACAAATTTTGTGAACCAAATTTTGGTTATCTTTTAGTTGACTCACAAATGATTTTTCTAATTCAGTATTCATACTGCCTATTAGTTGGTAGTTTTTATGAATTGTTACAGTTTGAACGTATGTTTTTTTACTATTTTAAAATAGTTTAATGTGATTAAGTTTATATATTCTAAATTCTAAGAGTATTAGATGGAATATGACCTTTGTAGCTACTTTATTATAATATATGCTATCCTAATTTTAGATCTTACTATAGCTTTTTGAATTTAGTATGATTAGTTAATAATTAAAAAATAATGTTTTCATAAAATTAGTTTGATAAAGAGCGGGATTTTTATTAAAAAATAAACCCTCATAATTTTTATTTATGAGGGTTAAGATGATTATTTAAAGTTATTTGCTTTATCTTTTAATAGAAAAATGCCCTTTACTAATTCTGCCATCTTTTAATTGTGCAGTAAACCAATAGTCATCGGCAGGAACAGGTTTGCCTAAATACATCCCATCCCATCCTGGTTGTAGGGGAGAGATTTCTCTTAATAGTTTTCCAAAACGATCAAAGATTAGAATTTTTGCATCAGAATTGAATATAGAATCAGCTCCTATTACATTCCAATAGTCATTATATCCATCGCCATTAGGAGTGAAAAAAGCAGGGAATCCTAGGATAGAAAAAGGTATTTCTAATGTTTTACATCCATTCAAATCAATAACATATATCCTATGCATACCTGGTATTAAATTTTCAAAACGCCCTGTTTTTTGAGTAGAAGAGTTTATATCATCTAGAGCGAATACATATTCTCCATTACCGGAAACAGTTACTGTAACAGAATTATTATCTACTAAATCTTGAATAATAGGGGAGCCATTAAGTTTAGCGGTATTAGATTCCATTACTTTAATAGTTCTTTCTGAAAAACAAGCTGAAGGTGTTTTATTAATAACTTTTACAGTGTAAATACCTGTTTGATTTACAGAGATAGATTCTGTATTAAAAGGAAGTAAAAGACCGTCTTTTGACCATTCATAAGAAAAATCTTGTTGATTACTTCCTGTTAAAAGACCTGATCGTAAAATAACATTGAAATTAGGATCATCTGTACAGGTGTAAGTATTTGAAAGACCTGAACTATTTGTATCAATATTTGGTTTCGGTTCTACTTTTAATTCAAATGATACAGGTGCACCTAAGCAAGTTTTAGTAATTTTATTTTCTACTCGAACCCATATTTTATCACTTCCTTTTAGTATGTTTCTATATTTACTAAAATTAGTTTTTTCAATAGCTAATGATTTACCGTTTGAATATTGTTGATAATAATCGTTTTCATTTTTATAGAATAGAACGTCTATATCTGGATTGTTGAATTGAGATGATATACCATTGTAATTTTTAGATAAATCAAATGTAGTTATTCCGTCATAATCATTATTATTTGCATCTACATAATCATCACATTGTGTAATAATAGTTTCAGGTATGGTAAAAGGTGCTTGTGCAGTTGATATATAAATTTCAAAAGGAATTATATTAAAACAATTATTAGAGTTACGGACTCTAGCCCAAATAATTTCTAATGATTGAGTTTTATTTGTATAAGTTTCATAATTCTTTATTTGATCATTTATATTATTAGTAAATGCACCTGCTTGTGTATGAAAATAACTGAAGGTTTCATTTATGTAGTTATCAGAAATGAAGCTTTGAATTTTATCTAAATTAAATTGTGCGATTCCATTCGTAGAAGCAGTACATTGAATTAATCTTTGATTGTTTTTTAATGTAGGAAGAGGGTATATTAAGAGTCCTGTATTACTTGAAAAAAGATTACAAGCATTTCCAGAACTATTTAATTGAACTCTAAATAAATGATTTGTCATTGTATTTGATAAATTTTTTATTTCAAGTTCATTAGTGTTTACTCCTGAATAATTTCCAGTATTTGATAAATTATTCCAAGTTATACCATTATCTGTAGAAATTTGCCATTGGAATTTATCAGCATTTGAGGCTATAGAAATTTTAGTACTTTCTAGAGTGCATCCTTTTCCTGATTTTGGTTGATCAGTTATGATTATTGAGCTAAATTGTAGGTAAATAGGATTAGGTTTTGTATAACCTAAATAACCTAGAACTTTACCTTTATTGTCTACTTGTGGAGGTGTAATATCACCAAGTATACCATCTGTATTGGTATCCATAAATCCTGCTTCTTTTACATCAAAACATTGGTCAGCATCAGAGTCTAAGTCTCGATAATTACCAATACCATCATGATCAAAATCCGTAAAATTTTCTTCTGAATCAAGGATTCCATCATTATCAGAATCTAAATCAAGGTAATCAGGAATTCCATCTTTATCATTATCAAAAGGAGTTAATCCAGGTTCAAAAGCATCATCTAAACCATTATTGTTAGTATCTGTATTTGAGATCGTAATAGGCGTATTGTTTTGTGCTTCTATTAGATCATTTATACCATCGTTGTCACTATCAATATCTTCTTTATCGGGAATTGTATCTCCATCAGAATCTTTTGATACACAAGAAGCGAGTATGTTAAGACTTGATTTAGCTACAATTGTATCAGATAGGTTTTTGTGTTTAATTTTTAATTCATTAATGTTTTTTCCTGCTATTTTAAAAGTTCCTAATCCTGATTGTAAAGGAGTGTTACCATTACGTCTAAAACGAATTTCAAATGAAGAAAATTGTTTTACACCATTTTCATAGATACCATCAAAATTAGTGTCAATTAATATTTGATTATCAGGATTTAAGACTGTTAAAGTTCTGTTGATATCACTATTAATTATGTATTCTGTTTCACCGTTTAAATATTCACTAGCTGTAATATTGTTAGGATAATTTATTTCAATACTAGTAGGTTGGTTAAATTGAATATGGTAATTTACACTATTTTGTTTTCCTTTTTCTACTTCTGTAATAATATTTCCATTAGGATTACCTATAAAAGGAGTAGAGGTTCTACTACCATCAATAATGGTTTGAGTTGTATAATTTGTTAGACTAAAAGGGATTGTACCAGCATTAACGCTTGTGTTGATTACTTGGTTACCAAAAGATTCTATACAATTTAAAATACCATCATTATCTAAATCAACATCAATGTTGTCGTTTATTAATCCATTATTGTTGTCAGGGCAGTTACTAACAGGTATAATATCAGATTCTAATGGAGCAAAAACTCCACAGCTAGAAATACCCGCTCTTACCTTATAATATCCTGGTTTAGTTGGTATGTAAGTATTTGTATTAGCACCTAAAATAGGACCATCTTGATTGTACCACTGAAATGTGTCAAAAGAAGAAGCGGTACTTATTTCAAGTCTAATATTAGGAATACAATTATTTCCAGATTCAGATATTTTGTTTAGCGCAATTTCAGGTTTAAAAGTAAAACCAGAATAATATCCTCCAAATGTAGCAGCACCGTTATCACCATAAGCAGCTGTATATAATTCTCCTGTTGAAAAAATTCCAACATTACCAGTTAAACCTTTTATTGTATAAGTAACATAATTTGAATTTCCATTAACTGGATAAGGTCCGTTTATTTCACTATTAGGAAGATTTTTTATATCATAATCAATGCCATTTATATTAAAAGTTAAAGTAGCCCCTGCTTTTGTTACAATAGTTATGCGTCCATTAAATGTATTATATCCTAATTTGTTAATGAATGGTATATTATTTATATTGTTAGGTGTTTGGCAGCTTAAGGGAGGAACAAAAAACATCTCTTGATTTGCATAATCTTTACTTCCTCCATAGTTATAATTTTGTAAAGAACCTACAGATTGGTATGCAAAAATATTTTTAGTTGATTTTATATATAAATTACCATTTGAAGTAAACTGAGAACCATCTAATGTTATATATTCGCCTGCTTTTAATATGTAGTCAGGGTTATTCTTGTCATTTAAAAAAATTTCAGTATTGTCTTTATGGGCAATTAATAATATTCTTTCTGCAAGATCCCATCCATCACTTTTTATAAAAATATATTCAGTAGAGTTGGGTATTGTTCCATTAATCATTTCAGGAGCAATTTTATTAATTGTTTCAGCTGAAACAATTTGATCAAATCCCATATCTAAATTGTTAGAGTCTCCGTTAGAACCTGCAAATGAACCACTATTAACTGCAATTGGTTTATCAGCAGATATTAAGGTACCAATAAGAGCGTCGCGAGGTTGGGTTTTAGATCCTTGTAGTGCTATAACGAAGCTTTCACCGCTATTTAATATTACATCACTAGGAGTATTACCTTCATTATTGTTGATTAAATTTGTATTTGGTTTTATATTACTAAATTTAACTCTTGTATTGTTTTCAGTAGCAAGAATAGATGCGAAAGTATAATGAGAATTATCATATACAGGAATATGATCATTTAAAAATGCGCCTAGTCTAAACTCTTTACCTAATGCTGCTATTCCTTTGGAAACTAGTGAGCTAGCATGAAAAGTGTTTTCAGATCGTATTCTTATAGAAACAGCAACTAAATCTTGCGCTTCTATAATATATCCTTTATTTTTTAGAACTTTGTGTACATTAAAATTGTCTACATGAACCTGTGTATTGTTATATTTTCCTATTTTGTGAGTATAAGGAGAATCTCGGGTAACAGTTCCTGTTATAGTGTTGCGACCTAGTTCTGTTATCGTAAAACTAACAGGAGATTTACTAGGTGTTGATATGTACAAATATTGATCTCCCGCAACTATCTCTCCGGAAGAAACAGGAGGTAAATAATGTGTTTTACTAAATTGAGCATTTACTGCACATGCAATTAATTGAAATAGTATTAAAAGTCTTGCCTTCATTGAAATTAAATAAACAGGCAAAACTAATCATTTATCTTTTAAGGCTAAAATGATTTTTAATAGATTTATTATTGTAAAGTTTTATGGTAAACCAATAATCATCTGAAGGTACACTAATTCCTAAATAAGTTCCATCCCATGATTGATTAGGGGTTAATTGTTTTAATAATTTACCATAACGATCAAAAATTTCTATTTCTTCAATAACTTTTTTAAATTTAGAGTCTTTAATATACCAGGTATCATTATATCCATCATTGTTAGGAGTAAAAAATTTAGGGTAATCCAATATATAAACTGTTTGATGAGGAGTTGGTTCACATCCGTTTTTATCTCTAACTGAAATTTGGTATTCTCCTTGTTCAAGATTCGTGAAGAAATTAGAGTTTTGGTATTGAATACCGTCTACTGAAAATTCATACTCTCCACCATTAGAGGTGTAAGAAATTTCTAATGAATTAGAATTTGAAAAATCAGTAATTACTGCATTTATATCAGTTGCAGGAGCTGATTCCTGAACCACATATTTTTTAGTCGCTTTACATCCTTCTGAATTAGTGAGTTCAACTGTGTAAATTCCTTTTTGATTTATAATAATGTGAGAACTAGTTGCGAGTGTGTTCCAAAGGTAACCTGTATAATTTGTCGGAGCCTCAATTTTTAAAGTTTCACCTTTACAAATAATTAGATTTTTGTTTTCTATTGTATCAGAATTAATATAATTTACTTTAAGAGTTATTTCAATTAGGTTATCACATATATTATTTTGATCAATTCGAGCATAAATCTTTTGTTCATCTCGTATTGTATTGGTAAAATTATTTGCTAGTGGTAATGTTTTTTTCTCAGCATCATTGATATTTTTATAAAAACTTATTTCTGGATAATTAGTTGTGTTTGGAAGAATAACAGGTAGTAGTTCTTGATTTAATATAAAATTAGTAAAACCATCTTTTTTATCATCTTCATCACATTTAGTATAAACTTTATTAGTAGGAGTAATTCCTGAAAGTTGAAGATTTATTGTTGTTTCATTTGAGCAATAAGTGTTACTGACTTTAGCAAAAATAGTCTTAGGGGAAGATAGATAGTAATTTAAATCTGTAATAGGAGTTCCATTTGATTTCTCAGAAAAAACAATTTTTAAATTAGGATCGTTATGCGTTAATGTCTGATTTAGTTTTGTTAAATCATAAAAACCTTTACCGTCTTTATTAAAATCACATTCTATTAAATTTTGAGGGGTTAAGTTAGGAAGGTTTGAGAATTGTACTTTAGTACTACCTTTAGAAAGACAAACTCCATTAAGCATAACTTCAACTCGATATTCAACTTCATTTGTATTTGTGTTGTCTATAATTGTGTATTTAGCGGTATGAACTCCTGTATTTACATTGTTTTTATACCAAGTATAGGTGTTTTTAGTGCCATACTGTGTAGCGTCTAATTCTATTATATCTCCTGAACAATAAGGATTTTTAGATGCTATTGTGTGATGGTCTCCTAAGAATATTTCACTTTGAAAAGAGCCGCCTCCTAAAAAAATAGCTGAATCATATTTTTCATTTCCTTGATCTGCGATGACTAGTTTAATGTGATAAGAATTACCTGCTATTACGGAAGATTCAGCTTTTAAAATTTTAGTTTGGCCATTAAAAGTAATTGGAGAATTAAATGGATTAAAACGATCAAAATATTGCTCATTACTTTTTGGACAAATTGTTCCTTCTCCTCTAATTGTTTGTACCGTTACTGGTGTATTTGTTCCTGGAACTAGTGCAATATTCTGATAATTCTGATTACTATTATTAGGTTTTATTAAAAAAGCAAATCCATCTGTATAACCACATTGATTTGAAGACGGATTTGAGAGATATTGTTCTGATGCAAAAATATAATCAAATGAAATTTTATTTGTGAAGGGAATATAATCAAATTCTAGTACAGAAGCATTAAAAGTATTATTAATACCTAGAGCTTGCATTAAATCATTATCACCTTGCCAAGAAGTAGATCCATCGGATACATTACCAGTATTAGGACCTATGGCATTTATTACCTTGCCTGTACTTAATATAATACCATTTTGTAAAGGAAAGGAAGTGTTATTACGATCAAAATATCCAATGCTTGAAGTTCCAAAATTATTACCACCATTTATTGAAACATTGGATACACTACCACATGTTGCTCCACCTAAAAAAATAGTTACTAACTCATTAGCGGTATATTGGTCATTTACATTTATATATTGTGAATAGGTTGTACTTATTATAAAAAATAAAATAGTTTTTAAAAGGTAATTTTTCATGGAGCTAATATACTTTAAACTTTCCAAAAACTTAAATACTTAACCAAACTAATAATGATTTTTTAAGTGTTTGAATAATAGTGTTTTATATTATTTAATGCGTTGTTTTAAAGATCTTTTTAGTAAAATTTACGTAGCAAGTAGATTTGTTAAAGTTTAAAAAACTAAAATATAACTTAAGTCATTGAAAATAAATGTTCTTTATTTAAAAAGAAAATTTTATTAGATAGGAAAGATTAATTTTTAATTCATTTTTTGCTAAAATTGCATTATTTTTAGCCTCTTTTAATATAAATAAACATGATTTCAGAAAAACAGTTTCAAGAGGAACTTATTGATATAATAGCTAAAGGAGTAAGAGAAGATATAGGACCAGGAGATTACAGTTCTTTAGCTTGTATTCCTGTTACAGAAGTGGGTAAAGCAAAACTTTTAGTTAAAGATGCAGGAATCATTGCAGGAGTAGAATTTGCCAAAATGATTTTTAATTACGTAGATCCTACCTTAGAAATAGAAATTTTAATTCAAGATGGAACTCCAGTAAAATATGGAGATATTGTCTTGTATGTTAAGGGGAGTTCACAATCTATTTTAAAAGCAGAGCGTTTAGTGCTTAATTCTATGCAACGTATGAGTGCAATAGCTACTAAAACAAATCATTATGTACAATTACTACAAGGTACTCAAACAAAAGTTTTAGATACACGAAAAACTACTCCAGGTTTTAGAGCTTGTGAAAAATGGGCTGTAAAAATAGGAGGAGGAGAAAATCATCGTTTTGCCCTTTATGACATGATTATGTTAAAAGATAATCATATTGATTTTGCAGGAGGTATTACTTCAGCAATAGCTAAAACGAAAGAATATTTATTAGCAAATGATTTAGATTTAAGAATTATTGTAGAAGCTCGTAATTTAGAAGAAGTACAAGAAATTTTAGAATCTGAAGGCGTTTACCGTATTTTAATTGATAACTTTAATTTTGAAGACACTCGTACTGCTGTTCAAATGATTGGAAATAAGTGTTTAACAGAGTCTTCTGGTAATATTAATGAAAAGACGATAAGAGAATACGCAGCGTGTGGAGTTAATTATATTTCATCAGGAGCCTTAACTCATTCGGTATATAATATGGACCTATCTCTAAAAGCTGTATAAGTATTGTAGGGAAATTAAGAATAAAACAGATTCATTAATTTACATTGAAAGTTCAAAAAATGGAAAATACAAAAGACATACTTCTAAAAATACCATTAGCTAAACAGTTGGTAGTTGTTTTAGATAATATAAAATTACCTTGGCTAAATGGATTATCATTTTATGAATTAGTAGAATTTTATTTAGTAGGAATTCTTCAAGGGGGTATTAGTTATAGAGCAGCTGCTATTGCTTTTAGTTTTTTTATGGCATTATTTCCTTTTGCCTTATTTATTTTAAATTTAATTCCATATATTCCTATTAAAGGCTTTCAAAGTGACTTTTTAGTATTTGTGAGAGATAATGTACCACCAACAACATTTGATGCTATTGAAAATATTATTAAAGATATTCTTAATAATAGCCAGACAGGATTGCTTTCTTGGGGGGTGTTTTTATCTGTTTTTTTAATGACTAATGGAGTAAATGCAGTAATGAGTGGTTTTGAAACCTCATTACATGTTACTGTAAAAAGGCCTTATTTTAGACAGTATTTTGTAGCCTTACTTATTTCATTAATACTTACTACTATTCTTATTATAACCGTATCTGCTATTATATTTTTAGAAATAGTTATTCAAAAGACCATTATACAAGATGTTCTGAACTCTAGAGTTTCTGAAAAAATATCTTTGATAGAAATGGGCAGATATTCTTTTGTAATTATTATGATTTTGTTAGCAACAGCTATTTTGTTCAAATACGGCATTAAGCAGTCTAAAAAAAAGCGACTTATAACTATTGGTACTGTTTTTACAACAGGATTAATTGTAGTATCTTCCTACTTTTTTGGTATTTGGGTTGTTAAATTTTCAAAATATAATGAACTTTATGGTTCAATAGGTACACTTTTAGTATTCCTTTTTTATCTTTGGATTAACTGTATGGTCTTGTTATTAGGTTTTGAATTAGATGCATCCATACGAAAACTTAAAAAAATTAAATAAAATGAAAAAAATTGCACTTTTAACTTTATTATTCGGGTGTTTACAAATGAATGCTCAATCTGTTTTTGGTAAATGGAAAACTATTGATGATAAAACAGGAAAAGCAAAGTCTGTAGTTGAAATTTTTGAATCAAATGGGAAAGTATTTGGAAAAGTAATTGAAATTCTAGATCCAACAAAACGTGACAGAAAATGTGAAAAATGTGATGGTGCTGATAAAAATAAACCAGTTTTAGGTTTATTGATTATTAAAGGGCTTTCAAAAGATGGAGAAGAATACAACGGAGGAAATATTACAGATCCTGAATCAGGAAATGTATATAAATGCTTCATAAAACTAAATAGTAAAGATCGTTTGACAGTAAGAGGTTACATGGGAATTTCTCTTATAGGACGTTCACAAACTTGGGTAAGAATCTAATTCATGCGCTATTTTATAGAAGTTATTATACCAGTTTCGCTTCCACAAACTTTTACATATGAAGTTTCGGAAGCGGAATTTTCTTTTATACAAATAGGTATGCGCGTTGCTGTTCCTTTTGGAAAAAGTAAGTTTTACACCGCACTGACTATTAATAAACACCATTTAGCACCTACTTTGTATGAAGCTAAACAAATTCATCTAATTATAGATCAAAAACCTATCTTAACAACTATTCAAATCGAGTTTTGGAAATGGATAGCTAGTTATTATATGTGCTCTTTAGGAGAAGTTTATAAAACCGCATTACCATCAGCGTTAATACTAGAAAGCGAAACCGTAATTTCTGCAAAAAAGCAAGTGTCTGATACATCTAATTTGTCAGATGATGAATTTTTAATAGTAGAAGCACTTTCTAATCAAACTGCTTTAAAAATATCAGAAGTAACAGCTATTCTTAATAAAAAGAAAGTATTTTCAGTTATTCAATCTTTATTAGATAAAGATATTTTAATTCTTCAGGAAGAAATGATTGAAGAATACAAACCTAAGCTGGTGAAATACGTTCGTTTAGTAGAACGATTTGATAAAACAGATCAATTAGAAGAATTATTACAAATTTTAAAAAATGCGCAGAAACAAAAAGAATTAGTTTTAAGTTATTTTCAGTTAATAGCTGTTAAAAAAAAGCCAATAGCAGCGAAAGAATTAATTGAATTTTCTAAGGTAACAGCTAGTATTCTAAAAACATTAGTAGATAAACAAATTTTTGAAGAATATTTATTGCAGCAAGATCGTATCTCTTTTGATGAAATAAAAGAAAATAAAATTAGTTTAAGTATTGCTCAACAACAAGCACACGATCAAATTTTAGAAACTTTAAAAACAAAAGAGGTTTGCTTATTACATGGTGTAACAGCATCTGGAAAAACAGAAGTTTATATAAAGATTATAGAAAAATATTTAGAACAAGAAAAGCAAGTTTTATATTTACTACCTGAAATAGCTTTAACTACTCAGTTAGTTGGAAGGCTAACAAAACATTTTGGAAATAAAATAGCTGTTTACCACTCTAAATATTCAAATAATGAAAGGGTAGAAGTTTGGAATCATGTATTAGTAAATTCAGATAAAGCAAAGGTAGTAATAGGAGCTAGATCAGCCTTATTCTTACCTTTTCAAAATTTAGGTTTAATCATAGTAGATGAAGAACATGAACAAACCTTTAAACAAGTAGATCCAGCACCTCGTTATCATGCTAGAGATGCTTCTATTATTTTAGCTCATCAATTAAAAGCAAAAGTAATTTTAGGATCAGCTACTCCTAGTTTAGAAACTTATTATAATAGCCAAAAAGGAAAGTATGGTTTAGTAGAGCTTTTTGAACGATTTGGAAATGCTGTTTTACCTGAAATTATTTTAGTAGATCTAAAAGATAGTTATTTTCGTAAAAGAATGACAGGACATTTTAGTCAAGTACTTATTGATAAAATGCAAGAAGCATTATATAATAGTGAACAAATTATTCTTTTCCAAAATAGAAGAGGGTATTCTCCTGTCTTAGAATGTATGACTTGTGGTCATATTCCGCAATGCCCACATTGTGATGTAAGTCTTACTTATCATAAATTTAAAAATCAATTACGATGTCATTATTGTGGTTATAACATAGCAAAACCCACTAATTGCCATGCTTGTTCTAGTATTGATCTTACTTCAAAAGGCTTTGGTACAGAACAAATTGAAATGGAACTGGCCAGTTTGTTTCCAACAAAAAATATCAAACGAATGGATCAGGATACAACTCGAGGAAAATATTCATTTGAACGTATAATTGATAGTTTTAAAAATAGAGAAATAGATATACTAGTAGGAACACAAATGCTAGCTAAAGGATTGGATTTTGATAACGTATCATTAGTAGGAATATTAAATGCTGATAACATGTTATATTTTCCTGATTTTAGAGCATTTGAGAGGAGTTATCAAATGATGACACAAGTAGCAGGTAGAGCAGGAAGGGGGGACAAAAAGGAAAAGTAGTTATACAAAGTTATAACCCCATACATAATACAATACAACAAGTCACAGAACATGACTATTTAGGTATGTATAAAGAACAGTTGTATGAAAGACATATTTATAAATATCCACCTTTCTATAAGTTAATTAAGTTAACGTTAAAGCATAAAGATTTTGAAAAACTAAAAGAAGGTTCTATGTGGTTATATCAAGTTATGAAACAAAATTTAGATATGCCCGTTTTAGGACCTGAAGAGCCACCAATTAGTAAAATTAGAAATGAATATATACGAACCATTTTAGTTAAAATTCCACAAGATAAACACTTAGGGAGTACAAAAAAAACTATTCAGAAAATACTGAATAGTTTTGAATCAGTTCCCGTTTATAGGTCTATAAGAGTAGGAGTTAATGTAGATGTAAACTAGATTAAGCCTCTAATACACGCATTAACTCTTCTTTTTATTACGGCTTAAAGGTATTTTTGTTACACCAATTTCAGCAAATTTGCTGTTAAATTTTTCTATTTTATCAATATTAATGATAAATGATTTGTGTACACGAATAAATTTTTCTTTGGAAAGATCTTTCTCAAAAGATTTCATTGTAGATAAAACAAGATGGCTATCTTCTTCGGTTACGATTTTTACATAATCTCCAAAAGCTTCAATCCATTTTATTTTAGCAGTGTATATTTTCAGCTTTTTTAAATTACTCTTAATGTAGATATGTTCTCCTTCTTCTTCTGCATTATGATCTTTTCTGAGCATGTGTAAATCCATTGCTCTTTTGACTGCTATATTAAAACGCTCTTTGGTAAGTGGTTTTTGTAAATAATCAGTAGCTTCATAATCAAAAGCCTTTAGCGCATACTCGGCTTTAGCTGTAATAAAGATAATTTGAGGTTTTTCTTTTAAACCGTCTAATAGATTAAAACCATTAATAATAGGCATCTCTATGTCTAAAAATAGTAAATCTACTTCATTTACGGCTAAGGACCCTTTAGTTTCAACAGCATTTGAAAATTCGGCTACTAAATTCAGGTTTGGATGTGCTTCTACTAGTTTAGTCACTAAAATTCTTTGGATAGAGCTGTCATCTACCACAATACAATTCAACTTCATTGGAAACAGTTTAAAATAGATTGGACGGTTAAAAATAGTTTATTTTTTTTTACTGTCAAATTATTTTCGTGAAAATCAGTCGTTTTGTCGAAAAAAACAATAATATATTTGCCGTTCTGAATATTATTATTACTTTTGCATCCAATTTTATAACAAATAAATTTTATTACTATGAATCATTATGAAACTGTTTTCATCTTGAATCCCGTTTTATCTGAAACTCAGGTAAAGGAAACAGTAAGCAAATTTGAAGATTTTTTAACTTCAAAAGGTGCTAAAATTGTTGCTAAAGAGGATTGGGGATTGAAAAAAATTAGCGTACGAAATCCAAAACAAAAAATCAGGATTCTACCAATTAATCCAATTTGAAGCTTCTAGTGAAGTTTTAGCTGGTTTAGAAGTTGAGTACAGACGTGATGAGCGCGTTATGCGTTTCTTAACAGTAAGTTTAGATAAACACGCTGTAGCTTGGGCTGAGAGAAGAAGAGAGAAGTTAAAAACTAAAAAAGCTTAATTGATATGTCTACAATTGAACAATCTGCAAAAGGAAAAAAAGACGGAGATATCAGATATTTAACGCCTTTAAACATTGATACGAACAAACAAAAAAAATATTGTCGTTTCAAAAAATCAGGAATCAAGTATGTAGATTATAAAGATGCTGATTTCTTATTAAAATTCGTAAATGAGCAAGGTAAAATCCTTCCTCGTCGTTTAACAGGAACTTCTTTAAAATACCAAAGAAAAGTATCTGTAGCGGTAAAAAGAGCACGTCACTTAGCTTTAATGCCATACGTAGCGGATTTATTAAAATAATAATTTAAATAAAGTTGTTGGTTTCCTAACATAGGAACCTAACTTCTAAAATAAAAAGGACAACAACATGGAAATTATCTTAAAACAAGATGTTCAAAATTTAGGATTTAAAGATGATGTCGTAACAGTTAAGCCTGGTTACGGTCGTAACTTCTTAATCCCTCAAGGATTTGCAGTATTAGCTACTCCATCTGCAAAAAAAGTTTTAGCTGAAAACTTAAAGCAAAAAGCGCATAAAGAAGCTAAAATTGTAGCAGATGCTAAAGCTAAAGCAGAAGCTATTAAAGCTTTAGATATCAAAATTACTGCTAAAGCAGGTGGTGAAAAATTATTTGGATCTGTAACAAATGCTGATTTAGCACAAGTTTTAGAAAAAAATGGTCACGCTATCGAGAAAAAATTCATCACTTCAGGTGTAGTTAAAAGAATTGGTAAATACAGTGCTACTGTTCGTTTACACCGTGAAGTTATCGTTGAATTACCATTTGAAATTATTGCTGAACAAGCTTAATTTTAAAAACGATATATTTTTTAAAGTCCCTTTTGGGACTTTTTTTATTACTTTTACTATTATAATAACTAAATTTTATTAATTTGAAATACAAGAGACTTACCAAAGAACAATTTGATTCCCTACATCAGGAATTTGCCAATTTTTTGGCTACTCAGCAAATTGATAAAGCAGAGTGGGATCAGTTAAAAGTACATAATACTGAAGTAGCAGAGCAAGAATTAGATGTTTTTTCTGATCTAATATGGGAAGGGGTATTAAATAATGCTAAGTTTATAGAACATTTTTCAAAAAGACACATCTTTTTGTTTCATTGTCAGGAATACTTTATACAAACTATAGTCATAAAAGCTTTAAATACAGAAGTAGATTTTTTAACAAATGATGGCTTAAAATGGTTAGGTGATCATTTGTTTACAGAAAATGTAGAGCTTTTGCGTGGAAAAAAAGAGTACAAACAAGAACGTAATCAAGAGCTATTTGGACTTATAGAACAAGGTGGTATTTTAAGTGATGGGCAGCTCTATATGCAGATAAATGGTATCATTGAGTAATTTTTTTGCTTTACTATAATTAAATGGCTATTTTAGTATTTTATTACTTTAATAGCCCTTTTTATGGATATTTTTTCAAAAATTCAAGCCCTTAGAAATGAATTAAATCAACATAATTATAATTACTACGTTTTAGATAATCCTACTATATCAGATTATGAATTTGATATAAAATTAAAAGAACTTCAAGAGCTAGAAGAAAATCATCCAGAATATAATGACCCTAGTTCTCCTACCCAACGAGTGGGAGGATCTGTAACTAAAAACTTTACGACTGTTCAACATGAATATCGCATGTATTCCTTAGATAATTCTTACTCAAAGGAAGACTTATTAGATTGGGAAACTCGAATTCAAAAACTACTTGGAAATAGACCTGTTCAATATACTTGTGAGTTGAAATACGATGGTGCTTCTATTAGTATTACTTATGAAGATGGAAAATTATTACGTGCTGTAACGCGTGGTGATGGTTTTCAGGGAGATGATGTAACGCATAATGTAAAAACTATTAAAGCAGTTCCCTTAACACTTCAAGGTGATTTTCCTGAAAAATTTGAAATTAGAGGTGAAATTATTTTACCATTTGCAGGGTTTGAAAAAATGAATCAGGAGTTAATAGAAATAGGGGAAACACCTTATTCAAATCCACGAAATACAGCTTCTGGAAGTCTAAAATTACAAGATAGTGCAGAAGTAGCGAAAAGACCCTTAGATTGTTTATTGTACTCTTTAATAGGGAATAATTTGCCTATTTTAACTCAATTTGAAGGTTTAGAAAAAGCAAGAAACTGGGGGTTTAAAGTACCTACACAATCTAAGCTGGCAGGTTCTATGCAAGAAGTTTTTAAATTTATAGAATATTGGGATACTCATCGTCATGAAATGCCCTATGAAACCGATGGTGTAGTTATAAAAGTAAATAGTATAGATCAGCAAGAAGAACTAGGTTATACTGCTAAATCTCCACGTTGGGCAATAGCTTATAAATTTAAAGCAGAACAAGTAATAACTAAATTAAATTCTATTTCTTATCAAGTAGGAAGAACAGGAGCTATAACCCCTGTAGCTAATTTAGAACCTGTACAACTAGCAGGTACTGTTGTAAAAAGAGCTTCTTTACATAATGCAGATCAGATAGAAAAACTAGACATAAGAATAAATGATGAAGTATTTGTAGAAAAAGGAGGAGAAATTATTCCTAAAATTGTAGGAGTAGATGAATCTAAACGCTCTGCTAGCTCAACTAAAACAACTTATATAACCCATTGTCCAGAATGTCAAACAGAACTGATCCGAAAAGAAGGAGAAGCTCAACATTATTGTCCTAATTATTACGGATGTCCACCTCAAATCATAGGAAGAATACAACATTATATATCCCGAAAAGCAATGGATATAGAAGGATTGGGGGGAGAGACAGTTGCATTATTATTTAAAAATCAATTAGTTTCTAATTATGCAGATTTATATGAATTAAAGAAAGATCAAATCGTTGTTTTGGATAGAATGGCAGATAAGTCAGCAGATAATTTATTAGCAGGAATAGAAAAATCAAAAGAAATAACTTTTGAACGTGTCTTATATGCATTAGGTATTCGTTACGTAGGAGAAACCGTTGCAAAAAAATTAGCAAAGCATTATAAATCAATTGAAAATCTTCAAAAATCAACTTTGGAAGAACTAATTACGGTAGATGAAATAGGAGTTAAGATAGCTCAGAGTGTAATTGAATTTTTTGAGAATCAAGACAATTTAACCATTTTAGATCGTTTGAGTAATTATGGAGTACAGTTAGAATTAGAAGAGTCAGCCTCTACCATAACTTCTGATTTATTTAAAGGGAAAATTTTTGTAGTATCAGGTGTTTTTGAAAAATTTTCAAGAGATGAATTAAAACAATTAATAGAAAATAATGGCGGAAAAGTAGGAAGTAGTATTTCTTCTAAAACTAATTATGTAGTAGCAGGAAGTAATATGGGGCCCGCTAAATTAGAAAAAGCTACACAATTAGGAATAACAATTTTATCAGAAGAAGAGTTTACTACAATGTTATGCTAAAGAATGCACCTTTATATGTATATCTACTAGCTTGTTTTCTATCTGTTATAGCTATGTTATTAGGTAATGAGTTTTTGTTAATTATATCTAAGCCTGTTATTATACCTGCCTTAATGGCTCGTTATTTAGCTGTAGAAGAAAAACAAAATATACTATATGTATCACTAATATTTATCATTTATTTTTTTACTGACGCACTCACTTTATTTAATTTTGAGTTTATCAGATTTTTTAATATGAGTTTAGATCTGTTTCCTTATTTATTAATACTATTTTTAGTAGTAAAGGAAGCAAAGCGGATAGGATTTAATCAAAAAGCTTTTAATTTTTCCTTAATAGGAACTCTTTCTTTAATGGTTTTAACTTATTTTTTGTTAAATGGTTTAGCATTTGAAGATATGAAATATTCTATAGCTATTGTGGTCTACGGAACGGTTCTAACCTTTTTAATTTCAATTTGTGCTTATAATTATTTAGTGATTAATAACCTTCGTTTTAATAATATTTTAATAGCTATTCTTTTTTCTGCTATGGCAGATATTGTATATGTAGTTATGGTAAAAATGGATCATACCATTGTTTTTAAATGTATAAAATTTATATTTAGAGTTATTTCCTATTTTTTTATTGTTGAATATTTTATTAATGCAAGACCTTATTTTTTTAGAGAAATAAGAAGAAATGAATTATAATACATAATTAGACTTGTTTTAAAAAGATCGCTTTATGTTATTTTGTTTGCTAATGTTTTTGAGTTAAATAAAATAACTAAAGCGAATTTTATATCAATAAAATCTTTAAATAAAATAGTGTATAATATTGATAAATAAAATAATGTGTTGTATTTAATTACTTATAGTTTTAATTGAAAGTCTTTTTAAATTAATGATTACCCTGTTACAATAAAACATAAAACTTATTTCTATTCGTTTTTAAATTAGAAATATGATACTATTCCATCAGAAGTATTTAAAAAAACAAGGAACGATTATACGTCTAATTTGTATTACAATAAATAATCAAATTTCAAAAGGATTGGATGAGATAAATCCTTAATAAGTAAAAGAACAAGTTTTTTTATTTTAGTTAGATTAAAGGAATAAAAACATTTCTATAAAATTATTAGTTTAGTAGAACAAAATCATAATATTAAAAAATTTGATTATTAGATAATAGTATGTAGTAAATATCAAATAGTTTATATAGAAAAAGGATATTATATTTATTTCTATTTTTTATGTAAATATTTTTTATTATCTAAATAATTACTTTACTTATTGATCTTAAATAATTTGATTTTTAATTATTTAAATAGAGTATATTAATCAAATGTTTAGTGAAACCGTTTTTTACACTATAGAATTAAAACCGATTTTATTTTTGATTTAGTATTATACTATTTTCAAATATTCGACATTTTTTTCCTTTAAACCTTCAGTAATATTCTTTTGTAATTCTTTTTTAGAAAATGTATTGTTTTATTAAGTCCGTTATAAAGTAAATCATATCCCTTATTTTAGGTCATTGGATAAATGTATTTTTATAGTTAGTTTTGGAGAAATAATCCCAAACTTGAAAAACGAAAACCAAACTAGAAAAGAAATAATAGATATTCGCTTAAAACAAGCGGGTTGGAATATCAATGATCTCACACAAGTAGTTAGCGAGTATACTATTCAAGTACCTTCAAAAGAGCAAGTAAATGAACCTCATACACCTTATGGAACAAATCAATACAGCGATTATGTGCTATTAGGTAAAGACGGTAAACCTCTGGCAGTTGTAGAAGCAAAAAAATCATTAGTTGATGCCAATATTGGTAAAGAGCAAGCCAAACAATATTGCTACAATATTCAAAAAGAAAAAGGAGGCGAATTACCTTTTTGTTTTTATACGAATGGTTATGATATTTACTTCTGGGATTTAGAGAATTATCCCCCTAAAAAGGTACACGGTTTCCCTACTCGTGACGATTTAGAAAGATACCAATATATTCGTAAAGCAAGAAAACCTCTTGCTAGTGAATTAATCAATACCTCCATTGCTGGTCGTGATTATCAAATTAGCTCCATACGTGCTGTAATGGAAGCGATTGAAAAGAAAAAAGAAAGTTCTTATTAGTAATGGCAACTGGAACAGGTAAAACCAGAACTTGTATTGCCTTAGTCGATGCTTTGATGCGAGCCGGTTGGGCAGAACGCGTTTTATTTTTAGTAGACCGAATTGCTTTGCGTGACCAGACTTTAGAAGCATTTAAAGAACATTTACCCAACGAACCAAGATGGCCAAAGATTGGAGAAAAATCAATTGCTAAAGACAGACGGATATATGTTTCTACTTATCCCACTATGTTGAATGTGATTCGTGATGAAGAGAACTCATTAAGTCCGCATTTTTTTGATTTGATTGTTATTGATGAAAGCCATCGTAGTATTTATAATACCTACCAAGAAATTTTGGATTATTTTAATACCATAACCTTAGGATTAACCGCTACTCCTACTGATGTTATTGACCATAATACCTTTAAATTATTTGAATGTGAAGATGGTGTACCTACATTTGCGTACTCTTATGAAGAAGCTGTAAATAACATTCCGCCTTACTTGAGTAATTTTCAAGTAATGAAAATTAAAACTAAATTCTTAGAGCAAGGTATCAATAAACGAACCATTTCGCTAGAAGACCAAAAGAAATTAATTCTTGAAGGGAAAGAAGTTGCCGAAATTAACTTTGAAGGAAAGGACATCGAGAAATCTGTTACTAATAAAGGGACAAATGCTTTGATCGTTCGGGAATTTATGGAAGAATGCATCAAAGATGCTGATGGTGTATTACCAGGAAAAACTATTTTCTTTTGTTCGAGCAAGAAACATGCCCGACGCATAGAGGAATTGTTCGATGCTTTTTATCCTGAATATCATGGGGAATTAGCAAAAGTATTAGTGAGTGACGACCCAAGAGTGTACGGAAAAGGTGGTTTGCTTGACCAATTTACCCATAACAATTTACCCCGAATTGCCATCAGTGTAGATATGCTCGATACGGGTATAGATGTTCGCGAGTTAGTAAATTTAGTATTTGCAAAACCTGTGTATTCGTATACTAAATTTTGGCAGATGATTGGACGGGGTACTCGTTTAATAGAACCAACAAAAATGAAACCTTGGTGTACGCATAAAGACAACTTCTTGATTTTGGATTGTTGGGATAATTTTGAATATTTCAAAATCAATCCAAGAGGTCGCGAAACGCCGTCATCTATGCCGTTGCCGGTTCGATTGTTTGGCATTCGATTAGATAAAATAGAAAAAGCACAAGAATTACAAAAAACTTCGATAGTAGTAAATGAAATAGTCAAATTGCGTAAACAAATTGCATCCTTACCCAAAAACTCTATTGTGATTTTAGATGCTCAATCAGAATTACAACGATTGGAAGAGGATAGTTTTTGGAATCTATTAACTCCTGATAAATTAGATTTTTTGCGATTGGTGGTGAAGCCATTAATGCGAACAGTTTCTGATGTAGACTTTAAAGCGATGCGTTTTGAAAAAGACATAGTTGAAGTTTCATTGGCTCATTTATGCGAAGAAAAAGAAAAGTTTGAAGCCTTAAAAGATAGTATCATTGAAGAAATAAGTGAATTGCCATTAACCATAAGTACTATTGCCAGAGAAGCTGAACTCATTAGAAAATCCCAAACCAATAACTACTGGGCTACCATAACCGAAGCACGCTTTGATGAACTCATCATAAAACTAGCACCTCTAATGAAATTTAGAGAAACAGTGATGCCATTAGGTACAGTTAAATACAATTTCAAAGACGAAGTATATGCCAAAGAATATGTAGAGTTTGGACCGCAACACGAAGCCTTAAGTATTGCTAAATACCGTGAATTAGTAGAACAAACGGTAAATCAACTGGTTTATGAAAACCCAATATTACAAAAACTAAAACAAGGTAAGGAAATATCCGAAGAAGAATCGGCTAGTTTAGCAGAAGTTTTGCACGAAGAACATCCCCACATCACAGTTGATTTATTGCGTAGGGTGTATTCACATCGAAAAGCGCAATTGGTACAATTCATTAAACATATTCTTGGAATACAAATATTAGAATCGTTTCCTGAAACAGTCTCCAATGCTTTTGCCGAATATGTAAAAGCGCATACCTATTTAACTGCAAGACAATTGCAGTTTTTAGATTTACTCAAAAAATACATCATAGAAAAAGGCGAACTCAACAAACGCAATTTGATAGAATCGCCATTTACGATGTTGCATCCCGAAGGCATTCGGGGTGTATTTAAACCTAACGAAATAGAAGAAATTATAAACCTTACTAATAAATTATTAGCTGCATAATATGCTACAAACAAACCCAATATTAAAAGCCTTAATTGACCGACTTTGGAATAACTTCTGGAGTGGCGGAATCAGTAACCCGCTTACTGCCATAGAACAAATTACCTATTTGATTTTTATGAAACAAATGGACGATTTGGAAGCCAAACGTGAACGTGATGCCGAATTTACTGGAGAAGCCTATGACTTAAAATTCGTAGGAATGTTCAAAGTACCTGGCAGTATAGATGAAGTAGATAAACAAGATTTACGTTGGCGTAATTTCAAGCGAATGCCTGCCGAAGAAATGTTATTGCACGTACAAACCAAAGTTTTCCCTTTTTAAAAGAATTTGAAGGCGGTTCTAAGTTTACTAAAGCCATGGCAAATGCCGTTTTTATTATGCCAAAACCTTCTTTATTAGTTGAAGCTATTAAAATTATTGAGGAGATTTTTGTAGAAATTGAAAAGGATGCTGTAGAGGGTGGTCATGCGTTTCAAGACATACAAGGAGATGTGTATGAAATGTTGTTAGGTGAAATTGCCAGTGCAGGTAAAAACGGACAGTTTAGAACCCCTCGTCACATTATTAAATTAATGAACGATTTGGTACAACCACAATTAGGACAACGCATTGCCGACCCTGCTTGCGGTACCGCAGGTTTCTTGTTAGGAGCCTACCAATACATTTTGACCGATTTGGTTAGAAAAGAAAACCCAACTGCTTTGCAACCTGATGAAGATGGTTTTATGCGCGCCACGGTATCTGCTACTTTAAATGAAAATTTAAAACATATTGTTGAAGATTCATTATACGGTTATGATATTGATACGACAATGGTCCGTTTGGGATTAATGAACTTGATGATGCACGGTATAGACCACCCCAATATTGACTACAAAGATGCCTTGAGTAAATCGTATAACGAAGATGCTCAATTTGACATTATTCTAGCCAATCCACCTTTTACTGGAAATATTGACAAAGGTGACATTAACGAAAGTTTAAAACTAAACACTACTAAAACCGAATTACTCTTCATTGAACGTATTTACAATATGCTTAAAATGGGAGGAACTGCTGCCATAGTAATACCGCAAGGGGTTTTATTTGGTAGCGGAAAGGCTTTTGTAGAATGTCGTAAAATAATGGTAGAAAAAAGCGAATTGAAAGCAGTTATTTCAATGCCTGGCGGGGTGTTTAAGCCCTATGCAGGAGTAAGTACGGCTATTTTAATTTTTACGAAAGGTAGTGAGACGAGCAATGTATGGTTTTACGATATGCAGAACGATGGCTATACCTTAGATGACAAACGTAATAAAACGGACAAAAGCGACTTGCAAGATATTCTTAAACAATATAGTCAAAAACCATTTACAGCCAGTACTGATAAGGAACGTGAAGAATTATTCTTTTCAATTTCAAAACAAGAAATTGTAGAGAATGGATATGATTTAAGTTTTAATAAATACAGAAAAGAAATTTATGAAGAAGTGATTTATGAGGAACCAAAAATAATCTTTGAAAAACTTGAAAAACTTGAAGCAACAATATCAAAAGGGATAAATGACCTAAAAGAATTAATATCATGAAATTAGGCGAACTTTGTGATGTAGTTAGAGGTAGTAGTCCAAGACCTCAAGGTGATCCAAAATACTTTGGTGGAAATGTACCACGATTAATGATTGCTGATGTAACCAGAGATGGAAAATATGTTACTCCAATAATAGATTTTTTAACTGAAGAAGGAGCAAAAAAAAGTCGTCCGATGAAAAAAGGAGATGTAATTATTGCTGTTAGCGGTGACCCTGGAAGACCTTGCATATTAGCTGTTGATGCATGTATTCATGATGGTTTTGTTGGTTTAAGAAATTTAAATGAAAATAAAATTTTAAAAACATATTTATTCTATTTTCTAAACTATTTCAAACTTGCAAATAAAAAAATGCAGTTGGCGCTATTTTTCAAAATTTAACCACAGATCAAATAAAGAAAATTGAAATACCTGAAATATCAATTAATAATCAAAAAACCATTGTTGAAATACTTACCCAAGCTGAAAACTTAATCAAACAAAGAAAAGAGAGTATTGACCTTTTAGACGAGTTTTTAAAGAGTACTTTTTTGGAGATGTTTGGGGATCCTGTTAAAAATGAAAGGGGATGGGATGAGTTAGGACTAAAAAAATGTACCTCAAAAATTGGAAGTGGAGCAACTCCTAGGGGGGTAAGGAAATGTATGAATCAGAGGGTATTTCTTTAATCAGAAGTTTGAATATTTATGACAATGAATTTAAATATGAAAATCTAGCTTTCATAAATGATAACCAAGCAGAAAAACTTAAAAACGTAGAAGTCTTAAAAAATGATGTTTTATTTAATATTACTGGGGCGTCTATATGTAGGTGTACAGTTGTACCTGTTGATGTATTACCAGCAAGAGTTAATCAACACGTTTCGATTATAAGACCAATGCATGAAAAATTAAATCCTAAATTTTTAAGCAATTTTTTAATTTCAGAAAATGTTAAGAAAAAATTATTAGGAATAGGTTCTTTTGGTGGTGCAATAATGCAAGCCATAACAAAGGAACAATTACAAAATTTTAAAGTAATAATTCCGCCTATCGAACTTCAAAATAAGTTTGCAACAATTGTAGAAAAAGTAGAAAGTTTAAAAAAGGAGTATGAGGCTAGTTTACATGAGTTGGAAAATATGTATGGGGTTTTGAGTCAAAAGGCTTTTAAGGGGGAGTTGTTTAAAGAAAATGAAATGATCTTCGAAACATTTGAAAAATATAGTAAAAGGAAAGATCAGATTTGTGATATACAAACACCAGTTGCGGGTTCTTTAGAGCCTCCAAAAGAAGTTGAAGGCCCTCCAGTTTTTCAGAATACAGAAAAAGATATAAAAGATATGACTCTTGATGAATATTATGGTATTCCTGAGGATATTGTAGCAAAATATGGAAGTATTGAAAACCACATAGAAGACAAAGAGTTTATACTAAAAAAATCTTTCATGATAGCTCCATTGATTTAAAAAAACTTGAAGAAATTTATAATAAAATGACTTATGAACGTGGTGGCTTTTTTGACTTTGAAGATTGGAGAAAATATATTTTTGAAGAATTAGCAAAAAAAAATCATTCTTAAAACAAAAATATAATCCAAATACCAATCAACTAGAACTATCAATCAATGAAATTAAAAAGTCTTAAATTACATTCTCCTTTTAGAAGCCTTCAATCAGGTTTTGAAATAGACTTTCTAAATGAATACAATTCAGATAAGTTATGGGATTTTATGCCATACTGTTTGGTGGGCAGAAATGGCTCAGGAAAATCAAATATTCTCGAAGTTTTAGCTGAAATTTTTATCACATCGAATGTATTTATTTAGATTTTAAACCTGAAGGTTTTAATGGAGAGGGAAAATTTAAGAAAGTGCATACGGAGGGTTTTTTTGCAGAAAGTTGTAATCCTGACGCTTTTGAATTAGAATATTATTATTATATCAAAGGGGACTACTCTAGAAAACATTATAGTTCTACATATAATATTGGCTATGATGCTCATATAAAAATTATAAAGAAAGTTGATAAATCTCCAGAAGTACATTGGTTAAATCGGAAAGAATGTGTTGGAATTGAAACTACTTTACTTGAACGGATAGAGGTTAAAGATTTTTTGCCTGATTTTATTGTAGCCTATTCATCAGGTGAAAATCAAATTATTAATCTTCCTTTTTTTAAAATGAGATTTATACAATTTGATGAATATTTGTATAGATTAACTAAAGATTTAGATTACATAAAACCCGAAAGTCGTTTTGTATATCTAGATGAATATTACAATCAAGCTATTTTATTGTCAATTTATCTATTAAGAGAAAAAGAATCTCTTAAACCTTTCAAAGAAGAACTTGGTCTCGATGACATAAAATCATTTAGATTAATTATAAAAGTTGATAAATTTGAAAAAGTTCACAATGATGTTTTCAGAACAATTCCATTAGAAGATAAGAAAGATAAAAATAAAATTACACGTGAATTAACGTCATTGATTGATAAATCAATTGAAAGACTTAAAGCTTGTAGTACTACTTCATATTATAATTATGATACCAAAGAATGGATTTTAGATTATTTTGTAGATAAGGAATGTAGAGAAGCTTTTAAATTTCATTTTGCTGAAGATGCTTTTGAGCTATTTAGAACTTTTCAAGTTTTATTGAACTTAAATAATTACAAAACACCAAAGAAAATAAAACAAAAAGTTTATCATTCAAAAAACATCTATATTAATAAAGATGTAATTCCGCTTCCATATGATGAAGAAAGAATCTTTAGATTTAAAAATGTTGTTTTAAAAAGGACAAAGTTGATGAAGTTATTTATACGAAATCTTTGTCCGATGGAGAGTACCAGTTTATTCATTCTATAGGGCTTTGTCTATTATTTAGAGATACAAATTCATTATTTTTATTAGACGAGCCAGAAACTCATTTTAATCCAGGTTGGCGTTCAAATTTCATTTCAACATTAAGGGATTGTCTAAAACAAGATGAATCAAGTTTACTTGATAATAGGAGAGACTTATTTATAACTTCGCACTCTCCATTTATAATATCTGATTGCCAACCAGAGAATGTTATCATTTTTGATAAGCAGGATAAAAAAGTAGAGCATCAAACTGCTAAGAAAAAAGGAATAAGAACTTTTGGAACTTCAGCCAACATATTGACCGAAGAAATATTTGAGAAAAAAGAATCTATCTCTAAACTTTCGTTAGAAATTATTGAACGAATAAAAAAATGCCTTTAAACAGCCCTGAAGACATTTTGGCAGCTAAGGAGGAAGCGAGAGTTTTAGGTGAATCGGTCGAGAAAGTCTTATTATTTCGAGAATTAATACTAAAAGAAAACGAATTGAATAAACCGGAATGATAAATAGTTACAAGTATTTAATTAGTAGTCATATTATGTTAAATGACTTTGTTATTCAGTTCTTTGAAAGAATTGAACATGAAACAGGTCCATTTGATAATGCTTTTTTTGGCCTTGACTTTTATGATATAGTTAGAAGACACCCAAAAATTGTAAAAGAACAATTAATAAATATTTATAATGTTCTAAGAAGATTGGATCAAACAATTAGAACCGCTATTTGTAATCAAATTAAAGACAGTAACAATATCGAATTAATATGTTCTGGTGGTTATTTACCAATCATACTTGATAGCAATGTTAAAGGTTTAAGGAAATTATTAAGAGATTTTTTCTTGAATTTGTACGATCAGGTACTAGATGGTAATGCATTTAGGGATAAATTTCATACTACACTTTTAGATCATTTTAATGAATTTAGAAGAACTAATAAAAATACAACCCTTTGTCCAACTTGCGGAATTGGTGAGTTAAAAATGGCAGAAAGTAAAACAAGAGATCAATATGACCATTTTTTACCAAAATCATTATATCCTTTTTCGTCAGTGAATTTTGAAAATTTAATTTTATGTTGTAAAGAATGTAACTCATTTGATGTTAAAGGTGATAAAGATACCGTTGCATTATCTACAGGACGTTTATTTTATCCGTTTGATTTTAATCACAAACAATTATCTGTATCATTTACAATTACCACAGACAATGCAAATCCAGAGGATATTATTTGGAACATCACTTATTCAAGCCCTGATGGTAAAGTTGATGAAATACAATCTTGGAGGAATATTTATGATATTGATACTAGATATAGCGATTTTGTAAAAGGAAGAATAGAGAAATGGTATCGCTTTTATTGGGAATTTGTTAATGATGCTGAAATGGCTCACATCCCTGAAGAAGATAGAAAGCTTGCTTGTCTTAAAGCATTAGAAAAGATGAAAAGCTTAAACTTTCATTTATTAGAAAGCCAGTTTTAGATGGATTCCTAAGAGATTCCGTTTTAGCTAGAGCCCAGATTGAGGCAAATAATTACATATAAATAGTAATAATTAATATCATTTATGAAAAGAAGATATTGGGTAGTTTCTCCAAACGTTTTAAACGATGGTAATACCGCCTATTGGTTAAAAAAATCAAAAGAGGAGAATAAGGTATTTGTCGGTTATGGAAGTGATAAAAAGTTAGGCGAACGTTTTGAAAAATCAGTTTCAGAAAATGATTGTGTTATTATAGCTCAAGGAGCTAAAGATAACAGAACACTATATTTAATAGGCATCATAAATTCTCCAAGAGAGTTTGAAGAAACAAACGAAGTATTTTACAGAAAAGTCGATTACCTACTTTATGAGAATGATATACTTGAAAATAAAATAGAATTAAATTCTAATAATGCCTTTTTTGAATCTAATAATCCTGGGACTATTTATGAATTAAAAAGTCATAATAAATTTGATAAAAAAGTAATGGATACAATTGAAAACGCTTTTGCAAATAAGGAAGAAAACATAAAGTTACAAGATAAAATTCAACTGCTTGAATACAAAAAGCAAATCATTTTGCAAGGTCCTCCAGGAACGGGTAAAACGAGGTTGGCAAAAAAATAGCAAAAAAGTTTACCAATGAAGAAAAAATGATAAGCTATATTGATGCCATTGATAAATTTTTTGAAAACTTTGATTTAAATACAGATAGGCAAAATCATAGAAATATCACTAGTTTTTTACTTAATCAATTTAGAGAAAAATTTAAACCTACTGAAATCATTAATTTATCTTTAGAAAATTATGCTTTAGGCAGACCTGAAAAAGATGGATTTTGTTATTGGCTAGAATATAAACTAAATGCAACGGGGAAATATAATGGTCAGGCAAATAAAGGTAAAATATATTTTCGACCACGTGAAGATCGATATATTAAAAGTGGTTTTTTAGAAAATGAAAGCTCAGATACTAGAGCAATGGAAATGATGGCCGTAGAGTTAGATAAAGTAGTCAACCAAAAATTTGAGAATGGTGTAAATTTTGAAATAGGAAGAAACTTTGTTTTAAAAATTTTAAACACCTACTATCCAGAAATATATTTCCCTATTAACAGTGAAGAATGTTTAAACAATGCACTTAAACTTTTTGATGTTGATTTTTCAAATCTTAATTATATAGAAAAAAATAAAAAATTACAAACATTGTTCTTAGCAAAAAAAGAACACTTCAAAAAGGATGTAACTAATTATGAATTTATGTATTTTTTGTTTGATACATTCGGTTTAAAAGGTAATATCGAATTTCAGGGGGATAAAGTAGTTATAAATGGTAAATATAAAATAATTCAATTTCATCCAGCTTATAGTTATGAAGACTTTGTAAGAGGTATTTCTGCAAAAACTAATGAAAAAGGTGATGTACATTATAAAGTAGAAAATAGAATTTTAGCTGAACTTGCTCAAGAAGCACTAGATAATCCTAGTGCAAGATATGTTTTAATTATTGATGAAATTAACAGAGCTAACCTAGCATCAGTCCTAGGTGAACTAATTTACGCTTTAGAATATCGTTATATCTATGATAAAAATAATTATGAGGAGGCAAAAGTTGAGAGTATTTATGATATTTCTACGATAGAAGATGAGCCAAATAGGGAATTGATTCTACCCGAAAATTTATACATCATTGGCACTATGAACACCGCCGACAGAAGTGTTGGTCATATAGATTACGCCATACGAAGACGTTTTGGATTTGTGGATGTGTTACCTACCATTAATCCTATAGGAGAAAAAGCCAAAGAAAAATTTAAAACTGTTTGTAGTTTGTTTATTGAAAATTTTGACGAGGTTAACTGGGAAGAACCTATTTTTAAACCTTCAAAACATTTGTCTTCTGATTTTAAACCAGAGGAGGTTATGCTAGGACATAGTTATTTTATAACTAAAGAAAAAGTTGATGGTACTAAACTTCCAGATGAAAACAAACAAATCGAACTAAAGTTAAAATATGAGGTAGTTCCTATTTTAAAGGAATATGTTAAAGATGGGATTTTATTAGAAAATGATGAGGTCAAAAAGAGTATAAATGGACTTGTTTCTTAAAACATCTGATAGCAATTATTTTATTGAGCATCATCATTCTTATTTTAAAGATGAAATAGCAAAAGAATGTGATGTGCCTGTAATTCCTCCTCCCATTTTGTTTTTGCAAAATGAAAAGTCGGTATGTTTTGAAATTAATGCTCATACTAGAAAAATACAAACTAATTATTACATTGGTGTCGATTGGTTGATTGAAAACCAAAAGGCAATTTGTGTTGAGCCTAAACTTAATAAAGAACGTACAGATCAAATAGATTATCTAGCAATGCTATTTTCGGCTTTGAAACATTCAGAATCAGCTAAACATCTTGATAATTTGTTTGAGCTAAAGTGGGATAAGGATTATATTGAAATTGAACAACAGCAAGATTTTTTAACACCTTTGCTAGTAGTTCAGTTTTTAAGTTTAGTTAAAGAAATAGTTCGTAAAGGATTAAAAAAATCGTATTATAAAGTTGAGAACAACTTATATGCTAAAGTAAAGGGCAAAGTATTAATAAGCCAAACTATCAAACAAAACCTAGTTAAAAACAAACCACTACATACCTATTGCAATTATGATGAATTTGGTTTAAACGGCTTGGAAAATAGATTATTAAAAAAAGCACTGGTATTTGTTCAGCGCTATTTGCCTAACATTAAAAATCTGCAATCGGAAAAATACACTACCGTAATATTTAATTACATCAATCCAGCCTTTGAATTTGTTTCGGAAGAAGTGAATCTTCACGATGTAAAACATACCAAGACTAATGCATTTTATAAAGAATATGAAGAAGCTATAAAATTAGCGAAACTTATCTTAAAAAGGTTTGGTTATACTATTTCTAATACTCAAGAAAAAGAATAAAAACACCACCTTTTTGGATCGATATGAGTAAATTGTTTGAGTTGTATGTGTTTGCCAAATTAAAAGAAATCTTCCCAGATAAAAATGAGGTTAAATATCATCAAAAATTCAATGGTCTTGAACCTGATTTTATCTTAAATTCTAAAGATGGTAAATATCAAATGGTAGTCGACGCAAAATACAAACAAAGATATTCATATACTAATATTAGTATTGATGATATACGACAAGTAAGTGGTTATGCTAGAATGAAGTCTATATACAAAGCGTTAGGCATGGAAAATAAACACAAAGAAGTGATTGATTGTTTGATAATCTATTCGGATCAATTTTCTGATAGAAAAGATTTTATAAATGATGGTTTTAATTATGTGTCAGTGGAAGAGTATGTTAATTTTTATAAAATAGGGATAGCATTACCTGTATTGAAAAATGATAGTGAGTAAATATCGTCGAGCCTAATAATAATTATCTTAGAATTACTATACTTTAATTAACTATTTTATTGCCTTTAAAAGAAAAACAAATGAATCTATATCAAATCAACAAATTACAACTACAAACTTTAACAGAAAAACCGTTTAAACTAGAACGGGAGATTCAAAATCTTTTTGAGCAAAACTTGACGTTACTTACTGGATTAGAGTTTGTCAAGAGTGAATTCACTATAAAAGGAAAACGGATTGATACATTGGCGTATGATGCGCAGTCGGAAGCTTTTATCATTATCGAATACAAACGAGAAAAAAATGTAAGTGTCGTGGATCAAGGGTTCACCTATTTGAGTTTGATGCTGGAAAATAAGGCTGATTTTGTATTAACCTATAATGAAACCTTGAACAAAAACTTACACAGCAGTACGGTAGATTGGTCGCAAACTCGCGTTGTGTTTGTTTCGCCTAGTTTTACCGAGAATCAACGTTTAGCAACAAACTTTAAAGATATTGCAATCGAGTTATGGGAAATCAAGCGTTTTGAAAACGACATTATCAGTATCAACCCGATCAAGAAAACCAGAGCTGCGGAAAGCATTAAACCTGTAACCAAACAAAACGATAAAATTAAATCGGTTACAGCTGAAATCAAAGTCTATACCGAGGAAGACCATTTGAATGGCGCAATAGATGAAATAGTAGAATTATATGAAACCTATAAAAATGCTATTTTAAATTTATTTGATGATATAGAAATTGTACCTAAAAAACTCTATATCGCCTTCAAAAAAGATAAAAACATCACTGACATAGTTTTGTTAAAAAAAGGGTTGAAATTATTTATCAATCTTAAAAAGGACAATTAGATGATCCTAAAGGGATAACTAAGGATGTTTCTGAAACAGGACATTGGGGCAATGGTGATTATGAACTAGTTGTTTCTGATACTTCGAATTTGGAATATATCATGAGTTTGATAAAACAAGTTTTAAAATAATAAAAGCAATGAAAATCCTCAATCGTTCCGCAATAACAGTTAGTGCAAAACAACCTTTTGTAGACTGGGCTAATGCATTAACACCTGAGTTACTTATGGAGGTTGACATTTTAGGAGAATCACACACCTATCTTACCAATCCGGATTTTGATAATGCAGAAGCACACTTAAAAAAATATTTCAAACAAGTATTTGAAGAAGAATTAGAAAGCGTTTTGACAAATCAAGAAGACTGGCCTCAAAAAAGAGATATAAAGACTTTTTATGAATGGTTTGATGTTGAGGTTAGTGATTGGGTTCAAGATTTAAGTAAGAAAAGTTTATTTAACCTATTATGACAGCGAAAGACCCTGATAAGGTACTTTATTCAGCAATTTTGAGATAATATTTTTTAATTTGAAAGACTCTCTTTTTTAGTACAAGGAATTTTTGAAAGGTGAAAGTACTGATCTTAAAAGAACAAAAAATATTCTTTTCTATTTGAAAATAGAATAAAATGTTGAAATTAGTAAACATAAATACCATGTAAAAAATAATCATGCCACAGTTTATTCAACCTATCGAATATCGACAGTATTACCATATTTATAATTACGGAAACAACAGTTGCAATATCTTTTTCAAATCTGAAAATTATAAACATTTTTTAAATTTGTATTCTAAATATGTTAACTCAATAGCTGAAACTTATGCTTGGCGTTTACTCAAAAATCATTTCCATTTTCTTATCAGAATAAAAGATAAAAAAGAAATGGAGAAGATTACTATTAATAAAGTAAATATGGAAAAATCTAAAATATTAAATCTATCAAGACAATTAGGATATTTATTTAATGCTTATATTCAATCAATGAATAAACGTTATGGATGTACCCTTGGTCATTTTATTTAGAAATTACTTCTTAGTCTATAAAATTAGTTAGAAATGAGGAGGTTATAGTTTTTGATGATGTAAAAAAAAATATCTTTTTTCATAAATAAAAACAAAAATTAATTAAAATAAACGAATTCATAATTGGATAAATTTACCTAAACAAGGTTTAAAAAAAGAATAAATGTTTAAAAATCACCATATTTATTGCCTAGAATCTGTTATAGATATAACGGAAGAAAAACCAAGTGTTATTCTGAATTCATTGGAAAATTTAGCTTTCCAATACGGGATGACTAATATTTACAAAACCTTTGATAGTATAGAAGGATTTGAAGAAAGTATTAGTACCTTATTATATGAAGATAGACATTTTAAAGATTATGCTGTTATTTATTTAGTCATGCAAGGAAGAACGAATGAACTAAAAATTGATAACTATTATTATAGTTTTGAGGAAATAGCAGAATTTTTTGAAGGAAAATTAAAAGGAAAAATAATTCATTTCGCTAATACATTTCCATTGAACTTAGAGGAAGAAACTTTTCAGTATTTTTTAGATGTTACAGGAGCTAAGGCTCTTTCAGGTTATGTAAATACAATACCTGTCTTGAGTACACAACTTGATAATTTATATTTTTCACTTACAGAAGAAATTGACGAGGTTATTGAGTTAGCTGAAGCCTTGTTTGAAGAGCAATATACCCTTTGTCAAACCCTAGGATTCAGGATGTATTATTAGTTTTAAGTTCTATCTAAGCCATTTCGTACAAATAATAAAATATTTTAAAAACAAATGAAAGAATCTTTAAAAAGAATGTATTTTAAGTATTTATTAATACAGCTTTTAGAAAGATTTTTAAGTTTAAATCAAATTCATTTATATTTACCAAACAATTATTTCAAAATAAAATCGTTTAAAATAAAAAAAATATATGAGTATATTTCTTCAAGTGGATTCACTTGCCACAAATGTTAGCAAAATTAATCAAGAAAATGTACCAGTAGAAAAAACGTTATCTGTATGGGCATTATTGACTTCAGGAGGATTAGTTGGTCAAATCATCATGTTGTCTTTATTTGTTATGTTGTTTTTTGCATTGTATTTGTATTTTGAACGACTTATGGCAATTAATAAAGCATCAAAAATAGATGATAAATTCATGTTGTTAATTAAAGATCATATTACAAATAGTAGATTAGATGCAGCTAAATTATTATGTGTTGCTACAGATTCACCAGTTGCCCGATTAATAGAAAAAGGAATTTCACGAATTGGAAATCGCTTAGAAGATATTAATACAGCCATAGAAAATGCAGGAAAACTCGAAGTGTATAAATTAGAAAAAAATGTAAGCATGTTAGCTACATTATCAGGAGCAGGTCCTATGACAGGCTTTTTAGGAACAGTTGTAGGAATGGTTATGGCTTTTCATAAAATGGCTAGTGGAGGAGGACAAATAGAAGTAGGAATGTTAGCAGAAGGTATTTACACAGCTATGATGACAACAGTAGTAGGCTTAATAGTAGGTTTAATAGCTTATGTAGGTTATAATCATTTAGTTGTAAAGACAGATAAAGTAGTGCATCAGATGGAATTAAATGCTGTTGAGTTTTTAGATTTGTTAAATGAACGATAGTTATGAATTTAAGAGGGAGAAATAAAGTTTCAGCTGAGTTTAATATGTCTTCTATGACAGATATCGTATTCTTGTTGTTAATTTTCTTTATGTTAACATCTACAATGGTTACGACTAACGCTTTAGATTTGGTTTTGCCAAAAGCAAAAGGAAAAACAGATAATAATAAAAGTATATCAGTCAGTATAGATAAAGATAAAAAATACTATATTGATAAGCAGGCGATTGCTGAAAACGAAATAGAAGAAAAACTAATAACACTGCTCGGTAAAGAAAATAAATCCGTTATACTTCGTGTAGCAGAAGGAGTGCCTATAGAAAAAGCGGTATATGTTATGGATATAGCCAATCGGAATCAGATAAAAATAGTGTTAGCTGTAAGACCTAAATAATATGTTGTTTTTAGAAACGCCAGAAGAAAAAAAATCATTTGCCCTAACTTCGGCAATTTTTATTATCTTACTTTTTTTATTCCTTTTTTTGGGTTGACTTACATGGATCCACCCCCAGAAAATGGGATAGCAATTAATTTTGGTACTACTGAAATGGGAAAAGGAGAAGAACAACCAGAAAATAAAATAACCTCTTCACCACAACCAAAAACAGTAGTATCTTCTAGAGTAACTCAAGAAGAAAATATTTTAAATAACGAAATGAGTGATGCTCCTGTTATAAAAAAAACAACAGTTAAAAAAGAAATTATAGAAGAAAAAGAAGAACCTAAACGACCAAGTAAAACCACAGATGATGTTTTATCTAGTTTGATTAATGGTCCTAAAATAACAGGTGATAAAGGATCACATGGCGATGATAATACTTCTGGTGATAAAGGAGATCCAACAGGAAGCAGATATGCAAACTCATTTTATGGATCAGGTACAGGAGTAGGAGGATCAGGTTGGGGATTAAAAGGGAGAAGTTTAGCCTCTAAATCTAGAAAAGTACAAGATTGTAATGAAAGTGGAAGAGTAGTTGTGCAAGTGATAGTAAATAGAGGAGGGCAGGTTGTTTTAGCTAATTATGTAAAAGGAACAACTAATACACATCCTTGTTTGGTTAATCCAGCTTTAGAGGCTGCAAAAGCATTCAAGTGGTATGCAGATCAACAGGCTCCGGAGAGACAAATAGGTTTTATAGTTTTTAATTTTGAAATAGGACAATAAACGCCCTTATTTATATGACATATCAAGAAACGATTCAATGGATGTTTGAGCAACTTCCTATGTATCAGCAACAAGGTGCTACAGCTTATAAAAAAGATTTAACAAATACTATCTTATTAGCTAATCATTTAGGAAATCCTGAAAAAAAAATAAAAACAATTCATGTAGCAGGAACGAATGGAAAAGGTTCAACTTCCTCTATGTTGGCATCTATTTTACAAGAGGCAGGTTATAAGGTAGGGCTCTATACTTCACCTCATTTAAAAGATTATAGAGAACGGATTAGAATCAATGGAGTCGTAATAGCAGAAAATTATGTAGTAGACTTTATTCAGAACAATAAATCATTCTTAGAACAACATCATTTGAGTTTTTTTGAAATGACAGTTGGATTAGCTTTTCAATATTTTACTGATCAGAAAGTAGATGTTGCTGTTATAGAAGTAGGTTTAGGAGGACGATTGGATTCTACTAATATAATTACACCTTTAGTATCCGTTATAACAAATATAGGTCGGGATCATATACAGTTTCTTGGTCATACATTTGATGCTATAGCCACTGAAAAAGCAGGGATTATAAAACAAGCTATTCCTGTAGTAATTGGAGAATATTTACCTGAGACTAAAACTGTTTTTTTAAACAAAGCAAAAAAGAAAAATCGGCTATTTATTTTGCTTCCGATACCGTATTTAAAGAATATGATTGCGGATTATTAGGAGATTATCAAAAACAAAATAAAAAGACGGTTCTACAAACAATAGAAATTCTAAAGGAATATTTTATTATTACTGAGAAACAAATAGAAAAAGGATTATTAAATGTTGTGCAAAATACAGGCTTATTAGGACGCTGGCAACAATTAAATTCAAATCCTAAAGTTATTTGTGATACAGCTCATAATAGCCATGGATTAAAAATTGTATTAAATCAACTCCAAAAAGAATCATATCATCGTTTATTTTTTATTTTAGGAGTAGTAAATGATAAAGATTTAGACGATATTTTACCTCTTTTCCCTAAAAACGCATATTATATTTTTACAAAACCAAATGTTCAACGCGGTTTGGATCCAGAAAAATTAAAAATAAGTGCAGAATCATATGGTTTAATATATAATGAGTTAGTAGATTCTGTTTCAGAATCTTATAAGCGAGTTAAAGAGTTAGCCACTCCTGAAGATTTAGTTTATATAGGAGGTAGTACATTTGTGGTAGCAGAAATTATATAAATTTCTTTACTTTTTTATTGTTTTACAAAAAAACTATCTTATATTTGCACCCACAATAACGGAAGGTACACTTCTTGAGTTATTGGGCGATTAGCTCAGCTGGTTCAGAGCACCTCGTTTACACCGAGGGGGTCAGGGGTTCGAATCCCTTATCGCCCACAAAAAGTCGAAAGACAACGTTCAATGATTTATCGGGCGATTAGCTCAGCTGGTTCAGAGCACCTCGTTTACACCGAGGGGGTCAGGGGTTCGAATCCCTTATCGCCCACAAAAAGTCGAAAGACAACGTTCAATGATTTATCGGGCGATTAGCTCAGCTGGTTCAGAGCACCTCGTTTACACCGAGGGGGTCAGGGGTTCGAATCCCTTATCGCCCACAAAAAGTCGAAAGACAACGTTCAATGATTTATCGGGCGATTAGCTCAGCTGGTTCAGAGCACCTCGTTTACACCGAGGGGGTCAGGGGTTCGAATCCCTTATCGCCCACAAAAAGTCGAAAGACACGTTCAATGATTTATCGGGCGATTAGCTCAGCTGGTTCAGAGCACCTCGTTTACACCGAGGGGGTCAGGGGTTCGAATCCCTTATCGCCCACAAAAAGTCGAAAGACACGTTCAATGATTTATCGGGCGATTAGCTCAGCTGGTTCAGAGCACCTCGTTTACACCGAGGGGGTCAGGGGTTCGAATCCCTTATCGCCCACAAAAAGTCGAAAGACAACGTTCAATGATTTATCGGGCGATTAGCTCAGCTGGTTCAGAGCACCTCGTTTACACCGAGGGGGTCAGGGGTTCGAATCCCTTATCGCCCACAAAAAAATCATGAAATTTACACTTATTTTATTTTTTAGTATTCCTAACTACCTATATCCTTTTTTTAATCACCTTTTTTAACAAGAGTTGAAATATTTTGTAGCCTTTTTTTTATAATATTAAACTTTAACGAATTTTTATTTGTAAATTTATATTGAATTCACGTGAGTTTGATATTTAAAGGGTCTTGTTTAAGTTTTATTTTTACATATTTTAAAAATTTTGATTCTATACTATTAAATGTATTGATGTCGATTCTAATTTTAGAAACATTTAAAAATAGAAGTTGTACTCACGTAAAATTAAGATCTATAACATTTTTTAGTTGAGTGAGAAATAATTAGTCAGATTTAATTATTGTAATTTTTGTCTCTTTTTTCTTCTGGAGGAAGTGTTTTTTACCGATTAAAAGTGTTTTTTGTCGATTTTTATCTGTAATGCAACTAAAAAAGCTAACAATACATACTTTTGTATAAATTTTCGTAGAAAATGAAGAGATTTTTACCCATTCTTTGGAAAATTGCTCCCACAGTTTTCCTATTCGTGTTTGTAATTCTACCTAATCAAACTTCAAAAGCTCAGTGTGCTGGAAATGATTTAGGAGTTATTACTGTTTGTGATATTGCTAATTTAAATAGTCAAACTATTGATCTATTTTCTTTATTAGGAGGTAATCCTATGAGAGGAGGGGTTTGGTCAGATGATGAATTATCAGGAGGATTAAACCCGGTAACAGGTATCTTGAACGTTCAAAAAATTAGAAAAAGTGGTAAGTATACGTATACTTATACCGTTTCCAATGTTTCTGGATGTGTAGATAACACAGGTACTGTAGAAGTAACGGTAGGAAATTATACAGGTGTTCCGGGTCCAAAAGGAACAACTTGTGGGGATGATGCTTCTTATAATTTGTTTAGACTATTTGATGGAACGGGTTCTAATATAGGACCTCAATTTAACGGTGTTTGGGTTAACGAAACAAATGGTTTAGGAGTTAGCTCTAATTTTTTTGATGCATCATCTGAAAAATTAAATTCACCTAAAACCTACACATTTTCTTATACCGTAAACGAAATAACTGAATGCCCTGCCAGTAGAATTACAGCAGAATTAACAGTCTATCCCCCAGCCAATTCGGGAACTCCTTTACCTCTTAGTATTTGTAGTAATGAAGATTTTTCTACTTATCGTAATTTAAATTTGTTTGATAGGCTAGAAGGAGAGGATCAAGGAGGAAGATGGTATGATGATAATAATACAGGTGAATTGACATCTCTAACAGACTCTTTTATCAATATTGAAAAGATTTATAACAAATTTGGAGCTGGGATTTATTCTTTTACTTATGAAGTGTATCCTACTAATCCAATATGTTTTAAAAAAACATCAACTTTTACAATAAAAATAGAAGATTATATAGATTATTCAAAATTATCATTTACAGTTACTCCTGATAAAAGATGTATAGATCAAGTTCCTACAACTTTGTTTAATGTTGCTTTATCTCAAAAACCTGTTTTAATGCCAGATGGTAATTATACTGTTACCTATAAAGTTTCAGATCTTAATCCTGAAGAAATAGTTGTTCCTTTTAAAAATGGAGTTGCTAATTTTAATATACCTAATGAAGTATTTAATAACCCAAATACTTATTTAGTTACTATTATGAAAGTAATATATACTAAAACGTTAGGAATTTGCCAAAGTAATTTTATAAATCAATCAAGAGCAGTTAAAATTAATCCTTTACCTAATATAGAAAATGCAATTTTAACTGTAAATGAGGTTTGTCAAAATCATAATGCAGATGCTATTATAAATAATGCTTCATTACTAGAAAATGGAATTTATTCTATTACATATAACTTAACAGGGGCTAATACTGCTACTAATCAATTTGCCAAAATTAATATTATAAGAGGACTAGCTAATTTTATAATTCCTAATCATTTATTAATAAATGCTGGAGATACAGAAATGATCATTACTAGTATTATTAATGATGAAACAGGTTGTTTAAAATTAATAGATTTACGAACTCTATTTAAGGTAAAGCCTTTGCCTATCATCACTAATTTAGCCATATCAGTTAATGATGTTTGTAAGGATAAATCTGTAGAAGTAGTTATTACAGGTTTAGAATCGTTACAACGTATAAAATTATTGTATAATCTTAGCGGAGCAAATAATTCCGTAAATAATGAAGTAACATTAGATGTAGTTTCAGGAAATGCAAAATTTATACTTCCTAAAAATTTATTACTTAATACAGGAGTTACAACAATATTATTAACTGAATTAATAAACCTAAATAATACTTGTGGACTTCCTTTGAGTAATATTATACATACTTTTAAAATTTATGATTACCCAGAATTACCCATTGTATCAGATCAAGTTTTTTGTGAAAATGAAAATGCAACCATATTAAATTTAAAACCACAAGGAAGTGAATATATATGGTACAATTCAGATTTATCCATTGTAGCGTTATCTAATACATCTATGTTGAAAACAGGTAAATATTATGTTTCTAAAGTTAATTTAGTAACACACTGTGAGACAGAACGAGTGCCTGTAAATGTAAGGATTGATGTTGTTGATGTGCCTATATTAAATCAAAAAGGAGAACTTTTTTGTGGATTAGATAAACCCACAATTTATGATTTATCTAATAGAACAAATAATCCTTCAAAAATAGAATGGCGTGATGCCTTAGTAAATGGTAGTATAATGAGTTCTTCTACTATATTACAAGAAGGAATGACTTATTATGGATTTAATACGAATTCAATATACGGATGTAAATCAAAAGATGCTTTAGTCGTAACGGTTTTATTAACAGAATGTAATGTTCCTGAAGATTTCTTTATTCCTGATGGTTTTTCTCCTAATGGAGACGGTTTAAATGATACTTTTCATATACCTAATATTGAATTTGTTTACCCTAATTACACTATTGAAATTTATAATAGATATGGTAATTTATTATTCAAAGGGAATAAAGATAAAAATTGGGATGGTAAAAATTCAGCTTCAACTAATTTATTTGATGCTGTAGTACCTAATGACGTGTATTTTTATCTAATTAACTTCAATAAAGATAATATTCCGTCAAAACAAGGACGTTTATATCTGAATCGTTAATATTCATTAAAGCAACAAGTAAATGAAAAACAATATATATAAAGTCTATTTATTATTAATTAGTCTAACAAGTTTTGCCCAGCAAGACCCTCAATATACACATTATATGTATAATATGAGTGTGGTAAATCCAGCATATGCCACTGCTAAACAATCTGTTTTAGATTTAGGTGTTTTATATCGTTCACAGTGGGTTGGCGCTATTGGCGCTCCTAAGACTATGACGGCTTTTGCTCATATGCCTTTGAATAAAAAAATAGAAGTTGGAGTTTCTTTAATTACAGATGATGTGGGAGGTGGAGCTAAAAAGGAAAATAATTTTTATGCTGATTTTGCTTATATACTTGAGTTTGAAAATAGTCAAAGATTATCATTTGGGATGAAAGCGGGTTTTACAAATCTAACTACTAATTTTAATGGTTTTAGATTGGAAACAGGAAATACAGCTTCTGATCAAGCTTTTAATAATAATATAAATGCTTTTAGTCCCAATTTAGGAGTTGGAGCTTACTATTTTACTGATAAGTATTATATCGGTATTTCAGCGCCTAATGTATTACCCACTAAACACATTGAAGAGCGTCAAGGAATTAATGCTTTAGGATCAGAAGAATTGCATTTGTTTGCTACTGCAGGTTATGTATTTAATATAAGTGATATGTGGAAAATTAAACCAGCTACTATGGCAAAAATAGTGAAAGGAGCCCCATTATCATTAGATATTTCGGCAAATGCTTTATATAATAACCGTTTTGAGCTAGGAGCTTCTTATAGATTACATGATGCTATAAGTGGTTTAATGGCTATCAATGCCACTAAAAGTTTAAAATTAGGTTATTCATATGATCATACATTATCTAATTTAGGACGTTTTAATTCGGGTACACATGAAGTATTCTTAATTTTTAATTTAGATTTATTAGGAAGAGGGTACGATAAATCGCCACGATTCTTTTAAAAATAAAATCGTATTAAAGCTTTTAATAAGAGAGGTTATAGCTAAACAAAGGTTTGAGAATAATCTAAATATGTTGTGGCTGGAATATAAAAAATAAATTTATGAAAAGATTATTATATATATCAATTCTTTTATTTTCATCATTTGGATTTGCCCAAGAAAATAATTTAGAACGAGCAAAAAAATACTTTAATAGAACTTACTATAGTGAAGCAATTCCATTATATGAAAAATTAGTAGCTGAAAATAGATCCCAAGAAGTTATTCAGAATTTAGGAGATTGTTATTATTTTATAAATGATCTTAAAAGTGCACAACGATATTATCGTTTTTTAATTAAACATTATGGAAAAGATCTATCAGAAGAATATTATTTTCGTTTTTCAGAATCATTAAAAGCTACAGCAAATTATGCAGAAGCCAATCAAGTTCTAATAGACTATTATACTAAAAGGGGAAAATCTACAGAGCTAGCTTTATTTGAGAAAGATCTCAAACTATTAGAAAATATTATAGCAATAGGGGAGCGTTTTAAAATAAAAAATTTAGAAATTAATACTGATAAATCAGAGTTTGGTGCAGTTATTTACAATGATCAATTAGTATATGCAGCTGCTAAAAATCAAACAGGTTTTTTAGATAAAATATATAAATGGAATAATGAATCGTATTTAAATTTAGTTTCTGTTCCATTAAGTAATATTCACGCAAAAGATTCTACTGTACATTATTTTGCAAAAGAATTAAAGTCACCAATGCACGAAGCGACACCTGTTTTTACAGCAGATGGAAAGACTATGTATTTTACTAAAAATTACACAAAGAAAAATGGAAAAAGGGCTAAAAATAGCCAAGAGATTTCAGTATTACACATTTATAGAGCTCAATTAGTGGATGGTAAATGGGATAAGATTACTTCACTACCTATTAATAACCCTAATTATTCTACAGCTCATCCAGCTTTAAGTCCAGATGAAAAAACGCTCTATTTTTCATCTGATATGCCAGGTAGTAAAGGCTCTTTTGATATTTATAGTGTTGAAATTAATGAAGGACTATTTGGGATACCAAAAAACTTAGGCGATCAAATAAATACAACTCGTCGTGAGCAATTTCCTTTTGTTTCAAAAGATAATAAATTATATTTTTCTTCTAATGGACATATTGGTTTTGGGGCTTTAGATATTTATGTTTCCAATATTACTAATGAAAATTTTTCTAAACCCATTAATGTCGGTTTGCCTATAAATTCAGGAGTAGATGATTTTGCCTTTAACATTAATTCTAATACAAAAGAAGGATTTTTTTCAACTAATAGAAAAGGAGGAAAAGGAGGTGATGATCTTTATTCGTTATCAGAAATAAAACCTCTTATTATAGAAGATTGTAAACAGTATATTACGGGTATAATTACAGATATAAATACAGCTTTACCATTAGAAGGAGCAAGGCTTGTCTTATACGATTTAATAGAAAAAAAAGATATAGAAGCTATTTCAACAGATGCTTATGGCAAATTTAAATTCACAGTTGCATGTGAAAAAGAATATATAGTAAAAGCTTCAAAAGAAGGCTATCTAGAAGAAAAACGTTCTTTATTAATTCAAAAAGAACGCAATAAAGAAAATGATGCTTCTATGAAATTAAAATCTTTAGTTAAACTTCAAGAAGAACAAACTCTAGTAGAGGAAGCAAAGAAAAAAGCAGAAGAAGAGGCTAAAGAAAAAGAAAAAGTAATAGCGGAAGAGAAGAAGAAAGAAAAATTAAAAGAAATATTAGCAAAAGAAAAAGATATTGTAGCTCAAAAAGATAAATTAGTTATTAAAACAGATCCAATTTATTTTGATTATGATTTATGGTATATTCGTCGTGATTCTAAACCTGTATTAGATAAAGTAATTGATCTGATGAAAAAATACCCGGATATGGTGGTAGAAATTGGTTCACATACTGATATTAGAGGAGGAAAGACCTATAACTTAATTTTATCTGAAAATAGAGCAACTTCTACAAAAGACTATTTTATAGATAGAGGAATAGATGCTAAACGTATTATAGCAAAAGGATATGGAGAAAGTCAGCCTGTTATAAAATGTCCTACTGAAGAATCTTGTACAGAAGAAGAACATGAGTTAAATCGTAGGAGTGAATTTGTTATTAAAGATTTGTAAAACTTAAGTATAAATTATAGATAAAAAGCCGTTTCAATATAAATTAGAAACGGCTTTTTGTTTAAATTATATAGTTGTAATTAGTAGAACTAATAGATTTTAATAGTTTTAATGAAAAAAAATAAATACTATTAATATGACAAATATTTTCTTAATTTTCATTTTTTATAGATAAATTTACATAAAAAAATATGTTTTCTAAAACTTGCGAATACGGAATTAGAGCAACTATTTTTATTGCTTCTGAATCTGTAATTAATAAGAAAATTAGTCAAAAAGAGATAGCAGATCAAATTGATTCTCCGATGGCTTTTACTGCTAAAATTTTGCAAAAGTTAGTTCGTAAAGATATCGTTTCTTCATCTAAAGGTAGTGGGGGAGGATTCTATATAGAAAAGAATAAATTAAAAAAAATTACACTCTTAGAAATTATTGAAGCTTTAGATTGTGATTCTGTAATTAAAGGATGTGGACTAGGATTAAAAGATTGTTCAGAAGAACATCCTTGCCCTTTTCATGACAAGTTTAAAGATATAAAATCCGATCTATTATGTGTTTTTAAAAATACAAACTTAGAAGAGCTAGCGTCTGGAATTAAAATTGGAAATACATTTTTAAAATATTAGAGTCTAATGACAAAAGTCATAAAGTAGTATTTGATAATAGGATATTTTTGTCTTATTAAAAACACTCAAATGCCTATTAAAAAAATATATTTTATATTCATTACTTTTTTACTCTTAGCTTTTATAAAATATAATTATCTTGTTTATAACTCAAAATCAGCAGATAAATTATCAAAAATGGCAGAAAGAGGCCAACAGTTATGGCAAGAAAATAATTGTATAAGTTGTCATCAATTATATGGTTTAGGAGGTTATTTAGGACCTGATTTAACAAATATCTATTCTAATCCTAATAAAGGAGAAAATTATATTAAATCTATTTTGAATAGTGGGATCAAGACAATGCCTAAATTTCATTTTACAGAAAAAGAAAAAAGAGAAATTATAATTTTTCTAAAAGAAATTGATAAAACAGGTATTTATATAACAAATAATCATCTTGTTTCTAAAAGCGGTTGGGTTGAAAATTATGCTGAAAAATGAGAAATAAAATTTGCTTGTTATTTATTTTACTCGGATTAATTTCTTTAATTCTAGGAATTTTCTTGGGACTGTTATCTAGTATTCAATATGTAATACCAGAGTTTATAAAAGCTATTGTTCCCTTTTCACATTTAAGGTCTATGCACACCGTTTGTGTAATAGCTTGGATTATTTTAACAGGAACTGGTGGGGTTTATTATTATATATCAAAAGACTTACCAATTTATTCTTATATACTTTTAAAAATTCACTTTATTATTTTCTTAGGAGCAGGGATTTTAATATTGATTTCTTACTTATTAGGAAATTTTGGTGGAAAAGAATATCTAGAATTTCCTCCTTTTTTAATAATACCTATACTTTTAGGCTGGGTGATTTTTGGAATAAATTACTATAAAACATTAATAAAGAAACTTGATAATTGGCCTGTTTACTATTGGATGTGGGGAACGGGTATAATTTTTATGATTTATCATTTACTAGAGGCCTATTCTTGGCTAATTCCTAGTGTAAATTCTAATTTTATTAAAAGTTTAACTATTCAATGGAAAGCAGGAGGCTCATTTGTAGGAGCTTGGAATATGCTCATTTATGGTACTGCAATATATTTAATGTCTAAGATTAAGCATGATGACTCTATTGGTCGAAAATTTAATTATTTCTTTTTTTACTTTTTAGGGTTGACAAACTTAATGTTTGGTTGGGCGCATCATATTTATATCGTACCCACGGAACGCTGGATAAGATATTTTGCTTATGTAATAAGTATGACCGAATGGATCGTATTATTTAATATTATCTACGAATGGAAAAAATCAGTTACAATAGATATAAAAAAACAACATTTATTATCATATCAATTTTTAAAACTAACAGATAAATGGATTTTTTTGAATATAATACTAGCTCTTTTAGTATCAATTCCAGCTATTAATTTATACACTCACGGAACTCATATAACAGTTGCACATGCTATGGGGACTACCATAGGTATCAATACATCTATATTATTAGCTTCTGTACTTTATATAATATCTGAATTTATTACAATTTCAAATTTTGATATCAAATATATAGGATATAAAATATTTGATTATTCATTATTCTTCTTTTGGATTATATTAATTATAGCAGGTATATACAAATCGTATTGGGTGCAAAATAATGGAATGAATTCTTTTTCTACTTTACATCAAAATTTATTATGGGTTTATATTTCTTTTAGTGTAGCTGGTGTTGGACTCTTTGTTGGACTCTTATTAATAGTGATTCCTCTGATAAAAAAAATAAATCAAATTATCTATTTATAAAAATGAATTATAGACAATTAATAGATAATATTTTACTTAAAAGAAAAAAAAAGAAAGTTATTCTATCTCATTATTATCATAATAAAGAAATAGTTGATTATCTAGGAGAAGGTCGCTTTCTTGCTGATTCTGGTCCAATGAAAACTTGTAGTAAATTTATTTTTAATAATCCTGATCGTATTGTTATTAAATATATTAATTGCTCTACTGAAATAAAAGTATTAAGTGATATTGTTTTTTCTTCATCTAATATTATAAAAAAAAATCAATCTATACTACAAGGTAGTCCTCTTATTTTTGTATTTGATCAAAAAAAAGGTGAGTATTTTGTAGAAGAAACAGATAGAAAAATGCTGCTCTGGGATGAAAGTTGTATAGTTCATGAATCTTTTTCTTTAGAAAAACTAATTGCTTTATATAAAAACTATTCTGATGCTGAAATAATAACACTTTCTGAATCTGAAACACATATATTACAAATAGCAAAATATATACGATCAATTTCAGATAGGATTGATTATGTATCTAAGCAAAAGAAGTCTTTAGATAGAGTTAAATATTGTATATGAGAACGGATTATTTAATAATAGGATCAGGTGTAGCAGGATTAACATTTGCATTAAAAATAGCAGAACATTTTCCAGAAAGAAAAATAACAATTATTACAAAATCATCTGATGAAGAATCTAATACAAAATATGCACAAGGAGGTGTAGCTATAGTAAGTGATACTATTAATGATTCTTTTGAAAAACATATTAAAGATACACTAAAATCAGGATATGGATTATGTGATAAGAAAGTAGTAGAAATGGTAATAAAAGAAGGTCTTAAAAGATTAGAAGAATTACTAAAATGGGGAGCATCATTTGATAAGAATTCAAATGGAGAATTCAACTTGGGGAAAGAAGTAGGACATTCAGAAAACAGAATTGTACATAAAAAGATCAAACAGGAAGAGAAATTCAAAAAACTTTAATTAATAAAACATTAAAACAAAAAAATATATCTGTTTTAGAATATCATTTAGCTATTGATTTATTAGTAGAAAGTAATAGATGTTATGGATACTATGTATTAAATGAGAAAACAGGTGAAATATTAAACATTATTTCAGGATTTACAATTTTAGCAACAGGAGGCATTGGACAAGTATATGGTCAAACAACTAATCGAATGATCTCAACAGGAGATGGTATAGCAATGGCTTATAGAGCTAAAGCAAAAATAAAAGACATGGAATTTATTCAATTTCACCCTACTGCTTTTTACAAACCTGAATCAACAGAAATTTTTCTGATATCAGAAGCTTTAAGAAGAGTTGGTGCATTTTTACGAAATAAACAGGGAAAAAGATTTTTACTTAATATAGATGAAAGAGGAGAACTTGCTTCTCAAGATATTGTTGTTCAAGGTATTTTTGAAGAACTTAGAAGAACAAATCAATCATGTGTGTATTTAGATTGTACTCATTTGAATATTAATGAAGTAAAAAATAAATTCCCTACAATTTACAATTATTGTATTAAAAATTATATAAATTTAGTAAAAGATTGGATTCCAGTATTACCCGTACAACACTATGTATGTGGGGGAGTAGATGTAGATATAAATGGTAAAACATCTATTGAAAATTTATATGCCTGTGGTGAATGTTCTAGGACAGGTTTACATGGAGCTAATAGATTAGCTTCAAATTCGTTATTAGAAGCTTTAGTTTATTCTAACAGAATTTATAAAAGTATTTCTACAGCCTCGTTAAATAAACTAACACATAATTTTAATTTTGATGATTTACGTCCTCTTCAGCAAAGTGATTTATCTGTAACTTTTCTTAATAGTTTAGAGACAGAATTACAGTTATTAATGAGAGAAAATGCAGGTATTATAAGAAATGATCATGATTTAAAAGAAGCTAAAGGATTATTATGTAAATGGAGTGAAGAGATAGAAATAAAATTTCAACAAAATATAATATCAGCACCTTTATGTGAAATAAGAAATATGATAACCATAGGAAAGTTAATTATTTCCGCGTCTTTAAAACGGAAAAAAAGTTATGGTAGTTTTTTAAAAGTTTAAGTAAATTTAGTTGTAAGCAATATGATTAAGTATTATGAAGAGTTTATAAAATATGGAGCAATAGAAAAAACGTTTAAAAAAAATGAAGTAATTTTTAACGAAGGAGAATCTGCTTTATTTTTTTATTTTATTATAAATGGAAGCGTTAGAATGTTTAATAGGAATGAAGAAGGTAAAGAATTTGTACAAGGATATTTTTTAAGTGGTCAAAGTTTTGGTGAACCTCCATTGTTTATTGAAGAAAATTATCCAACTACAGCGGCTTGTATAAAAGATAGCATTTTGCTAAAACTTTCTAAGAAAAATTTTTTTAGAATGTTAGAGGACATGCCAGAATTACAAATATTATTTATTAAAATTTTGTCTAAAAGAATCATAGGTAAAGCTAAATCATCTAAGGATATTATTAATCAAAATACTGAACAGAAAATAATATCTTTTTAATGATTCAAAAGCCAGAGAATATTAATGAAAAAATTTTTATTCCTTTTACTCGTCAAGAGATTGCAAATTTTACAGGACTTAGAGTAGAAACTGTAATTCGTGCTTGTTCTAAGCTTAAAAAATCAGGAATTATAGAAATTATTAATCACAAAATTTATTTTTAATGAAAATTACGAGTAAGAATTGGGTATTTATTTTGATTTTTAATTTGTTCATTGTTGCTGTTTTAGGAACTCTAATGCGTTATAAGATTGCTTTTGAATTTCCTTTTTCCAACAAAAAAATCTTCTTCATTCACATTCACATTTTGCTTTTTCAGGTTGGATTAGCCAAACTTTATTTTTTTTAATAATCTTATCACAAAAAGAAGGATTTTATAAAAAGTATAATGTACTACTTATATCTAATTTAATTTGTTCTTATGGAATGCTTTTTTCGTTTATAGTACAAGGTTATGGATTAATTTCAATCATATTATCAACATTGTCTATTATTATAACCTATTTATTTACGTATTATTTTTTTAAAGATTATAGAGAAGGGACTCTTTCAAATTTATGGATTAAAGGAGGTTTGTTTTTTAATCTTATTTCTTCTTTGGGAACTCTCTTTCTGGCTTATATGTTAGCTGCCAAAACTATACATGAGAATTTTTATTATTTTTCAATTTATTTTTATTTACATTTTCAATACAATGGTTGGTTTTTCTTTACTATTATTGGTCTATTTATTAGCAGGCTTTCATTAAATAACAAATTAGCAAAACAAGTTAAAAAATATTTTTATATCTTTTCTATATCTTGTATTTTAACTTATATGTTATCTATACTTTGGGCTGAAATACCCAAGTGGATATTCATCCTAACAGCTATTTTTACTTTTTTACAATTTTATTTTTGGTTAAAAATGCAGTATATATTTATTGTATCCTTTAAAGATGAATATAAAAAGTTATCTTTAGTTTTAAGAGGAATATTATTAATAGTACTTATAGCAACCACTTTGAAATTTATATTGCAAATAGGTTTATTTATAGACGAATTAAGACTGTTTGTTTATGGTAATAGGACAATAGTAATAGGCTATCTACATTTAATATTTTTATGTATAGTTACCTTATTTTTATTAGCTTTTATGTGTATTAATAAACTATTTCATCTAAGAAAAAATACTAAATTAGGTCTTATAATATTTTGTATAGGTGTAATTTTAAATCAAGTTTTTTTATTTACTCAAGGAGGGTTACCATATTTCAATATTTATTTACCTTTTACAAATGAAGTTTTAGTTTATATTTCCTTATTGATAGTAATGGGAATAATGTTACTACTAGTTTCACAGACAATTAGCGGTGATAAAAACAATGAAGGGATTAGTCTAAATAAAAGCAAATTGTAAGAGGGGGCTAAAATCAGCGTAAAGCTTGTCATCCTGATGATAGTAGGAGTTTTATAATTAATATTATAAGATTTCTCTGTTTAGTATAACTGGCTAAATTGTATAATTTTAGATCCCCTCTTGTTATTAATAAGTAATTATCAGGTTATATATTTGATTTTTTACTTTTGGAGTATGGCTTTATTTTTATATCATTATAGAAAGAGGATATTTATGCTCCGTCATTTTTTCTCATGTATTCTAGTATATTTCTAGCTTCTGTATCTGTAAGATTTTGATTTGGCATACGTAATTTACAAACTTCTAATTGTTTTTTTAATTCAGGATCTTTGTCAATCATTGGGTCGGGATTACTAATAAAATTCATAATCCATTCAGGAGTTCTTCTTTGTGTTACTCCTTTCCATCCAGGACCAATTAGTTTTTCATCTGTTAATTTATGGCAAGAAGTACATTTTAATCCAGCAACTTTTTCTCCTTCAGCAGCCATTTTTTGATCAACTTTAGCTCCTAATTCAACTTTATCATATTTACCTTCTCCTTTTTGTGCATCATACTCTCCATTTGCTTCAGTCGTTTGAGGAGTTGCTTCTATAGTACCTTCTGAAACGGTAGGTTCATTAACAGGTTTTGAAAAATCTTCTTCTTGACTATTTTTTTTTCCACAAGCAATAACTAAACTTAGAGTAAATGCTAATACAATAAATTTCTTCATAATTTAAATTTTAAGTTTAACAAATTTCATTATTCTAATATTTTTAGTTTATGATTTTAATCACAAACTGCTATTTATATTTTAAATATTAATTAAAATGACAGGTAATACAATTAAAATTAGAATGGTTATAATAATAAGTTTCCAAGCAATATTTGCTTTTTTAATTCCATAAATTGAAATGCAACGAATAAAAATTTTATAGAAAAAAGGAACATGATAAAGCTAATTTTACCAATAGGATTTACTTTGATGAATTGTAAAATAAATGCTAAAAAAGTCAATATTAGTAAAGTACCGTAAGACTTGATTAAGTGTTTTTCCATAATTAAAAAATTAAATACAAGGCAGGGAATAAGATTAACCATATGAGATCGCACATATGCCAAAATGCTCCTGAAGCTTCAATATCAAAAAGATTTTTAGCTAAAGATGTTTTCTTACTTTTTATATAAATAATTAAAAGGATTAATAAGCCTATTACAACGTGTAAATAATGAAAACCGGTTAGTAGCCAATAATAAGTAAAAAGGTATTGGTATCTAGATTAATATTATGGTTTAATTTTTCAAAATATTCATAGCTTTTTAAGATTAAAAAAAGAACACCTAATAACATGGTAATTTTTAGATACAAATTAAATTTTTTGTGATCGCTCTTTTTAGCATAATTAACAGAAGTTGCCATAAAAAAGCCACTGGTGAGTAGTATAATAGTATTAATTAATCCTATGTCATTATTTAATTTTAAACAAGACTCACTAAATATTTTTATTTCTTCTTGTGCGCTGTAATTCATAGCTATAATAGCCATACCAAAGGTTATAATTTCTAGTATAATAATTATCCATAGTAGAATACCTCCAGGAGGGTAATAGAAATCTTTATAGTTTGTTGTTGTATTTTTCATTTATAAAAAATTTACTTGTCCTTTTTCTATATTATGTGATGTACTAATAATTTTTAATTTATTGTTAATAAGTTCTTTTTACTTCTTCAACAGAATTTAAATTGACTAGATATGATTTTTTATGATAGCTAGAAAGAGAAGAGGCCGTTTTACAACCAGTATTTTTTTTAAAAGATTTGCTTAAAAGTCCTTTTAAAAAGAATATTTTAATAAATAAGTTTTCATAATAAAGGTATTTTTGAAAGGAACTATTGTCTTTTGATTTTATCAAATAAATAAGCTAAAGCATTAATTAATTCTATAGGATTTTTTAGTATTTGAAAATGGTTTTGACCAAACATTTGAGGTAAGTAATATTTAGCCTGTGCTTCAATAGTTAGTGCATATGAATTTATTTTATTTGTAGATAGTTCTTTTAGTGCTTGTTTTACATCATTTATACCATATTTTCCTTCATATTTATCATAATCATTAGGTTTTCCATCAGAAATTAGGATGATCCATTTGTTTTTAGTTTTGCGTGTTTTCAATCTATTACCAGCATGTCTTATAGCTCCACCTATACGTGTATAACCACCTGGTTTTGTATATCCAATTCTTTTTTTACCTATTTCCCAATTTTCAGTAAAATCTTTTAGAGTAACATAATTGATGTGATTTCTAGTTTTTGAGGAGAAACTATCTATTGAAAAATCTATATTAAATTCATGTAGAATTTCACCAAATAAGATGGAAACTTCTTTTTCAACATCTAAAACTCGATTTCCATCTACATAACTATCGCTAGACAAACTGACATCAAGTAATAATAAAATAGAAATGTCTTTATCTTTTTTTCTATTTGAAAAGTAGATGTTTTCTGATGATGTTTTTTTAGTATGTACATCTACGTACAAATCAGTTAAAGCATCTATATCAAATTCATTTCCTTGTGTTTGTCTTTTTTGTTGTAATAATTTATTATTTACGTTGGTTAATGATTTTCTTAATCCGTTTAAGATTGAACTATAGTTTTTAATAGTATTATAGTAGTAACCTTCATCTGTTTTTAGTTGTAGTTTAGGATATATTTTACAAAAATTAGAACGGTATTTTAATTTAGAAAAATCCCATTCGTCATAATATAAAAAAGTTCCTTTTTCATCTTTTTCGCCTGATTCAGCTACTGTTAAGTTTTCAATAAAATCAGATTGATAAATAGAATGTGCGGTATCATTTACTCGTACCGTAAAACGCATTTTTATTTCTTCTAGTGCATCATTATGTTCTTCTAATTCATCTTCACCATTAAAATTTTTCCAATTTCCATAGAATTCATCAACTGTTTCTACTTTTTCAAAACTATGATTTAATACATCATCTTCCTGTTGTTTTGTATCTATTTGGAGCGATTTTATTTCTTCAACTCCCACAGTTTTTAGAGTTGTTTTTACCTCATCAATTTTTGTAGTTGTTTTATTAGTATCAATAGTATTTTGTTGTTCAATATTTTTTTCTTCTTCTGCAAACATAAATTTTCCATAGAGCCAATATAAATGTGGATTTTCTAGATTTTTATAATTAAAATAGTCTAATAAAAGGGTATGAATACTTTTAGTTTTAGGATAATTTTCAAAAAGAAGAGGAAGTATTTTAGCAGAAGCTATATTAGCTTGATTTTGTGATTTTTCTAAATCATTTTCAGGTTCATTCCAATTAAGTTGTAATGATTGTTGTATTGAGAGGTATAAAACCCTAAAAAAATAAAAGGAAAGGTTTTTTTCATATGAATCCAATTGATTAAAATATTCAGGTAAAAAAAAAGTTATTATTTTTATAACCTCCTTCTTTTTCAGCTGGATAAATATTAATTGATTTTCCACTAGTGGCATTAGCTATAAGAGTTAGTCGAGGAGCAATATCTTTTAAAAAGACTGCATTTGTATCAGATTCTAATGCTTTTTTTTGAGATTTTTTAAAGTATTTTGCTACAAATCCAAATACTATTTCGTCTAAATCTAAACTCATATTTTATATCATTAAGTCACACAAATCTTTTAAGGATTGAGTCGTTTGTAAATCATCTGTTAAAGGTTCTACTACAGCAGTGTGTATCGATAATCTTTTAGGTAACCCTGAATGAATGAGTTTAGCAGCATCAACCAGTAATCTTGTTGAAACGGTTTCTGTTAAACCAAGCTCGGTTAGATTTCTAATTTTGTTGCCTATTGTTACAATTTTTTTAGCAGTATCGTTATCAATACCTGTTTCGTTAACAATGATCTCTGTTTCTATTTTGCTTTCAGGATATTCAAAAGATAAAGCAATAAAACGTTGTCTAGTTGAAGGTTTTAATTCTTTAAAACCTCTTTGATAACCAGGGTTAAAAGAAGCAACAATCATAAAGTTATCATGTGCTTTATAGGTTTCGCCTAATTTATCTATAAAAAGCTCCCTTCTATGATCTGTTAATGAATGTATCGCTACAATTACATCAGGACGAGCTTCAGCAATTTCGTCTAGATAAAGTATATAGCCTTTTTTTAAAGCAGTAGTTAATGGACCATCAATCCAGATTGTTTCTGCACCTTTTATAATAAATCTTCCTATTAAGTCAGTAGAAGAGGTTTCTTCATGGCAGCTAACAGTTAAGAATTTTTTATCAAGTTTATGAGCCATATATTCTACAAATCTTGATTTGCCAGTTCCAGTAGGACCTTTTAGTAAAACTGGAATTTTGTTTTGATAAGCGTGAGTAAAGACATCTTCTTCTTTACCCACGGGAAAATAATATGGTTTTAAATTTTTCATAGTTTAGGGAAAAATAAACGGAATCTTAACCCAATTTGTAAAAATAAGGTATGAGCGTATGTAGAAGGGTATAAAGATTCCGTTTGATTGTTTTGAAAATTAGTTATCTAAGGTTTCAATAATTTTATTTATTGTAGTTTTATTATTTACACCTAATCCTTCTTGTTGATGAACAAGTTCTCCTTTTTATTAAATACACTGATTATATTTGAGTGTGAAAAATCCATGGGAGAGATTTTTTTGTATTTTACTGCAAGTACATTGGCAAATTCTTGAACAGTATTTGTGTTACCTTGTAGGAAAGTCCAATGTGAAGCATCCATTAAATTTTCTTTTGCAAATTTTTTTAATCTTTCAGGAGTATCCGTTTCAGGATCTATACTGACAAGAACAAAATTTAGATCAGTTAATTTATTTTTAGGCATTTTGGATTCAATATCTCGCATATCAGCTACTAATCTAGGACAAGCAGCTTTACAAGTAGTATAAATCATAACCATTACTGTAACTTTTCCTTTTAAATCTTGAAGATGAATAGTTTTATTATCTTGAGTCTTCCATTCGCTAGTTAGATTAAAAATAGATGTTTGTGATATGGCATTATTTTCTGCTTTTGTTTCTGCTTTTTGCATCCTAGTAATGAAAGAAAACTAAGTATCAGTACTAAATTTTTCATATTTGAAATTTTATTTTTTTATAGAATCTTTTACGCATCTAAAACCAAGGTTTTGTATGGCATAGTTAGCTTTTATACTACCTCTAAAAGCATATCGCATAAAAGCGGCATAATTCATAAGATCTGAAGCATTTAATGAACCACTACCGCAAAATAAATTTTTATCAGTGGTCACATCATTTCTTGATTCTCCTGTTAGAAGGATGGAGCTAAAATCAGCAGTCCATTCCCATACTAATCCGTGTAAGTCATATACACCATAATAATTTTTAAATGTTTGTCCCACTTCATGATCAAATGCTTGAGGTTTTTCATACCAATCTAGTATTAATTGATTGTATGATTTTTGTTTTCTTGCATCAGGTAGTTTATCATCAGCCATGGCTACATATTCCCATTCATCAACAGTAGGTAAACGTTTGCCTTGGCATTCACAATAAGCATTTGCGGCATACCAAGAAACATTTGTAATAGGGTAGTTAAGTTTATTGATATTTTCAATTTGAGTGTTTGATTTCCAATTTTTAAGATAGTTTTGATCCGCAAAAATTTTTTTTATATTAGATTTTTGCCATTTAGTGTTTTTTTTTACAAAAGCTAAAAAGTTTTTATTAGTCACAGGGTAGACATCTATGTAAAAATTAGAAACACCTACTTTTTTTCCATTTTTTCCATAAAGAGGAATATAAGCTCCACCTTTTATATACACCATCGGTGTTTCTACTCCAAAAGATATATCTTTTAGAGTAGAAATAGATGGTTTGTTTACATTTCCATTTGTTTCTGAGTCTGTATTTTTCTGACAAGAAATAAAAATAATTAAGGTTAAAAGGAAATATAAACGATTCATAGAATTAATAATTAAAATATTTTGTTGTTATTTTTTTGCTCGAACGGCTGTAACCATAGCAGGAGTAACTTCTTTTTGCTATTACCCCATTGGCTATATACATAGGTAAGAACATTTGCTACTTCTTCATCAGTCAGTGTTTGAGCAGTCATAACACTATTGAATTTTTTACCATTTACTGTTATTTCACCTGTTTTACCTTTTAATATAATTTCAATAGCTCTGTTAATGTCAGCATTTAAGAAATCTGATTTAGCAAGAGGAGGGAAGGCATTAGGTAATCCTTCTCCGTTAGCTTGATGACAAGCAAAACATGTTTTTCCATATACTGATTTACCATCAGCAATACGTTCTGATAGAGTAACAGCTTTAGTAGGTTTTATTACTTTTTCGTTAGGCATAGATTGAATAGTACCTCCTTCAGGTAGATATACCTGATCTGATTGTGTTCCAGAATATACTTTTTTATTATCATCTCCTGTAACATTAATCATACCTAAACTACCTTTATTAAAAGTTCTAAAAATAGAATGATCTACTAAAATTAAAGTACCAGGAACTTCAACTTTAAAATCAACAATAGCGGCACCACCGGCAGGTACTAGAGTAGTTTGTATATCATGATTAATTGTTGTTCCTCCTTCTATATGAACATTATCAAATATTTCACCAATTACGTGGAAAGAAGAAACTAAGTTAGGACCACCATTACCTACAAATAAACGGATTCTTTCACCTACTTTTGCTGTTAAAGCATTATCGCCTACTAAAGATCCTGTTTTACCATTAAACACTACATAATCAGGTTCTTCTTTAATTGCTTTAGCCATGTCAAAAGGTTGTAATCCTTTTTCACCATTTGCTCCTTTTGTGTAAAAATCGCCTTGCATTACATAGTATTCTTTATCAACTGGGGGTAAACCTCCTTCTGGTTCTACGAGTATTAATCCATACATACCGTTTGCAATGTGCATACCTACAGGAGCAGTGGCACAATGGTATACATATAAACCTTGATTTAATACTTTAAATGAAAAAGTAACTTCATGACCAGGAGCCACAAAAGATGATTTTGCACCACCACCAGGACCTGTTACAGCATGTAAATCTATATTATGGGGTAGTTTGTTATTTGGGTGATTTTTTAAGTGAAATTCAACTTCATCCCCAACTCTTGTTCTAATAAAGCTTCCTGGCACAGAACCACCATAAGTCCAGTAAACATATTTTACACCATCAGCCATTTCACCCTCTTTTTCAATGATTTCCATATTAACAATGAGTTTTTTTGGCGGGTCTGTCTCCTACAGGTTTTGGAACAAAAGGAGGAGCCGTTAATTCAGCTTGAATGGGTTCTCCTTCTACTTCAATTGATGTGGGATCTATAGATGAACTACCAGAGTCTTTCTTACAGCCAACAAGTAATAAGCTGGCTAAAGAGGCCGAGAATATTAAGCGTTTAATCATAATGTGAATTTTTAAAGTTTTGTATTTGTATTAGGGTTAATTTTTTAAGCTTGTGTTAAATAAATTAGGATTGATTTTTATGGATAAAAAAGCCCAATTATTACCATTATTTTTATTACCACCTTTTATTATTTCCATAGAATTCGTAGCAAACATTTGAGAAAATCCTCCGTCTATTGTTACATTTTCTAATAATTTGTAAGAAGCAGTAAAATCAATTTCAGTACCTAAATAATTATCTTTTTTTTCTCCTAATTGATATATGTTTGCACTTGATAAAAAGTAATGAGGGGTAAGACGTGCAGAAAACTTATCTTTCTCATATTGAAAGTTTATATATAAATCAGTTAGTCCAACATTATTGATGTGATTTCCCACATAAAAATAATCCATGTATCCATTGAATTTATGATTGGTACCATGTAAAGGATTAAATGATTTTATATCAGTACTAGTATCATCTTGGTTTTTACCTGATAAGTATTCAATTCCTAATCCTGCCAGAAAAGCTTGAATAAATTTGTAATTTATATTTGCTGAAAAATAGCTAGCCATTATATTATTAGCGTTTATTTTTCCTGTTTGTAGATAAGTAGCACCATCAATACTTAAATTATTTCGTTTAAAAACTAATCTAGGTCCAAATGTTTGACTATAATCTATTTTTTCCTCTCCATTGCTTAAATAACTCATTCCATTATTTAGTACTAATAAGCTTAAATTTAAATCTTTAAAGCTCCCATTATACCAAGCATATTGAAGTGATTTATATTGTGAAGGAATATAATTTTCTTTAAAGTTAGTTTCCTTATTGGCATTATACGCAATACCTAAATGTATGATTTGCTTAATAGATGGACTAAATTTAAATAGAAGAGCATCATGACTTTTTGCTTGCATTGCCCAGTCTATGCTACCAAAAATTCTCTGATCATCATAAGCTATTTCTTGTCTGCCCAGTTTAAATGAAAATTTATCATTTATTTTTACTTCTCCATAAGCTTCATGAAAATTTATACCTGTATCACTTTTCGAATTTGTTAAAACATCTCCCCACGTTCTAACATTTTGAGGTGAAGCAACCAGTTTTATATTATTATAATTATAGTCAAATGTGATACGAGTTCTTTGAGAAATAAAAGTTGCAGCTTTTTCATTAAAAGGCTTTAATGTGCCATAACCATTTCTATTTTCTAATCGTGCTCTTAAATCAGCATTTACATTAAATTGTTGGGAAAAAGCCAAAGAAGAGAATAATCCGGCAATTGTTAAATATACAGGTTTCATATTATTTAAAATTTATTTGTTAACGACTATTCTTAAATTGTCAGTTTTTTAGAGATTTAAAAAAATAAATTAGTTTAATTAATTATTGCTTCATCATTTGTATTGCCATGTTTAACAAAATCATAGATGTATAATGATATTCCAATGGTAAATAATGTTGCACACAACAGTAATACTATAAAATGAACACTTATTTCATTTTGAACAGTCATAAATTCCATCTTAAATTTTCTTTCAAGATATACTTGGGCTACACCAGCTACACCAAAAGCTGTTGTCATTCCTAACATTCCAATATTTGATAACCAAAAAGCCATTCTACCCGTAGTTGAATCATATCTTTTTCTCCCTGTAAGATTAGGAATTGCATAACTAATAATTGCTAATACTATCATGGCATATGCTCCCCAAAAGGCTAAATGTCCGTGCATTGCAGTTACTAAAGTTCCGTGTGTATATACATTTGTTTGAGGTAAAGTATGCGCAAAACCTAATAAGCCTGCACCTATGAAAGAAACAATAGCAGATCCTAAAGTCCAGTACAATGCTAATTTATTAGGATGCTTTTTTTCACCTTTTCTATACATATTTACAGCGAACAATGCCATACCTAAAAAGGCCAAAGGCTCAAGAGCTGAAAAAATACCGCCTATAATTAACCAAATTTTATTTACGCCTATATAATAATAATGATGACCTGTACCAAGTATACCAGATAAGAAGGTTAAACCTACAATAACATATAACCATTTTTCAATTACTTCACGGTCAACTCCAGTTAATTTAATTAATAAAAAGGATAATATACCTCCCATAATTAATTCCCAAACGCCTTCTACCCATAAGTGAACTACCCACCAGCGGAAAAAAGAATCCATTACTTGACTATCAAACCAAATCATACCTGGTAAGTATAATAATGCTGCAAACAATAATCCCATTGATAAGACCAAAGCCGTAGTTGTCTTTCTTTCTGCCTTAAATAAAGTTGTTAATATTAAACCTAAGAATAAGAGTACATTTATAACTACTAAAAAATCTAATTCTCTAGGAATTTCTAAGAATTTTCTACCTTCCCAATGATTAAAATGATAACTTACTACAGCTACTACGCCCACAATAGCTAAAGATATTAGTTGAATGTAAGCTAATTTTACATTTACTAATTCTCGTTGTGCTTCTTCTGGAATTATATAATAAGCAGCTCCCATAAAACCTGTTAGTAGCCAAACTACTAGTAGATTAGTATGTACAGCTCTAGCAGTGTTAAAAGGTATAATATCATGTAATCCATCTAGACCAATTCGTGCAAAACCCATGACAAAACCATAAATTATTTGAAGTATTAATAACAGCATACATAAGGCGAAAAACCAATAAGCTACTTTTTGTGATTTATATTTCATTTTAATTATTTTTATTAATTATTAATTTTTGATAAAGGAGAAACTACTTTGTCATATCCATTTAGATCAATGCCTCCAATCCATTTTAGATAAGCTACCATAGCATCAGCATCTTTAGGACTCATTTTATATGCTACCATCTTTCTACCGTTAGGAGCCCAAGGTATAGGAGACATTAGGACTGCTTTAACGTAATTTTCACCTCGTCTATCAATAACCTTTGTTAACTCAGGAGCATAATAAGCCCCTTCACCTAATATTGTATGACATCCCATACAGTTGTTAGACTCCCAAATTTCTTTGCCACGTACTACATTTGAGTCTATTTTAGTATAGTTTGTTTGATCATTTTTTGGGGAAAATGAATAGATCGTTAATCCAATAAAAATTAGAAACGTTACTAATGTGCCTCCCAAAAAAAACATTCTTGCTTGTGATTTTGATAGCATAATTCTTCTTCTTTTAAAATTATTATTAATGAGACATTTTTATCTTATTTGAATAACAAATTTCATTAACATTTCGTTAACTATATATGATATTTGTCATACAAATGCTTTTTAATCAAGATTTTTTACTCTATGATTCTGGTCATAAAAAGAAAAATACTTATAAAGTAACTTCGAATAATTAATTATAAAAGTTATAAAATGAATACCATAGAACATAAATTAATAGGTGATTACGTGGCAGAAGACTATAGAACAGCTCAAATTTTTTCAAAATATGGAATAGATTTTTGTTGTAAAGGAAATAGAACGATTAAGGAAGTATGTAATACAGTAGGAATTCAAGAAGATATCTTAATTAAAGAATTGAACTCCTTGGATAGAAATTTAACTATTGATTCAAATAATTTTAAAGCAATGTCATTAGATACGTTAATAGATTATATTGAAGAAAAGCATCATACCTATGTAGAAGAAAAAATACCTGTTATAATGCAGCTTTTGAATAAAATTTGTCAAGTTCATGGAACTAAAAACCCAGATCTTTTTGAAATACGAGATCTTTTTGTTGCCAGTTCAAATGATTTGAGCCAACATATGAAAAAAGAAGAATTAATTCTTTTTCCTTTTATCAAAAAAATGGTATCAGCCGCTAATAATGATATAAAAATTACTACACCTAGTTTTATGACAGTGAATAATCCTATTCAAATGATGAAACACGAACATGAGAATGAAGGAGATAGATTTGATAAAATTAGCAAACTTACTAATAGATATACACCTCCTCAAGGAGCATGTAATACGTATAAAGTGACTTACGCAATGCTTAATGAATTTGAAGAAGATTTACATAAACATATTCATCTTGAAAATAACATACTTTTCCCATCGGCCATGCAATTAGAAGAAAAATTAATTTACTAAAAAATACTACTACTACAGTCTGTATGAGTATTTACAGTCTGTAGTTTTCCCTTAGTATAACAATAAATAGGGAAGTACTCTCTTCTTAGATTATAAAAAACCTATTTAATTACCTTGATAAAATTTTATTTTAAATAAGAATAGTCATGTTAATTAATTTCTTCAATTGTGTATAATTTTTACCAATAGATATAAAAGCTAAAAAGAACAGTAATTGCCTAAAAAAATTATGATTATATTATTACTCAAATTGTCATAATTAATTAATTTTGGCAGAAAAAACACTTTGAATTCTATATTATCCAAAATACTTATAGTAATTACTTTTTAAGTATTCAAATTACAACAGCTCAAATAACTAGTCCAATAGAAACTTTGCCAGTTGAAACGGGTAAACAAATTATAATTGAAGGAGCTGATTTTTTAGATAAATCCGAAACAGAAATACCAGGGGCAATTGTTTTTACAGGCAATGTACGTATTTTACACCAAGGAGTGCGTATGTCTTGTAATAAAGCATATCATTTTACTAAACAGAATTATGTAAAAGCATTTGGGAATGTTAATTTAGTGCAAGGAGACACACTTACTATGTCTAGTCGTTATGCAGAATATAACGGAAATACTAAGTTTGCTTTCGCTACAGGGAATGTCGTAATGACAGACCCTAAAATGACTGTAACTACTGATACTATTAATTTTGATCGTAAATCCCAGCAGGCTTATTATAATACTTATGGAACAATTCGTGATGCTGAAAACACATTAACTAGTAAATCAGGACGTTATCATTTAAACGAAAAAAAGTTTGAGTTTAAAACAGCTGTTACAGTAAATAATCCTACCCACACGATTCGTACCAATCATCTTGATTACTATACTAATTCTGGTCATGCTTATGTTTTTGGCCCATCAACTATAGCGTCTGCTAATAATACAATCTATACTACTAAAGGTTTTTACGATACCAAAAAAGATGAAGGAAAGTTACAACGAGGATCAAAAATAAAATATAGAGATCGAATAATTGAAGGAGAAGATCTTTATTATGATCGGAAAAATGATTTTGCACGTGCTCGTAATAATGTAAAAGTAACAGATACCATTAACAAAACTATAATTAGAGGACATTATGCTGAGGTATATAAGAAAAAAGATTCTATGTATATTACTAAAAAAGCATTAGTTTCAGGTTTATTTGAAAAAGATTCAGTTTGGTTTCATGCAAAACGTATTGTAGTAACAGGAAAAACTAAAAATCGTATCATTAGAGGGTATAATAATGCTCGTTTTTTTAAAAAGATATGAGCGGTAAGTGTGATTCTATTCATTTTAATGAAAAGAAAGGACTTACACAAATGATAGGAAAACCTATATTTTGGAATGGAAAAAGACAGCTTACAGGTGACCTTATACATATTATATCAGATACAATTGCTAAAAAAGTAGACTCTTTAAAAGTATTTAATAATGCTTTTATCATTTCAAAGGACACTATTGGTAATGGATTTAATCAAGTAAAAGGTGTTAACTTATACGGTAAATTTATAAATAATAAATTGAAAGAAGTTGACTTAATTAAAAATACAGAAGTTATTTACTACATGCGAAATGATAAACAAGAACTAATAGGTATAAATAAAACTGTAAGTAGCAAAATTAATATGTTAATGGGAGAAGGAAACACTATAGAAAGTGTTACATTCTTCACAAATCCTGATGGTGAAATTTATCCGGAAGACGAACTACCTGAAAACGCTCGAAAATTAAAAGGTTTTGTTTGGAGAGAAGAGGAACAAATTTTAAAATTAGAAGATATTTTTCCAAAAGAAGAATTAGAACTAGATTCTAAAGCCAAAGCAGAAGTTCAAAAAAAAAGCACAAGAGCCTAATTTACCATTAGCACCTAGTAAAGAAACATTAGAATTTGATAGGCATAACAAAATCAAACAGAAGAAAGAAAAAGTTAAATTGAGTTCTAAAAAATAAAAAAGTTTTGAATAGATCTATTACTCTTTTATTTTTTAAAACTTATTTTAGAACATTTAGATTATAATACATGTTAAAAGATTTTTATAAATACCAAGCACAAACTTCACCTTACCCATTAGGAATGGAAGTATCTCATGCAATAGGTTCTTACATATATGACACAAAAGGAAAAAAATACCTTGATTTTGTAGCTGGAGTTTCAGCCTGTACATTAGGACATCAGCATCCACGTGTTAAACAAGCTGTTATAGACCAAATGGATAAATATGCACATGTTATGGTTTATGGCGAGTACGCACAAGATCCTGCCATAGAATTTTGTAAACTACTTGCAGAAAATATGCCTTCTGAGTTAAACAAAACATATTTAGTAAACTCAGGGACAGAAGCAACAGAAGGAGCTTTAAAATTAGCCAGAAGAGTAACAGGGCGTAGTCAGTTAATTTCATGTTATAATGCTTATCATGGAAATACAATGGGATCAATGAGTGTTATGGGATTTGAAGAACGAAAACAAGCTTTTAGACCACTTATTCCAGATGTAGATTTTATAACATTTAATAATGAAGAAGATTTACAAAAAATTACCACACATACAGCTGGTATCATATTAGAGACAATTCAAGGAGGTGCTGGATTTATTCAACCTCAAAATGATTTTTTAAAAAAAAGTGCGTAAACGTTGTGATGAGGTAGGAGCACTTATGATTTTAGATGAAATTCAACCCGGTTTTGGGCGTACAGGTAAATTATTTGGCTTCATGAATTACAATATTATTCCTGATATTGTAATTATGGGGAAGGGAATGGGAGGAGGAATGCCCGTTGGAGCTTTTACAGCTAATGAAAAACATATGGATTTGTTAACTGAAAATCCAAAATTAGGACATATTACAACTTTTGGAGGACATCCTGTAATAGCAGCAGCTAGTTTAGCTACCCTAAAAGAATTAGTAGAAAGTAATTTAATGCTTCAATGTTTGGAAAAAGAACAATTATTTCGTAAATTGTTGGTCCATCCACTAATAAAAGAGGTACGAGGTGAAGGATTAATGTTAGCTATTATGACAGATAGCCCAGAAATTACAAATCAAGTTATTTTTAAATGCCAAGAAAAAGGGTTAATTCTTTTTTGGTTATTATTTGAAGGAAGTGCAATACGCGTAACGCCTCCTTTAACCTTATCAGATGAAGAAATAATAGAAGGCTGTGGCATTATTATTGATGCTATGAATGAGATAGATTGTACAAAAAAGAACATTAAAGAAGTCTAAATTTTATTAATTAAATTGTTTAAAACAAAAGATTTTCCAACTAATTATAAACGTAACTTTACTACTTTTAGTAAGGATAATAAAACTTAGGAGTATGCATTTGAGTCACGATGAAGAAGATTATAGTTTATCCTTATCAAAATTTGAATCAATGTTAAAAACCAATAAGGTTTTGTTTTTTGATTCAGAAGAGTTTGAGGATATTATCCTCCATTATATGGATATTGGTAAACCTAGTTTAGCTAAAAAAGCATTAAAATTAGGACTAGAACAACACCCTAAATCATTTGGATTAAAGTTAGTTCAAGTTGAAATGTTAATATTTGAAGACAAACTTGAACAGGCTGAAAAGCTACTCAATGATCTATATGCTATTGAACCCACAAATGAAGAAGTCTTCATACAAAAAGCAAATATTTGCTCTAAAAGAGATGATCATAAACAAGCCGTTGAATTTCTAAAAACAGCCCTACAATATACAGATGACTATGCTGATGTTCATAACCTCTTAGGGATGGAGTATTTATTTATGGATGAACTAGAATTAGCAAAAAAACATTTTATTGCTTGTCTAGAAGAAGAACCCCAAGAACAATCAGGACTGTATAATGTTATTTACTGTTTTGAATTTTTAGAACAATACCAAGAAGCCATTTCATTCCTAAAAAACTATATAGAAGTAAATCCTTATAGCGAAATAGCTTGGCATCAATTAGGTAGATTAAACTTTACCATACAACAATATCAAGATGCCTACATAGCCTTTGACTATGCAACAGTTATTGACGATCAATTCATGGGAGCCTTCATGGAAAAAGCCAAAGCATTAGAGCGTTTAGCACGCTATGAAGAAGCTATTTGGAATTATCAAGAAACCATTCGATTAGAAGATCCTACCTCTTATGCTTTATTACGAATAGGTAAATGTTTTGAAAAATTAGGAAATAATACAGAAGCATTAAATTATTATAATCAAACTGTTCATGAAGACCCCCTTCTAGATAAAGGATGGATTGCTATAACAGATTTTTATATCCGACAAGAAAACTACCAAAAAGCACTTTATTATGCTAATAAAGCCCTTAGTATAGATGCAGAAAACCCTTTCTATTGGAAACGTTATGCAGCCATAAATAAAGAACTATCATTATTTGAAGAAGCACAAGAAGGATACAAAAAAGCAGTAGAATTAGGTGATACAGAATTAGATACTATTTTATTTTGGGCCGACACTCAATTATTTATTGGTGAGTACCAAGCCGCTATCGAAACCCTAGTAAAAGCTAATACCCTATTTTCTGATCATTATGAAATAGAATATCGATTAGCAGGCTTATACTATACAACTAATAACCTAACCAAAGGTCTTTATCATTTAACAAATGCTTTACATCACAATCTCAAAATGATAAGTATATTAGAAGAACTATTTCCTACTGTATTTGAATTACAAATAGTACAAGAAACAATAATTAAATTTAACAAATAATAAAGAGGGGATCCAAATTTTTGGATCCCCTTTTTAAAAATTTGTTTTATGTAAAATTTTAAAAATAGTTACAATAAAATTCTACTAAACTACTATTAATAATTGAATATTACTTTTTAATCGTTCGATTAGTAAATTCATCATTCTCTTGTTTAGTTGAGATGAGTTTTTAATATATTCCGTATATTCATCAACTGTAAATAAACCAATTATCATTCCTTTCAAAGAATTTCTAAACTTAATATCTTTGTGAATCACATTTTCAATGTAACTTGATTTTTTTCAGTAGAAAGTGTAAAAAAACATTTTTTTGTTTTACCGCATAATTAATAAAAGCTTGAATAAATAAATCGTTCTGTAACCTTAATATAGGACGGAGGGTAGTATTCTGAAATATTTCTTCCGAAGAAGACTGAATATTTATGTTTCCTATGATGTCACCTCTTAAAATAAGAAGTTGTTTGTCACGAGTTTCCATCTTTACTTTTTTATTAAATTTAGTAAAAAATCCTTTATAATTTAGAAAATCCTTTCAAAAGTTATTAGTTAATTTATTGTAAATTGTCATTGATAACTATTTTTATAAATACTAGAATATTAAAATTAAAAGTTGATTTACATCATATGTAGATTATTCTTAACCCAATATTTTTACAAGAAAAATGACCTAATATCAATAAATAGTTAGAATTAATTTTAAATTATTTGAAAATATTTAAATTTACTTTTATTTAAAATTAATCATGAGATATAAGACACACAAATGGGTTAGACCAGAAGATTTAAATGCAAATGGAACTCTTTTTGGAGGAAAATTATTATCATGGATAGATGACGAGGCTGCACTCTATTCAATTGTTATTTTGAAAAATAATAAAATAGTTACGAAGTTTATGTCTGAAATCAACTTTATGAGCTCTGCCAGACAAGGTGATATTATAGAAATAGGTTTAGATATTGTTAAGTTTGGAAAAACATCTATAACAATGAAATGTGAAGTAAAAAATATTATGACAAAAGCTACTATTATTACAGTAGATTCTATTACAATGGTTAATTTAGATAGTTTCGGTCAACCAGCTAATCACGGTAAAAAGCAGTCTGATTTAGCTTTAGACGAAAAAAATGTTTAAAGTAAAAAAGACTATTTCATACTATCACAAATAAATCTACGCAATATGTTAGAAAGTTCAAGATTTGAGGATTTATTAGCTGAATTAGCACGTACAAATAAAAAGCTCTATTATGAACAGTTTCTTAAGAAAGTTGAAAAATCAAGACAGACAAACGAATTTCAATTTATTTTTTTAAATAACTATTTAAAAGCTTATAAGAAAAAAATAGAAAAAGAATAGAGATATAAATTTAGAAAATACAAGATAAACCTCAAAAAAAGACAAAGTTCTCTTAAGAAAAGATACAAAATGAAAATTAGACAATCCTATTTAAATCTGATAGCACTCCTAGTAAGTGTATTGTCTTTAGCCCAAGTATATCCAGTGCAGCTTAATAGTAGCGTGGTACCACCTTATCCATCTACCATTTCCGCTTATGGAACAGCTACCAGTCCAAAATACTTATTAAATTTATTTACTGCTGATTTAAATGTGGTGAATCGACAAGTAAAACTAAAAATATATATAGAAGGTAATGGAATAAAAGCCCAATCCACTCCGGTGGTAAACGGTGCTATGCCTTTATTTTTAAATGGTGGCGAAACCCTAAACCTGACCAACCTTGATTTAGAACCCTACTTTCGTTTAGAAAACCTGCAAGGAATAAGCCCTCAGAGCTATAGTGAAGTTTTACCCCAAGGGAGCTATAACTTTTGTGCGGAAGTATTTGATTTTATAACCAATCAGAAAATTTCAAAAAAATCATGTACTTTCTACTATTTCATTTACAACGAACCCCCTTTTCTAAATCGTCCAACCAATCATGAAATTGTTCAATTTCAGAATCCTCAAAATATTATTTTTTCTTGGACACCGCGTCATATCAATGCGACCAATATAGAATATAAATTCGAATTAGTAGAGCTATTAAATACACAAACGCCCTCCAATCAAGCCTTTTTAATCGGACAGCCGTTATATTCCACCCAAACTACTAATACGGTTTTACATTATGATCCATCATTACCACAACTTATAGAAGGCAAAAAATACGCTTGGCGTGTACAAGCCCTTTCACAACCAGGCTTTGGAGACAAAGCCGTTTTTAATAATAACGGTAATAGCGAGATATTTGATTTTCTATATCCAGGGGATTGTGAGTACCCTAAATTCGTTTTAGCGACTTCTGCTAATGCCACCCAAGCCAAGATAACCTGGCAATACGACCCCAAACATTTAGATTACGTAGTTGAATACAGAAAAAAGGAAGCCCCCAATGGTTTCAAACAGCACACTATAACCAAGAAGCCACCCTATACGATCTAGAACCAGGAGCTACCTATGATTTTAGAGTAGGCGGTATTTGTATGGCAGGAGTTACCATGTATAGTAACCCATCCAGCTTCAAGCAACCTACCACCAATACTGCTGCAATAAATTGTGGAATTCAACCCCAAATCAATCTAACCAATCAAACAAACTTTACCAAAGAACTGCCTAATGATCAAGTAATAATGGCAGGTGATTTTGCCATAAAACTAACCGAAGTAACCGGTACCGGTACCTACACAGGAAAAGGCTATACCACCGTTCCTTACCTTTCTTCAGTTAAAATAGGCGTTGAATTTAAAGATATCGTATTAAATACCGACTTTAAATTAATAAAAGGAGAAATCAAAGCACTTTACGATCCTCAATGGAAAAACATTCTGGATGTCGGAACAATTTATGATCAAATAGAAAATGTTTTTGATGGTTTCTCCCCTGATGTAGAAGAGCATAATTTTTCAGTTGATTTTCTAATCGAAGATCCTAAAAATATAACCGTAACAGCTAATGCTATTACCATAACTAGCCCTGATGGACAAATCAAAACCTTTGAGCATGACCCAGGAGAACTGGTAATAATAAAAGATGTTAAAGGAAACACCTATACAGTAGACCCAGAAAAAGGACAAGTAACCCAACTAGCCGAAGGAGCAGGATTTGTGCCTAATGCTTCTAATACCGAAGGAGTAGCTTCTAACGGTACTGTCACTTCATTTTCATCTACGAGAGCACGGGTTTATTTTATGCGTTCCAGCCAAAGTAAATTTGCCGACGATACCGCACCCGCAAATGCCCATGATACCATACAAAAATTATACAAAAAACTAAATGATGGTAATACATCATACGCGTTTTATCACAAAGGAATCGTAAATGATGGCAAAGGAAGCAAGAGTACCGATTTTATCGATGCACTAATTGAAATTAACGACAGTAAGATAAAAGTTAGCGATATTGTTTTTAATAGCAACGGGGTACAAGCCAAAACAGTAGGAACGCCACAACCCGAAGGTAACAAAACCAGAGTCACCCTAGAAGTACCTGTTTTTGACTCTTCCACTGTTGTAGAACTCATGGCTATCATAAAAAGCACAGAAGCTAATGGTAAAAACAAACTCATAGGAGCAAGTAAAATTATCCCCATAAAACAGTTACCTACCGTTAACCTAACCCTAATACCCGTAAACGGAGCGGCTATACCCGAAGACATAGAAACCCAATTAAACGCACTTTATAAAGATGCTGCGGTTTCCTTTAAAGTGACCAAAGCAAAGGAATATACCGTAACTAAAAACACTCTTGAATGTGGTAAAGATGCCCTTTTAGAAAAGCTATCAGAAGATCAAGATGCATTTGTAAAAAGTTATACAAAAGATAATAAACCACAAAAAGACGAATTTTACATTTTTGTAACCAAGGGGATTACCCCAAGCCGACCTATAGCTGGTTTTATGCCACGTCATTCCCAGTTTGGATTCGTATTTACAGATACAGCTGCCCAAGAAACAAAACCGAATAGTAATATAACCTCCGTTATGGCACACGAACTGGGGCACGGCGTATTCGAGCTAGAACACCCATGGGAACAGTATGCTACAGGTAATAAAAATAGTAATACCCCTTGGTTAATGGATTATACCGCAGGTACTAAACTACCGTATGTACACTGGCAGCGCATTAGCCATCCTAAGTTTGGGGTGTATGTGTTGGATGGAAGTACGAAGGGGGAGTTCTCAAAATGTGTAATGACTCCTAATTTCAAAATTGTTAATATAGAGCAATCGTCTATAGTTCTAGAACCAAAGGACAAAAATATACCTACAGGTACTGTACCTGGTTTTGTTGTAATTGAGAAAGAGAAAGAACTAATATCCACAAAAAGATTTTATTATTGGGATAAAGATCGTTATGTGAACACTTCTAGTTTAAGTTGGAATTCAGACAAAAAAGTATTTGTTAAAATAGCAAATACTGAGCCTGTTTTTTGTGTGGAAACTAAAGCAGATGATCCAGAAATATTATTTTTTCTTAATTTAATAGATTGTCCAGCTAGAAAATTATTTTTGAGTAAATCTAAATTGCCTGTAGATTATAATACGAATAAAGTTTTAGCTGATTTCTTAGCATCAAAATTAAATGCCTCATTACCTTTAGAATGTAATCCTTTAGATAATAGTAAGCTTAATCAATCCCTTGCGGGATGGACATTGGCTAAAGATGATAGTAATGTGTCATGTAACATTGCGGATGAAGTAGTTATTCAAAAGCAATTATTAAACATAGCTGAATCGGTTAACAAACCAAATAATAAAATCAAAGATTTAGAACCTATTTTTAAAGCTAATATCACTCTGTGTTCAATACAAAAAATGGAAGAGTCTTTGAGGTTTAAAATATTATCTAAATATTTCAACGAGGCGACTGATGACAGTGACTTAGAGATCAGCATGTGTGAAAACACAGGATGCGATTATTTTTTCATCAAAGATTTGATCAAATACACTCCTGAAAATCAACAATTAAATCTTTTGAAAAAAATCAGAGAGAACAATTTTGAATGGATCAGGAAGTTATACGATTTTGGAAGCTCTACCGCAGGTTTTGGAAATGATGTCGAAATGAATCAAGTAGCCGAGATTTATTTAGAAGTTAGTAAATGGGTAATAAAATACTATGATCAATTAAATGTTCCACTAACCGTTAAACAAGCCTTTAAATTTGATAATCAACCAGCTATTTCTAATTATTATCCAGGAATGCAACCTTATATATTAGGTAAAGGAAATAAAGATATTACGTTGCAAATAGATAATTCGAGTGAGATTAATATTCAAGATACTAAGTTAGAATTTTTAGAGAATAGTAGGCTTCGTTTTTATAATCAATATATGATGACGGATTTATCTCCTAAAATTTATGACCCTAATAATCCACCATCAACGGCAAGTCTATACAAATATTTTAATTATAATGAAACTTATGATCCTTTTGAACCTGTAACTATTATTTGTGGTATAGAAAATCAATTTGGTTTACAAGTCAAAAAAGAGATAGTGATGCCAGCAATTGCTGCATTTGCTTATCAAGCTGTTTTACAAGAAGAAAGTAAAGAAGAAAATTTGAGACAGTTTGGAAATGCAATAATGATTACTACAGGTGTTTTAGCTACACCATTTTCAGGAGGAACGTCATTAGCAGGAGTACTTGCCACGATTTCAACAGTTGGTACTGCAGTTGGCTCTATTGATGCCTACATGACATCTGTAGCTAGTGCTGATCCTAGTTTTAAACAAAGTAGTTTTTATAAAGCTTGGGACACTACCTATACTACTTATAGTATGATTGATGGAGCAGGAGCAGTTACTAACCTTGCAGTTACAGGCTATAATATTTTAAAACTTAACAATTTTGCAAAAAGTTATAATGCTTTCGAAACTGCTATTAGTGGAGCTAATACCTTTCAGAATTCTGTTTTTGGAGAACGACTCAATCAGTTGCGAAATATATTTAAAAATGCTCCTACTGACTTAAATTTACTAAACAGAGGAAAAACATTTAGTAATTACATTTCTAAAATAAACACAGGGTTCAAAAAAACTTTTTTAGCCACTGTTCTTACTTTGAACTTAAATGTTAATGCCACAGATAATATTTTACAATTATCAAATAATGCAAATAAAATTGAAACGGTCTTAAACCTTTCAGGAAAAACAGAACAAATAACTGATGCCATAAAGAGTACTATAACGTCAAAATCTGATGAAATTGTAAAAGCATTTGATAATCAGAGTGTAGTAAGTATTAGAACATCACCTACTGCTCAAGCAGTAGATGGAAAATTTATAATTCTCAATGTAGGACAAGATAATATTTTAGCTACTCTAATTAATAATCAGATTAAGATTAATTTTGTTAAGGCGGCAGTAGATGGCTATCATATCTATGAATATAGTGAGGATAAAGATCCAGCTAATAATAATATTAATCCTAAATGCACATTTTGTCCTGATAAAATTGGTAATACAAAAGAAAGTGAGTTGTGTAAAAAACTTGAACAACTTGCTTCTAATACTCAAAACTCAACTGCAGTGCATAAACTATGTGCAAAAGGTATTGATATAGCTGTTTTAAATAAAGTACTCGCTCTTACTACTGCTAAACAAAAAGTTTTTGTGGATGATTTTGAGGGAATTTCTGAAGGAGGAATGGCCATTTTAAAATCAAAAGTCTATTTAGTTGATTATTGGAAAGATAATGGAGATTATTTTAAAATAGTGAAACCATATCATGGAAAAAATCATATTTCTTGGTTAACAAATGTTGAAGCAATTAGAAGTATGGGCGCTAGAGAGGCAGAATTAGCTAATACGATAGACCACATATTTCATCCTTTAATTCATTCAAACGATAGTATAATTCCTCCTTCAGGTATGATTAAAAATGATTTTGATGCAAAAATTGTTGGAGTCGGAAATTTACCTTCAGGAAATATAATTTTAAGATATAATAGAAAGTTTTTTAATGGTGATTTAATTGAGAATAATGAAGTAGCTTATGAAAATTATATCAACACATTACATCCATTCTTAAAAAAACATCTCGATTATATGGACTTTATAAGAAAAGATTGTTCTGATGGTAATGATGGTAATTTATTCGAAAAATTATATGGAGGTCGCATAACTAAAAGAAAAATAAATGTAGCTCAAAGACCAGGAATTCATACTGAAGTTCAAATATTAAATGAACTTATAAAAGGAAAAACTATTAATAGTGTTCAGGATATTCAAGCTTTGAATATTATGATAATAGTTAAAATTAAGGCTAAAAATTTTGAAAATTCTGATGATCATCAACATATGAGTACTTGTCCACATTGTTTTTACATTACACAAGGTGTCAACTTTATTAAAAATGAATAGATTATGGAGAGATTATACCCTCAAGAAGAATTTGAAAAATTTTTAATTGATGATGTAGATAAAAAGCTTTTGAAAAATAGTAATGAATTCTTTTCAGGAATTAAAGAGACCTTTTCAAATGAAATAGGATATTATGGAAGAAAATTTTTTTGCGGTGGAATACCTCATGGAATTTATTTTAGTAATCATTCAAATGATAATCAAGTATCTAGAACTATTCATATATATATATATGGAGAAGAAAGGTTTTTTTTTGCATTTAGTAACATAGATTGTAATATTTCTATTTATAGTTTGAGCTATCAAAATGATTTTTTTATTGATGATTTTAATTGTAAAAATGGAGCGAAATCTATTAATGCTAGCCTTATTGTTTTTTTTTTCAAGAGAAGATTTGAATTATGAAAATATATTAAATGAGAATCAAAATATCCTAGATGAATATTTTGAAGTTCAATATGACTTATATAGTTTGAATACTTTTATAGATATGTCAATTGATAAAGTTAAATATACTAAAGTTATGAATGCGTATTTAGTTAGTCAAGATATGCAAAAATATTTAGGTAAAACTGTTCCTGATACTTTTATGGAAAAATTTGTTTGGCAAGAAGAACAAATTGGGAAAGCCATAAATGAGGATCAACTGCCAACAGCCATACAATTTATCGGAGGGGTAAGTGTAGCTTATCATGACATAACCCAAAAAATAGTAGCGGTTGTAACCGTAATGAATGTAGATAGTCAAGAAATTGTGGATCAGGCAGTTTATACTGAGGATAAGATTAATATGCACATACCTGATATTTTTGGGTTTAATGAAACAGTGTGGACAATTAAAGCTTTTGAAAAATTATCTATAAAACCCCAGCTTGTTTTTTGTGATGGACATGGTATTGAACATCCAAAAAATATGGGCTTGGCTACTTTTTTAGGTATTCAACTTGATATACCAACTATTGGTTGTGCTAAAAAGAGATTAGTTGGATATTGTAAAAAAGAAGAATTGGGCTATAATAGAGGAGATTATTTAGAATTAATATTTGATGCGATTGTTGTTGGTAAAGCCCTTCGTACAAAAGAAAATTTAAGCCCAGTCTATGTTTCTTTAGGACATAAAATTTCTTTAGAAACAAGTGTAGATTGGGTATTAAAAACAACTAAAACAACAAGACTTCCTTTGGTATTAGAAATAGCTATTGAAATTGGAAGGGAAAATCTACCTAAACAATTCAGGATTGATTTTATGAACGATGAACCTAATGAATATGGTATCATTAAATTGTACTAACGTCATTCCCTCATTCTATGATAAAAACAAATAAAAAAATGTTAAATTTGAGATGAAAATTTATAGGTATTTATAAATGGCATTTCTCTGTTAAAAACAGTAAAAACTCTTCTTGTAAGTTTGCATCTAATATTTTTTTAATATTCTTTAAGATGGTCTCGCAATGAAAATAAAAGATTTTAAAATAATGACATTGTATTTAATCTTCAATTTTTATTTTTAAGCCCCCGATAACTATGGTTTTTTGGGTACAAACAAAACAATCACACCAACAGCTAGTAATAATCGTTTTTATGCAATATCTGGTGGAGGACAAGATAGTGAGGCTAAGATATTTGAATATTTTATGGATCGTTTGGCTCGTGAAAAAGATATTAAAATACCTAATGGAGCAGATAGAAAGGAGTATGTCGAACAAATTTTAGGTGGCTCAAAAGTCAAAATTAATATTACTACCGAAATGAGCCCTTGTGAGTCTTGTGAAGCTATTATTGGTAAATGTAATGAAATTAAAGCAGGAGTTGAAGTAAAAGAAAAGCACGGAGTTATTTATTAAAAAAATAATTATGAAAAGAGGAGAGAAATATATTTCATTTTATGAATCTGTGAAACAGTTTGTATTAGATACAAAACTAACATTAGTTGATGAAGTTGAAGGTTTAGATGAAACTGTTATACATCAATTTGAAAAAGAGCATCAAATTGAATTTCCAGTGACATTGTATGCTTTTTTGATTTTATTTGGCAGGAAAATAAAAGTCAGAAAAACTGATGAATGTTTTGATATGACAATAAAAGACATAAAAGAAGCTATGTTTGTTGGTGTTAATGAGAATTACAAACAAATAATTCTAAGAGATGAAGGATTTCTTGATTATGCAGACAATAGTGACGATGATTTTTTTATTTTAAAGACATAATTGACATTAATAAAATAATTTTCATAACACAATACCATCGTTGGTTTAGTTTGGGGTTTATTGATAGTCGCTCAGAAAACCCTATTATCTATCATATTACTGAAAAAAATTATTATTTTACTGAGAATATGAGTTTTACTTTTTTTATAAGAGATTTGTTATTTGAAGCCATAAGAGCTAAATTTAACATAAAAAAATATCCCTGATGAAAACATTGAAAATACTTCAATTCGGGAAGAAGAAATAAAAAATCTGAGAATAGATAAGCTTCCTTGGGGAAACTTTTATGTTGTGAATTATAATGTTTTATTCGGTTTTAAAGAGAATTACAGAAAACATCGATTAAAATTTTATGAAGTTATAGAAGAACAAGAAAAGCAAACAGGTTATATAATGACTGTAGATGAGTTTGAATGGGCATTTATTGATTATTTGAAAGAGCAAGTAGTCTTGAGTAAGATGGAGGAATGATTTGCAAGCTTTCTCTCGCTCCCGCCCAATCCTGATCGCTCAGATATACGCAAACAAAATCTAAGCGGTATCGTTAGCGCAGATTTATAATCATAAGTGTTCGAAACCCTATTTTGGTTTGAAAATATCCTCAACTTGATTTGGGTTTCCACCGCATTTTTCCACAATATCTTTGATGATTAATACTTCTAACTCGTTAGCAAATTTTAGTTTTGGTATTTTGTACCCTTTTAGATTGTTTAGTTTTTTATAAACTGTCAAAAGGATCGCCATTATCAAAGTCATATACATAACAACCTTTATTCCGTTTAGATTCCTAAAAATCAAATGACTAAAGTTTAAGTTTTGTTTTATAAATTTAAAAAACACTTCAATCTCCCATCGCTTTTTGTAAATATAGACAATCTCTTTAGAAGTCAGGTCATTACTATTACTTAAAAAATAGAATATTTCATTACTTTCCTTTTCTCTTGCAATGATTAACCTTAAAAATGAAGTTGTTTTTTTATTTCGTTTATCAAACAATATGACCTTCAAATCTCTTTCAATATATAATCTTTCTGTTTCGTTTTGAACTATTTTAAATTCCTCAACTATATCAAATCGAGTATAATTATTAAGACGAGTAACAAAAATAAAATTCTGGTTATTAAAACTTTCAAATGCACTTCTTGCCTGAAGTCCGCGGTCAAAGACCAATATATTTTCTGGACTTAGGGGACATTCATTTATCAAATCTTTTAAAGCAAAATCTTCAGAAACGAAAGCTTGTTCTGTAAATATCTTTGAGTGTATAGGAACATTCGAAAAAGCCATACTAAATTTCACAAATCTTTTATCTCCTTGTTTGTTAATCTGCATTCCTTCTTCAAATAATTTAGAAGAAATACTGACTAAAGTAGAGTCGAAAGCAATGATGTTGTGCTTTTTATTAAGATATTTATTTTGAAATTGTTTCAAGCAACTTTTGAAAATTGCTTCGAAATAACACGGATTTATAGTAACTAATCGGTCTCTTATCGAATTGTATTTTACTCCGTCAAAACTATTGTTTGCAATACTTTTAAATGCTAATGAATGATAAAATTCCTCCATAACCCTCAGGCTATTATTTTTTACATTTAGCATTGAAAAAAGTAAAAGTTGAAACATCGTTTGCCCATTGAGCTTTTTAACTTGGTAATCAACCTTGTACTTTAATGATAATCTTTCTAATTCCTCTTTTGGAATATAATTTAACACTTCCGAAACTTGCATAGTTTCTTGTAAAATTATAAAATTTAAGGTTTCGAACACTTATGGTTAAGAGGTCATGCCACAAGTTATTATTTAAGCGGAAAACTTGAGAATAAAAATTTTGAAGTAATAAGTAAAAATATAAACGATATTGATTTAGAGAAAGGAGATATTGCTGTGTTTAAAAAGACTGATAAGAAACCATATGGTCATATTGCTATGTATAATGGAAAAAAATGGGTTTCAGACTTTAAGCAACGCTCATTTTTTGTTCATGCAGAATACATTAAAGCGAATACTTACGCAATATATAGGATCCATCATTTGAAGAATCAAAAACTAAAATATGAAAAAAAATCTTTATTAATAGTTCCAATATTATTCATCTGTTGTAAAGGTGAAATTAAAGATGATTACAATAACAAAAATTCAAAGGGAAAAATTTTAGAACAGCAAAGTGTAAACGATAAAAGTAATTTAAAAGATACTACTATAGTTAGTATTGATGAAGGAGTAAAGTTTTTAAAAAAATTTTACAACAAATTTTACTACGATGAGAACAAAAATTTTAGCTTTTCTGATCAGAAAGAGTTTTTGTCTAAAGAAATTAATGATAAGATAAATAGTTTAAATTCAAATCCTGAAAATTTAGAATTAGATTATGATCCATTCATTAAAGCTCAAGATTATGATGGGGTAAGTATTAAAAAAACAATTAATTGTACCAAAGAAGCTGAAATCTTTGTTGTGACTTTTGTTAATTTTGAAGAAGATGGAGAAGTCAGGCTAGAATATAAACTTGCTAAAAACAGATTAGGTAAAATTGAAATTGTTAATATTTTAAACGATAGTCTTTTGAGAATTAAATAGCCCCCCCGATAACTATGGTTTTTCCAAATAATAATTGCTAAACTTTTCGATTATTTTTTGCGTATAATTCAATAACTTTATGTTAGAATAACACAATAAATCTTGCGAAGGGGAAGAAGTTTTTTACTTCTCCCGATCGCGCAGGAATGACACAAAGTGAGTCTCAGTGCAAACGTTGGCGCAGAATTCCCGATCGCGCAGGAATGACACAAAGTGAGTCTCAGCGCAAACGTTGGCGCAGAATTGCATTCATAAGTGTTCGAAACCTTAAATTTTATAATTTTACAAGAAACTATGCAAGTTTCGGAAGTGTTAAATTATATTCCAAAAGAGGAATTAGAAAGATTATCATTAAAGTACAAGGTTGATTACCAAGTTAAAAAGCTCAATGGGCAAACGATGTTTCAACTTTTACTTTTTTCAATGCTAAATGTAAAAAATAATAGCCTGAGGGTTATGGAGGAATTTTATCATTCATTAGCATTTAAAAGTATTGCAAACAATAGTTTTGACGGAGTAAAATACAATTCGATAAGAGACCGATTAGTTACTATAAATCCGTGTTATTTCGAAGCAATTTTCAAAAGTTGCTTGAAACAATTTCAAAATAAATATCTTAATAAAAAGCACAACATCATTGCTTTCGACTCTACTTTAGTCAGTATTTCTTCTAAATTATTTGAAGAAGGAATGCAGATTAACAAACAAGGAGATAAAAGATTTGTGAAATTTAGTATGGCTTTTTCGAATGTTCCTATACACTCAAAGATATTTACAGAACAAGCTTTCGTTTCTGAAGATTTTGCTTTAAAAGATTTGATAAATGAATGTCCCCTAAGTCCAGAAAATATATTGGTCTTTGACCGCGGACTTCAGGCAAGAAGTGCATTTGAAAGTTTTAATAACCAGAATTTTATTTTTGTTACTCGTCTTAATAATTATACTCGATTTGATATAGTTGAGGAATTTAAAATAGTTCAAAACGAAACAGAAAGATTATATATTGAAAGAGATTTGAAGGTCATATTGTTTGATAAACGAAATAAAAAAACAACTTCATTTTTAAGGTTAATCATTGCAAGAGAAAAGGAAAGTAATGAAATATTCTATTTTTTAAGTAATAGTAATGACCTGACTTCTAAAGAGATTGTCGATATTTACAAAAAGCGATGGGAGATTGAAGTGTTTTTTAAATTTATAAAACAAAACTTAAACTTTAGTCATTTGATTTCTAGGAATCTAAACGGAATAAAGGTTGTTATGTATATGACTTTGATAATGGCGATCCTTTTGACAGTTTATAAAAAACTAAACAATCTAAAAGGGTACAAAATACCAAAACTAAAATTTGCTAACGAGTTAGAAGTATTAATCATCAAAGATATTGTGGAAAAATGCGGTGGAAACCCAAATCAAGTTGAGGATATTTTCAAACCAAAATAGGGTTTCGAACACTTATGATTTATAATCTGTGCCCACAACAATGAGACTCAAAACAAATATAAAAGAATTACGTCTAGTTCGTTTTCTAAGTCAGCATAATTTCTTGCAGAACTAAAATAATAATCTTCTGGATGTGCAACTATCTTATCTTTTACTGGATTAAAATGGATGTATTCCAGTTTTTGCTTGATAAATGCATTACTATAAACATGCTCTGCATGATAGCCATTTTGCCATACTTTATAGGTTTGATTTTTCTTTAAATGATCGCATGACTTTTTAAAATATTCTAACATCCATTCGCGTCTACTTTCGGTTTCTTCTATTATAGTTTGAATGATTTTCTTGGATGTAAATTTTTTAAAATCCCGCATCACATCACTTAACACAAACCCGTTGGTAGCTTTACAAAGTAAATGTATATGGTTGGTCATAATACAATAGGCATATATTTCGAGTCCTTTATTGCTTTGACAATACTTCAAAGCATCAATAATATGATGTTTTTGGTTTAATCTTGTAAAAACATCAACCCAACCTACAGTTGTAATTGTAATAAAATAACAGTCTTCTGTAGTGGTGGCTTTATATTTTGTTGACATGCTTTGCACTTTTATATTTCTAAGTAAAAATACAAATTTGTTATGCTTTTCTGAAACTCTTTGTGGGCACAGAATGCAATTCATAAGTGTTCGAAACCTTAAAATTTGTAATTTTACAAGAAACTATGAAAGTTTCAGAAGTTTTAAATTACATACCAAAAGAAGAATTAGAACGATTGTCAATAGAATACAAAGTAGACTATCAAGTTAAGAAGCTCGATGGACAAACGATGTTTCAATTATTATTGTTTTCGATGCTTAATGTTCGACAGAATAGTGTTCGAGTTATGGAAGAATTCTATCATTCATTAGCCTTTAAAGGCATCGCTAATACTAGCTATGAAGGAGTTAAATACAATTCAATTAGGGATAGATTAGTAAATATTAATCCTGATTACTTTGAAGCCATTTTTAATAGTTGTCTTTCTCAATTCAAAGATAAATATTTAAAGAAAGAACACAATATCATTTCTTTTGATTCCACTATGGTAACAATTTCTTCAAAATTATTAATGGAAGGAATGAAACTTAATAAAAAGGGAGACAAGAAATATATAAAATTTAGTATGGCGTTTTCAAATGTGCCAATTCATTCAAAAGTATTTACAGAACAACAATTTCTTTCAGAAGAATTTGCATTAAAGGAATTAATAAATGAATGTCCATTAAATGCTAATAATATTTTAGTTTTTGATAGAGGTCTTCAAGCTAGATCTACCTTTGATGAGTTTAGTGATAAAGAGTTAGTTTTCGTAACTCGCCTTAACAATTATGATCGTTTTGAAACAATAAATGAATTTAAAATTATTGAAAATGAAACGGAAAGATTAATTATTGAACAAGATTTAGAAGTAACATTATTTGATGAAAGAAGTAAAAAAACTGAAAAGTTTTTACGCCTGATTATTGCCAAAGAAAAAAAACTGAAGAAGTTTTTTATTTTTTGAGTAACAGTAAAGAATTGTCTTCTAAAGAAATAGTTGATATATACAAACAACGTTGGGAAATCGAAGTGTTTTTTAAATTTATCAAACAAAATTTGAATTTTAGTCATTTAATGTCTAGAAATACAAACAGGATTAGAGTTGTAATGTATATGACATTAATTACAGTAATACTTTTGACTGTTTATAAAAAGTTAAATCAATTAAAAGGATATAAAATACCAAAACTAAAATTTGCAAATGAATTAGAAGTGTTAATAATGAAAGATATTGTACTCAAATGTGGAGGAAATCCAGATAAAATTAATGACATAATGAATACAGGATAAGGTTTCGAACACTTATGAATTGCATTCTGTGCCCACAACAGTAGGACACACAAGTAAATAAACAAAAAAGCAACTTTTTTACGAGTTGCTTTTTGTTTTATAGTTTTAATTTATCAAGGTTTTGGTAGGTATTACAAATTTTTGATTCTAAACTTAATATTTTCATTAAGTATTTTTTTCTTTCTATTGAAAAACCCCGCAGGGAAATGAAATTACAAATCATCTGACAAGTAAAATTTAACTTAGAACTGTCAGATCAAGTAGTGGTTATTACATCTCAATCGGCCCGAACGGACAATACTTTACATATTTTTGAGAAAGAATAACTACCTTTAAAGGAAAATTATATGAGATCTATAGATAAAGATAAAGTGCCATGCTTTTACAGTGTAATTAGTTCATATTAGCTGTAGTATTTCTAAATTCAGTAGGTGATAAATTTGTTTGTTTTTAAAAAAATTACTGAATGATTGTATATCATTAAAAGAAAGTTCATCAGCAATTTCTTGGATGGGTAAATGAGTGTAATTAAGTAGTCTTTTAGCTTCTAAAAGACGACGATTGTTAATAATTTCTAGTGGTGTTTTATCAATATGTTTTTTAAATAAATTAGATAACGTTTTTGGTGTTTTAAATAGCATATCAGCATATGCAGCAACGGTTGTATGTTGTTTATAATGTTTTTCTACCAGAAAGTTAAATTCACGTATTAAACCAATTGTTTTAGAGTCTTCTTTAAGAGAAAAATTTTGTTTTTTATAAACTCTAACACAAAGAATTAAAAATCTTTTTAAAAGTGATTTGAGCATTTCTAAGGTGTATTGATCATGTTGATCAATTTCCATTTCAAATATTTTCCAAAGTAAGTCAAATGCAGAAGCATTTTCTTCTACTGCTATTTTAGGTACGCTAGATGCTCCAAAAAATAGTAACCCTTTACACCCAACATCACTATCGTGATTTTCTATGCAATAAAAAGGTTGATTGAATTGAATTACTCTTAATTTTTCAAAATCAAATTCATTAATTTTATGAAAGGAAGTTAAAAACACAAAGCAATTAGTATTAATTTCATATGGAATATTATCGATAGTAAGATCAAATTTAGAACCAGTATTCCATAATATAGTCAAACTGGTTTTTAAATCTTTATTGAACATATATTTGCGTTCTGGAACGATTTCAGATACAAATAGATATTCATCTAAAATTCCATTGAAAATCATAAAAAAATTAATTTGTATTATATTACGGATCTAATATACCGTTTTCGTTTTAATTTTATATTGTAATACTGGAATTTTTAGATCTACAATTTGAAATGTATTTTTAAGAATAAAAGCCAAAAGTAATTGGTAAAACTACTTCTGGCTAAGATGAGGATCTAATAAATAATCCTTTTTAAATCATTTTATGCCCATCGACCTTCTCTTTGTACCATTTCTAATTTGTAACCATTAGGGTCATTTACATAAAAGACTTTGGCAAGAACAACATTTCCTAATTTAACTTCCATTAATTCAGTTGGTTCTAATCCATCTTCAGTCATCATTTTATGCAATGTAGGAAGATCATCAACCGAAATAGCTAAATGATCAAAACCACCATTTTCCATACCTGTAGTCATGTTAGGGTTTTTAAAAACTGTAAATTCTAATTCTACTTGGTTTCCTGAATCTTTTAGGAAATTAAGTGTAAGGTCTCCTAAATCTGCAGAAGCATCTAATCTAAAACCAAAATATTTGTTGTAAAATGCAAACCGTTTTATCTATATCATAAGTACGGAATGCTGGATGAATGACTTTAGCGTTCATAGTATAAAAAAATTAAAAGGTTTAACTAAAATAATTATTAGTATTTATCGCAAAATTCTAATTTTTTGAAAAGATCAAGCTTATAAAAAAGCCTATTAATTTGTTTATTTTTCCTTTTTAAAAATAAAGTATTTAATCTTTTATGTGTTAGGTTAGAAATAGAATTAATAATAAGTTATATATTTGATATATAATCTATTAATGCTTGTTTACTAATTTAATAGTTTTACTAATTTGTAAATCACTAAGGTCTATGATATGTGGATTTTTATATTTTAGAATGGATAATTCAGTACAGGCCAAAATAAAATAAGTATTAGGATATTTCTGTATAATTTCTTCTAAGAGTGAAGTATTTTTGTTTTGGGTTGTATAAATTAGTTTTCTTAAATTGTCTATCTTTTTTTGATATTCTTTATTTAATTTAATACTTGTTATTCCGTTTTGTTGAAGTAAATTTTGGATATATGTTCCTTGCATGGTATATAGACTACCTAATATAATTACTTCTGTAATTGATTTTTCAAGTAATTTGTGTAGTAGTAGTTTAATGGGATGGATGATTGTAAAATTAAAATTGTGTGTTTTTAAAATTTTGTCTAAAACTCTATGAATCGTAATATTAGGAATTATTAGATATTCTATATTTAGTAAGGTTAAGGAGTATAAATAGGGGAGTAGATTCTTAATTAATTCTGTTTCTTGATCTGGTAAATAAGTATTAATTTGATTAAAGTTTGTATTAATCATTATGAAAGGGCAAGTGTTATATCCTCCAAATTTTTCTAAACTTTTATTGTTTAGCTCTTCTATATAATGTAATGTAGAAAAAGATCCTAAGCCCAATATGCCTAATTTATGTTTCATTTTTTTTCTAAAATATAATTTGCAAAAAAGTTGTTAGAATCCGTAATTTTGTATTCCCATTGAATGTCTGTTTTAGATAATATTTTACGCATTACTTCATCGTCGTATTTTCTAGAAATTTCAGTATGTATTAATTCTTCTGCTAAAAAATAAATGGTAGTATTATCTATTGTTACAGATTGATTGGATAAACTTTTTAGATAGCTGATTGCCATTCCTTTTTTTTCATCGTAAATAGGATGGTGTATAAATTTTGATCGATCAAAATTAGCGCCTAATTCCTTATTAATTCTATCTAATAAGTTAAGGTTAAATTCTGCTGTAACGCCCTGATTATCGTTGTATGCTGGTAAAATAATTTCGATGCTTTTTTTGAGATCTACACCTAATAATATTTTATCTCCTTTAGAAAGATGAGATCCTAATTGATAAATATATTCTGTAGCCATTTCATCATCTAGATTACCAATGCTAGAACCAAGGAAAAAGATAATTTTAATTCTATTACTTTGTTTTAAATTTTTAAGTGCTTGAAAATAGTCTGCATGATTAGGTTTTATTATTAAAGTAGGAATTTCTTGTTTTAAATATTGTTCAATGCCTTGTAGTGCATTTAATGAAAAATCTACAGGAATATATTGAAAATTAACTGTACGGTTTACTAGTTCTTTTAATAAATGAACGGTTTTGGTACCATCTCCAGCTCCTAATTCTATTATATCAAATTTATTTTGATTATTAAAACCTAGGCTATTAATTAGTTCATCTGTTTTTCTTTCAAAAATTTCCATTTCAGCTCGGGTAAGGTAATATTCAGGAAGAGCCATAATTTGCTGAAATAAAGCATCTCCTTTTTTATCATAGAAATAGCGAGAGGGCACACTTTTTTGTGTAGGGTTTAGTAATCCTTCTAGAATATCTTTTTTAAATTGTTCGTTCATGTTATAATCTTTTTTTGAAATAGAGCTCTTTTAAAAATTTAATTGATAGAATAATCGTGATGCTAATATTAATTACTAGTTGAAGTTTTATTTACAGTGTTTTAGATTTAATTAGATATTTTTGTATGTACTACTTATTGTTTTTCAATTTTTATTTTTTTTAAAATATTGCTTTAAGAAAATTGAAATTAAATAACTGTATAATATACTAAATGGAAGGGCAAAAATGATTAATAAATTACTTATTGCGTTTAATAAATCATCAGTACCTAGAGCCATTAATCCAATAGAAGTAGAGGTTATTATCGTTCCCCATAAAAGTTTATGATTTTTGGAAGGATTTTCATTACCTCTATCGCTAAAGATAGAAAGTACGTATATAGCAGAGTCTACAGAATTTATAATAGCAATTAAAATAAGTATAATTGCTAGTAAAATGGTAATACTACTGAAAGGATATTGTTCTAAAAACAAAAATAATGAGGTAAAAACATTGTTAAAGATTGTATCGGAAAGGTTTTTTATTTTATTAAAAGCACTATTTCCAAATACAGAAAACCAAATCATACTGGCCATAGCGGGTATGAAGATGGTTGCAATAATATATTCTTTAATGGTTCGTCCTTTAGAAACCCTTGCAATGAAAATTCCAGTAAAAGGAACCCATGCTAACCAAAATGCCCAATAAAAAACGGTCCAATTATTAGTAAAATCTTTAGAAGTATGATAATTTCCGATTGATAAACTCATTTCAAAGAAATGTAAAATATACCTTTTAAAAGCAGTTATCATGGTTGCTATAAAATCATTAAAATTGAGAAAGAAAGCAATAAAAGACATTAATATTAGAGAGCCTATTACATCAAAATCAGCTAAGTATTTTATAACTTTTGAAATACCTGTGAGTGCAGATAATGTCCCAATTAATCCTATGAATAATGCTGTTATAAGTAGAGGAGTATAGCCTAAATTCCATTTAAAATAATAATTAACACCAGCTATAAATTGACCTGTTCCTAATCCTAATGATGCAATAACACCAACAATTGTGATGATAATTATAAAAATAGGAATAGCTGATTTGATAAATTTATTTTGTATAAAATGGGTAATAGCGGCCAAAAAATTTTCTTCTTTTTGTATATATAATCCATAGGAAATAATTAAGCCAAAAAGGCTATACATTGCCCAAGGAGTAAGCCCCCAATGGAAAAAAGCATATTGTAATGCTAAAGATTTTTTTCTATTCCTTGTACTGGTGAATTTTGTAAATAATATGTAGGTTCTTGTACAGCTCTTAGTAAAAGACCTGATCCCATACCGGTACTATATAATAAAGCGATCCATGAAAAAAAAGAATATTCTGGTTTTTCTGTTCCTAGCTTATTTTTACTAAACGGTATGCAGTATATGATAATAGATATAATTACGATAATTAGCCCTAAATATTGATAAAATCTACTAAAATTAGAAAGAATTAAAATATTAATAAAAGAGAGTCCGTTTACTATACTTTTGGGAAATAATAATCCTATTAAAGAAAATAAAAGACTAAAAAGAAAAGCAGAAAGGAATAATTTATGCTCTTTTATTATTTTATTTAGTATATTCATTTATTTTTAGTCTTTTATCTTTTATAATACTAGTTACGAGCCATACATATTCTTTTTTTATTTTATCATATCCAAGAGCTTTAAAACTGTTGCCAAAAGGACATGCAGGCATATCATTATAGCCTTTTCTTAATTCAAAATAATCAGGGTTGTTATTAAATTCTTCTTTAAAAATTTTTCTCATACCATATTTTATTGGTAGTTCATCATGACAGATATAGATTTCTAAAGGAATATTTAATTTTTTTGAGATTGTAGAGTTATTATAATAGTTTTCGCCCATTAAATCTATTAGTAAACCTTTTTGACCTGTATTTAGATCATTTATAGTAAATAAATATTGTGAATCAATAGCATTTTCAGTAATTTCAAATTGGTAACCATTTTCTACCTTAAATTCGTCTGAAACTAATTTTTTATTAGTATTGGTACAAATAAGATGTTGATCTTGTATTTCGTAGTTATTTTGATAACCTTTTTCTTGTAATTCTTTTACTGCGCCTAGTAAGTTGTTTTCATTTAATTTCATATTTCTAAAATTTAATTGTATTCATAGTATATGATAGTATAAGTTTATCTAAATATCTTTTGTCGAAATAAATAACATATTAATGATCATTTTATATTCAAATTTTGTAAAAATATGCTCTTATATTTTGTTCAAAGTTATTTTACTATTCGATGATATTGATTGTGTATATTACATTAATATTTATTAATTTTTCCCTTTTTATTTTATAAAGGAACTAACTTTTCTAGCATTGTAGGAATAAGTTCACTTACTGTTGGATGGATATGAATTCCGTCTCTAAATACAGTATAGGGTTGTTTAGCATACATTAAGTTTGTAAAGCCATTAATAAGCTCATCTCCTCCAATACCTAAGACACAAGCTCCTAAGAAGTGTTGTGTTTTAGCATCAATGATGGCTTCCATAAAGCCAAATGTTTCTCCTTTTTCTTTTGCTCTGCCTATTTTAGTCATGGGTCTGTGTGCTATTAAAATGTCATAACCTTTATTTTGAGCTTCAGTTTTTGTTATTCCTACTCTTCCAAGAGGAGGGTCTATAAATAATCCGTAGGTAGTGATTCGATCACTTATTTTTCTGGTTTTATTACCTAATAGAAAGTTCTCTACGATTTGATAATCATTGTATGCAGTATGTGTAAAAGCTCCTCTGCCGTTACAATCACCCAGAGCAAAAATGCCTTCTACATTGGTTTGACAATAATCGTTTACATTGATATATCCTTTGTTATTTACTTGTATTGAAGTATTTTCTAAACCTAGATAATCTGTATTAGGTAATCTACCAATTGCGAGTAATACATGACTTCCTGTAACACATGTTCCATCTGATTTTGTAATTACTGTGATAGAATTGTCTTCATTTTTTTCTGCATTTATAGTATTAGCATTAAAAATAAATTCAATTCCATCTGCTTTTAGTATTTCTTCTACTGCTTTACTAATTTCTTCATCTTCTTTTCCTATAAGTTTAGATCCTCGTTCTATTATTGTGACTTTACTACCAAATCTTTTAAACATTTGCCCAAATTCAAGTCCAATATAACTTCCACCTATGATGATTAAGTGTTTGGGTAATTTTTGTTCTTCTAGTAATTCTATATTGGTGTAATGGGGAATATGTTGAAATTCAGAAGGAACTAAAGCTCTTCCTCCTACATTAATAAAAATATTTTTTGCGGTTATTATTTCTCCATTAACTTTAATTTCATAATTAGTCAAAAATTTAGCTTCACCTTTGTATAAAGTTATATTAGGATTTTCTTGAATTGCTTGCTCTAATTCATTTCTTGAATTATTGATGAGTTTGTTTTTTCTTTCATTTACTTTAGACAAGTTGGTAATAGTACCACTTGGGATTTCAATACCCAATTCTTCTCCATGAATGGCATCCCAAGCTCTTCTAGCACTAGCAATATATGTTTTTGTTGGGACACATCCATAGTTTAAGCAAGTTCCTCCTATTTTGTTTTTTTCAATAAGTGCAACATTTCCTTTTTTAGCTAATGAAAATGTGAGTGGGGTTCCTGCTTGACCTGAACCAATAATTATATAATCGTAATTTTTCATTTGTATATTATGTAAGATTTAAAGAGTATAGAATAAGATTTATATAAGTTTAATTCCATTTTAGTATTTTTCTTTCTTCCCAATAATCTGTTGGATCTAGAGTATATTTTTTTAATAATTTTATTTCATCTTGTGTTAATTCAAATGTTTTTGCTTTTAGATTAGAAATAAGGTGTTCTATTGAGTTAGCTCCACTTAGTGTGATACTTCCTGGAAAACTATCCATACAAAATCGTATTGCTATAGCATCTATGGAAGTTTTGTGTTTTTGAGCTAATTCAATAAGTCTTTCTCTTATTAAATTGTAGTGTTTAAATTCTTTGGAAAGTAATCTTCCATTTGCTAAAGCTTCTTTTATAATTACTTTTTTATTAATTAGTAAATCTTTGATTTCTATTATACTTTGATCTAGAATATTATAGGTAAATTGATAAGAGGTAAATAATGGGAGATTGTTATCTGTAATTTGACATGCTTTTTTAATTACTTCTTTTTGATAAGGACCACTGGTTGATAAACCTATTTCTATATTGTATTGTTTTTTTATTTGAAAGAGTTCTTCTAGTATGGTGTTATTTTCTAAAACGTTGCTTTCATGAGTAACAGAATGAATTTGATAGATTTTTAAATGAGGAAGGAGTTGTTTTGATTTTTCCCATTGAGTTATTAGTTTTTGATAGCTATGATCTTTTACTTCATGTTGAATGGCATTTTCGTTAAAATTTGCTACATATGTATAGCCCCATTTTGTAGAAATAGTAATAAAAGGAGAATTATTTTTTTTAAAAATTGATAAGCATATCTTCAGCAATACCATAACTGGGAGAAGTGTCAAAATGAGTTATTCCTAATGAATGCGCTTTATTTAAAAATTCTACCCCATTTAATTTATATTTTAATATATTATTATGGTCTTTTATTTTTGTATTGTGTACATTTATGTAAAGAGGTCTACCTACAGCAGCGGTACCTAAGCCAATGTCAGAAGGATTAAGATGTTTTAATTTTTCAGTATTAATTGCTTTTGAAAAATTTTTAATTAAATAACGTAATTTTGGATTAATTATATTTTCACAAAAGGGTTTTTCAGGATTAGAATGATAATAATTTAGTTGCTCTTGTACGTTAAGTTTAAACTCTAAAAAGGTAAGACTTGTGTGATAATTTTATCTTGAAAATCTTTTTGCAATTGCTTTATAGTATTAAGAGCATATTCTTTATCATTTTTATTAAAATAATAGATTGCAGATCTATATTTTTCTCTCATACTATGATTTGAGGTACAACTATGTGTATGTAAATGGATTTCTATTAATAAAGGTAATGATATGAGTTTTGGATCATAATATAGCACAATAGCTTCAGAAAAATTTTGATTTTGATTTTTTGATCGAATCCAGCCTTGCTTTACTTTTTCAACTCCCTTTAATGATTGAAAAATGGCTTCAGTACACCAGTGGCAACTTCCACCAAACCCTATTTTTTCTAAGTTCATATTAATTCCATTTAAAACCTTTTGAAACAAAAGGCATCCATTGTTCATTTTTTTTAATATAAGAGGAAATAAATGGGCAAAAAGGATAAATTTCTAGTCGGTTGTCTTTTGCAAAATTTAAAATATTTTCAACTAATAATTTTCCTATTCCTTTTCCAGTTAATTCGTCTGGTACTAAGGTATGTGTTAGGCAAATTTTTTCAGACATCATATAAAATTCTGTATAAGCTGTACTATTTTGAATGGTAACTTCAAATCTTTTTAAAGAGTCGTTTTTTAAAAAAATATATTGCATGACTTTTATTAATTTTAGGATATTTTTAAATTAAATCTGTAGAAAAATAGACGATATTACTTACTGTTTTATGAACGGGACATTTAGAAGCTATTTCTTTTAGTTTTTCTTTTTGTTTTAACGTTAGATTTCCTATTAATTTTATTTTTTTATTTATGTGGTCTAATTTTCCCATATCATCTATCTCTAAACCTAGTTCTGAGGCATGTTTCTTATCATAAGAAAGATATACATATACTTCTTTTAAATCCCAGTTTTTTCTTTCTGCATAGAGTTTTAATGTTAAGGAGGTACAAGATCCAATAGAAGCACTGAGTAGTTCGTATGGAGAAAGACCTAAATCAGTACCACCATATGCTACAGGTTCATCTCCTTTTATATAGTTAGATGTTGTATAAATATGATTTAAAAATCCTTCTTCAGGTTTATGATGCACTAATACTTGTTCACTTTGTGTAGATTTTAGGGTAGTTTTTATAGAATTTTGAATATTAATGTATCTTTTTACCCAAGTGCCTATTATATTAGCTACATAATAAGCATCTTCTTTATTGGTTATTAAATGATCAGCACCATCTAAGGTGATAAAGCTTTTAGGATGTCTTGCTTTATGATATAAATTAGCAGCATTTTCTATTTCTACAATATTATCTTGTGGTGAGTGTATAATAAGAAGAGGTTTTCTAAGTTTTTGTATTTCATCTTCTAAATCATATTTTTTTAAATCATCAATAAATTGTTTTTTAATAGCAAAAGGTCTGCCTCCTATAGAAATATTTGCTTTCCCAACTTGTATAATGGTTTCTTCGGCATCTAAAAAATGCTGAGTTATATGTTTAACAAATGAAGGCGTTGCAATAGTAACAATTGCTTCAATGTTAGGTAATAAATTAGCCGTAATGATGGTAGCTGCGCCTCCTAATGAATGTCCGATTAAAATTGAAGCGGCTGTATAGTGTTTTGATAAATAATTATTAACATCTAATAAATCAGAAATATTATTAGAGAAATTAGTTTCGCTAAAATCTCCTTCGCTATGTCCTAGTCCAGTAAAATCAAAACTTAAAACACTAATCCCTGAATGTGTAAGTTCATTTGAAATGTTTTTTACAACAGCCAAGGAGGAGGAACAAGTAAAACAATGAGCAAATATAGCAATCTTATTTACTACTCCAGAAATAGGTATATATAACTGGGCAGATAGTAATAAACCTTTTTTATTTTCTATTTCAAGTTTTATTTTGTTCATATCTTAGAATAATATTTTATTATTGTATTTCTTTTTAAATGATTTATTAATCATATTATGTAGTAACCTTTAAAATTGAATTCGTCAGATTTTACAGCTTTAATTATTCTTTTTTATTATTATGATCAGAAAATGTGATTTCTTGATCTACAGTAAAAGAGTTTAAAATGTAAAGAGTGTCAGTGTTAGCACAATACAAACAATCATCTTGTAAAGTTAAATCTACAGTATAACCATTATGAATTAATTTATTTATTATTAGATCTTTTTCCATATTTTTTAAAATATTATTTTTTAACTAATCGTAATCCACAAAAATGCCATCTCATATTTGGATGGAAAAAATTTCGATAGGTTTTTCTACTGTGATTTTTAGGTGTTGCAATTGATGCTCCTCTAAGAACCATTTGATTGATCATAAATTTTCCGTTGTATTCTCCTAATGCTCCTGGTGCTTTATTGTAATTAGGGTAAGGATGATATGCACTAGAAGTCCATTCCCAGAGTTTTCCCCATGAAAATTTATCTGAAGCTATTTCCCATTCAAACTCAGTAGGAAGTCGCATATTTTTATATTCAGCAAAAGCAAATGCTTCATAAAATGAGATATGTTTTATAGGTTCTTCTAAATTGATTTTTTGTAAACCATTTAGATCATAATGATACCATTCATCATTCATTTTATGCCAGTATAAAGGACTTTCTATTTTATTATGGTTTATCCAGTGCCAGCCTTCATCATGCCAAAAATTAAAATTTTGATATCCTTTATCTTCTATAAATTGAATGTATTCTTTATTTGTAACTAAATTGGAAGAAATTTGAAAAGAAGGAATAAAAACCTTATGAATTCCTAGTTCATTATCAAAACAAAAGGTATGACCTTGATGACCAATCGTATATAATCCTTCTTCAATTTTTATGAATTTAGATTCTTTGTTTTCAACATCAGTTTGAAATTCACTATTATATGCTGGAAATAAGGGTTGATTACCAAAAATATATTTTATATCATAAATAAAAAGTTCTTGATGTTGCTCTTCATGATTTATACCTACATTAATAATTTCTAAAATCTCAATGGAAGGATTCGTTGCTAAAAAATGTATCATTTGTTGTGTTACATAGGTTCTATATTGATATACCTCTTCTACTGTTGGTCTAGTCATTAATCCACGTGAAGGTCTTATAATTCTTTTCCTATATTATTATAATAGCTATTAAATAAATAGGAAAAATTATGATTGTACACTTTATAATTTTTTACATATTGAGTCAGTATGAATTCTTCCCAAAACCAAGTGGTATGTCCTAAATGCCATTTGGGAGGAGATACAAATTCAACAGGTTGTAGAGAATAGTCTTCAGTAACAAGAGGCTTACACAGTTCTTCTGAATAAGTACGAATTTTTAAAAATTTATCTATTAGGGTTTTAGTCATGATAATAATATTTTTGCAACGATTTTTTGTAATTCAGGGACTATTTCTTCTTTGAACCATTTGTTTTTGTATGCCATCTAAAGTTTAATGGTGATGGATGAACTAGGGGAAAATATTCTGGTAAAAAGAGGGAATAGTGAAATACTCGATCTGTTAAATTTTTATAAGGGGCGTTTTTAAGATAATATTCCTGAGAATAGTTTCCTATTAATATAGTTAGTTGAATATTTTTTAAGTGTTCAAATATTTTATGATGCCATTGTGGAGCACATTCTTTTCTAGGAGGTAAATCACCTGTTTTACCTTTTCCCGGAAAACAAAATCCCATAGGTACTATTGCAAATAAATTAGGGTTATAGAATTGTTCTTTATTAACCCCTAACCAATATCTTAATGTGTCTCCGCTCAAATCATCAAAAGGAATTCCTTTTTCATGTGTTATTTGTCCAGGAGCTTGTGCTATAATTAATATTTTAGCATTACTATTAATTTGATAAATAGGCTTAGGCGAATAAGGCAAAAAAGCATTGCAGATAAGGCAGGTATCTATATCTTGTTTTAATTTTTCTAACATATTTTAAATACTGTTTTATATATATGCTTAATGTCATAATCAGGAGTTATGATATATTTTTGACCTAGAATAACCATTAATTTTTATTTGTTGTATTAAATAAGTTTTTAATGTTATTTATTAAACCTGATAATTCATTAAATGAGTAATCTTTAAAATTTTTTATTCGTACTTATGGAAACTATATGAATATAACTTAGAAATAAGTATAAATTAAAATAGCTATTAGTACTATAAGTAACGGTTTTAATGTTTTATTCACCACCATAAATTCCAAGATACATTGAATATTTTTCTGTTTTTAAATCGTTATAGGAATTTTTACTAAGGCTTTAATAGTACCAAGGCTAATTATTTTATACATATTATTCTTCAATTTTTACACCACGCCAAAAAGCAACATAGTTTTTTATACTCTCAGCTAGCGGAGATGGGCTAGGATAGTACCAAGCAGCATCATTATTTTCTATGTCTTCTATTTTAATAGTATAGTAAGAAGCTAATCCTTTCCAAGGACAAGTGGTATGCGTGATACTCTCCTTAAAATATTCTTTTTTAGACTATCTGGTGGAAAATAATGATTTCCTTCAATCACTATTGTCTCGTTACTTTCAGCTATTATTATATCGTTATAAATTGCTTTCATGTTCTCTTTTAAATTTAATATATTTTATGAATATCTTTTAGTAAATTTCGTTTATTATGAAGTTGTTACCATTGAAGTTGCATGTATCTCCCCTTTTTTTTCCCATTATACATTGATAAATAGGGGCTTTAGAAGAAATGCTTAAGAATTCTTTTCCATTAAAATTAAATTTTCCATCAGCAGTTGCAATAACCATGTAATTATCATTAACCTTAATGACTGCTCCTGGTTCAACTTTTGTTGATTTTTCAAATGATAAAGCTTTAATTTCTTCTAGATGATGTTCGTGTTCATGTACTTGGAAGTCTAATTTTTTTCTTAATTGTTCTTCTTGTCTATGATGTGATTGGTCATCTTGATCAATTACATCATATCTGTTAAGCATTGTACCTTTTACAAAATCAATTAGATTTTGTTCTGAGTTATGAATATGATATGTTTCATTTTCAATTAAAAACTTCTTTAATTCTTTTTTGTTCATGGTGATAACTATTTAGAGTTCGTTTTTTAAATCTTGTATTTTATGAAAAATAAGAGGAGGAAAGTTATGATGATATAGGTTACATGATTGACATTTTTTTAAAGCTAATGGATCTTCATTTTCAATTTCATGTGCTGGAAAAATGCTAAAAACTAATTCGTGGTATATAATCGTAAAATAAAACTGTTTGTCTTCTACAGAAATATCTGATTTTTTAATTTTTTGCAATATTAATTTAGCACTATTTATAATACTTAGTATTTCTCTAACTCCATCTATTTTTAATATTTCTGTATCAGAATGTACATCGATTGAAATGGTTTCAAAACTTTGAAAAAATAGTTTTATAGCTCTTTTTCCATAAATAATTTGAGATTTTTGATAGGCTATTCTTTCATAACTAAAACTTTTTATATTATTTTGAAAGAATATGTAGAGTTCATGTATTTGCTCTACATCATGTTTAATTAAAGATAATTTATTATCTTCATCTATTTGTTCTTGAACTATTTTATTAGCATCTAATTGTGCTTTTAGTGCTAAGTAAATAAGTATAGATCCTATAAATTGAGAGATAGGTGAGGTTATACCTCCAATAGTATCTCCAACGGTTCCGTATTTACCTAAAAAATTGATACCTAATGTAGATATACTAAATGGTAGTATGATAGTAAGTAAAGCACCAAATAGCAAAATCCATTTAGCATAAATGTCTACATTATTTTTTTTGAAAATCATATTTATTATTTAATACTCCTTTCAAACACTTCACCCACCGCTACGTCATAATTTAAAAAAAGGTCTTTTTACCTCTTTCTTTATATTTTTTATGTTCAGGATGTTTGTCCCAACTTTCAAAAGATTCTTTATCTCTGAAATATACTACTAACATATTATATTCATTTTGTCCATTAAAGACTTCATGTCCTTCGTAACCATCAATTTGGCTAACATAGGTGGTAGCATGTTGATATAGTTTGTTAAATTCTTCTTGAAATTTAGGGTTTACTTTAAATTTAAATGCCGCTACTATCATTTGTTTAATAATTAAAATCGTTTATATGTCATAACCTACAAAACCTTGGAAGTTAAATTTTCCTGTTTTTCCTTGGTAAGATTTTGTATATTTTACTTTGTATTCACCAGTATGTTGTAGTCCTTTATTATGAATGGAGAAATATTTTATTGTAAAAGTTTGAAATGAGCCTAAGCAATAGGCATATTTATTATTATGACTTATATACATATCTTTTAAGTCAGGATAATGGTCTTTATTTTTTACAGTAGTATAAGGAAGAATTTTGATTATATTTCCATTTTCATCTAGTTTATAGGGAGTAATTACATTTGTTCCAAAACTTACAGCATAAAAATATTTATAATCGGGAGAAACTGCTGACCAACAAGCTTCATCTATATCAGAAGAGGCACCTGTTTCGTATCCATTAACTTTATTAATTTTAGAAGGGGTTATTTCTAAAACTACTAATCCTTGATTGTCTTTTGTCTTTATAGGATTAAAATAAGTTACATACAATAGATTATCTTTTTTGCTCCAATTAAAACCTACTGCACCAATAAGACCTTCTTCTTCAAAAATTCTTTTGTTTGATGTTTGTCCATTGTTAAAATCATAAACAATTACTTGACTCGGTTTAACAAATTTAGGATTAGGATCTTCAGTTAAAAAATGGGGGATTCCCCAAGTTGTTAGTGCTAACTGATTACCACTATGACTAAAAATGACTTGTACAGGACCACCCCAATAGCGTTTATAGCTATCTAATAATTTATTAAAAGTCAGTTTTCCTGTTTTGGTATTAAATTTATAGAGTGATATATTTCTATCTTTATCAGAAAAGTCTTTTGATTTTAAGTTTTGCTTAAAAAAGTCTTTATTAGGAAGTTCAATATATTTATCTCCATCATAAAGAGCTGTAGGAATTCCCCATTGATTTGCGACCACTACCCAATACGTATCTGATTCTGTCTTACTTTTAGTATATGTTATACTAACAGGTTTTTGACCATGAGATGTTACAATATCATTTTTTTTAAGATTCCCAGTTTTTCTATCTAGGTTAAAAACAGATACAGTATTATCACCAGTATTAATAGTTAATAGATAATTATCAATTATCTGGATTGCTCCTTGACTGTCATAATCACCATTAACAGGCGCAGAACTATTAGAACCTCCTTTACCACCTGTTGGATATACTTTTTCTTTTTCTAATGTTCCATCAGAAAACCGTGCTAATTGTATAATTTGATTATCATTTTCTCCGTTTGTTGAAGTATAGACATATCCTACTATTGTTTTTTCTTTTTTGAAATGATTTTGTTTTTTTTCTTGTTACAACTAATAAGAATGCTTGAAAGTAGAGTAATAATGATAAGACTATACTTATTTTTTATTGATAATTTAAACATCATTGTTATTCATTTTTAATTAGATCTATTCATTTTAGTTTGTCTTGGTATAATTTTTTAAAATTTCTTAATTTAGGATTTATGATAGCAGAACAATAAACATTTTTATCTTTATTGTTATTGTAATAATTTTGATGATATTCTTCTGCTAAAAAAAAATGTTTAAACATTACTAATTCAGTATTGATAGGATCTTCTAATTTTTCTTGTATTTCTTTTATAACCTTCATAGCAGTTTCTTTTTCTTCTTTGCTTCTATAAAAAATTACACTTCTATATTGACTATCTGTACCAGTAGCTTGTGTATTTGTTATTGTGGGATCATGTGTAGTTAAGTGTATTTTTATTAAATCAGCATATGAGATAATATTAGGATTATAAGTAAATTGAATTACTTCTGCATGACCTGTAATACCAGAAGAAACTTCACGGTATGTTGGATTAGAGATTTTTCCTCCACTATAGCCGTTTTCTACTTTTTCAACTCCTTTTAGTTGTTCAAAGACAGCTTCAGTACACCAAAAACATCCGCCACCAAAAGTTGCTTTTTTTAGATTATGATTAATTCTTTTTAATGCTATTATATTTATACAATAACGTAAACTACCAGACACAGAATCATCTCGATATACATGTCCTAGATGAGCATCACAAGTATTACAAGTAGCCTCTATTTGATAGAATCCGAAGGATCTATCTTTATGATAAGCAATTGTATTTTTTTTTTATAGGTTGGCTAAAAATAGGTAACGTACTATTACTGTTTAGTTTTTGATCAGAATCAAACAGTAATGTATTACAACAAATACAGTTATATTGTTCTGCTTCAAAAAAACTAGGCGACTCTGAGTTAAGTTTTTTTCACCAGCCTTTTTTCTAGTAAAAGAATATTGTTCTTTAGTTAAAATGTTTTTCCATTCCTGATCACTTTTTTCTATTCTTTTATCAGGTATAGGATTACCTGTAGTTACAAACTTTATAATATCAAGCCACCTTAGCATTACTTTATTGTATAATAAGATTAAAAACTATTTATTATTATGTAAAAGCTCTTGAATTTTTAAGTCTATTCTTAAAAGAGCATTGTTAGGATCTGAACCAAAAATGGAATAAATAACATTTAGGTTTTCATCCGTAATTATCCAGTGAGGTGTTCCCCCTGCTTGATAATCTATAAAGGTGCTATTATAATTAGCATCACGGAAATATTCAAAATTTATATAAAATTCAGATTTACAATCAATAAGTTGTTGATTTGAAAAATCTACCCCTTCAAAATTTGTATGAATACCTACAACATTAATTTTGTGTTTATATTCAATATTTAACCAATTTGCAAAAGGAATAGCTCTTCCTTTACATCCTGGACATCCTAGATTAAAAAAAAGTATAACAAGAGGCTTTCCTTTGTAGAAATCGACGGTATTGATTTTTATAGTATCATTAATTGATAATAAAGTCCAATCTTTTATTTTTTCATTTAGTATCATAATAGTTTATCCTTATTAATTAAAAGTGTTAATCTTTCTAATTCGTTTGTTCCTTTAGAATTTATTTCCTTTTTTTAATATGTTTTTTCTAAATAATGAAGGAGCAAGTCCCGTTTCTGATTTAAAAAAACTACTAAGTGAATGTATGTCACTAAAGTTTAGCTCTTCCGCAATTTCTTTGATTGATTTTTCAGTATTTTCTAAAAGTATCTTTATTTGTAAAACTCTTCTATTTTTAATTTTTTTAAAAGGTGTACCTAAATTGTATTTTTTAAAAATATTATACAATGTTTTAGGTGATACATTAAGTAACTCCGCATAATTCTTTACAGTAGCTATGTCTTTATAATTTTCTTCTACTAATATGTGATACTTTCTTAGTATTAATACCTCGTACTCTAATTGTAAATTGTTAGGCATTATCATTTTTACTTTATATACACCAAAAATTAAAATGTATTCAAGTAGATTTAATACAATAGAAGGACAACATTTTGATTCATTTTTAGATAGGTATCCAATGATTTGCCAAGTTTGTCTAAAATGATCATCTTTTTTACTATTAGGGGAAAGATGTATTATTGTATTGGCATTTGTATTATAAAAAAGTTTAGTGAAATATTCTGTATTAATTGAAGTTTTATATTTAAATAAGAAGTCTTTTTTAAATGTTAAATATTTGATATTAGGCTTTTTATTTATTTCAATTGTGCTTATATCATTAACAAATAAAATAGAATCTTTTGGTAATTGAATTTCTTTATTATCAATCTTTAATTTTATTTCAGATTCAGTCCAAATTATTATAAATTCATTAGAAAACTTAATGTTGAAATATTCAGAATCATTTGCTTTTATTTCTGAGAATGACAATAGGTCTGTTATCGGAAAATTCATTCCATTATTGTACATGTTTTATATACCTTTCTTTTTATTTAAATCTTATTTTATATGTGCAAGGTATCTTTATTATTATTTTTGATAGTTATTAAAAAATCCTAATTATTTGTTTAAATTTCCTTTGATATCGTATCTAATGAAATAACTATTTTTATTTTATGTTTTGATTAATTTTAAAGATTATAATTCATTTTGTATTTTTTAATATGATTTATAAAAGTTTAATAATCTGAGGTATAAAGAAATATTTACTTATGATACCCTATATATAAAATGAGATTATACAGTTACATTAATGAATTATTAAAATTAAGTTTAAATTTGTCGTGAGTTTTTATACATCAGATTTAAGGTAAACTCTTTTATTTTTATGTAATTTTGGAGATATGTATACATCTAGCGATATATTTGAAATTAGTTCTAAAAAAGAATTCGAAAAGCTTACTTTAAAAATTTTTCGTTTTCAGTATAATAATAATTTAGTTTACCAAAGGTTTTGTTCTTTATTAAAAAGGATGTAACTAATGTAAAAAGGATACAAGATATTCCTTTTTACCCGTTCAGTTTTTTAAATCAAATGATATTTTAAGTTCGGGAGATGATATACAAATGATTTTTACAAGTAGTGGTACTACAGGTATGACTACTAGTAAACATTGTGTTACAGATTTATCATTTTACGAAAAAAGTTATAGGCAAGCTTTTAAACAATTTTATGGTAATGTAGAAGATTATATTATTTTAGCATTATTGCCATCTTATTTAGAAAGAGAAGGATCCTCTTTAATTTATATGGTAGATGATTTAATTCAGCTATCTAATAATACAGAAAGTGGTTTTTATTTAAATAATTATCAAGAGCTTGTAGAAAAATTAATTAGATTGGATAAAGAAGGACATAATATCTTGTTGATAGGTGTAACTTATGCTTTATTAGATTTGATAGAAGAACATAAATTTAATTTAAAGAATACTATCATCATGGAAACTGGTGGTATGAAAGGACGTAGAAAAGAAATTATTAGAGAAGAATTACATACAATGCTTTGTGATGGTTTTGGGGTACCTGTAGTGCATTCAGAATACGGTATGACAGAGTTATTATCTCAAGCATATTCTTTAGGAAACGGAATTTTCGAATGTCCTGCATGGATGAAAATTATGATTCGAGATTCCGAAGATGCCTTAACATTACTTCCTGATGGTAAAGTGGGAGGGGTTAATATAATTGATCTTGCGAATATAAATTCATGCTCATTTATAGCAACCCAAGATTTAGGGAAAATAATAGATCACAATTCTTTTGAAATCCTTGGACGATTTGATAATTCAGATATTAGAGGTTGTAATTTAATGGTCATATAATCTTTATAATACTATTTCATATGCAGTCCTATAGAAAGATCTAATTATTAATAAACTTCAATAACTGCTAAAACAACACAATAATTTTTATAAAATGAAAAAAACACTTATTGCTCCATCTATTCTTGCTGCTGATTTTGCTAATCTACAAAGAGATATTGAAATGATTAATACTAGCGAAGCTGATTGGTTTCATATAGATATCATGGATGGCGTTTTTGTACCTAATATATCTTTTGGAATGCCTGTCTTAGAAGCAATTAAAAGACATGCTAAAAAAACAATTGATGTACATTTAATGATAGTAGATCCAGATCGTTATATTTCTACTTTTAAAAAACTAGGAGCTGATATTTTAACAGTGCACTTAGAAGCTTGTGTACATTTGCATAGAACTATTCAGGCTATAAAATCAGAAGGTATGAAAGCAGGTGTAGCTCTAAATCCTCATACTAATATTGCATTATTAGAAGAAGTAATTCAGGATATAGATTTAGTTTGTATTATGAGTGTAAATCCTGGTTTTGGAGGGCAATTATTTATAGAAAATACTTATTCTAAAATTAAAAAATTAAAAGAATTAATTAAAAGAAAAGAAGCTTCTACTTTGATTGAAATAGATGGAGGAGTTACTACTCAAAATGCAAAAAAATTAGTTGAAGCAGGTGCAGATGTTTTAGTTGCTGGAAGTTTTGTATTTAATTCAAATAATCCTCAAAAAACAATAGTTGAACTTAAAGAAGTGGTTAGTAAATAAATAAAGAATTTTAAAGGTATGTGTTTATCAAGTCCTAAATATGATTATACAGATTATTTAGGATTTGATATTATATGTATATAAAACTAAAAAATTTCTTTATCCTTATAATTAATCAATAAATCTATAAACTTACTATAGCTCTGCATACCTTCTTTTTGTTGATTAAGTTTTAAAAAATGATCATAGAAAAATTCAAAACCTTTATTAATAATGGATTCATGTGTTAACCAAAAATCCTCACTTTCCTGAAAATTTTTTAAGACTCCAGGATTAATTGTTTCCAATATACTTTTTAATTGCGTTTCATTTTTAGAATTAATATTAGATAAACAGTAACGCAGGGCATAGGTATAACCAGCATATTGAAAGTATAAGTCCGTATTATTAATAGATGCTAAAAATCCAATAAAGTTACATTCACTTTCACTAGAATACCCCATTTGATGAGCCATTTCATGACAAACAATAGCGGGCAAATTATAATTAGGAGGGTTGCTATTTATTTGAGCTTCATTTGTAAAAGGGTTTAGATAACCCCCAAAGCCCATATAAGTTAAAGGGTAACTAAATAAAGATTTTTTTATACTAGGATTTTTATAGATAAAAAAAGAATGTTTTTTGTTTAGATTAACATATCCTAAAGGTGCTAGTTGAAAAATTTCATTTGTTATATAAGGATTAATTACTTTTAAATTTCTGTTGTGTGTCAGTTTAAGCTGAAGCTGATTACTTTTATTAATAAGCTTTTTGGTAAAATCTATTAGTTCTTTTTCAGTATAATCAGTTTTTAAATTCATTTTTTCATAAAGAGGAACACGGTAGTAGTTTAAAGCCCAAAGAAGATGAAATAAAAAATAAGCTATAACAAAAGACCTAAAAATAGTCCTTCCTTTATTGATCCAAGAATCTTTTTGGTTTTTTAAAAACCAAAAAAATATATAGAATAATATCAAGGCATAAAAAACATCACCAATAGAAAAAGGTAGCCATCCAAAAATGATTCTGTTTAGGTTTGAAATTATAGGATAACAACCATTACTATAGTATTTTTCAATAGTAGCAGGAAACTTAGACAATATTTGTAGTAATAAAATCTGAGCTATAAAAAATACTAAAAATAAACTATTTTTATGATATTGTATTTTGTTGATTTTTAAGGGCTTCATTTGTTTTAGTTAATCAATAAATTTAGATTTTATTTCTGGAGAAGGAATCATACAGCTTTCTGTTTTACCATACCATTTATATCTATTTTTTGCTATGAAATCATAAACAGGATCCCGTAATGGGACTGGAATAATTTTTAAAAGAGATAATTTATTTAGATAAGACAAATTTTTAGCAATTTCTAGAACAGCTTCTGATTTATAATAATACGCTTTATTAGGTACGTATAGTACAATACTGTCAATATTTCGTTTAGCAATTCCTAAATATTCTAATATTTCTTTTCCTAATTCAGATTGTAAAGAAACAAAACGGAAAGTATCATTTTTGTCTCTTTGAATAATATATTGTACCCAGTGATTACAAAGGTTACAAATGCTATCAAAAAGTATGATTTGTTTATTTTGCGGTAATTTTTCCATTTTATTTTAATTAAGTCCTCTTTTATTTTACACTATCTTATTAATCTTAATTTTAGAAAAGATAGTACTATTAATTATTATTTAGGTTGTATATATTCTAATTGTTCTAAGCTTACTTTTGAAGTGAAAATTCCATAATTTACAATGGCATTATTTTTTTCAATTTTATCTATTGTACCTATTGATTTTCCATCAATCATACGAACACGATCACCTACTTTAAGTATTACTTTAGGTTTGTTTTCTTCGATTTCCTTCTTTTTGATTTTTTCTTCTTTTTTCTTTTCTCTAATTTCCTCTATTTTTGTTTTTACTTCAGTTAAGATTTCTTTTTCAACTTTTTCTTTTACTTTTTTCTCTTTTAAAGTAATTTTTTTACGTTTTGAATTTTCAATTTCTACCATTTTCAAAAATTCACCAATCAAATCTTTTTTATTTTTGTCATTGAAATATTTTTCAGAAATATCATCAATTTTTTGTCCCATATAAATCAAGCGTTGATTACTATCATATAGTTCTTGATAACGTTCTAATTTATCTTGAATTTTAGCATTGATAGTTACCATTTTTTTACTTTCTTCACGTGCTTTACTTTCTTCTTCTTTAAGATTTTGAGAAGTTTTTTCTAATTTAGAACGTTCTTTTTGAAGGGAAGAAATTGTTTTGTCAAATCGTATTTTACTTCCTTCTACTTTCTTTTTGCACGGTTGATTAATCCAAATGGAATTCCATTTTTTTGTGCTACTTCAAAGGTAAAAGAACTTCCTGCTTGACCTATAATTAATTTATACATAGGTTCTAATGATTTTTCGTCAAAAAGCATATTAGCATTTGTAGCACTTGGTAATTCATTTGCTAACATTTTTAAGTTAGCATAGTGTGTTGTTATAATCCCAAAAGCTTCACGATGGTAAAATTCTTCTAAAAAAACTTCTGCTAGCGCACCACCTAGCTCTGGATCAGATCCAGTACCAAATTCATCAATTAAAAATAAAGTTTTAGAATTACATTTTTTTAAGAAATAATTCATGTTTTTCAAACGATAACTATAGGTACTTAGGTGATTTTCAATAGATTGATTATCTCCTATATCAGTTAAAATTCGATCAAACAAGCATGTTTCACTACGTTCATGTACAGGAATTAACATACCTGATTGTAACATTAATTGTAGTAAACCTACTGTTTTCATTGAAATAGTTTTTCCACCAGCATTAGGACCTGATATAATTACGATTCGCTTGGTTTCATCAAATTCAAAGGTTTGCGGATACGTTGTTTTCCCTTTTTCTTTATTCGTTAAAAGTAATATAGGATGAAAGGCTTCTCTTAGGAAAACTCTTCTTTGATCATTAATTGTTGGTAATAAACCATTTATTTTTAAAGCATATTTTGCTTTAGCAGAAATTACATCTATATCACTTAAAAAATCTTGATATTCTGTTAATAATCCGTGGAAGGGACGGATTGTATTCGTTAAATATTTTAAAATTTTAATAATTTCTTCTCGCTCTTCATATTCTAAGTTAGCTAATTCGCGAGAGTAACGAAGCGTGGATTCAGGTTCAATATAAGCAATACTACCTGTTTTAGAGCTACCTAATATAGCGCCTTTTACTTTTCTTCTATACATAGCCTGTACAGCTAATACTCTGCGATTTTCTACTACAGTTTCACGAATTTCATCTAAATAGCCTAATGAATTGTATTGACTTAATGCCATTCCAAAACTTTGGTTAACTTTTCCTCGAACTAAATTCATATTTCTACGAATTTCTAATAGAGTAGGAGTAGCATCATCTTTTATTTCACCATATTTATCAAAAACAGTTTCAATAGATTTTGTAATTTCTTTTGTAATAGTTATTTGACTAGCTTTACGATATAGTGCAGGATAATAATCATCAAACTTTTTTAGGAAATTTAATAGAACATTTGTGTTTTCTGCTAATGAATGAATTTTTTTAAAGCTAGACGCTTCTAAAAAACTATCTTCAATAGCTAAAAATTTCAATTCATTTATTATAGGCTCAAAATTATGACTAGGTAGAGCGTTGTTATTATCAAAAGAAGAACGGTATTCAGAAGTTTGTAATAGGACTTCCATTAATTCTTCCTTATTTTTATAAGGTGTTATGTTTAATGTTTTTTTGACACCAATTTCGGTTATACAATATTCTGAAATGGTTTCTAAGACCGTTTGAAATTCTAAATCTTGTAAAGTTTTATTGTTAATCGAGATCATTTTATTTTTTAATGTAGTCACAAATTTACAATTTAAATCAAAAAAAGGGGATTGAATTTTCAATCCCCTTTTAAATAAAAACTGTTAAAGTTATTTTTAATGCAAATTATGCTTTAAAATTGTTTTTTTAATTTTATTTCTCCAAAGAGTTGGTTTGGTTGAATATCCTGTTAGACTTATTTTTTTAACCAAAGTAAGTAGTCATCACTGCCTTTTAGATTCATATAGAATTTCTTTGATGCCATTTTTAGACAAAAATCTCTAAAGGAATCTTCAACACTTGAATATTGTTTGAAACTGGACCAGGTTACTTGATTTTTTCCTTTTATCCCAAAGTGGTTGTTTAACTTTTTAGCAACTTTACTATTTCCATACCCTGATTCTACTATAGCGATACTTAAAATAATAGATCTAGGTATTCCAAATTCAAATGATAATTTATCTGCTATTTCACCATATTCTTTTATATATGATTCATTTTGTGAATATCCACTACAAATACTAAGAAAGGTAAGGACAGATAAAAAGTAAAATTTTAGATTTTTCATAAGCATAAATTTCTTTATAATTAAGTTGGTATTACTTAAAATATTGACCAAATTTGCCAAATGATTAATAATTTTATTACTTCTTTTTTAAGAAGTAGGGAGCAAATTTAAAAAAAAGTTTTTTTAAATGTGCTTTTTATCAACAAATTAACTTAGAATTAATATTTTATGTCTTTTAATAAGGTTGTTTTTTTATTTATTTTTTTTGTTTTACAGTCTGTTTCAGGACAAAATGCCTTGCTATTTCAATATAAAAAAACAGATTCTTTATATCCTAAAATAGATTTAGATTTTGAAAAAAATATAATTATAAATGAAAATCATTTAAGACCTCTTTTTGCTAAACTTTTAAAATTGAAAGATGATAGTTTAAAACAGGTTTCATTTGTTCATATAGGAGATTCACATATACAAGCTGATATGGCTACTAAAATTATACGTACTGAGTTGCAACATTTTTTTGGTAATGCAGGTAGAGGTTTGATATTTCCTTATCAATTGGCTAAAAGTAATGCGCCATCAGATCTGATTTTTAGCTCAAATTCTAACTGGAAAGGGAGTAGACTAATTAAAAAAATCCAGAGGTACCTTGCGGTATAAGTGGTTTTGCTATAGAATCTACAGAACCTAATTCTTTTATTAATTTTAAATTTAGAGGAATAGAAGCATTTCATAAATTTGATAAACTCACTTTATTTACTAATAGTGAAATTAAAAATATAAATTTAGTAGAAGATACAGCAAAATGCAGTATTAAGGATGGTGTTTTAGATTTTAAATTTAATAATCTCCGTTCTGATTTTAATATTGTATGTAATGATTCTATTTGTACAAAATTATATGGTGTTTTTTTAGAAAACTCTATAGATAAAGGAATTATTTATAGTACTATAGGAGTAAATGGTGCTAAGTTTTCAGATTATAATTCAGAGACTTTATTTTGGGATCAAATTAAGCATATAAAATCTGATTGCTATATATTATCTATGGGAACAAATGAAGCACAAAATATTGTTTTAACTCCAGAAAGTTTTATAGATTCTATAAAAGAAACTATTGAAAAAATAAAGACTTTTAATCCTGATGCAGTTTTTATATTGTCTACACCTCCTATTTCTTTTTATAAAAAAGTAGTACCAAATAAAAAGCTTAAAGATTTTTCTGATGCAATTAGAGATTATTGTATTGAAAATCAAATTGCATTGTGGGATTTATTTGAAATATCAAATGGGTTGCAAGGAAGTTGTGAGTTTACAAGAAATCAACTTTTAGGAAATGATCTTATTCATTATTCTAGAAGAGGATATGAGTTACAAGGTTATTTATTTGTAGAAGCATTTGCAAAAAGCTGGAATAATTACTTAAATTCACTTTCTACGACTAATAAAAATTAAAAATATCTACTAGTTTATATTTTTAACTTTAAATATCGTAATATTTTTCTTTATAAAAAATCCCTGTTTTTAGACAAGTCTTGCTAAAAACAGGGGATTTATATTTATTTTAAGCTATCTAAATTATTAAAATTGCAAATAAATAGGCATTACAGCTTCAGAACTTTTAAAATAAGAGTACAAGAATATAAATAAAATCATAATAATCATATTAAAAACTAACGGAAGTTTTGTTTGTATTTTAATATATTTTTCACTCCAATTGTTAGGTATTAAGTGTATTAAATATCCTATAACAATCATTAGTAGAGGTTGTTTATAATTTATTATGAATTCTTCTGCTCCTTCAAAACTAAACTGATTTACAATTTGATTTATAAAAGTCAAAGAAGTTTCTAAATTCTCTGCTTTAAAAAAGATCCAACAAAAACATACAAAATGAAATGTTATGAGGCCAAAGATAAGTTTAGAAACGAATTTAGGTAGAATATTAATTTTAGAAGTTATCTTAGTCCAAAATTTATTAATGATTAAGCCAAAACCATGTAAAGATCCCCAAATAATAAAATTCCAGCTTGCTCCATGCCAAAATCCACCAATAAGCATTGTTAAAAATAAATTAATGTTTGTTCTTAATTTACCTTTTTATTTCCTCCCATGGCTATATATAAATAATCACGTAACCAAGAGGATAAGGAAATATGCCATTTTCTCCAGAATTCTGTAAGAGAAGTACTTTGATAAGGAGATTCAAAGTTAGGAGGAATAGTAATCCCTAACCATTTAGAAATACCAATGGCAACATCGCTATATCCACTAAAATCACAATATATTACAATAGCATATCCATACAAAGCTATAAGGCATTCAAAACCATTATGTAAGTGAGGACCATCAAAAATATAGTTTACCAAATTAAGTGTGATATAATCAGAAATAATTAATTTTTTGATTAATCCACTTACTATTAAGTAAAAGCCTTTTGAAAAATCTTCAGAACTAACATAATAATCATTTTTTAATTGAGGTATAAAATCCTTAGCTCTAACAATTGGTCCCATAACTAATTTTGGAAAAAGGATAAGAATAAAATATAATTTGCAATATTTTCTTCTGGTTTTATTTCTCCTTTATACACATCTACTGCATAACTAATGTTTTCAAAGGTGTAAAATGAAATACCAATAGGGAGTAATATATGTACAGGATCAAGTTGAGTTAGATTTAGGCTATTTATAATTTCAATAAAGAAATTAGTGTATTTAAAGTAAAATAGTAGTCCTAGATTAAAAATAATACAAATAATTAGTAATAGTTTTTTTAAGGTTGCTTTAGATCTAGCTTTATATATGGCAATTGAAAGTAGATAGTCAACAACAGCTGATCCTATTACTAAAAAAACGAAATTGCCACTTGCTTTGTAGAAAAAATAAAGCGAAAAAAAACTTAAAATATAGGCCCTGCCTAAATAGTTTTTTCTTAGGATATAATAACAAATTATGAAAACTAAAAAAAAGTATACGAAGAAACCACTGTTAAAAAGTAGTGGGTTTTTAGGATCATAGAATAGCTGATCGATTATTTTATTGAAATCGAAAGTTAACATTTTAGATAATTAGTTTTTATTTTTTTGTTTTTTATTTTTTACTTTATCAAATTCTTTTTGAATTGATTTAAATATAGTTTTGGCTACAACTTTAGATCCTCTACTGTTAAAATGTATATAATCTTTACTTGCCATTGTAGGGATAGTATCAACCCATTTTTTCATAATTCCTTTTCCTCCCATAGAAAGGAAAAGATTGTAAAAAGGAATTTTATTATCATAAGATAGTCTAGCTTGTGTTTTTATTAAACTATCTATTCCTATAGCAGATTTCCATTCATTGTTGTATTTAAAAGCACGATCTGAACAACTAAAAATTAAAAAATCTGTTTTAGGCATTTCCTTTTTGAATTTTTTAATTAAAGGAGTCATTTTTTGATAATAATAATCGTAGTTTACATCATTAGGCCTAAACATTAGATTAACTCCATACTGAAAAACTATTAAATCATAATAATTTTCTTGATTAAGTTTTTGTAATAGTTCTGTACTAATTTTGTCAAGCTCAACTCCTGTGATTCCTCTAAAAGAAAAATTATCCAATACAATACCATTTTCAGGTTCAAAACTTACTCCATAAATAGGAGTATTGGAAAATTTAGCTTTAAAGTGTATTCCGTTAGATGTTGATTTGTCTAGTAAAACTCTATTGAAAGCCTCATTTGCATGATAATTCGTTTCAACACCATTGTGAGTGATAGAAATATCATTTCCTTTACCAAATAATAACCATTTTTCAAGAATTTGTGTACTATCCTTTTTAATTCTATTTCGTAAAGTAATATCTAAATCGGGACTAAAAAAGAATAGCCAGATAAGAAAACATTTTTCTCAGGATTTTGTTTAAAATTAAAAGTTTCAAAAATCCCAGATGTTTTAGAGGTAGCAGTTCTTCTAAAATCAGAAGAAATAGAGTTTATAGGGACAAACCCTACACCCTTTTTTTTATTAAAATATTCTTGCAACATTTCTCTAATATCCTGAGTCATTAAATCACCTTCTATTTGGCTATCCCCAAACCAAGCTATTCTGATTTTTGCCTTTTTATTCTGATATAATTCTGCTAATTTTTTAGATAAGTTTTCAAAAACAAAATTATTATTATCAGCATCAAAATCTGTAATGTTAGTTCCATTATAACTTTCAAAAACAGTAAAGGTACTGTCTTGTTTCTGAATGGAATCTATTAAACTATTTTGATTTTTCTTCTTTTTTGATTATTTAGATTGACTATCTTATCACTTTGTATATCAGTAAATAAATCTACATTTTTGAAACTAGGATAATATTCAACAATATTTTTTGAGAAATAGGAAAGTCCAAAATAAGCAGATGTAACTGATAATACAAATATAAATACTTTATTATTACTGTTCATTAGTGTTATTTGATATTCTATAAAACCGGGCAAAAGTATGGAAAAGTTATCATAAGTCTATAAGTTTTAATATTTTTGTAAGAAAAAAATGGAAGTAAAAATTCATAATTCTTGGAGAGAAATTTTAAAAGAAGAATTTAATAAAGCATATTTTGAAAATCTTATTAATTTTGTTAAAAATGAGTATCAAATAGGACGCTGTTTTCCTAAAGGAAGTCAAATTTTTTCAGCATTTGATCATTGCCATTTTGATGATGTAAAGGTAGTGATAATAGGGCAAGACCCTTATCATGGTTTAGGACAAGCTAATGGGTTGTGTTTTTCTGTAAATGAAGGTGTCTCTTTTCCTCCTTCTTTGATTAATATATTTAAAGAAATTGAATCAGATTTAAAAATTTCTATACCTTCATCAGGAAATTTAGAACGTTGGGCGGAACAGGGTGTTTTACTCCTAAATGCTACTTTAACTGTAAGAGAAAACACAGCTGGAAGCCATCAGAATAAAGGATGGGAATTATTTACAGATGCTGTTATTCAAAAAATATCAGATGAAAAAGAAAATGTCGTTTTTTTACTTTGGGGAGGGTTTGCAAAGAAAAAAGGAGCAAAGATAGATAGGACTAAACATTGTGTTTTAGAAACAGGTCATCCATCTCCTTTAAGTGCTAATCGTGGATTATGGTTTGGGAATAGGCATTTTAGTAAAACGAATGACTACTTGAAATCTATTAATAAAGAAGAAATTAAGTGGTAGTTTTAGTTATCAAGTGTTAATTGACCTAAAATAGCTTCGCTCATAAATTTTCCTCCAGGATAGTTAGCGGTATAGTCAAGATTAAGCCAAATATAACCTCTTTCATCTATATGATAATGCAAGGGTTTATTTTTGCTTTCTTGAATAAAAAGAACTTCGTGTATTAAATAATTTATTTTTTCAAGATCTCCTTTAGTACCAATAAACATTTCGGGGTAGATATGAGCATCAGTATGTATTAAGCGAGGAATACCACCAACAGCTTTAATGCCCGCTGCCATTAATATGGCGTGATCATCACAATCACCTGAAAAATGTTCAATTGATTCAGATGCACTAGCAATGTAGTTATTTCCTTGAGGATCATTTACATAATTCCATCTTTTTTTTATTTCTTTAAAAACAGCAAAACACTGTATTGTTGTTCTATATTCAAAAAAATCTTTTAAATGTGATACATTTTTAAAATTTTGAGTGGTAGACCAAACGGCAAAATTGCGCACTTTTGGATTATTAAAGTCAATGGCTTTTAATACTTTATATTTATTAGGAAAAGGAAGTAATTTATTGATTATAATATCTTGAGGATAAGGGTTATCATCCATTGTGTACATCATAGACCGGTAATCATCATATAAGAGGTAAAAACCATAATTACCAAATAAAGTTCCATATAATAAAGTAAGCATATAAATAATAATACAAATAATAATTACTTTTTTATTTTTTGAAATATAAAATAATAGATTAGGGCAATGCTTATGAACATAAAAATACGATCAAAAGGAATTTCCCAATCAGTTTCTTTGAAATTATGATGAACGATTATAAAAGTTGGTAGTGTTAATAATAGACTTAAAATAAAAATGACTACATGATCCCAAGGCTTTGGTAATGAAAGCCGATCCTTGTATTGATAATAAAGGGCTTTAAGAGAATTTGTAGTCATTTTCATATCACGTAAAAAAGCTTATTATTTTACGATCATTTCAAAGGATAATTTTTTTTCTATTAAGTTAAATTCTAGTAGTTGATTCTGAATTTTATCAAAAGTTTTTTGATCCATTTTTCTTTGTGACCATCTAGTTTGCTTAAGCCATTCTTGGATGTCTTCTAATTTTTGATTATAACGAGCTGCTAATGTTCTGTCTATACTAGGTATATCTTTAAATTCTATAGTAGTATTATTTATGATTTCTAAAATTAATTCTAGAGTAGCGGAGTTATTTTTTAAAAACTCATTTCGTACAGCAATTACAAAAGAAGGCCAAGGAGTAGGGCATTCACCTAATCTTCTAAAAATACCTTGATCGACAAATGGTTGTGTCATAAAACGTTCCCATAAAAAATAGTCAGCATTACCATTTTTTAAGGCTTCAACAGCTCCTTCAATGGTATTTACTATTTCAAAATTTAAATTATCTAAATCCCAATTTTGTTGTTTAGCATTTACAAAACTCATTAAATGGGAGCCTGAACCTATTCTTGAAATAGCACTTGTAGTATTTTTTTAAATCAGATAATTGATTATATTTAGAAGAGGCATTAACGTGTATTCCCCAATTTAAGGGAGATTGAACGTATAATTGAATGATCGAACTATCATTTCCTAACGAAATATCTTTTATTATTCCTTCTGTTAGAATTACGGCAAGATCAGTTTCATTATTACGTAGCATTTGACACATTTTGCCTGTTCCTTCGGGAATATCGCTCCATTCTAAATTAATTCCTACTTGATCATATTCTCCATTTTCTATACATAATTGCCATGGAAGGTTAAAATGTTCTGGTACTCCAACAATTCTTACTGTTTTCATATTTAAATTAAAGAATTATTTAGTTCTTAGATAATTTAGCAATACATTTTTCACGAATATGCCAAATTTCTTCAAATGTTTTATTTTGTTTCGTTTCAAGAATCCAATTTCTTAAAAAAGCTTGATGGTAATCAATTTTATATTGGATTACTTGGTTTGGTTCGATTATAACTTCACTAAGGATATCTTCTTTTATTTTAGAATAAAGAGCATCTTTATTTGTATAATCTTGGTATAGTCCATTTATTTTTAAATAGCAATGTGCTTCAGGTATATAATCAATAAAATGTGCTTCTAAAATTTCTTTTATAACTGGAGTATTTGTTCCATTCATTTTAAAGATACCTAGAACTAGTTCCGTATTTTCACGATTGAACTCTGAAGATAAAGTTTTAAGTAGTGCATGTTTTGAACTACAGCTCCCTTTATTTTCAATTAATACAAGCGAAAAATCATTACGAGCACTATTTCTTCCGTATGGAATTTTTTGAACATATGCAGTAAGTTCTTCCCAAGTAGAGATGTTATGATCACGTAACCAATTATTCAAGTTATTCATTATTATTTGTGAAAACAGGTGAAATTTTAATTTCTATATCATTAATTATTTGTTTAGTAATAATCATATCATATTTTAAGGTGCCAAGCTCATACCAATTCCAATTTTGGTTATCGTATGTAAATTCGTTTGTTAGACGCATGTGAATCTTTTCAGCCATTTTATTGCTACTATGGTTTTTTGTTTGCGTATATGCGTATAATTTAGGCAAATTAAGATGTTTGAATGCGTATTTAATCCAAGCTTGAAATACTTCAAAACCTAATTTTTACTCCAATGTTCTTGTGAAATACAAATACCAATATCGTAAAAATCTTGATGATTGTTGACTGTGTTTTCGTTAAATTTTAGACCACCCCAACCAATAAACTCATTTGTTTCTTTGAGTATAATACCGTATCTGCCTATTTTGTGTTTAATGTATTGACTCAAAATAGAATTTATAACAAATTTTGTTTGGTTGATATCAGTTGCAGGAGCATTCCATAAATATTCATGTACATTTGGATTAGAATCTATTTTGTGTAATATTTCCAAATCCTCAATTTCTAAAGGTCGCATTATTAACCTAGATGTTTCTAAAATAAAATCCATTCAATTAATAACTTATTTAATAATTTTCCACCAATTCCATGCCACGTTATTTTCAGCAATATATGTTTCTATGAATTTGAATCCACATTTTTTTAAAATATGATTAGAAGCTATATTTTCAAAATGAGTGTATGCGTGTAGGTCTTTTAATTTTATTTGATTAAAACCATATTCTAACCAGAATTCTGTTGCTTCAGTAGCATATCCTTTACCCCAAAAACGCTCATCTAGTCTATAACCATAATCATAGAAATTAGTGTTACCATTTTCTGTATGATCATCTACAAATTTAATACCAGTCCACCCAATGAATTCTTCAGTTTCTTTTAAAATGGTACTGTACCTTCCTATTTTATTTCGTTTATATTGCTCTAAGAGTTTTTTAATGACATCTTTGACTTCTTCAATATTTTGAACAGGTTCTTGCCATAGGTATTTATGGACATTAGGATTTTTATCCATTTCAAATAATGATTCTGCATGAATCATTTCAAAAGGTTTAAAGATCAATCGTTTACTTTCTAGTTTTGGTAGCATTTGTCTGGGATAAAGTAGATATTATTGTGCTAATTTATCTAGAGTATAGATGATTAGGGAGTCTACTGCTTTGTAAGGATCCTCACTAAAAGTGCCATTTGCTCTATTTGCAATAACAGCATTTAAGGATAAGCAATTATGCCCTAAAAGTTTTCCTAATCCATAAATAGCTGAAGTTTCCATTTCAAGATTAGTCATACGTGTTCCATTAAAGTTAAAAGAATCCATTTTTTTATTTAATTCAGGATCTTGTATGTTTAAGCGAAGTACACGTCCTTGAGGACCATAAAATCCGCCTGCTGTTCCTGTGAAACCTTTGAAAATTTTATCACTTTCTAAACGTTTTTCTAAGGCTTCACTTCCTGCAATTACGTAAGGTTTTCCTTTACGCATATCCCAGTTAGTTTGTTTGATGAAAGCATCTTCTATTTCATTTTCTGTAATTTCATCAATTAAATAGGAGCGAAGCATATTGTCTAAGCCTAGACCATACTTAGATAGTACAAAACTATCAACTGGTATATCAGACTGTAATGAACCAGAAGTTCCGATACGAATAATGTTTAAAGAAGTTAGATTTTCTTTGATTTTTCTGGTCTCTAGATCAATATTTACTAAAGCATCTAATTCATTCATTACAATGTCAATATTATCAGGTCCTATACCTGTAGATAGTACTGTAATGCGTTTTCCTTTATAAGTTCCTGTTTGAGTTTTAAATTCTCTTTTTTGCGTTGAAAATTCTATTGAATCAAAATGTTGAGTAATTTTTTCAACACGGTATTGATCACCAACAATAATAATATCTTGTGCAATATCTGATGGTTTTAAATTAAGGTGATAAACGCTACCATCAGGATTTAATATGAGTTCTGAATTTTTGATCATAATTTTAGAATTTGAAATTATTAGTTTGAAATTGAAAATTAATTTTCAATTTCTCAACTGGATTTAACCACCAACACGTTTTACTTTAAATCCTTTTTCTTTTAAGATGTTCATGATTTTATCGCGATAATCACCTTGGATGATGATTTCTCCGTCTTTAAAACTTCCTCCAACAGCTAATTTGTTTTTTATTTCTTTAGCTAAAAGTTTAAAATCTTCATCTTGACCTTCATAACCTGCTATGATTGTAATAGGTTTTCCTTTTCTCTTTTCATATTTACAAATCATAGGTTCCTTCTGAATCAAGAGTTCGTGAGATTTTTCTTCTTCAATTGGTTCATTAGCGTTAGAAGGTGTATGATCAGGGAATAGTTTTTTTAATTGATCCTGTAAATCCATTTTGATGAAAATTAAAAATTGAGAATTAAAAATTAATTAAAATCTTTAACTCTCAATTTTAAATACTTTAGTGATTAAATTATTTTTTTAACAATCCTAATTCAACTAAACGCTCGTTTAAGTATTCACCAGCCGTGATATCTTCAAACAATTTAGGATTCTTTTCATCTATACATTCTGGTAAGCAATTTAAAGACATATTACTTACAGGGTGCATGAAGAAAGGAATTGAGAAACGTGAAGTACCCCATAATTCTCTTGGAGGGTTCACTACTTGGTGAATAGTTGACTTTAATTTATTGTTAGTATGACGTGATAGCATGTCACCTACGTTTATCATTAATTCATCATCTTGAGCAATAGCATCAATCCATTGACCTGCGTGGTTCTGAACTTGTAATCCTTTACCTTGAGCACCCATTAATAAAGTAATCAAGTTAATATCCCCATGAGCTGCTGCACGTACAGCACCATCTTTAGGTTCATCAGTAATAGGAGGATAATGTATTGGTCTTAAGATAGAGTTTCCGTCTTTTATGAAGTTGTCAAAATAAAATTCATCTAGACCTACATATAAAGCTAAAGCTCTTAATACGTAAACTCCTGTTTTTTCTAACATTTGAAAAGCTTCTTTACCTACTTCATTAAATTTAGGTAATTCTTCTACCACAACATTGTCAGGATATTCTCCAGCCCATTTTGAACCTTCTGATACATACTGACCAAAATGCCAGAATTCTTTTAAATCACCAGCTGAACGACCTTTAGCATGCTCTTTTCCAAAAGATACATAGCCTCTTTGACCTCCAATACCTGGAATTTCATACTTTGATTTCACTTCTAATGGTAATTCGAAGAAATTACGTACTTCGCCGTATAAATTTTCAACTAATTTGTCATCTAAAAAGTGACCTTTTAATGCTACGAAACCAATTTCTTCGTAGGCTTTTCCGATTTCATTTACAAATTTTTGTTTACGTACCGGGTCATCCGATAGGAAATCACGTAAGTCAACACTAGGAATTTTTTGCATTGTCTTAGTTTTTGTTAATAACTTCAATTGGTATAATACCTTGATAGAACAAAAGTAAATATAAAAAGTTTGATTCTTTAATAAAAGTTATTAACAATTATAAAAAAACTAACTTTTGTCAGTTTTACTGAATTTTTAATCTTTATTTTTGAGAAAGCTAACTAAATTAATTATGAATTTTGAAAGGAAAGATTTAACAAATGATGCCTTATTATTTCTTTATAAGCAACTTTTGAAACCTCGATTAATAGAAGAGAAAATGTTGATTTTGATCCGACAAGGAAAGGTGTCAAAATGGTTTTCTGGAATAGGTCAAGAAGCAATAGCTGTAGGTGTTACAGCTGCTCTTAACGAGGATGAATATGTATTACCTATGCACCGTAATTTAGGGGTTTTTACAACTAGAAAAATTCCTTTAGAAAGATTGTTTTCTCAATGGCAAGGGAAGTTAAATGGTTTTACAAAAGGAAGAGATCGATCGTTTCATTTTGGTACTCAAGACTATAAAATAATAGGTATGATTTCTCATTTAGGTCCACAAATGGGAGTAGCTGATGGTATAGCTTTAGCTAATAAATTATCAGATAATCATAAAGTTACTGCTGTTTTTACTGGTGAAGGAGCAACTTCAGAAGGAGATTTTCATGAATCTTTAAATTTAGCAGCTGTCTGGGGGTTACCTGTTCTTTTTATTATTGAAAATAATGGATATGGACTATCAACCCCAACGATTGAGCAATATAAGTGTGAAAATTTAGCGGATAGAGGCAAAGGTTATGGAATTGAAAGTTATATAATAGATGGTAATAACATACTTGAAGTATACAACTTAATATCTGAATTAAAAGAATCAATGATTGAAAATCCTCGACCTGTTTTAATAGAGTGCAAGACCTTTAGAATGCGAGGACATGAAGAGGCTAGTGGTACTAAATATGTACCTCAAGAATTAATGCAATATTGGGCTGAAAAAGATCCTATTGAAAACTATAGAAGGTATCTGAAAATAACTATGGTATTATCAGATGAAGAAGATGATATAATTCACAAAGAAATTAAAGAAGAAATTGATTTAAATTGGTCTAAAGTTCAGGGAGAACCTGCTATAATTGCTAGTTTAGAAGAAGAATTAAATGATGTATATGCGCCGTTTGATTTTGATAACATAGAATCTAATTCAGAAGTGCAAAATATTCGTTTTATAGATGCTATTTCAGAATCGTTAAAACAATCTATGAATAAACATCAAAATTTAGTCCTTATGGGGCAAGATATTGCTGAATATGGGGGAGCTTTTAAAATTACAGAAGGATTTTTTGCAGAGTTTGGAAAGGACAGGGTACGAAATACTCCTATTTGTGAAAGTATAATACTATCTGCCGCAAATGGCTTATCTATTAATGGTTATAAAGCTGTTGTAGAAATGCAATTTGCAGATTTTGTTTCCACAGGTTTTAACCCAATAGTTAATTTATTAGCAAAACAACATTATCGTTGGGGAGAAAAATCAGATGTAGTAGTACGTATGCCTTGTGGTGGTGGAACTCAAGCAGGACCTTTTCACTCTCAAACGAATGAAGCATGGTTTACTAAAACACCTGGTTTAAAAGTCGTTTATCCTGCTTTTCCTTATGATGCAAAAGGTTTATTGAATACTGCTATTAACGACCCTAATCCTGTTATGTTCTTTGAACATAAAATATTATATCGTTCTATTTATCAAGATGTACCAAAAGAATATTATACATTACCCTTTGGTAAAGCTTCCTTAATAAAAGAAGGCTATAATATTACAATTATAAGTTTTGGAGCTGGTGTTCATTGGGCTTTAGAAACACTTCATAAAAATCCTGAAATATCTGCTGATTTGATTGATTTAAGAACACTTCAACCATTAGATGTTCAAACAATTTATGAGTCAGTAAAGAAAACAAATAGAGCTATTATATTGCAAGAAGATACACTTTTTGGAGGTATAGCTAGTGATATTTCTGCATTAATTATGGAAAATTGTTTTGAATATTTAGATGCTCCCGTTTCTAGAGTAGGAAGTTTAGAAAGTGCAATTCCTTTTATGAAATCATTAGAAGATCAATATTTACCAAAAATACGTTTTGAAGAAGAGTTAAAGAAACTTTTAGCTTATTAATGACTCATTTAAGGTTTTAACAAGATTCATAATTTAAATAATAGATATTTCTTCATAAAATAAAATTTAGTTATAGTATGTTTTAATCATGGAATAAGATAAATTATAATCTTTATTATACAATAAAAAATCATTCTTCGTAAATTTGACACTTTATAAATATATAATAACAAGATGAGTCAAGAAATAAGAAACCTTGAACCCAAAACTCTTTGGAACAAGTTTGCCGATCTAAACTCGGTGCCTCGTCCTTCAAAAAAAGAAGAACGTGTGATTGCTTTTATGATGGATTTTGGACAAAAGTTAGGTCTAGAAACAATAAAAGATGAAGTGGGTAATGTTATCATTAAAAAGCCTGCTACAGTTGGAATGGAGAATAGAAAAACCATTGTAATGCAATCGCATTTAGATATGGTTTGTCAAAAGAATAATGATACCCTTTTTGATTTTGATACACAAGGTATTGAAATGTATGTTGAAGGAGATTGGGTAAGAGCTAAAGGTACTACACTTGGTGCAGATAATGGTTTAGGAGTGGCTACTATTATGGCAATACTTGAAAGTACAGATATTGCACATCCTGCTATTGAAGCTTTATTTACAATTGATGAAGAAACAGGAATGACAGGAGCTTTAGGTTTAAAAGGAGGTCTTTTATCTGGAGAAATTCTTTTAAATTTAGATACAGAAGAAGATGATGAAATAGATATAGGATGTGCAGGAGGAGTAGATGTAACTGCGGAACGTGATTATCATGAAGAAGAAATACCAGAAGGATCTGTAGGTTATACAATTACTGTAAAAGGACTACAAGGCGGGCATTCAGGAATGGATATACATAGAGGGTTAGGAAATGCAAATAAAATTATGAATCGTCTATTATTTGATGGTTTTGAAAATTTTGGCCTTCAAATAGCTGAAATTAATGGAGGAAGTTTACGAAATGCTATTCCACGCGAGAGCGTTGCTAAAATAATTATTGCAGGTATGTATGATGAAGCTTTTGTATTTGACATGCAAGAGGTAATCAATGATATTAAATCTGAATACAAAACAATGGAGCCTAATCTTCAAATTGTAATTGAAAAATCAGATTTACCAGCTAAGGTAATGGATTTAGGAGTACAGGAGGGCTTATTACGCGCTATTTATGCAGCTCATAATGGAGTGTATAGAATGAGTCCTGATATGACTGATTTAGTAGAAACATCAAATAATATTGCAAGAATAATAGTAAAAGAAGGTCAAATATCTATTCAAAATTTAACACGTTCTTCGGTAGAAAGTTCTAAGTTTGATTTAGCTAACGCATTACGTTCAGCTTTTGAGTTATTTGGTTGTGAAGTTACTTTTTCTGGCTCTTATCCAGGTTGGACTCCAAATGTTAATTCACCAATATTAGATGTTTTGACTTCTGTATATGAAAAACAAAATGGTTCAAAACCGCATGTGGTAGCATGTCATGCAGGCTTAGAATGTGGGATTTTAGGGACTAATTATCCAGGGATGGATATGATTTCCTTTGGACCAACAATTAAAGGAGCTCATAGTCCTGATGAAAGAGCTAGTATTTCTTCTGCTCAAAAGTATTGGAAATTTGTTCTAGAAATTTTACAGAATATTCCTCAAAAATAGGCAGTATAACACAAACTGTGTAAGTTAAAAAGTTATTCTGAAAAATTAGCTCGCTTAAAAGAGCTAAAATTTTTCGGAAATAACTTTTTAACGTTTTATATATTTACATAGTTATGATAGACAAAGAAGACTTATTAAACAACAAGGATTTTTTTAAATCCTTTAAAAATGGAGAAGATTTATCTTCCTTTTTTAAGCAAATGCATAAACGAGCAGTAGAACACATGCTCAATGCCGAACTAGATGCTCACTTAGATACCGAAAAACATCAAAAAACCTCTGACGGCAATTATCGTAATGGTCATGGAACCAAGAAGATTAAGACTTCCTTTGGAGAAGATCAAATTAAAGTCCCAAGAGATAGAGAAGGTAGTTTTGAACCTGTTTTAGTCCCTAAAAGACATAATATTATTGATGGTTTAGAGAATGTTATCATTTCATTTTATGCTAAAGGAATGAGTGTTAGTGATATTGAAGAGCAAATCAAAGAAATGTATAATTTTGACATTTCAACTTCTACCATTTCAAGAATTACTAATGCAGTAGCAAGTGAGATAGTAACCTGGCAAAACAGACCATTAGATGAAGTTTACTTAATTGTTTGGATGGATGGAATTGTTTTCAAAGTTCGTGAAAACTCAAAAGTAATCAATAAAACTATCTATTTAGCAGTAGGACTTAATCATGAAGGACGAAAAGAAGTTCTTGGTATGTGGTTAGGTAAGAATGAAAGTTCAAGCTTCTGGATGAGTGTTTTAACCGATTTAAAAGCCCGCGGAGTGGAAGATATTTTAATAACGGCTACCGATAATTTAAACGGATTTACTCAAACCATACGTTCTGTTTTTCCTGAATCACAAACACAGATTTGTGTGGTTCACCAAATAAGAAATGCTTGTAGATATGTCGTATGGAAAGATAAAAAGCAATTTACAACCGACATGAAACTAGTCTATACAGCACCAACAAAACAAGCCGCCGAGTTAGCTCTAGAAGATTTTGCTCAAAAATGGGAATCTAAATATGGATATGCTATCAAATCTTGGAGGGAAAATTGGGACGAATTAACCATCTTTTTTGACTTCCCGTTAGAAATCCGCAAAATTATTTATACCACAAATTTAATTGAAAATCTTAATGGGAAAATTCGCAAGTACACCAAAAACAAAATGTCGTTTCCAACAGATGAGGCGGTAATAAAATCGGTTTACCTTGCCTTAAAAGAAGCAACTAAAAAATGGTCGATGCCAATACAAAATTGGGGTATTGTTTTAAACCAATTTAATCTTATATTTGAAAAAAGGCTCAGATTATAAAATCCAAGCCTAAACTTTTTAACTTACACACTTTGTAGGATAGTGTCAAAAAATAGTTACTATCAATACCAATAAAGGTTGCCAAATTTGACAACCTTTATTGGTATTATCTAGTATGCTTCCATCTCTTATGAGTCCACATGTAATATTCAGGAGCTTGATAAATTTGTTCTTCTACTTTTTTGATAAAGTTTTCTGAAATTTGAAAATTTGGAATAGACTTTACTTCATCTGCTAAAATCTCAAAAGTAGCTTCATAAAAACCTCTTTTTGTTTTTTTAACCTTTAAAAATAAAACATTCATATCAAAACGTTTAGCAAATATTTCTGCTCCTAAATGTATAGGAGTTTCTTTACCCATAAAATTATACCAGTGCATATTACTCGATGCTTTAGGGGTTTGGTCACTAATAAATGCGTATGCTGCCAATATATTGTTTTTTGTATTATTTTCAATAATTTTAGAAGTTTCTTTTGTACTTATTAATGTAGCATTAAATTTAGAACGTATTCTTTTTACTAAGCGGTCAAAGTAAGGGTTTTTAATTCTTTTATATACCCCAAAACCTTCAAATTTAAGATATTTGTTCATTGCTATTAACCATTCATAGCTAGCATAATGAGCTAGCATAATGATTACACTTTTTTGTTGTGCTTCTAATTGATTGTATATTTCTAAATTTGTAAACTGATATCTTTTATCCATTTCTTCCGAAGAAATATTTAATGTTTTAATCATTTCTAGAAACATATCACAAAGATGTTGATATGATTTTTTTTCTATAGATAATCGTTCTTTAAAAGATAAATTAGGAAATGCAATGAGCAAATTTCTTCGTACAGTTTTTTTTCTATATCCAATTATATAATAAATAATATAATAAATGCTATCAGATAAAATATATAATAGCCTAAAGGGAAGTACTGATATTAACCAAATTATAGGATATAAAAGTAGATAAACGACTAATTGCATTTTAATATTTTAAGGCAAATATAGTTCATTAAATTTATTTAATAAAGAGTTTCATTATTTACTATTATTATAAAATGTAGTATATTGCTAATAAAAATAAGTCTAATGAATTTAATATTATTGTTGTTAATAGGTATTATCGTTTTTATCAGTTATAAAGGTTTTACAGATTATCGCTTTTCCAATCGATATGAATTTAATATTGGGAGAATTCGTTCAGGAGAACAAATAAGAATCTTTACTTCTGGTTTTTTGCATAGTGATTGGGGGCATCTTTTTTTTAATATGTTTACTCTATACATGTTTGGAGATATTGTTATCAATTATTTTGGATCATATTTATTTCTAATAATTTACATGGTAAGTTTACTTTCAGGAAGTCTATTAGTTATGGTTTATCATAAAAATGATTTAGGTTATACCGCTAAAGGAGCTTCAGGTGCGGTAACAGGAATATTATATGCTGCAATATTATTAAATCCTGAAATGAATTTATACCTTTTTTAATTCCAATTCCAATTTCTGCATACGTTTTTGGTATTGGATATTTATTATATTCAATTTATGGTATGAAAGCTCAAAATGATAATATAGGACATGAAGCCCATTTTGGAGGAGCAATAGGAGGCTTATTATCTACAGTACTGATAGAACCAACAATTCTAATTACAAGTTTTAAAATGATTATTTTATTAATTATTCCTATACTTATTCTTTTTTTCTTAACAAAAATGGAAAAATTATAATGGCATAAATTTTGTAATATATTTTAAAAATGTAAAATTTAAATCTTATATGCAATGAAAAAATTAATCACTTCATTATTATTTCTAATTACTTTTATGATACAAGGACAAGAATTTAAACAACAAATTCCACAAGTAAATGTTTCTGGAGAAGGAAAAATTAAGGTAGTTCCTGATCAATGCTTAATCACATTAGGAGTAGAAAATACAGGTAAGGATGCGGCTACTGCAAAAAAAATGAATGATGATACTATTATTAAACTCATTCAATACATAAAAGAATATCATATTCCTGCTTCTGATTATCAAACAACAGATGTAAATCTTAGTAAGAATTATGATTATGAAAAAAAGAAATATAATTTTTTTGCTAGTCAAACCATCACTATTTTGCTAAAAGATATTAAAAAATATAGTGATTTTATGTTAGGTATTACTGATACAGGAATAACCAATATTAGAAATGTTGAGTTTAAAACTTCTAAATTAGAAGAGTTAGAAAGAGAAGCTCGTAAAAAAGCAATGGTGAATGCAAAACAAAAAGCAGAAGATTTTGTATCTGCATTAGGACAAAAAGTTGGAAAGCTTCTTTTAATAACAGATAATTCATCTACTTATTATCCACAAGCACAGCCTATGTATAAAGCAGCTATGATGAATGAAGCTCTTCAAGATACAGGAAGTAAAGAAATTTTGGCTGTGGGTGAAATGGCTGTAGTAGTAAATGTACAAACTACTTTTATTATTGAATAAAGACTTGAATATATATGTGTCTAAAAATATAGATTATTATTTTGTTTTTTCGTAAATCAGTTTTACATATAGAATAATTAATTTATAATTTTAGACACTTCTTTTTTGTAAAAATGAACTCAAGAAACATAGGTATAGTACTTTCTGGTGGAGGAAGCAAAGGTTTAGCTCATGCTGGAGTATTACATTTTTTAGATGAAAACGGCATGAAACCTAAAATTATTTCAGGAACTAGTGCAGGAGCTATTATTGCCGCTTTGTATGCAGTAGGAAAATCTCCTATAGAAATTTTAGACTTTTTTAGGTCTATTTATTTTTTTCATTGGAGACATTTTACATTTTCTAAAGCAGGTTTAATAGATGGGAATGCATTTGAAACATACTTTTATAAGATTTTTAAAGATTTAAAAATCGGTGATTTACCTATTAAAATTCATATAACAGCAACTGATTTGGTCAAAGGAGAATTAAGAATTTTTGATGAAAAAACACGTATAGTAGATGCTGTTTTAGCTTCTTCCTCATTCCCTGGTGTTTTTTCACCATATGAATTTGAAGGGAAATTATATAGTGATGGAGGCATTTTAAACCATTTTCCAACGGACTTATTACAAGGAAGATGTGATTATTGCATAGGGGTTTACGTTAGCCCAATACAAAAGATAGAATCAAAAGATCTAACCTCTATTAGATCAGTAACAGCTCGCGCTTTTGATTTACTTTTTGGTAATTCCAGTATTCATAAATTTGCTAATTGTGATTGGCTTATTCAACCAGAAGAGTTATCTAAATTTGGTACTTTTGAGACAAGTAAATTAAAAATGGATGAAATTTTTTCAATAGGATATAAAGAAGCTCAAAAAACGTTTTCTAAACAAATTTAAAATTTTGTATCTCAAAAATAAAAGGGATAAAGCATAAAAAAGAAATTGTCTAAAGATAGATATATAAATGATATCTCCAGACAATTTCTTATTTATATCAGTTATTATAGTTCAAACCAGTTTTTGATTAAATTGTCAATAGCTTGTGGATTTTTATGAGTGTACTCATTGCTTTTAGGATTATAATCATAATCATTAGACCATTCTTGATGGTTTTGAGCTAAAGAACAGATTGCATCACATACAAATTGAATTTCATCATTGGTTGTAGTAGGGTGAATAGACATTCTTATCCATCCTGGTTTTACGGTTAAATCACCAGAATCTATATTACAAGTAATAGCATTAGATTTGTCTTGATCAACATGTAATAAGTAATGGCCATAAGTTCCAGCGCAGCTACATCCGCCACGAGTCTGAATACCAAAACGATCATTTAATATTTTTACACCTAAATTATAATGTAAATTATCTACATAAAATGAAATAACACCTAATCGGTCTTTGTGTTCTTCCGCTAGAATTGTTAAATTGGGTTGTTTTGTTAATTTTTTAAAAATATATTCAACAATTTCTTTTTCACGTTCTAAAATATTAGCAATTCCCATTTTTTTCTTTCAATTGGATAGCTAATGCTGTTTTTATAACCTGAAGAAAACCTGGGGTTCCTCCATCTTCGCGGTCTTCTATATTGTCTATGTATTTATGTTCTCCCCATGGATTAGTCCATGATACAGTACCTCCTCCAGGACAATCAGGTACATTATTTTTATATAAATTTTTATTAAAAACTAAAACACCAGAAGTTCCAGGACCTCCTAAAAATTTATGAGGAGAAAAGAAAATTGCATCTAAATAGGCTTCTGAATCTTCAGGGTGCATATCAATTGTTACATAGGGTCCAGAACAAGCAAAGTCTACAAAACATACACCTCCATTTTGATGCATTATTTTTGCTACTTCATGGTAAGGAGTTTTAATACCTGTAACGTTAGAGCAGGAGGTTATAGAAGCAATTTTAAAACTTCTATCTTTATATTGTGATACTATTTTTTTAAAATTTTCTAAACAAAATAGACCTTCTTGATTTGCTGGAATTATAACCACATCAGCAATAGTCTCCAACCAAGATGTTTGATTAGAATGATGTTCCATGTGTGAGACAAATACAATAGGCTTTATTTCCTTAGGAATATTAGTATAACTTTTTAAGTTTTCGCAAATTCGTAACCCAAGAATTCTTTGAAATTTATTAACTACACCTGTCATTCCTGTACCATCTGTAATTAACACATCATTTTCATCAGCATTTACATGCTTTTTTATGATTTTTCGCGCTTTATGATAAGCCATGGTCATAGCAGTCCCTGAAACCGTAGTTTCTGTATGGGTATTTGCTACAAAAGGACCAAAATCTTTTAAAATTTTCTCTTCAATAGGTTTATATAGTCTTCCAGAGGCAGTCCAATCAGTATAAATGATTTTTTTTCTTCCAAAAGGAGAATCAAATTCTTGATTAATTCCTACAATATTTTCTCTAAATTTTAAAAAATATTGTTCTAGTGTAGATTTTTCGGTTGTAATCATTTGTTTCTTATTTGGTTTCAAATATACATTATTTACTTATTTTGAAATAGAGTTTTAAAAAAATCATTAATGAATATGAAACTTTATTTGGAATAAAGAGTAAACTTGGGATAAATTTTAGTTTTTATTTTGAAGTTTTATAATTGTATTTGTTTTGAAAGACTATAATGTTTAGTTTAGAGCTAAATAGGTTTATCTTTCAAATTTTCTTTCTTTTCTTTCTTTTATTTGACTAAGTAATTTTTGTTTAAATTCTATTTCGATTTGTTTTAATTGAATTATTTTTTGGTTAGGTATAATACCTTGTAAATTTTTAACTAATGATCGTTTATTTTGTCTCATTTCATTTTCAATTTTTTCTTCTTGATCCATTAGGTTTTGTAGTTCTTTATCAGATAAACTATTAACTCCTTCTGCATTTAATTCGTGCATTAATTTCTTTTTTTGCTTTTGAAGTTCAAATTGTTTATCATCAAATTGATTGAATATGGGCCAAAATTTTTGTGCTTCTTCTGGGCTTAAATTTAGACGGTCTGATATGAAAGCTATACGTAATGCTTTTATTTTTTCAAGTTTTTCTTCTCTTCCTTGACCAAAAGTAAATTGGCTTAATATTATTATGAAGACTGTAATTATTTTTTTCATAATCTTTTTTTAAATTAATTTAAGTATTCATTTAAATAAATAACAGTTTGATGATCTATAGGTGTAATTTCTTTTTCTAAATCTGTTAAATCCTCAGTTGTTAGATAATCAGCTAAATCTTCAGTAGTTACATCATCTGCATAGGCTAAGTATTCTTGTGTAGAATTTACAGTATAATTATTTATTTGATTAAAATAAATCCATGTGAAAAGAGATATAAGGATTGTAGCGGCAACTCCATAAAACCAAATATTTCTTTTTTTCCGAAGAGAAAAAATATTTGAAACTTCTTTTTTTGATTAATTTCCAACATTATACGATCTTCTAAATTTAAAAAGTAATCATCAGGTACTTTATAGCCGGAGTTAATTTTTGGGTGATTATTTAGGTAAATGCGTTTCATATTAATAAGACAAAATTATGAGTAAAAGGTTTAATTTGAATTTAAAAAATCTTCAATTTTTTTAACAGCATGAAAGTAGGATGCTTTTAATCCGCCTACAGAAGTTTTTAATATTTCACTAATTTCTTCATATTTTAATTCTTCGAAATATTTCATTTTAAATACTTGTTGTTGTTTTTCAGGAAGAGTGGCTATTGCTTTATGTAATTTTAATTGAATTTCATCTCCATCAAAATGTGTATCTGCCTCTAATTTTTGTATGATTTTTTCTTTTAATTCGTCATTAGATAATCCTTTTTCTTTGCTTTACTATTTAAAAAAGTAAGGGCTTCATTCGTAGCAATTCTATAAATCCATGAATAAAGTTTACTTTCTCCTTTGAAATTTTTAAGGTTTTGAAAGACTTTTATAAAAGTATTTTGTAAAATATCATCAGTATCATCATGATCTGATACCATATTTCTAATATGATGATATAATGGCTTTTGATACTCACGAATTAACTTCCTAAATGCTTCGTTTTGAGTTTTAGGGTTTAAAAGCTCTGTTAAAAATAATTTTTCGTCTCTCAAAGTATTGTTGTTTGGTATTAGACTAAAGATATTTAAAAAGGTTTAATTTTTAATATAAAAGGCTTTGTATCTTTGATAACAAATTAGAGTTTATGATTAAAACAGTTATTTTTGATATGGATGGTGTAATTGTAGATACGGAGCCTGTTCATAAGTATGCTTACTATCAGCATTTTAAAGAGTTGTCTATAACCGTTTCGGAGTCTATGTACGCTTCTTTTACAGGAAATTCTACACGAAATGTTTTTCAAAAATTAAAAGAAAATTTTGATTTAGAGCATGATGTAGAAACACTGGTATTAAGAAAACGAGAACTTTTTAATGAAGCTTTTGATACAAAACCTGATTTAGAGTTGATTGAAGGTGTTTTAGAATTAATAAAAAAGTTATACGCTGAAGATATACAACTTATATTAGCATCTTCTGCTTCAAAAGTACAATAAATCGAGTATTTAACCGATTTGATTTAAATAAATATTTTACACATAAAGTAAGTGGTGAAGATTTTCCCAAATCTAAACCAGATCCTGCTATATTTTTGCATGCTGCTTCACTTTCAATAGCTCCTAAGGAGAATTGTATAGTTATAGAAGATAGTACTAATGGAGTACGTGCAGCTAATGCTGCAGGAATTTATTGTGTAGGTTATCATAGTGTTAACTCAAAGCTACAAGATTTGTCTTTGGCTAATGAAGTTATTCAGCATTTTCATGAATTTAACTTTTTAAAAGATATTATAGGTTAATCTTAAGGAATATAGATCATACTATTAGTTTTAAGTAGGAGTGGGAGGGGGTTGAAAATGTATTATAACTCATTTATTTGCAAGATAATATCTTGAGATTATAGTGTAGATTAAATATTAATTTTCATTTTCATTCCAGTAATAATTATCAGGATAAATTCTTTGTCCAAATATTGCAGTACCTATCCTTATTATAGTTGCTCCCTCTGCTACTGCCGTTTCTAAATCTCCACTCATACCCATAGAAAGTTCTTTCATTTCTACGTTTGGAATATTTAATGCTATTATTTTTTGCTGAATATCTTTAAGTAAGTGAAAGCATTGACGAACTTTATCTGTTTCAGCACTAAATAAGCCTATAGTCATTAATCCTTTTATTTTTAAAGTATCAAATTGGGCCACTTCTTTTATTAAGTTGATAGCATTATTAGGAGCAACTCCAAATTTGCTTTCCTCTTGTGATGTGTTTATTTGTATTAATACATCTATACATCTGTTTTCTAATTTTAATCTTTCATGTAATTTTTGTGCTAAATCTAATCGATCAAGTGATTGTATGCAACTAACATCATATTTTAAAATATCTTTTATTTTATTTGTTTGTAAATGTCCTATAAAATGATTTATAGGGGAAAGAGTTCTTAATGATTCATGTTTTTCTTTTAACTCTTGTACTTTGTTTTCAGCTATTAATTTATTTCCTGCCTCTAATGCAATTTTTATGCGTTCTGCTGAAACTGTTTTAGTGGCTAAGAGTAGTTTAATTTCATCAGGATTTCTATTGCTTTCTTTGCAAGCATTATTTATACGTTCTTTTATTATAGCTATATTTTTTAATATTTCTTCAGTCATAAATTTATTTTTGTTGTTGTTTTTCTAAAGTTTCAATCAATATTGATTTTATAATTGTGTAAGTGTGGTCTCTAGCTTCTGCAAAAGATATATTGTATTTTCGTTCTACACTTTGTAAATTTTTAGGAAATTCAGATATGAGATGATCGTAATATTCATCTAAAATATCTTTTTCTGGGATTCTAAAGCTTATTTGTAACTGAAAACGTCTTAATAACGCGATATCAATAATTTCAGGATGGTTTGTAGCGCATATTAATAAAGCATTGTTTGGAAAATAATCTATAAGTTGTATAATGGTATTTACTAATCTTCTCATTTCTCCTACATCTTTATCATCATTTCCTCTTGCTTTGCCAATTTGATCAAATTCATCTAGAAATAATACAGCATTATCTTTAGCTGCTTTATCAAAAATTTGTTTAATATTTTGAGATGTTTCACCTATACGTGAACAAACTATATTGCTTAAATTTAATATTAAAATATTTTTACCTAAACTTTGCGCAATAGCTTTAGCAGTCATTGTTTTACCGCATCCTGAACTGCCATGAAGAAGAACTTTATTGTTTATGGGTAATCCATATTTATTTAATTCATCAAAATAAGTATGCTCTTTTATAAGTTGTTCAATAGTTTTATTGTTGGCTTTGTCTAGAAATATATCCTTTAATAGTATTTGCTCTTTGTCGTTTATTAGAAGATTATGTAAATTCATTTGTTTAATAAAAAAATAATGATTCAAATATAGTTAGGAAAACTAACAAAAACAAATAGATTTAGATTCTTTAAAACTATGTTTTTAAAAGAATACAGAAGAAAAAATGTTATTAAAATAGAGTGATTTAAAAAGTGAAATTTATAATTTAATTAAAAGTGCTTAAGTTATTTATTTTTAGTAATATATATTTTTTAAAAGCGACTTTTAACTTTAAAGTCGCTTTTATTTAAAATAAAAATTTAATAAAAAATTTTTTATAATCTGAATTCTAGTTTTTATTTAGGCATAGTTTCTTCACCTGCTTGAAAAATTACTTTTCCATCTTTTTGTATTTTTGTTATTCCATGCCATTCAGAATATTCATAATGATCATTTTTGTAGTGTGAGCCAGATGCTGTGGTATCTGCTACTAACTCAATTGTTTCTCCATTAAGTTTTAGAGTTGCAGTATTCTTAGAATTATCAAATGTATATTCTAATACTTTCCCTTCTTTATCTGCTATTTTTCCAGAAATAATATTATCTGTTATCTTTTTTGCTTCTAGCGTTGGTGTTGCTTCTATAATTTCTTGCTTTTTATTATTACAAGATCCTAAAAATAATGCAGTTAGCATAATAGTTGTTAAGATTTTTTTTCCATTTTATTTAATTTATTAAAATTTGTTTTATTTAGTTTAGAAAGTTGTAATTCTAAAGATAGATCTATTTTTTATCCAGATATATATTTTCCAAAAGGTAAATTATTTACGCCCCAAATAATTAGTGTTGAAATAATAAAACACGTTATACTGGTTATGGGAATCCCTAACATTGGGTTTATTAAAGCGTAGGAAACTCCTGCTTTTTGTAACACTATTATTGTTAAAATATGAACTAAATATGTACCATAACTATACTTATTAAAAAAGATAATTATTTTTGAATTTACAGTTACAAAGTCTTTAAAAAATAAAAAGACTCCAATAGAAATGAATAAGACATTGGGGGTTAAATAATCATAAAAGCCTTCATAAAATGTTCCTTTATATTTAGTGGCAAAATATGTTCCAAATATTGTAATTAGAAGACCTATTACGATTAAAATGATATAGATTACTTTCTTTCTTTTAAGGTTTAATTTTTTTTTACTAAGATAATATCCTAAAATAGGAAATCCTATGTAGCCTGAAAAATATGTTATTTCAATATTTGGAATGAATGTATTTATAATAGGTAATTTAATACATATGGTAATTAACCAGATTCCAATAAAGTATTTTATTTCGTTATCATTTGCTCTACTTAACCAACTTTTTATAATAGGGAAAAATAAATAGAGCCCAATTATCATGTATATATACCATAAATGAAAACTAGCACCTATTTTTAACTTGATTAATGTAAATTTTAAAATATCTATGAAAGTTAAATTTTCTTTATAAAAATATAGAAAATTATTTATAAAAATATAAACGATACTCCAGAATAAAAAAGGAAATATTATTCTTAAAACTCTCTTTTTTAAATATTCTGTGATATTTTTATAGTCTTTTGATAAAATTAAAGCACCAGAAATCATTAAAAATATAGGAACACAAAATCGAACAGAACTGTCATAAATATTACCAATCCACCAATTTGCATTAGAAGTTTTTCCATACTGATATAATATTTCTGCTGAAGTATGTAAAAAAATTACGCTAAATGTAGCTAAAACTCTTAATGAAGTTATCCAATATAGATTTTCATTATCTTCTTTCATTCTTTTTATATTTCTTTCTCAAATATATTAAAATTTGTAGCAAAGGAAAGAGTAAAAGTGTATGGAGTAAAGAAAAAGGATTTTAAATATTAGAATATTTAGATGGGGCTGTCCAAAAAGTCCGAAATCTTGTTCATTTCGACCAAAGGAATAAATTACATAGTACTGATTATGAAACTTCTCCTTACTTAGGAGTGACAAACTGTGTATTGATTTTTTACTTTTAGGACAGCCTCTATCTGAAGCAAATTTTTAATGTTTAATTAGTTTAATTTTACTAATTGTATTTTCTTGATTAAGAAGGATTAGATATAAGCCAGTATTTAGAGAACGAATATCAATATTATTTTTTTCTAAGTTTTGTTCTCTAACCATAATTTTTCCGTTTGAATCTATAATACTGAATTTAACTTGAGAATTTTTTTTTGTTTCTATGTATATAAAATCTTTTGCTGGATTAGGATAGTATTCATAGTCAGAATCAATTATTTCATCTAGACCTAAAGGTGAAATTTGAATAGTTTTAGTTATAGTTTCTGAGCAACCATTTTTATGGGTTGTCAATATAATATTTTTAGCCCCTGTAGATGTGAAATTAAAAGTCGGTGATAGATCATTTGTTCTATGCTCATTATTAATATTCCAAGATAATGAATCATAATTACTGGATTCATTTTTTAGTTCTATATTCATTCCATTAGTTACAAATGAAAAATTTGTATATAAATTATAGGTATTAATAAGCCAACTTGGCTTGTTTTTAAGAATAACATTATCCGATATTCTTTGCAGATAAGTTGCTGTAACATCATCAACGCCTCCATAAAAATTACAAGGAGAAACATTTTCTTGATATAATGTATTAAAAATAGAGCAGGCAACTAGGTATGAACCTTTTAGTCCTGGGTGTACGTCGTTATAAGTACCATGTAATAATAGGTCTTTATTAGTGTTATAATGTTCTTTGAAACATTCTCCTGCTGGGGCAAAAGGAATTTTTAAACCACGTGCAATTGCAGTTATTGAATCTTTTATTTTTTTTTTGAATGGCAAAATAGTTGTCATAGTTTCCATTTCCATTAGGATTTGATGCAATACCATTTGATACTTCATACAATAATATTTTAGAACAAGGACTGTATTTTTTTATAGAGTCCATCAGTTGTTTTCCTCTACTAATGGTTTCTTGTATTCTATAAGAAGCACCCACAGATTCTCCAGTTCCTGGTTGTAGAATTACAGCATCCCATACTTGAGAAGCAAATAAATTATAAACAGCTCTATCATTTACATGATTAATAAATCCTGTTCCTCCTTGTGTATACTGTTGTACTTGAACATTTTTTCCTTTTGCATTTGCAATATCTCGAAATAATGTTGGCATATTATTATAATAAGTCATACTATTTCCAATGAATAATATTTTTTCTTGAGCTATTAATTCAAAACAATTATATAGGAAGAAGATTAAGATTATTATTTTTTTCATGCTTTATTATTTATAATGTTAATTAAGAAAAGAGTATATGATTTAATTGATTTTAATAATGAAGTTGATAGAATTATCATTTTACTATAAAATGGTGAAAAACCATTATATTTTAATCAAATTGTTTTCTTAGAGAATTCAAATATATAAAAAATACCAGATTTAGAGCTTATGAAAGAGAACTACTTTAATTACAATTTTTTTTAGTTTAAAAAAATATTTTATAGTACTTATCAATATGAAAGATTTTAATTATTTAATAATTTTTCAAATACTCTATAATGTTATTTGTAGAAATCACTTCTATGAAACGATTAAATGCTAAATTATAAAATGAAGAATTTAAGTCTTTTATATATTTATTTTAATTTACAATTTAAAGAAAAATTTTGAAATAGGAAAAGTATTACCACAAGTTGTAAACTAAAAAAAATTAATATTTTAAAAAGTTATTTTATGTAAGGTATTTAACCTAATACTTCTTTTATTTTTTTTGCTAAATCATTTAAATTTTTGTAATGGGTTAATTGTAATTCTTTTTTTATAATTTTTAGATATTCAATGATCTCTAAAATTAATTCTAAAGGGTCTGCTTCATAGCCATATAGATTCTGATCAAATTCTGTTCCTGCCATCATACCATTAGAATCAAGTCCTATGCACCAATTTTCTATAAAATCTATTAAATTTATTTCTTCAATTTTATAGTTTTTCCATTCTTCATTTTGGCAGATTGTTGTATAGCTTTTTTTACTCCAAACACAAAGTAATTGAATAGGATTTCCTTCTTCATCTTGGTATTTATTTGTATAAGATAAAGAATAATATTCTTCTTTTGTTAAGGTATATATTTTTTCATTTTCACAAATAGTTTTAATAAATTCTTGGTGACGTTGTATAATTTCAATATCATCTTTCATAAAAAGGGGGATTTTACTTTAAATTTGTATTGTCTTCTAATCATTTATAATTATTTACTAGCTCATTAGAAAATAATTATAAAGTTAAAATTATTTAATTAATAAGGATTTAATTCTAGGTCAATAGAAGCAAAAAATATTCGATAGCCTTTTAAAATAAAGGATTTAGTTGATTCTATTTCACTTAAAGTTTATAATAAAAAGGAACAGAAAGTTTTATTATTTTCTATCAAAAATAAAGTTTTCTTTTAATTTTAAAAAATAACTTTCAAAATATTTAAAAGACAAATGAGCTATTATAATTGTTGAAATAAAAACTAAAATATTAAATATAATTATAGAATTTAGATTTGAGATTTTTAAGTGTATATTTGATTTCAAAAAAATAAATCCAACAAACTGCATCATTATAGAATGATACATATAAATTCCAAACGAAATTTTACCTAAATAGATTATCCATTTATTCTCTAACAATTTTATAGGTTTTTCTGAAAGATTGTATAATATTAGCCCAAATAAAATCATACTTATTAGATGGTAATAAAAATCAGTTAAATTATTTCGAAAGATTGATGTAGTAAAATAAATTATAAATAGGAAAAATAATAAATATTTAAAAGAATGAAAATTAATTCTTCTATTTAAAGACATAATTGAACATAATCCACTAAATGAGAAATAGAAAAATAACATATTATAATTCCTTAAAAAAATGATTAATTCTGAAAAATAAATTAAAAAGAAAAAAATAGTAAATACTAATAGAATTTGATTAATTTTTTTTAAAGGAATAATATAAATTAAAGGAGCAATTAACAAGTAAAATTGTTCTTCAATACCAATTGACCACAATATTTCTATGATTCCTCCTGGACTATAAGAAGCAAATATGTTTGGAAAAAAAGTATATGATAATAAAATACCATAAGCTAAATTGTAGTTATTTTCATAATCAAATCCAAAAAGGGTAAAATTAATCTGTAATAGATTAATCCAAAAGTTAATACTAAATAATACAATGGAAATATTCTTAATATTCTTCTAAAAAAAATTTTTTAAGATTGATTGAATAAATAACTGATTTTTCAACATAAAGTTGCTGTATAATTAAGAAACCACTTAAAGAAAAAAACATATATACAGCTTCTTCTCCTTTATTTAGAATGGATAAATTATTAAAATAAGGGAAACCTCTATTTTGACAAAATTGAGGTATATGGAAAATAACAACTAAAAAGACTAATAAAAACCTTAATCCAGTCAAATTTGGTAGTAATTTCATATTCTCATAATTATTTTTAAATTTTAAGATTCGCTGCTATAATGAACCAGAACATCCTATTGCTTTGTGAAGTTTAGGCTTATATTATTTTAAACCTCTGAATTCGGATATATGTCAGATATACAAAACCTTCCATTAAGCACCCACGCCCAAATTTTCTAAAACGATTGTACCTGTTACACAACTCAAATATACTATTTTTTGTATATTTAGTTATGTAAGGAAGAGAAACTATTTAGTCCCAAGTTATTTACGACAGTCATTTAGATGAACGACTTCCTAGAGATAATCTTATAGAATTATAGATGAGTCAATAGATTTTCATTTTTTACTAACAGTCACACAAAGAGCACTAAAACATAAGATTTAAAATATTAACTTAGCTTTCTCTTTATTAAGAAAACAAATAAAAAATAATTAGAAAAAATGATATTAAAATATTTAAGTTTTGGAATTTCACTAGTTTTTATTTCTTTTATTGTAGGTATGATAACTACTTCTATATTAAGAAATACAAATTTTTATAATAATAGATTATCAAATTTTAATTTTATAAAAAGTGAAAAATTAAATAGCATAATGGGGGTTAACATAGTGAAATGGATTGTAAAAAATACATTTTTTAAGTATTTGAATCCAAATTTAAAAATTAATGGAAAAGTAAATATTTCAGATTTCAAAAATATTAGAGAACAAATGACTAAAGCTGAAATTGATCATTTATTTGCGTTTCTTTTCGTTATGATTTTTGTAATTATTAAAATTTATAATGAAGAATATATTTTAGCATTAATAATTTTAATTCTAAATATTTTAATGAATTTATGTCCAACTTTATTACAGCAACGAAACAAAAGGCGAATTGATAAATTTATTTCAAAATTCTCAAAATAAATTTTAAGTATGAGTTTATATTATTCTTATTTCACAAACTTTGTTATATTATAAAAGGACTATCTGAAAATGAAAAATAAATCAGTTTTTTAATGTATCTTCTTTAATTTATAGCCTTTTCAGATAGTCTTTTTGATTTTTAAAGGAATTATATGTTATGAATTTGTTTTAGTTTTTCTTTCCACATTGCTAATTCTTCTTTGTTTCGCTCAATATTTTTCTTTACTTCAATAATCATAGGGTTATCTTTTTTAGCATTTGAAAAGAATTGAATATTGTTTTCCAATTGAAAAATTTCATTTTGAACCTCTTCTATTTTTCTTTGGATAAAGACTTTTTCTCCATCTATTTTATGTTGACCTTCTTGACTTAATTGTTCTAAACGATTATTGAAGCGTACCATCTCAGCTTCTCGTTTAGTTGAAGTTAAATTTTCAAACAATCCGTCTAGTACTTTATTGAATTTACCTTCTATATGACGTCTAGAAAAAGGAACTTTACCAAATGATTTCCAAGTTTCGATGTGGTTTTTTATAGCATCTAAATCTTTTTTATGATCTCCTGATAGAGTAAAGGATTTTATTTCTTCTAAATAATCTTTTTTCTTGTCGAAAGCTATAATTTCAACTGCTTCATTTTGATTTCTAAAAGCTGTTAATCTATCAAAATAATGGTTACAAGCTTCTTTAAATTCAGCCCAAACAGTATCTGAAAACTTTTTAGGAACATGACCTATTAATTTCCAATCTTCTTGGATTTTTTTCATAATAGGTGTGGTTTCATCAAAATTTTCGTTATTCATTAGCTCTTTAGCTTTAGTAACTAAGGCATTTTTTTTATCTAAATTAGATTGTTGCTCTTTTTAATATCTTTATAAAAAGCATTTTTATTAGCATTAAAATTTCTAACAGCATTTTTAAAATCCGCCCAAGTTTGTTCGTTTACTTCTGTTGGTACTTTACCAGCTTCAAAAAATGCTTTTCTTAATGATTCTATTTTGTTTATCTGACCTTGCCAGGAAGAGTGTACTATTATCTTTTCTTCAGCTACTTGATTAATCTTATTTATAATATCTTTTTAATTGTTAGATTATCTTCTTCTCTTAATCGTTGTTGCTCGAATAAATTTTCACGCTTTTCGTGCATTTGTTTTGTTACTTCACTAAAAGCTTTCCAGATTTCTTCTCTATTTTCTTTAGAAACGGGACCTATTTCTTCTTTCCAAACTTTGTGCAATAATTGAAGTTCTCTAAATGCTTTGAAAACGTCTGATTCATTTAATAAACCTTTAGCTCTATCAATTATTTTAAGTTTTCTATCTAAATTATGTTTGAATTCTAAATCACGGGCTTCTCTATCTAAGTGTAATAAATCGTAAAAATTTTCTACGTGGAAATGATAGTTATTCCAAACATGATTATATTTATCTTTAGGAATTGCACCTGCATTTTTCCATCGGTCACGGATATCATTAAATTGTTTTAATAAATCTTTTATTTCAGCATTTGAAGCTAATAATGTTTTTAGTTCTTCGATGAGATTTATTCTAGTTTGAAGATTTGATTTTAGTTTAGCTTCAAGGTTTTTAAAATGAATATTTTTTTTATTTTTATAATTATTGTAAAGAGAATCAAATTTAGATTTTGTTGGATAGTGGTATTCAAAATCTTCAATTGGGTTTTCTTGAAGAAATTCTTCTTTCTTTTCTTCAATAAAATGGTTATATTTTGATAAAAAAGCTGACTTTATTTCTTCTACATGATTACGAATAGCCATAACCTTTTCAACAGAAAGTAATTGTTCAAATTCTGTTACTAATAAATCCATACTCATAGTATGATAATCTTTCATTGGAATTTCGTGTTCATCTTCCAATGTATTATCTTCACTTACTTCTGCATTTAAATTTTCGATGGTTTCTATCGCTAATTGAGTATGTGATTGCGATAGATTTTGGTCATTTCCATCTGCTTGCAGCAGGTTATCATTCATTTCTTCTTGCATAGTGCAGGATATTTACAGTTAATAATATTTGACCAAGTTAATAAAATCAAAATTAAATAAAAAATAATAGGGGGTATAAAACCTTTTTAAAATTAATTTTTTGAAATATTTAAGTAAAACACTTTTAAATTTTTATATGTTTATAAACAAAAAGGCTAACTAAATAATTTAGTTAGCCTATAAGAGATAAAATAAAAAAATTAATTAACAATAATTCTTCTTGACTCTTTTTTATTTTTACTTTCTATATTTAAAATATAAACACCAGAAGAAATGTTTGATAAATCTATTTCATTATTAAATTCTGAACCATTTACTTCGTATTTCTTTTCAAATACATTTCTACCTCCTAAATCATATATTTGTATTTTTACCTCTTGATCAGTAGATAGCGTAATGGCGAATTTACCATTAGATGGATTAGGGAAGATTTCAAATTTATCAAAATTATTGGTCTCATTTGCTAAAGTTCCTTGGATTACGAAATTATCAATAAATACACCTTCTTGATTAGAAGCTTCATCAGCTATAAAAGTAAATCTAAAAATAGCATTACTAGCAGCTCCTACTTCAGCTAAACTATGACTATAGTTTCGTTTATTGCCATTATTACCATTACCACCTGCTGGAGCTGTTGTATAATCACCTGTCCATTGTCTACCAATACAATTAAAACAGTCATTTGTATCTGGTATTCTAGAACTATTATACCAAGTACTACCCATATTACCAAGAGGTGTCCAAGTTGCTCCATTATTAGTTGAGTATTCAAAATAAATAATATCCCAATTAGGTTCAAGATCAAATGCCATATCGAAGCTTACTTTAGCATTAGAATAATTGGATAAGTTATAGCACTGAGAAACTAAATAAGATGTCGTTTTATCAGGATAATTACCTACTAATTTTGTAGAATATCCAGGTGAATTGCCTGTAGCAACTATTGATAATTTAGTTTTATTGATAGAACCTCTTTCCCAAACAGTACTATTTGCTCCTCCTTTGTCTATTGAAACTAATACATCGTTATTTGTATTAAAGGTATTTGTAGAATTGATAGATCCAGCATCGTTTACTAATATTACCATTGATTTAGTATTGTTAGTAGCTAAACCATCATTTGTAATAGTAGTAGTTACGTTCAATATGTGGTAACCTCTAGTTAATCCATTTATATTGATGGCTTGTGTTCCTTGTTCACATTGTGCTAGATTCCCAACCCAATTTAAGGTAGAATTAGCGCCTCCATCTATATTATAGTTAATTGTTACATTGTTAATAGCATTAGTACCTCCGTTTTCAAAAGTAACAGTAGGGCTATAGGGTACACCACAATTTACGTTTATATTTCCTCCATTCAATGATTTTAAAACAATATCATTAGGGAATGAGTTATAAGCATTTCCTACATTTACTGCATACCAAGCATTTATAACGGATTGAACTTCTTGGCTTGATGAACAATATAAAGAACTAGCTACGGCTATAGTAGCATTTCTACAATCCATAAAAGTAGAGTTAGGGGTTAGGTAGTCTCTTTCTGCATAATAAGCAATTTGTGCAGCTTTAGCCATACCTATTCCTTGTACATTGTAAACGTCTGGACCACCATTAGCTTGACTGGCATTATTGGTGCCTGATTTACCAGCAGTTAGAATATAAAACCAATGATTTAATACTCCACTATTAGTATGAACTCCACATTGATCATTTGAATCATTAGGGGTTGTACATTCTATGGCCACTCCACTGTCATCTTGTGTATCGGCATAATATCTGCCTAAAAAAGTATCAGGATCTCTTTTAGTATTCGGATAGCTCATAGAACGTAATGAATCACCAATGTCTTCTCCTATTTTCCAAACAGCCAGTGTACCTGGACTTGCTGTATCTGTTCCAGCATTTAGATTGCCATTTTTAGCATATTGTTCAATACATGCTCCCCAAATATCTGAAAATCCTTCATTCATGGCTCCTGATTGATTTTTATAAGCTAAACGAGCTGTATAATCACATACTGCGTGTCCTATTTCATGACCACAAATATCAATTGCTGTTAAGGCATCAAATGTTGTTCCACTTCCATAAGTCATAAATTGAGAATTCCAAAAAGCATTATCATTAGAAGTATTTGTAGGATCTATTGCTGTTAAATTTGCATTTACATAACTTTTTATAAGAGTTCCTTTATCATCAAAACTATTTCTATTAAAAATATTTTTCCAAAAATCATAAGTTTTTTCGGCTCCCCAGTGAGCATCTAAACCTGCATCATCTTTAGCAGTATTATGAAATTCAGCAGCAGTCCAGTTATTATCATTATCTGTAAAATGAGTATTGGTATAACCAGCTCCAGCACAGTTATAGGTGACAATACCATTACCTCTTGTTTGATCAGATAAAATATATCTATTTGTGTTTGTATCTAAGGTAGTTTCTATATTTCTATTACCACTATAGCGTGTAGCAGCATTTGCTGTGACTAATGCAGTTGATGGAGAAAGAATAATTCCTTCAACTTGCTTTCCTACTTGTTCTATTTGATTTTTTGAAGCTAATTTATTATAGAAATGTTTTATTAATGGGTTTTCATATAAAAGGGCTCCTGTATTAGCATTTATATATATTTCTTTTCTAGAAATGGGTTTTATAGAATATATATCATATTTGTAAGCTAAATAGATTTTTCCTGAATTTGAATCGGGAAAAATAACTAATTCTCCATTAGGTTTTTGATAATCAACAACTTTAGATTGTTCTATATCTTCCCATAAATATTTTTGTGCATTTGCATACTTTAAAGCATATTCAAAACATTTTTGAGATGAAAGTTTAGGTGTTAAATCTAATGATTTTGCATTATATAATTCTGCATTTAATGATTCAACTAAACCATTTTTTTCATGCGTAATAACCGTTCCAAATTCAACTTTTAAACCTTTATAGTACTGTTGATGTCTTTCATGTGTAAATCCTGTAATATCAGAAGTTGTAGAACTAATTCTGAATTGGTTATTTTTATCTAGTCCGTATGTGCTTTCAATAATATTTAAAGCTTTTTCACGAGAGGAACCTTTGTCCATACGTAATGTTTTCTGATATTCTCTTTTAGTATCTAACTTTGCATTTTCTTGAGCTTGCAAGTTTGAAACCATAGATAATATAGAAAATAATAAGGTATAATTTTTTTTCATATCCATCTTATTTATAAATTAATCTAAAATATTAGTTTCTATTTTTTAACAAATTTAAATTAAGTTTTTGTATTTTTTTAACATTTTATTCTTTTTTATAAAGAATTAATTTCTAGTTGATATATCCAGTTTTTATTTATAATTTTTTACTTACTACCATTCAAATTATTCATTGAATAATAAATTGTATTTTACTATTTTTACATGATTGAATATTAATTTGTATACCATGATATCTGTTGAAGAAGCTTTGCAAAAAATAGAGAAAATAGAAATACAACCTTTATTAAAAGAAATTTTATTAAAGGATTCTAATCAATACGTACTTGCTTCGGATATTATTTCACCTATAGATATGCCTCCTTTCAGACAGTCAGCAATGGATGGTTTTGCAGTTAATAACATAAATTCTTTGGTATTTCAAATAATTGGAGAGATTAAAGCAGGAGATGATATTTATTTAGAACTTAATAAATCTCAAGCAGTTAAAATTTTTACTGGTGCAGCTGTTCCTGATGATACGGTGGCTATTATACCTATTGAAAAGTGTAGAATTGAAAATAATAAATTAATTTTATCAGAATTACCTAAACTTAACGAAAATATTAGACCTATTGGAGAACAAATACAATTAGGAAAGATAGCCTTACCAAAAGGAGTTCAACTGAATCCTGCTGCCATTGGTTTTTTAGCTTGTTTAGGAATTACAAAAATTGCAGTTTATAAAAAACCTTCAGTAGGAATTATTGTAACAGGAAATGAATTAATTGATATTGGAAGTCAATTAACATTTGGTAAAATATATGAAAGTAATGGAATAATGTTGCAATCAGCTTTAGAAGATTATGCTGAAGATGTTATCATTTATAAGATAAAAGATGATCAAGATCTTACTACTGATACTATTAAAAAGGCTTTATTAGGACATGATATAGTACTTATTTCAGGAGGTATATCTGTGGGGGATTATGATTTTGTATATGATGCTTTACAAGATTTAAATGTAAAAGAACTCTTTTATAAAGTTAATCAAAAACCAGGAAAACCTTTATATGTAGGACTAAAAGGTTCTAAAATAGTGTATGCTTTACCAGGAAATCCTGCTGCTTCACTTAGTTGTTATTATATATATGTATTACCTATTATAAAAAAAATGATAGGACAAGTTTCAAATATATTTAGAAAAGTATCTATTGCACATGATTATAAGGTTAAAAATTCAAGAACTCAATTTTTAAAAGCATATTTTAATGGCGAAACAGTAACTATACTTAGTCATCAGAATTCAAATATGCTTAATACTTTTGCTCTTGCTAATGTTCTTGTAAAAGTTGATGCTGGCGAATATATAATTAAATCAAATTCTATAGTTGATATTTATCATATAAATTAAAATACCAAAAAGATAAATTTGTCTTATTAGGATAGTGAATTAGTTTAAATTCTAGAAAATTTTAATTAAGATGAATATTGAACCAAATATATTTTTACTTCTCATTGGAATTATTGGATTTTTATATGCTAGTGTAGGTCATGGGGGAGCAAGTGGTTATTTAGCGCTAATGAGTTTATTCTCATTTTCACCTGAAATAATGAAACCTTCAGCATTAGTTTTAAATATATTAGTTTCTTCAATTGCTTTTATATTTTTTTACAAATCAAAACAATTTCGTTGGAGGTTGTTTTATCCTTTTGCGATTACTTCAATCCCATTTTCTTTTATGGGAGGTTTTTTTAAAATAGATACTCATTTATATAGAGCTTTTTTAGGTATTATTTTACTATTTGTAGTAATAAAATTATTAGGTTTTGGTAAAAGGAAAAGGAAGAAATAAAACCTATTGAATTTAAAAAGCTCTTTTAATAGGGGCTATAATAGGTTTTATATCAGGTATTTTAGGTATAGGAGGAGGCGTGGTTTTAAGTCCCGTAATTTTATTATTAGGCTGGGGGAGAATGAAAGAAACAGCTGCTGTTTCAGCTTTATTCATATTAGTTAATTCAGTATCAGGATTTTTAGGCTTTTTAGCTAATAATGGTCAATTTCCGTTACAAATGTCTAGTATAATATTAGTTGTTCTTTTTGGAGGAACTTTAGGTGCTTTTTACGGTAGTGAAAAATTTAATAATATAACCCTAAAATATATTTTATCTTTTGTACTAGTTCTTGCTTCTGTTAAATTAATAATGATTTAATGGAAATAGAAGGATATATATTAGCAGGAGGTAAAAGTAGCAGAATGGGAACTGAAAAAGGACTTTTATTACTAAATAAGATTCCTTTTGTAATACATATTAAAAATGCTTTGCAGCCTATTTGTAGTACAATTAAAATAGTAACATCTAATCCTGAATATAAAAAATTAAGATTAGAAATTATTGAAGATCTTATAAAAAATAAGGGACCTGTAGGTGGAATTCAAACTGCTTTAAATAGTTCTAAAACACGCTATACTATTATTGTAAGTGTAGATGCACCTTTAATTACAACTTCTTTAATAGAGATATTAATTGAAAATCATATTATTAAAAATGCAAGTATTACCATTTTTGGAAATGAGGAAAATGAAATTCCCCTTATAGGTGTTTATAATACTGATTTAGAGAAAATATTTAAGAAAGCAATTATAAATGATAAGCTTAAATTAAGAGAAGTATTAAAAGAAATTAAAAAGCAAAAAATTGATATTTCAAAAGAGATTGAATATCAAGTACAAAATATTAATACGAAAGAAGAATACAAAACTATTGTAAATCAATTTAGGAATAAAGATGCAAATTAAAATCAAATATTTTGGTCAACTTACAGATATTACTCATAAGGAAGAGGAAATAATATTTATAGATAAGGATAAAATAACTTGTATTGAGCTGATTGATAATTTATTGCTAAAATATAAAGGTTTAGAAGAGATTTTATTTAAAATAGCAATTAATAAAAAACTTCAAAATAAAAATTATATAATAAATCAGGAAGATGAAATAGCATTACTTCCACCATTTGCAGGAGGTTAAAATTTAATAAAATGAAGATTTCAAAACGTTATAATCGTCAAATAAGTTTAGAAGAAATAGGGGTAATAGGTCAAAAAAAATTACAATTAGCTAAAGTCCTTGTTGTTGGGGCAGGAGGGTTAGGGTGTCCTGTATTGCAAAATTTAGCAGCAATGGGAATAGGTACATTGGGTATTATAGACGGGGATCTTATAGAGGAAACTAATTTGCATAGACAGCTTTTATATACTTTTGAAGATTGTGGACAAAGCAAATCAAAAATAGCTAAAAATGTATTAAAAAGGAGTAATCCTAACTTAGATATTCATTGTTACTCAGTGTATTTAAGTGAGTTTAATGCTTACGAATTAATTAAGCAATATGATGTAATTGTAGATTGTACAGATGAAATTAAAATTCGCTATTTAATTAATGATATATGTTTAGTTACAAAAAAACCTTTTGTTTATGCATCTATTCATAAATTCCAAGGACAATTAAGCGTTTTTAATTATGATAATGGCCCTAGTTACAGATGTTTATTTCCAGAACAAGAAAGTAGTATTATTCCTAATTGTGTAACAGGAGGTGTTTTAGGAGTATTACCTAATATTTTAGGAGCCATGCAAGCGTCTGAAGTTATTAAAATTATACTAAAAATAGGGAAAATAGCATCAGGAAGAGTACTGGTTTATGATTTATTATTACAAAACACTATTGAAATAGAATTTTTAAAAAATGAAAGACAAATTAAATTAGGTTATCAAAAAGGCCTAAATTTAAAGGAAACTGTTCCTCTTATTGCTGATCTAACGGGAATAGAATTTATTCAAACCTGTCAGTCTCAATCTTTATCAGAATTCAAATTTATAGATTTAAGAGAAAGATATGAAGAACCTAAGTTACCATTTCAATTTATAGAATTGATTCCTTTAAACCAATTATATGAAGTATGTAAGGATTGGGATAAAAATGGAAAAATAATTCTTATATGCCAGAGCGGAGTTAGAAGTTCTAGCGCAAAAATTAGACTCAAAGAATTAGGTTTTAAAAATGTAAGCCAATTAAAAAAAGGAATTAACTCTATTCTTAATTTATTAGAAAATGAATACAATAAAGTATAAAGTATTTATTGAAGGAGCCATTCAACCTGAATTTATAGCTACTTCAATTACTAAACATCAAACTAAGACAACTATAGGAGCCCATCAAATATTTTTAGGACAAGTACGTGCAGATCTTGTTGAAAATAAGAAAGTAATAGCTATAGATTATTCTGCATATGAGGAAATGGCAGCGGAAAAACTAAATGAAATTAGAGAAAATACTTTTCAAAAATTTAATATAACCTGCATGCATATTTATCATAGTATAGGAAAAGTAAAAGTAGGTGAAATTTGTTTATTCGTATTTGTTTCAGCACAAAGAAGGAAAATTACTTATCAAGCTTTAGAGTATATAGTTGAAGCAATAAAAAGGAAGTACCGATTTTTGGAAAAGAAATTCTTGAGGATCAAAGTTATATATGGAAAAAAAATCAATAAAATGGTAGATATAACACATAAAAGTAATTCATTACGAACAGCTATTGCACAAGCTATTGTAAAAGTAGGAAATCAAGATACAATAGAGGCTATTATTAATAAAACAGTTCCCAAAGGAGATGTTTTCGAAGCCTCTAGAATTGCGGGACTATTTGCAGTAAAAAACACATCAACTGCTATTCCTGATTGTCATCCTTTACCCATAGAATTTACTTCTGTATCACATCATATAGAAAATCTAAATATTTATATAACAGTTACAGTCAAAACAATTTATAAAACAGGAGTAGAAGTAGAAGCTATGCATGGAGCATCTATAGTAGCTCTTACTGTATATGATATGCTGAAACCTATAGATAAATCAATAGAAATACAAAACATTAAATTAATTGAAAAAAAAGGAGGGAAATCAGATCTTAAAAATATTAATTATCAACTAAAAGTTGGAGTTATAGTCTGTTCTGATAGCGTTTCAGAAGGAAAAAAAACAGATTCAGCAGGAAAAATAATTATTGAAAAAATAAAAAAGCTAGGACTAGAATCTTCTTTTTACAAAATAATTCCTGATGAAATTTTAGATATTCAATCAGAAGTAATAGATTTATTTATTAATGAATTTGATCTAATTATTATAACAGGAGGCACAGGATTATCACCTCGTGATATTACGCCTGAAGCTGTAATTCCATTATTAGATAGGCGCATTTCTGGTATTGAAGAAACCATTAGAAGTTATGGACAACAACGTACTCCTTATGCTATGTTATCCAGAAGCGTTGTAGGCTTTAAAGGTAATTCACTTATTATGGCACTGCCAGGCTCAACTAATGGAGCTGCAGAATCTATTGATGCTGTATTTCCATCTATTCTTCATCTTTTTAAAATTATAAAAGGGTTTAATCATAATCAATAAAATATGCTTACTGACAATTTTGGCCGATTTCATAATTATTTACGGATTTCAATTACTGAAAGTTGTAATTTAAGATGTACTTATTGTATGCCTGCTGAAGGAATTAAATTAACACCTAAAGGGCATATCATGACAGCAGATGAAATAGTTCTAATTGCTCAAACATTTGTTGATTTTGGTATAAATAAAATTAGATTAACAGGAGGAGAACCTCTTGTAAGAAAAGATGTAAAAGAAATTATAGAACGTCTCTCTTTACTGAATACAGAATTAACTATTACTACCAATGGTATTTTAGTAAATCAATATCTTGAAACTTTTAGAAAAGCAGGAATAGGTTCTATTAATGTTAGTTTAGATACATTACAAGAAAATAAATTTTTATCCATAACACGTAGAAACGAATTTAAAAAAGTTCTCCAAAATATTCAACTTTTAGTTCAAAATAATTTTCATGTAAAACTAAATGTAGTTTTAATAAAAGGATTTAATGATAATGAAATTATAGATTTTATTAATTTAACAAAATACACTAATGTGCAAGTTCGATTTATTGAATTTATGCCTTTTGATGGAAATAAATGGAATAGAGAAAAGCTAGTTGATTATCATCAAATTTTAGAAAAATTATATACTTATTACAATCCAACAGATATTCTAAGAGAAAATGATAAACCTAATGATACAGCTAAAAACTTTAAAATAGCTAATTTTATAGGATCCTTTGCTATAATAAGTGCTGTAAGCAATCCTTTTTGCGATAATTGTAATAGAATACGATTAACAGCAGATGGAAAATTAAAGAACTGTTTATTTTCAAAATTAGAAACCCCTTTATTAGAAACTTTAAGAAAAGGGAAAACTATTATTCCCTTAATAAAACAATCAATAAGCTTGAAGCAAAAGATCAGAGGAGGCTTTGAAACAAATGAATCATTTAATAACCCATTAAATTTTGAAGCAAATAGAAGTATGATTACTATTGGAGGTTGATTAAAAATCAATTCCTAAATTATAACTGATAAAAGTCATACAAACTCAAATAGGACATTTTTATCTTTATATAAAATTAAAAGTATTATGAGCTCTTTAAAAGAATCACACAAAATTTTATTTTTAAATACACTTGCCTTTACAATATGCTTTGCTTGTTGGACATTAAATGGTGTATTAGTAACATATCTAGTTGATAAAAGTATTTTTAATTGGAATATAGTTCAAGTAGGGTGGTTGTTAGGTATTCCTATTTTATCAGGTTCAATTTTTAGATTACCTATTGGAATTTTAACTGACAAATATGGAGGGAAAATAGTTTTTTCAACTCTTTTATTTTTATGTGCTATTCCTTTATTTGCCTTGACTACAGCCACTACATTCTCTGCATTTGCTATATTAAGTTTTTTGTTTGGATTGGTAGGAACTAGTTTTTCAGTAGGAATAGGATACACTTCAGTATGGTATCCAAAAGAATGGCAAGGTAGAGCACTGGGAATTTTTGGTATGGGAAATGCAGGTGCTGCTATAACTACTTTTATTGCTCCTACATTATTAAACAAATTTTCAGAAACAGATGCTCAAAATGGATGGAAAATGTTACCTATAGTATATGCTATTGTTTTAGTAATAATAGGATTAGCATTTTTAGTATTTGCTAAGAATAAGAAAATAGAAACCTCTTCTAAAACAATATCAGAGCAGTTACAACCATTAAAGAAAGTAAGAGTTTGGCGTTTTGGAATCTATTATTTTTTAGTTTTTGGCTGTTTCGTAGCCTATTCACAGTGGTTATTGCCCAACTTTATGAATGTATATCATACTAGTTTAGTAACAGGAGGATTATTTGCTACAATGTTTAGTTTACCATCTGGAGTAATCAGAGCCTTTGGAGGGTATTTATCTGACAAATTTGGAGCTAGAAAAGTAATGTATTGGGTTTTAGGATCATCAGTAATTATAAGCTTTTTGCTAATGTTTCCTAAAATGGAAATCACTACAGATGGTCCTGGAGTTTTAGCAACAACAAATGGAATCGCTCAAATACATAATAATAGTATACGAATTAATAATAAAGAACATAAAATAAATCTTAAGAAAGAAAGTCACATAAAAGAAAGTGTTCTATTACCAGTAAAATCCTCTTGGCAAGAAATTATAATTAAACAAAATCAAGAAGTAAAGAAAAAGAATTATTAGCAAAAGGAATTACACAAATTAAGTTTAGTGCTAATATGTGGGTATACCTTCTATTAGTCATATTAATAGGAATTGCTTGGGGAATAGGGAAAGCAGCTGTATATAAACATATTCCTGAATATTTTCCTAATCAAGTAGGATTAGTAGGTGGTATGGTAGGTCTTATAGGTGGTTTAGGTGGATTTTTAGGTCCTATTATTTTTGGTTATTTACTTAACACTACAGGTTTATGGACAAGTTCTTGGATATTTATTTTTATTATTTCAAGTATTTGTTTGATATGGATGCATAATACTATTATTAAAATTTTAAGAATAAAAACACCTGAATTTTCAAGAGATATAGAACACGATCATTAATAAAATAAAAAAGTAATTATGAGTACTTGGTTAAATCAATGGGAACCAGAAGATGAAAAATTCTGGGAACAGAAAGGAAGTAAAATAGCATGGAAAACACTAACAATCACTACATTATCCTTAATATTATCATTTGCCTCATGGTTTATGATGAGCGTAATAGTAGTTAAGTTACCAGGATTAGGTTTTTCATTTAATAAAGACCAATTATTTTGGTTAGCTGCTATACCGGGTATAGCAGCAGGGATTTTAAGGATTATACATACTTTTATATTACCAATTTTTGGAACAAGACATGTAGTAGCTTTAGCTACATTTATAAAATTAATTCCAGTTGTAGGTATTGGTTTAGCCGTTATGAATACAAATACACCTTTTTGGGTATTTATGATATTGGCTTTTACAACAGGTTTTGGAGGAGGAGATTTCTCATCATATATGCCTAGTACAAATATGTTTTTTCCAAAGAGATTGAAAGGAACCGCTTTAGGTATTCAAGCAGGTATAGGAAATTTTGGTGTATCATTAGCTCAATTTGTAACCCCTATTGTTTTGAGTGTGGGACTATATGGTGCCCCTTCCTTATTTACTAATATTGATACAAAAGAAGCTAAAGAAATAGTAAGTAATACTAGTCTTGAACAACAAACGGCTATATTTGAAAAAATAGAACCTAAAAAACAAGAAGCACTTCTTGGTATTGTAAAATCTAAAATTTTAGATTCAATAAAAACAACAATTAATTCAAAAGATAATGTAATAATATTTAAAGCATTACCTCTAAAAGCAAGAATAAAAGCTATTGTAAATGCTAATCCTAAATTAGCAGAAAAAATATTAAACGAATTAGAACCAAATAATAAAGCAGTTACACATAAAGAAATTTATATTCAATCTGCTGCCTTTTGGTATATTCCCTTATTAATCATATTATCCATTATAAGTTGGTTTTATTTAAGGAGTATTCCTATGAAAGCTTCAATAAAAGAACAAATGGATATTTTCAATAATAAACATACTTGGTTTTGTACTATTACTTATGTAATGACTTTTGGAACTTTTGCCGGATTATCAGCAGCTTTTCCTTTAATGATTAAATTTTTGTATGGAGACTTTCCTAATGCTCCAGATCCTTTAGCTTATGCTTTTTATGGACCACTAATTGGTTCAGCAACACGCGTACTTTTTGGATTTATAGCAGATAAAGTAGGGGGAGCAATTTTAACAACACTTACAGGTATAGGAATCTTATTAGGTTGTATTGTTTTAGTAAGTCAAGGTCTTTTAGCGCCAACAAATATTGAACAATTCCCAACATTTGTTGGAGTTATTCTTATGATGTTCTTCTTTACAGGTATGGGAAATGCAGGTACTTTTAGACAATATCCTATTATTTTTTCAGAAAATCAACGTCAAGCAGCTGGTGTAATTGGTTGGACAGCCGCTATTGCAGCATTTGGTCCTTTTATTTTTTCAAAATTAATAGGTAATAATATTACAAGTAATGGATCAGCTAATGAGTTTTTTATAGGCGTAATCATATTTACAGCATTAGCCACCTGTATTAACTGGTATTATTATAATAGAAAAGGTTGTGAAAGACCAAGTTAACCCTGATAAAACAGTGATATGAAGTTAAAAAATTTAAATTTTAATGCTTTATTAATAGCAACACTATCATGTATTTTAATCATAGTGTTAGTTTATTTAGGCTCACGGAATTTACAAAATTTTGATGCAGCATTAGTTACCTACTTATTTGGAACTATATTTGCTTTTTTTGGAATTGTATATCGTACTTCAGTTTGGTTACAAAGACCGCCTACATGGATGTATTTTAAGCGCGGAATCTACTTTTTATTTACAGGTAAAGTATTTAAACATTTAGTATTTGTAGCAAAAGAATTTATAGGAAATATTGTTTTACAAAAATTTATTTATCCCAGAGGAAAATATCGTTGGTTAGCGCACTTTATGATTGCTATAGGTTGTATTTCTGCATTTATGATTACTATCCCTTTAACCTTTGGTTGGATTCATTTTACACTAGCCCCAGGAACAATAAACTTATATCAAGCTCATTTTTTTGGATTTGAAGTATTTTCCTTTAGACTAGGTTCAGTAATAGCCTTTTTAACTTTTCATGCACTAAACTGGTCCTCATGGTTAGTAATTTTAGGTTCTTTATATTATCTAAGAAGACGTCTAACTAATCCAGGATTAATTGCAACTCAAACATTTGACGGTGATTTATTACCGCTCATTTTACTCATCGCTATTTCAGCAACAGGATTAGGTTTAACCTATTCATATCAGTTCATGAAAGGTTTTGCATTTGACTTTTTAGCTGTCTTACATGCAGTAACTGTAATCTTATTTTTAATATGGATTCCTTTTGGAAAATTTTTTCATATAATTCAAAGACCAGCACAAATTGGTGCTCATATTTATAAAATTGAAGGAAAAGAACAGCAAGGAATGGCCATTTGTCCACATACAAGAAACGAATTTACAACACAACTGCACGTAAATGATTTAAAAATAGTAACACGCAAATTAGGTTTTGATTTTTCAAAACCTGATGGAACTTCTCATTTAGATTTAAGTCCTGAAGGAAAACGTTCTATAATAGCACAAGCACACCTAAAAGCACGACAAGAAGGTGGAAATTTATTTGGATAAAAAATAAAAAGTATGGCAAAATTACCAATACCAATAGAAAAAATTATAGAAATTTTTGGTCCGCATTTAAATTATGCCCCTAAAGATGGTTATATAGGAAGAGATGAACCAGATGATGTTGTAGAAACACATTGTTGTTTTTGTGGTATGCAATGCGGAATTAAACTTTTAGTAAAAGATAATAAAGTAGTAGGTTTTGACCCTTGGAAAGAATTTCCATTTAATGAAGGAAGATTATGCCCTAAAGGTGTTCAAAGATACCTCCAAAATAATCACCCAGATCGTTTATTAAACCCAATGCTTCGAGTAGAAAATAAAGGTTTTATTAATACCACTTGGGAAGATGCTATGAGTAAAACCGTATCTGAAATAAAAAGAATTCAAAATACGTATGGAAATGATGCTTTTTCCATGCTTTCAGGGGTTTCTTTAACTAATGAAAAAAGTTACTTAGTTGGAAAATTTGCTCGTGTAGCACTTAAAACTAAAAATTTAGATTATAATGGACGCTTGTGCATGGTAAGTGCAGGAGCAGGTAATAAAAAAGCCTTTGGTCTAGATAGAGGCTCTAATAATTATACTGATTTAGAACATGCAGAAGTTATAATTGTAGCTGGAGCTAATGTTAGTGAAACATTCCCTACATTAACCCATTGGATATGGAAAGCAAGAGATAATGGAGCTAAATTAATAGTTGTTGACCCTAGAGTAATTCCATTAGCTCGTACCGCTGATATTCATCTTGATGTATTACCTGGAACAGATTCAGCTTTATATGGAGCTATGTTAAAATATTTAGTTGATCATGATATGCTTGATCATGATTTTATTAATAATCATACCTCAGGCTTTCAAGAAACGATAGATGCAGTTAAAGATTATACCTTAGATTGGGCAGAACAAATAACAGGTATCAAAAAAGAAAAAATAGAAGCAGCAGCTAAACTTTGGGGAAAAGCCAAAACTTCGTTTTTATTACATGCTAGAGGAATTGAACACCATTCAAAAGGAGTTGATAATGTTTTAGGCTGTATTAATCTTGTTTTAGCTACTGGTAGAATTGGAAAACCTTATTGTGGATATGCTACCATTACAGGTCAAGGAAATGGACAAGGAGGAAGAGAACATGGACATAAATGTGATCAATTACCAGGTAATAGAGATATTGAAAACCCTGAACACAGAAAATATATTTCAGATATTTGGGGAATTAATGAAGCTGACTTACCAGGAAAAGGACTCTCAGCTTATGAAATTATTGAAGCTATTCACAGAGGAGAAATAAAAGGCTTACTTTCTATTTGTTTTAATCCCTTAGTTTCTTTACCTAATAGTAATTATGTCCGTGAAGCCTTAGAAAAACTAGAATTTTATGTATGTATAGATTTCTTTTTAAACGAAACAGCTCGACACGCTAATATTGTTTTAGCAGGATCATTACAAGAAGAAGAAGATGGTACAACTACTTCAGCAGAAGGTAGAGTAATTAGAATTAGACAGGCTGTAACTCCTCCAGGAAATGCTCGTAAAGATTCTGAAATACTCCTAGAATTAGCTGATCGGTTAGGAGTTAAAAATAAATTTTCTTTTGAAAATAGTGAAGCAATATTTAATGAATTAAGAATTGCTTCTAAAGGAGGGACCGCTGATTATTACGGAATTAGTTATAAAAAATAGAAGAAAACATGGGCATATTTTGGCCATGTCCTTCAGATGATCATCCTGGTACACCTAGACTTTGGGAAGATAAAAAATTTAAAACTCCAGATGGAAGAGCTCATTTTAATCCAGCTCCTTATAAATTACCAGGAGAAGTAACAGATACACAATATCCAATTACATTAACAACAGGAAGAGTTGTTTCACAATACTTAAGTGGTACACAAACTAGAAGAATAGGTAAATTAGTAGACCAATATCCAGAACCATTATTAGAAATACATCCAGAATTAGCAAGAAAATATAATATTCAAGAACGCGAATTGGTAAAAGTTTCTACCCGCCGAGGTGAAGGTATATTTCCAGCAAATATTGTAGAAACTATTCGGAAAGATACTGTATTCATTCCTTACCATTGGCCAGGAGAAAAATCAGCTAATCTACTTACACCTGGAACTTTAGACCCCATATCAAAGATTCCTGAATTTAAAGTATCAGCTTGTAAATTAGAGCCTTTAAAAGAGATAGCTCCTAATTCATCAATTACAAAAGCTTATGCAAGTAAATAAATTATAAGAAATTATGAGTAATTACACCACGTTTAATAGAAATGAAGAATTCTTTGTAGATATGCAACGTTGCATAGGATGCAAAGCTTGTGAAATGGCTTGTGCAGAATGTGAAACAAATGGTCATGATTCTATGATACATGTTAATTATGTAGAAAGAGCTACTACAATACAAACAACAGTACAAGTTTGTATGCACTGTGAAGATCCTGTTTGTGCTAATGTATGTCCTGCTGATGCAATTTCTAAAGATGAATTTGGAATTGTACACACAGCTAATACAGAACGCTGTATAGGTTGTTCCAACTGCGTTATGGCTTGTCCTTTTGGTGTTCCTAAAAAAATAGAATCCTATGATCTAATGATGAAATGTACCATGTGTTACGATCGAACTAGTATAGGGGAAAAACCCATGTGTGCCACGGTATGCCCAAGTGGAGCTTTATTTTATGGAACAAAAGACGAAATAAAACGATTAAGACCTAATAGTTCACCTGTTAATAAATTTGTTTTTGGAAATGAAGTTGTCTTAACAAAAGTAAATCTAATGATGCCAAAAGGCCGTACAGAATTAATTATCTATTAAAACTTTAAGCAATGTCAAAAGAAAGTAATATAAACAAAAATTGGAAGAAAGATTTCCCTATTCATAAACAAGAAGCTACTCAAGTAAGCAGACGTGATTTTGCTAAATTTTTAACCCTTGTTTCAGGGGGATTAATGATAGGTAGTGGGCTAGTAGCAGCAAAAGCTTATTGGTTCCCAAAAAAGAAATAGAAGGAGAACAATTTATATGCAATAAAAATGATATTCCTGTAGGAGGAACTAAAGCTTTTCAAATTAAAGATTGCGATATACCGTATATTCTTATACACTTAGAAGATGGTACATTTAGAGCATATGAACAAAAATGTACACATTTATCTTGTGCTGTATATTATAAACCTGGTTCAGGTCAAATCATTTGTCCTTGTCATGAAGGTCTCTTTGATGCTAAAACAGGAGAAGTTTTAGCAGGGCCACCTCCTAGACCTTTACCACAACTAGCAGTAATAGAAAAAGGAGAAAGTCTATTTGTTAAAGCAATAAACTCGCAAACTACTTAAAAAAATATGTATGAGTACCTTTAGAACAGGGCAAAATATAGCTAATACAAGAAAACTAAATGCTATACTTTCCACAATTATATTTATTTTAATACTTAATATAGCCATTCAAATTTGGCTATTATATGCTGCTCTAAATAATGCTTTAGATCATCATAGAGAAATTTTAATTCCAGCATTTATAGCATCAGCTATTTTGTTTGTTATAGGCTTAGGCTTACTATACTTTTTACCACTAGGTAATAATAAGAGGTGAAATATCTTATCGTAAGATAAAAAATTATGATTATATTTCTTTTCTTAGATTTTCTAATTTTATTACTCTATAGAAGTTTAATTTTAGCAAATAAAAAAACCGATAAATTAAATTTATCGGTTTTTTTGTGGGGAGAGCAGGATTCGAACCTGCGAAGGTTTCCCAACGGATTTACAGTCCGTCCTCGTTGGCCGCTTGAGTATCTCCCCTCACATGACCGTGATTGCTTGATTGCGATGCAAAAATACAGCTGTTTTTTGAATAAACAAGCTTTTTTTTAATGTTTTTTTATTTTTTTTGTAAACATTTATTAATCAATATGTTATAATTGTATGGTTTTCTAAAATAATTTTATTAAGACTATAATTTACTTTGTAGCTTTAATAGAATAAATTATTTAAAATATATTTTAATATAAAAAGGTGTCCATTTTTGTTTTAGACACCTTTTTTAATTCTATAAGAGAATTTATTGAATAAGTTTTTTATATTCTAAAAAAATTAGATCTTACCTTTAATTTCTTTCTTATATTTATTTAATAATGCTTTTGTCATTCCTAAATTAGCTTTTGTAGAATCAACAGCTAAGTAGATAAAATACTCATTATTTTCTGAAACATCTATAATATGTATCTGAGATTTAAGGTTGATTAAAATATCTTCTATAGACTCATTTAAGCCTAATGCCTTAATAGCATTTAATTTAGCCTTTACTACTTCAAGATTAAATGCTGATGCTAATTCTGGATCAAAATTAGGATTAACAGATAAAGTAAAATAAGAAATTCCGCTTTTTATTTCAGAAACGGCAACAGCAATAAAACCTGGTACATTATTTTTCAGGTCTTCACCAAATTGTTTTAAAAAATCTGACATAGTGATTTAAATTTAATTTATTTTTGGGGTTTATAATTATTGAATAATTCAACGAGACAAATATAAACAAAATTTTGAATATCATACAAAATAATGAATGAATTTGGAGATTTAGGAGTGCGATTTAATAGATATTTAGTATCAAAGGGACTTGGCGTTAATCAGATTGCCAGAATATTAGAGCTATCAGGTAGTCAAATTAGTAATATTAAAAATGGAAAAGTTTTTGGAACAGACAAAATGTTCAAAATATTGAATACTTTTACTGATTTAGATGCTAATTGGCTATTTCGTGGTGAATCTATGGAACATCCAGAAGTTGATATCAATAAATTAGACTATATTATTGAGTTGCAAAAGGAGCGAATAATTGATTTGAAGAAAGAAAATGCAGAATTAAAAAGATTATTAAAAATGAAGACTTTTTAATAAAATTGAATTTTTATCTTTAGCTTATATAATTCCATATATTTTTTTTCTTAGTTAATTCTATGAATACATGCTTTAGTTTTTGGTGAGCTGGTTTTTCCATTGTGGGATCATCTTTCAATAACCGAATTGCATGATGCCTTGCTAATTGTAAGATATCACGATCTTTTACTAAATCTGCAATTTGTAAATTTAAGACTCCGCTTTGTTGTGTACCCATAATATCACCTGGTCCACGAAGTTTTAAGTCAACTTCTGAAATTTCAAAACCATCATTAGTTTTACACATAGTTTCCATTCGTATTTTACTTTCATTGCTTAGTTTAACTCCCGTCATCAAGATACAATAACTTTGCTCAGCTCCTCGACCTACACGACCTCTCAATTGGTGTAGTTGTGATAATCCAAAACGTTCTGCACTTTCAATAATCATGACTGAAGCATTAGGAACATTAACACCTACTTCAATTACCGTCGTAGCAACCATGATGTTTGTTTTTCCTTGAGCAAAACGGTTCATTTCTTCTTCTTTTTCTGCTGGCTTCATTTTACCATGTACTATAGAAATAGCATATTTAGGTAGAGGGAAATCCCTAGAAATACTTTCATATCCATCCATTAAATCTTTATAATCCATAGATTCTGATTCTTGAATTAAAGGATAGACAATATATATTTGTCTTCCCTTATCAATTTCATCACGCATAAATTTCCATACTTTCAGACGATTGCTATCGTAGCGATGTACTGTTTGTATAGGTTTTCTACCAGGAGGTAACTCATCAATAACGGATACATCAAGATCGCCATATAAGCTCATAGCTAAAGTCCGAGGAATAGGAGTAGCTGTCATCACTAAAACATGAGGTGGAAGTGTAGCTTTTTTCCATAATTTACTACGTTGTTCAACTCCAAAACGATGTTGTTCATCTATAATAGCTAAACCTAAATTATTAAATTGTACTTTATCTTCTAATAAAGCATGGGTTCCTATTAATATGTCTAAATTTCCATTTTCTAGTTCTTGATGAATAATTTTTCTATCTGAAGTTTTAGTTGAGCCTGTTAATAGTTTTATATTTATATTCAATGGTTTAGCTAATTCTGTAATACCATTAAAATGTTGAGTAGCTAAAATTTCAGTAGGAGCCATAATACAAGCTTGAAATCCATTATCGAGTGCTAATAGCATACTCATTAAGGCAACAATTGTTTTTCCAGAGCCTACATCTCCTTGCAATAAACGATTCATTTGGGCAGGATTTCCCAAATCATTTCGAATTTCTTTTAATACTTTTTTTTGAGCATTTGTTAAATCAAAAGGTAAATATTTAGTATACATTTCATTAAAGTAATAACCTACTTTTTCAAAAGGATGTCCTTTTATTTTATGTTTCCGTACTAAATTTTTAGAAATTAATTGCAATTGAATAAAAAAGAGTTCTTCAAATTTTAATCTAAATTGTGCTTTTTGTAATAATTCTTGGCTTTTTGGAAAATGAATATTAAATAATGCACTATTTTTAGGAATAAGTTGTAATTCTCCCAAGAGATGAGAAGGTAATGTTTCGCTAAATAAAGTATGAGTTTCAATAAAAAGCTGTTGCATCATTTTATTGATTACCTTATTAGAGATCCCCTTAGTTTGTAATTTTTCAGTTGAAGGATAAACAGCTTGCATTGCAGTACGTAAATTTGCTTTGTGCTCTTCCAATAATTCCATTTCAGGATGTGGCATAGAAAATTGATTATTAAAAGAATTCATTTTTCCAAATATTACATAGGGTGTGTTAATTTTTATATTTTCACGAATCCATTTAATACCTTGAAACCAAACGAGTTCTATTTCTCCTGTATCATCTACAAAAGAAGCTACTAAACGTTTTTTGCCTTTACCAAATTCAACTGTTTTTAAATGAATAATTTTACCTATAATTTGAACTTCACTATTATTTGAAACTAATTCATTAATTTTATAATAGCGTGTTCTGTCTATATAACGATTTGGGTAAAGATTAATTAAATCAGCATATTTATGTATATTAAGTTCCTTGCGTAATAACTCCCCGCGTTGTGGGCCAACACCTTTTAAATATTCTATTGGAGTTTCTAATAATGATGACATTTTAATTAAACTTCTTAAAAAGATTATGAAAGGCTTTTATTTTTAAAATTGGTTGAAAGAGCGGAATTTTTATTTACTTTTCTGTTTAAAATGATTCCTTGTCTTATCAATATTAGCTTGCTAGTTTTTGTATAATGCTAATACAAAATCTTTTTTATTTTTCTTCCAATTAAAAATAGCTTTTGGTTTCAATCTTTGGAATTTTAGGATAAACTTACAAAAAGATTATATTTTTTAAAAGTAAATTATTAATGCTATAGTTTGTGAGAATTAATTTTTATTTATAGAGTAGCCTTATTAAAAATCAGGCTGTCCGAAAGTTTGGTATTATTTTTTAAACTTCGGACAGCTGTATTATTGTAAATGATGTATTTTATTAATTTAAATTCTATAAAATTATAGAGCGTACATCTTTTTTCTCATTTCTTGAATTTTATCATCCTCAAGATATTCATCAAAAGTCATATAACGATCAATAATACCGTTTGGAGTTAATTCTAAAATACGATTACCTACTGTTTGAGCAAACTCATGGTCATGCGTTGTAAATAATACGGAGCCTTTAAAGTTTTTAAGTGAATTATTGAATGCTGTAATTGATTCTAGATCTAGGTGATTTGTAGGTTCATCTAACATTAAAACATTAGCACGTAGCATCATCATTCTAGAAATCATGCAACGTACTTTTTCTCCACCTGATAATACACGTCCTGTTTTTAATGCTTCTTCTCCTGAAAAAATCATTTTCCCTAAAAAACCACGAACATATACTTCGTCACGTTCTTCTTCTGTTTTAGCCCACTGACGTAACCAATCTACTAGAGTATAATCATTTTGGAAGAAATCATGATTGTCAGCAGGTAAATATGATTGATTAGTAGTAACACCCCAATCAAATGTACCAGAATCAGCAGTCATGTTACCATTTATAATTTCATAAAAAGCAGTAGTAGCACGAGAATCTTTAGAGAATACAACAATTTTATCCCCTTTGGCCATATTTAAATCTACATTTTTAAATAAGACTTCACCCTCTATAGATGCAGATAAGTTTTGAATATTTAAAATTTGATCACCGGCCTCACGTTCTTGATCAAAAATAATAGCAGGATAACGACGACTAGAAGGTTTAATATCTGAGATATTTAATTTTTCAATCATCTTTTTACGAGAAGTTGCTTGTTTTGATTTAGCAACGTTTGCAGAAAAACGACGAATAAATTCTTCTAATTCTGCTTTTTTCTCTTCTGCTTTTTTATTCTGTTGAGCACGTTGTTTAGCGGCTAATTGAGAAGATTCGTACCAAAAGGTGTAGTTACCAGAATAATGAGTTATTTTTCCAAAATCTATATCTGACACATGGGTACAAACTGCATCTAAGAAGTGGCGGTCATGGGAAACTACTAATACTGTATTTTCATAATTAGCTAAGAAATTTTCTAACCAGCCAATGGTTTCAAAGTCTAAGTCATTAGTAGGTTCGTCCATAATAAGTACATCTGGATTTCCAAATAAAGCCTGTGCTAATAAAACACGAACCTTTAATTTTCCTTCCATTTCACTCATTAAAGTATAATGATAATCAGGTCCAATACCTAAATTTGATAATAGGGTAGCTGCATCAGAATCAGCATTCCATCCATTCATTTCTTCAAATTGAATCTGTAATTCACCTATTCTATCAGCATTTGAATCATTATAATCTAAATATAATTCATCCATTTCCTTTTTAACGGCATATAAGACTTTATTTCCCATTAGTACAGTTTCTAAAACTGTATGCTCGTCAAACATGTTGTGATTTTGGTTTAATACAGACATACGTTTACCAGGTTCTAGTATAACATGTCCTGAAGTAGGATCTATATCACCTGATAATATTTTTAAAAATGTTGATTTTCCCGCACCGTTTGCACCTATAATCCCATAACAGTTACCTTGTGTAAAAGTTACGTTTACCTCGTCAAACAAAATTCGTTTACCAAATTGTACTGATAAATTTGAAACTGTTAGCATTTTTTATTTTTTTAAAGCGTTGCAAAAATACTAATTAGTAATCAGTAATTAGTAATTACTTATTAGTTTTTATAAATTGCGGGAAAATTTTAAAAAAATGAAAATACCTTTTGAAAATGCTTCTCTATGTCATTATTTATTAGAAATACTTGCATTTTTTATAGGTATGCGTTTTTATTTTTATCTTAAACAAAAAAATAAAATAATATCAGATGAAAATAGACTTTGGATATTATTAGGAGCTATGATAGGAGCTTTAATAGGATCTAGAGTGATTGCTGTTTTAGAAACTCCCAGTTTAATTAGTAAAATGTCATTTTTATTGATTTTTCAAAGTAAAACAGTAGCGGGAGGTTTTTTAGGTGGATTATTAGGAGTAGAATTAATCAAAAAAATTATTGGAGAAAAAAAAGCTTCAGGAGATTTATATGTGTATCCCATTTTAGTAGCACTCATAATAGGAAGAATAGGATGCTTTGGAATGGGAATAAAAGAGCCAACTTATGGAATAGAAACATCTTTTTTTACTGGAATAGATTTAGGTGATGGAAAACTTAGGCATCCAGTGGCTTTATATGAAATTATTTTTTTATTATGTTTAATTATTTTGTTTTATAAGATTCAAAAAAGTAATTTGATAAATGGAGATCAGTTTAAACTTTTTTTCTTACTCTATTTTTTATATCGTTTTTTTATAGAATTTTTAAAACCTTTCGAACCTTTATTTTTAGGATTAAGTGTTATACATTTGATATCTATTTTTATATTTATTTATTATTATCATTTTATCATTAGAATTATAAAAAAGTTTTAAATGCCTACTAGAGATTATATATACTATGACACTACACAAAGTATTTGTCCAGAATGTTTACATCTGTGTAATGCAAAAATTATTTTTAAAGATGAAAAAGTATGGATGCTAAAACATTGTAAAACACATGGTGAATCAAAAGTTATGATTGCTGATGATGTAGAATATTATCGTCAAATCAGAAATTATAATAAGCAATCAGAAATTCCATTAAAATTTAATACTAAAACACATTACGGTTGTCCTTATGATTGCGGGTTATGTCCTGATCATGAACAACATTCTTGTTTGTCTATAATAGAGGTAACAGACAGATGTAATTTAACTTGTCCTACTTGTTACGCATCTTCTGCTCCTAATTATGGTAATCATAGAACCTTAGAAGAAATTGAAAAAATGTTTGATGCTATAGTAGCTAATGAAGGAGAGCCTGATGTAGTTCAAATTTCAGGTGGAGAACCTACCGTACATCCTCAATTTTTCGAAATTTTAGATTTAGCTAAATCAAAACCTATTAAGCATTTAATGGTAAATACGAATGGAATAAGAATTGCAAAAGATATTTCATTTGTTCAAAAATTAGCTTCCTATATGCCTGATTTTGAAATTTACCTTCAATTTGATAGCTTTAAACCAGAGGTATTAAAAAAATTAAGAGGGGAAGATTTAACAGAAATTAGAAAAAAGCAATTGAAAATTTAAATCAATTTAATTTATCTACAACTTTAGTAATTACTTTACAAAAAGGAGAAAATGACGATGAAATTGGTAAAATTTTAGAATATGCCTTAGAGCAAAAATGTGTTAGAGGTGTTACATTTCAACCTACTCAAGTTGCAGGAAGAAATGAAAATTATAATGATAATCAAGGAAGAATAACATTAACAGAAGTACGTAGAAAAATTTATGAACAATATCCTATATTTACTCCACAAGATTTAATTCCTGTACCTTGTAATCCTGATGCTCTTTGTATGGCTTACGCTCTGAAAATGAATGGTGAAGTTTTTCCTATGACTAATCTTATCAATCCCGAAGATCTTCTAAATAACTCTAAAAATACAATTGTTTTTGAAAGTGATGAAAAGCTTAAAAACCATATGTTAAATTTATTTAGTACAGGTATTTCAGTAGATTGTGCAGAAGAAGAATTAGGTGAATTAATGTGTTGTTTACCAAGAGTAAAATCAGATCATTTACATTATGATAATTTATTTAGAATCATTATAATGAATTTTATGGATGCACATGATTTTGATGTAAGAGCCGTAAAAAAATCATGTGTGCATATAGTAGATAAAAAGGGAAAATTAATTCCTTTTGAAACCATGAATTTATTTTATAGAGATGAATCTATAAAAAGAATAAGAAAAGAGATAATATAGAAGACAAGAATTTAAAAAAATAATACTTTTTAATGAAAAATAAAAAAAGATTTATTTTATTAGCTATAATTTTTTGTTTCATAATTTTATTAGTTAATCCTATACGAGATATTCTAAAGTTAATTTTAGAATTAACTGCAGGCTTAGCTATTATTTTAGCACCCTTTCCATTTATTTTAGGACTGCTACGTTTATTATTTATAAAAGAAGATCAAAAATTTACATTACAACTAATAATCTATTCAACTATAATATTTATTATAGGAGTAAGTACTTGTGGGACCTTTAATTTAATTTAACATTTATGATAAATGATATTTTTTTTAGCATAATAATATTTATAGAATTCTTTAGTATAGTTGCTTTTATAGTTGGACTTTTTTAATAATATTTTTAAATAAAGAGCCTTATAAATTAATAGCTAAAAAGCTATTAATTTATTCTACTATTTCTTTTATCATAGGATTTGGATGTTGTGTTGGTGGTCTTTTATTAATTAATTAAGTTTAACGATACATTAACAGCTAGTTGTAAATTATAAAATATTTTTGCCTTAATAAATATTAAAAAATGATTGCTCATTATAAAAAAATACTTTTTTTTAGCATAGTTTCTCTATTCCTTTTTATAATTTCTTGTAACGAAGAAAAAGGAGAAATGGTTTATTTTGGTGGTGAAATAATAAATCCTAATTCAAAATTTCTTTATCTCTGTAAAGATGATAAAGTTATAGATACCATAGAGTTAGATGATAATAATCGTTTTTTAGTACAATATGACACCTTAACTACTGGGATGTATACATTTAGACATGAACCGGAATATCAGTACATGTACGTAGATAAAGGAGATAGTTTAATGATTAGATTAAATGCTCAAGAATTTGATAATTCATTAACCTTTTGTGGACGAGGTGATGAAAAAAATAATTTTTTGATAGAATTATTTTTAAAAAATGAAGAAGATAAAAATTCCAGTTTTGATATCTATGATGATCATTTAAAAAGATTTCAATACAGACTTAATAAAGAGTACGAAAAAGAAAAGCTTTTTATAATGAAAAAAAGGAAGAAATAGATTGGAATGATGATTTTGATTTATACGCAAGTTCTATGTTAGAAATGCCTTATTTAACAAAAAAAGAACTTTATCCCTTAATACATCAGTTTAGGACAAGTCAAAAAGTATGTGATTTACTTCCAAAAGACTATTACGATTATAGAAAAGAAATTGATTTTAATAATCAAAAATTAACTCATTTTTCTCCTTTTGTAGGATATTTAACAGCTATGTTAAATAATATTACTTGTGATAATAAAGAAGACACACTAATTGTAAAAAATAATATTGGTAGACTAAAAGTAGCAGATTCTATATTTACAAATAAATCAATTAAAAATTCTGTATTACATAATATAGCATTTATGTATTTATTAGAAGATCAAAATACTTCTAATAATAAAACTTTTTTATCTGAATATTATAAACTTTCTACAGATACCTGCAGTAAAAATGCTATTAAAGAGATAGCTAACTCTATTCAATCTCTTGCAAAAAATAAATATTTGCCTAAAATAGAACTAATAGATTCAAAAGGAAATAATTATAATTCAATTCCAACAAATTCAAAAAAAACAGTAATCTTTTTTGGAGCTCCGAAGCAAAATCTCATTTAAAATTAGCTCATAAAAGAGCAATGGAAATTATGAGGCGTAACCCTTCTCTAAATTTTATAGCCGTTAATATAGATAAAGATTCTAACGAATGGAAAAAAGTTTTAGCACATAATCGTTTTGAGATTCCTCAATTTCATGCTAAAAATTTTGAAGATATACAAAGTAAATGGGTTATTACTAAAATACACAGAGCTATACTTTTAAATGAAGATAAAACAATTAAAAATGCTTTTATAAATATTTTTGATGCAGAATTTGATAATTATTTAAAATAATTTGATTCTATTCACTGTTGAATACTTAATTAAATTCTCAATTTTTTGAAGTACAATTTCAAAAAATTGAGAATATTTTATATTGTAATAATTAAAATTTTATGCTAATCTTATTTTTACTTTTTTCCTTTACTTTATGGGGGCAATCAACTCCTAATGTAGATTTTATTTCATTAAAAGCTCAACTTTCACCTTCTTTTGAAACAAAATCAATTTCAGGAAATTGCCAGTATATTTTTAAAGTAAATTCAAGAGTAGATTCTATAAAAATAGATGCTATAAGAATGAAATTTGAAAAGGTTAAAATAAATGGAAAATTTGTAAATTATAAAAATACAGATAAATCATTAATTCTTTTTGAAGGATATAAAATAGGGACAAATAAAATTACTTTTAATTATCAAGCTACCCCAAAACAAACGATGTATTTTGTAGATATGGGAGTTAATTCTAATCCATTATCTACTAGTAATCAAGCTAATAACAGATTTAGAAATTATCAAATATGGACTCAAGGGCAAGGGAAATATACTTCTCATTGGCTTCCTAGTTTTGATAATGTAAATGAAAAATTAGTATTTAATTTAAGTATTTCTGCACAACCTTTTTTTGAAGTAATCTCAAATGGTGTACTCAAAAAAATTACTCAGCTAGGAATAAAAGCAAATAAGACTTGGGAATATAAAATGAAAAAACCAATGTCTTCTTATTTAGTAATGCTTGCTATAGGAGCATTTAACTCTAAAAAAATAAAATCAAAAAGAGGAAAAAATATTCAATTATACTATAAGCATGAAGACAAAGAAAAATTTGATTATACTTATAAATATTCAAAAGAAATTTTTGATTTCTTAGAAAATGAAATAGGTTTAAGTTATCCTTGGGAAATTTATAAACAAGCTCCTGTAGAAGATTTTTTGTATGCAGGTATGGAAAATACAACTGCTACATTATTTACTCAAGATTTTGTAGTAGATAAAATAGGTTTTAATGATAAAAGTTATGTTAATGTAAATGCTCATGAATTAGCTCATCATTGGTTTGGTGATCTTATTACTGCTAAAGAAGGAAAACACCATTGGTTACAAGAAGGTTTTGCTACTTACTACGCATTATTAGCAGAAAGACATTTATTAGGAGAAACTCATTTTCAATTTGAACTACTTAAATATGCAGAAGAAATACAAAATAATTCAAAAAAAGATACAATTCCTATATTAAATGAAAAAGCTAGTGTATTAAGTTTTTATAAAAAAGGAGCGTGGGCATTACATTATTTAAAAGAATCTATAGGAGAAAATAATTTTAAAAAAGCAGTAAAAGCTTATCTTAAAAAATATAAATTTAAAAATGTTGATACACAAGATTTTTTAAATGAAATAAAAAAAGTAGCTCCTGATTTCAATATTTTTGAGTTTAAAAAGAATGGTTAGAATCATCAAATTTTAATATTGAAAAAGTAATTCAAATTTTAAGTAAAAATCAACAGGTTAAAAAATATTTTGAATTGCAACAAATGCAAACAATACCATTTAATGATAAAAAAATTTCTTCAAAAATATTTTATTATTAAATCAATACCCTGCATTATCTCAAGAAATAGTTTATCAATTAGCTAATATCTCTTATAAAGAAAAAGCAGAACTATTAAAAATAGCAATAGATACTAAAAATATAGCTATTAGACAAACAGTAGCTGAATCAATGCAAACAATACCTTTAGAGTTTAAATTAGAATATGAAAAATTTTTAAATGATGAATCTTATATAACTAAAGAAATTGCTCTAGTTCAATTATGTAAATATTTTCCAGAAAATACTGTTAATTATCTAGAGAAAACAAAAGAAATAATAGGATTAAATGATAGAAGTTTTAGAATTAATTGGTTAGGAATAGCTTTAAAATCAAAGGTATACAACAAAGAAGTTAATGATTTACTTTTATCAGAACTTTTAGAATATACAACACTTAAATTTAGTTCAACTATAAGACAAAACGCATTGGAAGTTATTCTTCAAATAAATCCTGTTCACCCCATTGTTTTACAATCTTTAATAAATGGTACCCAACATCATAAATGGCAATTTGCACGTTTTTCAAAAAATACAGTTAGAGCAATGTTAAAAAAGAGTATTTCAAAAAAGCTTTTGAAGTTATTTTACCTAATCTTACGGATAAGGAACAATTATTTTTAAAGAATGAGTTAAAATGAAAAATAGGAGGGAAGCAGCTATAAAATTTCTTCTATATTTTTTTTAATATTTTCAGCAATCTTATCAGTAGGTAAATCATTTTGATCACTACCAAAAGGTTCTTCAATTTCCTCAGCAATAAGCTCTAAACTAGCTAAAACATAAAATATAAAAATAACAACAGGAATTGTTAAATAGCCTAAACTAAAAACATATCCAAAAGGTAAAGTCATCACATAAAAAAAGATGAATTTTTTAAGAAATATACTATATGAAAAAGGAATAGGTGTATTTTTAATTCGTTCACAAGCTCCACAAATATCTAAAAAAGAGATTAACTCATTATTGATAAATAACAAATTTTCATCTGTTAGTTTATTATCTTTTTTAATTCAATCATTTTCCTAGTCATTACCCTTATAATTTGACTAGGTTTATGTTTTTTATGACTAATATCAATATTTAATTCATCAAATAACTCATGAGTTATTTCTTCATTTTTTAAATGTAAACTAAGTACTTGTGCAAAATATGGAATTAATTTTTTAAATAATAATCTATCTTCTTTATTTATTAAAATTGCAGAAATTTTAATTGCTAAATTTCTACTATTGTTTACTAAAGCTCCCCATTGTTTTCTTCCTTCCCACCATCTATCATAAGCAGTATTTGTTCTAAAAACTAAAAGTAAAGAAATAACAAAACCCAACATGCTGTGCATGATGGGTATGTTTTTTAAATTATGATTTTCTGATAATTTGAAATATTCTAGTTCTAAATAAGCAATAATTCCTGTGTATATTCCAATACTAATTATTAAAGGTAATAATTGTCTGAAGGTATCTGCTTTATGAAATCTAAAAATAAAGGTAAACCAATCTTTCGTATTATAAGAAATCATATTATTCTTTTTCTTTGATTCTTTCTAATTTTATTTTTTCTGGAGCATGAAGAACCATCGGGAATTTTTCAACTTTTACAGAGCTAATATCTAATCCGAAAGCGCTCTCTTCTGATAATGAAAATTTCTTTAAAAAGAAATAAGTATTCATTACTATTTTTTCAGCAAAATCTAAGAAACTATCATTAGAAAGGTATTTTTCAGATAGAATAAATTTAAAATCACCTAAAATTTTATTTTTATGTAAAGATTCATATCGACTGGTAATATCTACTTCTCCTTTTTCTACCATATCTTTAATAACTTCTTTAAACATTAAATTAATTTTAGTAGGCTCTCTAAATCCTAAGTTAAAATCAATACGATATAGATCATCCTTAATTATTTCAGTTACACGATATTCTTTTCTATAAGGTTCATTTGTAACATTAACATGTATAAACCAATAGATATCAGCACGTTTAGGACGCTTTTGTAAGATAGAATACATTACTTTTTCTTCAATTTCATCTACACGCCCTGCATTAGTCATATATACTAAGTGAGTAGCATATTTAGGAATTGATAAATCTACACTTAATTCTGCTAATACTTTTTTATAGTGTTCAACTTTTACAAATTTTGTATAGTTTTTACCTATTTGCTTAGCTCTATACCATACAGCCATGACAAATATTAATAGTGAAGCAATAATAAGAGTTACGTATCCACCATGTGCAAATTTATCTAAACAGGCAATTAGGAAACTAAACTCAATTGCTAAATAAAATAAAATAATAGGTATTATTATATAAACAGCAATACGTTTCATAACCATATAATACATTAATAAAATAGTAGTCATGATCATACATAAAACGATAGCTAATCCATAAGCCGCCTCCATTTTACTAGACTCTTTGAAGTACAATACAATACCTATACAGCCTGCTAATAATAACCAATTTATAGAAGGAATATATAATTGGCCTTTTAAAACAGTTGGATATTTAATTTTAACTTTCGGCCAAAAATTTAATCGAACTGCTTCATTAATTAGGGTAAATGAACCTGAAATTAGTGCTTGTGAAGCAATAACAGCTGCCAATGTAGCAATTAAAATTCCAAAAGGTTGAAACCAGTCAGGCATTACTAAATAAAACGGGTTAATATTATTTGGATTAATATTTCTTAAAGTTTCTCCTTGATGTTTAATTAAATAAGCACCTTGACCGAAGTAATTTAACAAAAGAGCAATTTTTACAAAAAACCAACTAATTCTAATATTTTGTCTTCCACAATGTCCCATATCAGAATATAGAGCTTCAGCTCCCGTAGTACATAAGAAAACAAAACCTAAAACATAAAATCCCTCAGGATGAATTTGTAATAAATGAATAGCATAGTAAGGGTTAACAGCTCTTAATACATCAAAATTATGAGAAATTTGAATAATTCCTAAGATAGCTAACATTCCAAACCAAATAGTCATCATAGGGGCAAAAAATTTACCTACTAAGCTTGTACCAAATTGTTGAATTAAAAAAAGTAATACTAAAATAGTTATTACAATAGGAACTGTATTAATTTCAGGAAAATACAATTGTAAACCTTCTACAGCAGAAGAAACAGATATAGGAGGTGTAATAATTCCATCAGCTAATAAGGCAGAACCTCCTACAATTGCAGGTATAATTAGCCATTTAACTTTCGTTCGTTTTACTAATGCGTATAATGCAAAAATTCCACCTTCGCCATTATTATCAGCAGATAGTGTCATAATTACATATTTTAAAGTTGTTTGGAGAGTCAGTGTCCATAAAATAGCTGAAATTCCTCCTAAAACTACATCGGGGCTTATAGCATGACTGCCTATAATAGCTTTCATTACATACAAAGGAGATGTACCGATGTCACCATAAATAATTCCTAAAGTAACAAGAATTCCACCTAAGGTAAATTTACTGTGGAGATCTTGATGATGCGTTGCGCTCATATTTGAAGTTAATAAAATAAACGACAAAATTAAATATTTACAATTAATTGTTTGTATTTTTAAGCTTTTTTTTTATAAACAAGTATCAAAAGTTTTAATCAATGAAAAAAGTATTTTTAATATTTAATATTTTTCTTTTAATATCTGCCTGTAATACAGTTAAAAATGATTTTTTACATACTGTAAATACTATAAAAATAGATACATTATTAATAGATAAAATAAGTAGTCGTGCTTTACTCATAGATGAAGATTATGTTTGGTTTGGAGCAAATCAAGGAAATTTCGGATGTATTTCCTTAAAAGATAAATCTATATTTAGATCTAAAATTGTTGAAAAAAATATAAAGTTAGAATTTAGAAGTATCGCACAAACTAAAGAAGATATTTTTCTATTAAGTATTGCAAATCCAGCTTTACTTTATAAAGTTAATAAAAAAACTAAAATAGTAGAAAAAGTATATGAAGAGCATCATGAAAAAGTTTTTTATGATGCTATGCTATTCATAAATAACAAAGAAGGATTTGCTATAGGAGACCCTATAAATGAACATCCTTGTATAATAAAAACAGAAAATGGAGGTATTACTTGGAAAAAAATTAATGAAGCCAATCTGCCATATTTTAGATCAGGAGAATCTTTTTTTGCAGCAAGTAATACAAATCTTAATTATCAAAAAGGGACACTCTTTATGGTTTCTGGAGGTAAATCTTCCAATCTATATAGTTCTAAAGATAAAGGTATTAGCTGGAATAAATACTCAACTCCTATTATTCAGGGAGAAAGTATGACAGGAATATTTACATCTGATTTTTTAAATGATAAAATAGGAATAATAGCAGGAGGTAATTATGAAAAATTAAATGATAATACATTAAATAAAGCAATTACTTTTAATGGAGGAAAAAACTGGCAATTATTAACTAAAAAAGAGGCTTTTGGATATACATCTTGTATACAATTTATCCCTAATACAAACGGAAAAGGCTTATTAGCAACAACAGAAGCAGGCATTTTTATTCCAAAAACAGAGGTGAAAATTGGAATAAATTATTACCTGATAATGATTTTGTTGCTTTTAAATTTATTAACTCTACTACTGCAATTGCCTCTGGTAAAAATAGAATTGTACGATTAAATTTAATAAAGCAATTAGCTTTTAAAAATGAATCCAAGACCTATTGAATGTAACATTTTTTTGCTAAAAGGAAAAAAGAACTTAGATTGACCAAAAAGCCAGCCAAAAAACATTAACATAAAAGGGTAGAGGGGTAAAACTAAAATTAAGAGTAGAAAATAATAAAAAAACCAATGTATATCTTCTTTAGTCAATCCTATGAACTGCATAAAATACGAAGAAATACGAGCAGATAATGAACCATTTATTGCAAATACAATAAAAATAACTACTAATTGATAATTAGATTTAATTCCCCAACGTTCTTTAAGTTTATTCATTTAATTATATTTTCACAAATATAATTAACGTATCGGTACTCTGCCAAATAATTGTTGATTATTAGTATTTTGAAAATAAATAAAATACTTATTAAGTAAAACATATTTATAGAATATTAACATCATAATTAACCCAGATTACACATTAGAATAAATTTGAATTTTACAAATATATTTTTAACAAAAATTATACCATAAAAAATGTATTTATTTTAAAAATATTCAGTTAAACATTTGTTTTTATGAAAATTACAAAATGAGTTTTGTTAAAAAATTTCTAACGCGTAATCTGGGATTAATAAACATTTTATGGAAATTAAATTAATTAGGGAATAAACAATTATTTTTTAGTCTATGGATAATTTTATTTTAAGATTTAAAACAATTAATTTTTATTTAAAAATCCTATTAAAATAAAGAAGCTGTCCTAATGAGTACTATCCGAACTTATACAAACATAGGATGACAAGATTGCGGACTTTTTGGAGAGCCTCTGTTTTCAAGAATGTTTTTGAACTATAATTTATATTATGTAAAATAGAAAAATTAAACATTTCCTTTTGCTTCTATAAAAAATGTTTCTAATTTTACTTCTAAGTAAAGACAATTAATAATCCTAGTTTGGCAAAGTCTTTGATAATTTTACATTATAATAATTTTAATAATTGTAGCGTAACGTTTAAAAAAATTAAATAATTCTATGAAAAATTCTATAGCCACTAATATTGCTAATTTTTTAAAAGATTTTAAGCCATTTAATTTTTTATCTTTTGAAGATTTAGAACAAATTGCGCGATATATAAAAGTTATTCATTTAGATAAAAAACAAAAACTTTTTCAAATAAATGATCCTTTACATGATAGTTTTTATGTTGTAAATTCTGGTGTTGTACATCTAACTGTAGTATCAGATGCAGAGGAAACTTTATTAAATAAATGCTATACAGGAGATATTTTTGGCTTAAGACCATTTTTTGCTAAAAATAATTATCAAATGACAGCAAAAGCAAATGAAGAAGCCTTTTTATTTGCAATACCAATTGAAAAGATCAGACCTTTTGTTATACAAAATTCACAAGTTCTAAATTTTTTATTAGAAAGTTTTGCATTAAACTCAAACAATCCAACAGATCAAGATAAAAAGCAATTAATAGCAGATAATGTTCAACTTTCTGAATTTCAAAATGATTTTTCATTTATACAGACATTGACATACAACCACTCCCCTTTATTAGTTCAAAGAGAGCAAACTATTAGAGAAGTTGCCCTATTAATGACAGATAGAATGTTAGATAATGCGTTTATTATAGAAAATAATAAATTAGCTGGTATAGTTACAGATGCAGACTTTAAATATAAAGTTGCTACAGGTAAAAATGCTATTCAATCTCATATAGATAAAATTATGACTTATCCAGTAATAACCGTTACTGAAAACATTTCATTATCTGAAGCACAATTAGTAATGCTGTCTCACAAAGTACATCACTTATGTGTAACCATTGATGGAACTCCACATAGTGAAGTAAAAGGGGTTATTACTCAACAAGATTTAGTACAAGCACAAGCTAATTCTCCAGGTGTATTAATAAAAGAAGCTAAAAGAGCTAATTCTTCTTCAGAATTAAGAGCTGTTTATAAATCTATGGCTTCTATGATGCAACAAGCACTTACTAAAAATATCCCATTACAACATCTTTATAATGTAGCTGGAGAAATTATATTAGCAATTATTAATCGTTCTATAGAATTAGCCATCTTAGATTTAGGCTCCCCTCCTGTTCCTTTTGCTTTTTTAAGTATAGGGAGTCAAGGAAGAAAAGAACAATTATTATTAACAGATCATGATAATATGCTAATTTATGCGGATGTAGATATACAACAAGCTAGAAATACTCGTTTTTATTTTAGTCAACTAGCTAAAAAAGTAGCTGAAACACTTGAAAAACTAGGATATAAACATTGTGAATTTGGTAATTCTGTTACTAATGAAAAATGGTGTAAACCTTTAACAGAATGGGTTTTGCAATATGAAAATTGGATTAAATCTCCTGGAGAATTTACTAATGAACATTGTGCTATATTCTTTGATTACGAGTTTGTATATGGTGATCAAAGTTTTGAAACAGCTATAACAGATACTATTTCCAAAATTAAAAATAAAGTTTTATTTTTAGATTATTTAGGAAATGATGCACTTAAAAAACCTGCTCCACTTAACTTCTTTAAAAAATTTAATGAAGAAGATACAGGTTCTCATTACGGTAAATTTAATATCAAAGAAAAAGCTCTTAATCAAATTGTAGATATTGCTCGTTTACTAGCAATACAATTTGAATTAAAAGGAATTAACAATACGTATTCTAGATACAAAGAACTAGCAATAAAAGACCTTGATAATGAAGTAGTTTATCGTCAAGCATCAGAGACCTTCTTATTATTATCAAAATATAGAATTTTAGAAGGTTATAAAAATGACAATACAGGTGAGTATATAGATGTAGAACATTTACCTAAGATAGAGAAAGAACGTTTAAAAGAATCACTTTCTGTATTAAAAGATTTAGAAGAAATAGTAAAAGACACCTTTCAATTAACACAATTTTCATAAAATGCTCGATTGGTTAAAACATTTAGGAAAAGAATATCCAGATTTTTGGAAAAATTATTTAATTCAATTAGAAACACCCTCAGTACGAAAGGTTGCTTTACATATTGAAACATCAGGATTAAACTCATCAAAAGATAAAATTATTTCAATAGGAGCTATAGCTATTGAAAATAATCAAATTTTAGTAGAACAAAGTCTAGAAATTGAATTAGAAAAAGAAAGAATTCTTAATGCAAAAGAACTTACATATGAAGAAGCGCAAGCAATTGAAGCTTTTATTCATTTCATAGGTAATGCAACACTTATAGGGCATCGTATACATTATGACATTGATATTTTAAATGAATATTTATCAAAATTACATAGTGGCCGTATAAAAAATAATTTATTGGATATAGAAGTTATGGAAACCAGAATCTTAGATTCAAATTCTAAGGCATTTTCATTAGAAGAATTATTTTCTAATTATAAAATAAAAAATCCAGAAATAGTAACTTCTGGTAGTTTAGCCTTTAATATTGGTTTATTATTTTTAAAAATGAGAGGAAAATTAAAAATTAATTGATTTAATTAAAATATATCTTAACTGATCCTTATTTTTAATTAATTTATAAATATTTAAGCCCATTAATTTAAATTAATGGGCTTAAATATTTTAATTAAACTTTTCCATTTTTAATTTCATCCACTATTTCTGGATTTAATAAAGTAGAAATATCACCAAAATTTTCTAAATCACCTGATGCTATTTTTCTTAATATTCTACGCATAATTTTACCTGATCTAGTTTTAGGTAAACCACTAACGAACTGAATTTTATCTAACTTAGCAATAGGTCCTACTTGGTCTGAAATAATTTGATTAATTTCGATTTTTAAATTTTCACGGTCACGATGTTCTCCTGTTTCTTTTAGAATAACAAAACCATATAAAGCATTTCCTTTTATATCATGAGGAAATCCTACTATAGCACTTTCTGCTACAGCTGGGTGTTCATCAATAGCATCTTCTATAGGGGCTGTTCCTAAATTATGTCCAGAAACGATAATAACATCATCTACCCTACCTGTTATTCTATAATACCCCACTTCATCTCGTAATGCCCCATCACCTGTAAAATATTTTCCAGGAAATTGTGAAAAATAAGTTTCTCTATAACGTTCATGATCTCCCCAAATAGTTCTAGCAATACTTGGCCAAGGAAACTTAATACATAAACTGCCTACTACTTGATTACCTTCTATTTCATTTCTTAATTCATCCATTAATACAGGTTGCACTCCAGGTAAAGGAAGAGTTGCATATGTAGGTTTAGTAGGTGTTACAAACGGAATGGGAGCTATCATAATTCCTCCTGTTTCTGTTTGCCACCAAGTATCTACTAATGGGCAACGTTTTCCTCCTACATGATCATTATACCAATGCCATGCTTCTTCATTAATAGGTTCTCCTACTGAACCAATTACTTTTAATGATTTTAGAGGGAATTTTTGTACATAATCTAGATTTTCTTTAGCTAAAGAGCGAATTGCCGTAGGAGCTGTATAAAACTGTGTTATTTTATGTTTTTCTATTATCTGCCAATAACGTGAAAAATCAGGATAAGATAATATTCCTTCACTTATTACGGTAGTAGCTCCATTTAAGAGAGGTCCATATAAAGTATAAGAATGTCCTGTAATCCAGCCAATATCTGCTGTACACCAAAAAATATCACCATCATTATAATTAAATACATTTTTAAATGTATAAGCTGTATAGACCATATATCCAGCTGTTGTGTGTAACATACCCTTTGGTTTTCCTGTTGAACCTGAAGTATATAGAATAAATAACGGATCTTCAGCATCCATTATTTCAGCAACACTAGTATCTGAGGCATTATCTAATAGAGGTTGTAACCATTGATCACGCCCTATTTTCATTTCTATTTTTTTCTTTTGTACGCTCAACAACTAAAACAGTTTTAACACCATGACAACGGTCTAGAGCCTCATCTACAATACTTTTAAGATTAATCTTTTTATCACCTCTATAACCCCCATCAGATGTAATTACCATTTTTGCTTGAGAATCATTAATACGAGCTTCTAATGCTCCAGCTGAGAAACCAGCAAAAACAACAGAATGAATAGCCCCAATTCTAGCACAGGCTAAAACAGCAATTGCTAAATCAGGGATCATAGGGAGGTAAATACAAACCCTATCTCCTTTTTCTACTCCTTGTTCTAAAAGAACATTAGCCATTTTTGAAACTCTTTGATAAAGCTCATTATAACTAATTTTTTGTGTGTCTTCTTCGGGATTGTTAGGTTCAAAAATAATAGCCGTCTTATCACCGCGTCTAGCTAAATGACGATCAATACAATTTTTTGTTATATTAACTTTTGCATCAATAAACCATTTAAATTCGGCTTTTTGCATGTCAAAATCAAAAACTTTATCCCATTTTTGGTACCAAACAAAATTTTCATCGGCTATTTTGTCCCAAAACTTTTTGGGTTCACGTACCGATTTTTTATACATTTTAAAGTAGTTTTCTAAATCCTTTATGGTATAATAACTCATGATTTGCCTTTTTTATAAAATGGTTTATGACTCGTTAAAATTCTAAAAAGCGAAAATACCATATTTCTAAAGAGTGAGCAATTTATAAATCATTAAATATTTACTAAAAAGCAAAAAAGTTTTCTATTGAGTGACTTTAGTATCTTATCTTTTTCTATCTAATTTAAAAGAATTAGATAAAATAGTCTTAAGAAGTATAAATTAAATTATTTTTGTGCACTCAAAATAGTCTAGAAATAATTAATATTTTGATTAATCATTCATGATTTATTATAAATAAAATTTAAGATAAAATGTTTTTTAACTCCTTAGAATTTACAATTTTTTTACCTATTGTTTTTTTACTCTATTGGTTTGTTTTTAATAAATCTAAAAAAAGTCAAAATACTTTATTGATTATAGCTAGTTATTACTTTTACGCATGTTGGGATTGGCGATTTTTATTTTTATTAATTTTTTCAACTCTTTTAGATTATATATCAGGTATAAAAATAGAGACTAGTAATAATCAAAAAAAATCTAAAGTTTGGTTTTGGCTAAGTATTGTGATAAACTTAGGTTTTTTAGGAATTTTTAAATATTATAATTTTTTTGCAGAGTCTTTCGCTGATTTATGTACTAAAATAGGATTTCAGACTCATCCTTATTTGTTAAAACTTGTATTACCTGTTGGTATTTCTTTTTATACCTTTCATGGTTTATCATATGTTATTGATATATATAAAAAGAGAATTAAAGCGGAATATAATTTTATTGATTATTCATTATTCGTTAGTTATTTTCCATTACTAGTTGCTGGTCCTATAGAAAGAGCTACACACCTACTTCCCCAAGTAAAAATAAAAAGAGACTTTAATTTTGAAAAGGCAAAAGAAGGAACTTTTCAAATTATATGGGGATTAGTAAAAAAAGTAGTAATTGCTGATTCCTGCTCATTGTATACAAATGCTATTTTTGATCATGCAAACGGAATGAATTCTTATTCTCTAATTTTAGGAGCTATTTACTTTGCTTTTCAAATATATGGGGACTTTAGTGGTTATTCAGATATAGCTTTAGGAACATCTAAATTATTTGGAATAGATTTATTAAAGAATTTTGACTTTCCTTATTTTTCTAGAGATATTGCTGAATTTTGGCGTCGTTGGCATATTTCTTTATCTTCTTGGTTTCGTGATTATTTATATATACCTCTAGGAGGAAGCCAAGGAGGTAAATGGATGCAGGTTCGTAATACTTTTATTATTTTTTTAGTTAGTGGATTTTGGCATGGTGCTAATTGGACATTTATTGTATGGGGACTTATAAATGCTGTTTATTTTTTACCACTATTACTATTTAATAAGAATAGAAATAATGTTGATAGTATTAATTTTGAGTGGAATTTATCAGGAATTAAAGTTTTAATTAATATGATTATAACTTTTGCTCTTTCTACTCTAGCATGGATATTTTTTAGAGCTAAATCTATAACAGATGCTTATAAGTATATCTATAAATTATTTACTAACGGAGATCTTTCTGTACAATACTTAGATAATGAACGTTATTCATATGAATTAATCCCCTTAATATCTTGTTTTATAATATTTGAATGGTTTAATAGGAATAAAATTGAACCTATTTCTGGAAAATTTGTTTATTTAAAATTATTTATTTTAATTCTAGCTTTAATTGCATTAGGTGTTTATTCTGATTATAAAGAGTTTATATATTTTCAATTCTAATGAGAAATTTTTTAAAACATAGTTTATCTCTACTTTTTATTATTATATTAAGTAGTGTTATTTTAGATTTACTTTATACATTTATTATTTCATCTTCAAGTAAACGAAATAAAGTTGAATATGTATTACATTCAAAACAAAAGGTATATGATGTTGTAATAATGGGAACTTCTCGTGCTAATAATCATTTTATTCCTTCTCTTTTCAAAAAGAGAGGATATAAAGCTTTTAATTTTGGTATGAGTGGCTCACATCTTTTTGAAACCAATTTAATGTTAAAAATAATGCTTCAGCAGAAATTTAAGATTAAAACTTTATTATTAGAAGCAGATTTAAGTGTGTGTAATGAAAAAAGAGATGAAGGAACAACTGCACGTTTTATGCCTTACTTACACACTAATAAAGTCATAAGAAATCATTTTAAATCTGAAGATGATTTTTTAAAACTTTATTATATCCCTTTTTATCGTTATATTAAGTTTGATAATAAAATTGGATTTAGAGAAATGAATAAAGCTCTTTTTAAAGAAAAAACAACTTTATTAGATAACGAGGGATATTATCCATTAAACGGAACAAATTGGGAAAGAATGAAAAATAATATTTCAGGATTAAAACCTATTCGTAATTATTATTTAGATGATATTAAACAAATTTGTAAAAAAATAATATTCGATTAGTTATAGTAATGACTCCTATGTGTAAATGCACAAAAGGAATGAATTATTTTTTTGAACTAAATAAAATTTATCCTGAAATTTATAATTTTGAAAATTCAGTAACGGATGATCATTATTTTTCCTCTTGTGGCCACCTAAACAATAAAGGAGCTATTATTTTTACAGAATATATTTTAAATCACATACAATTTTAAAGAATATGCTGTCTAAGATTAGATAGCATATTCTTTTTATAAAATATTCGTATAAATGGAAGAGTATTATTTAGTTTCTTTCTTTACTAAATAGATACCATCATAATAAATAAAACAATCACTAAGCATGGAAGACAAGTATCGGAATATGTACTCTATGTGTTATTTTTTGAGTTAAACGTTTTGTAAATAATTCTGTAAAAAAATCTCGTTTATAAGTAACCATTCCTAATAAATCTATTTCATAATTATCAATAAAGTATTCAATTCCATCTATTACACTGTCGGATTTATTAATAACAAAACTAACTTTATCACTTTCAAATTCTTTTTTCCATAAATTTATTATTTCCTCTGATACTTGATCTTCTGAATTTGTAATATGTAAACACTTAATAGACCATCCTAATTTATCAGCTAATTTGATTGTTTCTATAAAAGCTATTTTATCTTTTTCTCTGAATCGTGTAGTAAATCCCATTGTTTTCAATTCATTAGTACTACATCCTTCAGGAAGGACTAAGGTTGGTACACTTGTAGTTAAAATTACAGAATCTGTATTACTCCCCATGAGTTTAGAAAACCAATCATCATCTCCAGAAGTAGCCATTACAACAAAATCAACATTTTCTTCTTTTACACATTGATTGATGCTTATATTCAATTCTCCTAGGACAATTTTGTGGCTTATTTCTACATCTTCTAATCCTTTTGAATAAGCTAATTCATTTAATTTTTTATTATTTTCTTTAAAAAGTTCAAATTCATCTAGGTCCACACTAGAATAAACCATATTTGCGCTTAATACACCTGATTGTACATCTACTATAGGTAAATTATAAGTATGTAATAAAAGGACTTTTGCTTGATTTTTTTTAGCCAATTCTAAAGCAAAAAGACTTGCGTTATTAGCTGAATCTGAAAAATCGGTAGGGACTAAAATAGTTTTCATATGTATAAGTTTTAGTTATGATAGTTTATCTATAAAGATATTTCTTTTTATTCATATTGATAGTCTAATTTACCTCTAACTATTTATAAACAAAATGATAATTATCATTTGAAATATACATATAAAAAAGATTATTAAAGAAACTTAATTATACAGAATATTCTTTTTTCCTTTTAATGAAAAATAAAACCTTAATAGTTTTAAATCAGAAAATATTATTTAGGAGTACTTTTTAAATTAAATTTAATAATCTTTTTTTAATAAATAAGGAATTAATTATTTTTTAGCCCATTCCTTAATACTTTCTTCATTCATCTTTATATAATCAGAATTATTAGCTGATTTCGCTCCTTCTAATGAGTTTTTTGCTGTTTCAATAGCTCCTTTATAGTCACCTAATTTAGCTTGAATTTGTGATTTAAGACGTGTGTACCAAAAAGGTTTTTTTTCATTCATTTCATAAGCTTTATTGACATATTGTAAAGCTTTATTCAAATCTACATTTGTATTATAATAATATTGTGAAGCGGTAAAATAATCTCCAGATGTTGGTCCATTCAAAGTCTTATCTATTGAAGCAATAGCTGTTTTATTTGTTGGTACATCAAAATGTAGTGAAACAGATGTTTTTTCCCATAAGAACTCAATATTAGCACCATTAAAATCAGTATTAGAAACTCCAATAGTAAATGTTTCTATTGATTTATTTAATATTTCTGTCTTAGCAGATGCTTTTAATGCAACTTTAGCATCATCCCATTTTTCAGGAATCCCCCAATTATTTGTATCATTATAAAAATAAATTTCCCACTCATCTGGTTTGGGCATTACATATAACGCATACTTTCCTTTTTTAAAGTAGCTCCATTAATTATGATATCATCTGAAAAAGTAATAGTTGTATTAGCATTTGCACCTGCACGCCATATTTTACCAAAAGGAACTAAATCTCCAAAAACAATTCTTCCTTTTATACTAGGACGTGAATATTCTATTTCAACTTCTGTTAATCCAACAGTTTGTGTTAAAAGAGCTTTAGGACTTGCCTGTGGCACTTTTATTTGAGAATGGGAAAGTAAAGAAGCTAGAAAAACTACAGCTCCTATTATAAATCGTATCATCTAAATAGTTTTTTCAAATATAAGCTTCTGATTTTTAAAAAATTGTTAATGAAAGTATAAAAATATTTCTGTTCTAAATAGATTTTTTTGTTATTATACTAATCACCTTATAGCGGTAATACTTGCCTTAAAACAAATCAAAAATATATTTATTTAAATATTTTTTTAATTTATGACCGGTTATAGAAGGTATTAATATCCTATTTATTTTTTTACTAAACTTATTTTTATAATTTGAATAATAATTATTAGCTAATAAACATCCTTCTAAATTTTCTTCTGAAATAACTTTTAAGGTTTCTGAATTATAGGCTCCATGAGGTAAAGCAAAATATTTAAACTTTTTATTATTCAAACTTTTCTTAAGTTCAGAAATATTTTTAATCAAATCTGTTTTTTGTTCTTCAAATGATAAATAAGAAAAATGATTATGTGAATGACTATGTAATTCAATGTCAATAAAACTACTTTTTTCTAATTCTATTAATTCTTCAGTTGTTAAAGATCTAAAAGATTCTCTTAGTTCAATATTAACATTATTTAATTCTTCTATTTTTTTACAATTCTCTACTATTTTAAATACATTTTTATCCCTAACACTTTTTTCTAAAACTTTATAGCTCCATTGACTTTTATCAACTGTTTTTCCTTTTAAATTAATAAACTTTTTAGGTAATTGATTATAAAGATTAGCTAATCTATCCCACCAAAATTCTTCATTAGAATTTATATTATAAGAACAAATAAAAATAGTTGCTGGTATCTGATATTTTTCTAAAAGAGGTAAAGCATTTAAATAATTATCTGCATATCCATCATCAAATGTAATAACTAGAGCATTTTTTTTATTTTTTTCCAATCATCTCCAAGTTTTAATATTTCAAAATTTTCTTTAAAATAGATTAATTGCTTTTCAAAATCAGATACTGATACCGTTAAACCAGCATTCTGAAAATCTACAACATCATTTATTCTGTGATACACAAGTACCAATACTGGTCTACCTTTGAAAATACGATTTTTAAATTTTAATATTTTAAATTTTATATTTTTATTTATCATTTTCAGGATACCAATATATTTCTGTTGAGTTTAATTCATTATATGCTTTAAACTCTTTAATTGTTAATCTATTTTTATTTTTTATTATTTTTGGGATATGAATTAAAACATCAAATAAGGCTAATAAGATTCCTAATGCTGCTCTAAAATCTCTTTTAAAAACTTTATTTTTTAGTTGTATATATAAAGTATATAAAAATCTTTTAGGGATTAACCTAATAGGATAAAATAATCCCATTAAAAACCAACCTGAACGAATAGAACGACGGGTTCTAATTATGTAATCTTTCTGTTGTTTTCTTTCCAGTAAATCTACTCTATGTAATGTTAAAATTTCAGGACAATACCATATTTCTTTTTTATTTTGAATAATTGATACGAAGCAAAGTCTTCTTCTCCATAAAATATAAACCATTCTGGATAATTTGGAATTTGTCTCCAAACACTCATACGCCATACATTAGCACCTCCTAAAAAATTTTTTATTCTGACAGGTTTTTGATATGTTTGATACGTATCTGGTTCTTTTTATCCCAATAAACTCTAAATGATAAGACTCCCGCTTGCTTATTTTTTTTAAAAAAAAAGTTTCAATAACTTCTAAAGGATTTTCAGGAGTTAGAAAATGTAAGTCGTCATCAATTGAAATAGCGTATTCCCCATTACATTTTTCAAGTAAAATATTTCTATTGTGAATTAATCCTAACGTTTTATTATTCCTTAATAAAATAATTTTCGGATAATTCCTTTTAATAAAATCAAAAGTTCCATCTGTTGAAGCATCATCATAAACTAGGCACTCAACTTCTTCATTATTTATTAATAAAGATAAGTTTTCAAGAGTAACTTTCAAATCAACTAAACGATTTTTTGTAGTAATTAATATTGAAAACTTTATTTTAGACTCTATCATAAAACTTAATAATTGAATTATTTATAAGATAATAAATTATAAATAAGTTGTTCAATATAAATGAAAACATAAATTATATTAATCATCAAAAGAATATAATTTTCGGCTAGATTTGAGGTAAGGGACAAATTTATATTAAATGTCTTATTGATACAAATATTTTTTTTAATTGAAATAAGTTAAGATTTATTAAGGATTTTTTAAAAAATGGAAAAAGAATATAATTAAAGCTATTTTAATCTATATGATAGGATTTGCTTAACATCGATCTTAATACGTAACTAAAGAATTTTCTTATCATTAATCAATAAAAAGAATAAAATTAAAAATAATTCTATTTTTTTTGTAAATTTAACAAAAACACCTTTTAATGATTATTATAAAAAAAAAGAATTATGAAACAAAAATTACTTTATAAATTATTTCTTATATCTTTTATTTATTTTGGATATCAAAAAACAAAAGGTCAAGTAGGAATTGGCACAGATACACCTAGAGCTGCATTAGAAATAAATTCTTCAACAAATGGTTTTCTGCCTCCTCAGGTTATCTTAATCGCTTCAAATGTATCAACTCCAGTAGTTAATCCTCAAGGAGGAACACCTATAGCTGGGACTATTGTTTATAACACCGCTATAAATGGAGTAGCTCCTAACAATGTTATACCTGGATATTACTATTGGAATGGTTCTAATTGGCTATTATTAACTAGTCAAACAAATCCAAATCTATCTGAATGGACATTAACAGGTAATGCAGGAACTTCTGCTACAACAAATTTTATAGGAACTACAGACCCAGTTGATTTTGTTACAAGAACAAATAATGTAGAAAAAATGAGAATAACTTCTGCTGGTGCAGTAGGAATAGGTACTAATGCTCCTACATCAAAATTTCATGTAACTGGTTCTTTAGGAACTTCTGTTGCAGAAATAACAAATAATGTAGCTGGAAATACGGTAGATGCCCTAACAATAGGTATTAATAATTGTGGTACAACATGTGGACAAGGAACAGCTAGAAATTTAATATTGTATAATATGAATGGAACAAATCAAACATTTGCCTCTTTTAATTTTGTTCCTTCTACCAATTATACAGGTTTGACAGGTGCTTCTATTGAAGGAATCGATAGAGATGTAACTAATTCTTATGCTGGATTAACTTTTAAAACAAGAAATTCAACAAATTTTTCAGATAGATTAACTATAAGAAGCTCTGGTAATGTAGGAATAGGTACGGTAGCACCTGGATCAAAACTAGACGTAGCATCTGGAATAACAACAACACAAACTGTCATTAATGCTACAGGTAGTATTAATGATTTTTTACAATTTAATGTTCAAAACACAAGTAACGGAACACAAGCACAGAGCGGCTATTCAGCTACAGCAGATAATGGTTCCGCTACCACAGGATTTGCTTGGATGGGGATTAATAATTCTACTTTTAATTTCCCTACAGCTTATAATATAGGTGGAGCTAATGATGTTTCTTATATTGGCAGTGGTCAGGATATGTATATTGCTAATGCAAATAATACTAAATCAATAATCTTTTCTACAGGTACTGCTGCTTCTCCTTTTTTAATGAAAGAATGAGAATTACCAATGCTGGAAATGTAGGAATAGGAACAAATACACCTGGATCAAAACTAACAGTAAATGGAGCTGCAACAAACGCTAGCGCCTATAATGCTGTAGCTGGTACTACAATAGATTTTTCTTTAAGTAATTTAGCTTATACAACTGCTAACCCTGGAAATACTTTTTCCTTAACTAATTTAAAAGATGGAGGAACTTATACTCTTTCTGTACGCGGAACTACTTCTGGAACAGCAAGCTTTACAGCAGCAGGATTTACTCTTAAATCTGTTAATAATGGAGCAACAACCTCTGGGAAAGAAACGTTATATACTTTTTTGGTCATAGGAACTACGGTATATTTTTATATGGTAACAGGATTTTAATAAAATATTTTAAATAATTTAAAATAAACTAGATCACCATAGTTTATCTAATAGAAAACTGTATGATAAAAAAATATGTTTTACTTTTAATTGGATTTTTATTATTTAATAATAAATCAAATAGTCAGGTAGTAGGAACTCCTTATATCGTTCCTAATATCGTAGCAAATAAAATAGGTCTTGATTTTGATGGAATTAATGATGCTGTTTCACTGGGAAATATTACTGCCTTAAATAACATTTCTCAATACACTATTGAATATTGGGGGCGTTTTGCAAACTTTGTACAATGGACAACTATGATAAGTAAACGTATTACTGATACGGAACGAGTTGCTCACATACAATTTGGCTCAACAGCAGGCGAAGTTTATGCTTTTATTGGATCAAATTATATTATTACCACTTCTACAATGCCTGTTAATACTTGGACTCATATTGCTGTTGTTTTTGATGGTACCCAAGCCATAACAACAGAACGCTTAAAAATTTATTTTAATGGTGTAAGACAAAGTGTTACTAATGTTGGAACAATACCTACAATAACTACAACTAGTAATGCTATTTTCTCTATAGGTTCTGAATATAATTCTACTACCGCTATGACATCTGGCTCTACTGGTATTGGGTTATGTGATATGACAATGACAGAATTAAGAATATGGAATGTAGCAAGAACTGCAGTTGAAATACTTACTAATAAAGATAATTTTAATATGCCATTAGCCACCTCTGGTTTATTATATTATTATAAAATGAATCAAGGAATTGCTAATGGAAATAATACAGGAATTGCAAATTTAACAGATTCTAAAAGTGGTATAAATGGTAGTTTGTTTAACTTTTCATTAACAGGAAATACTTCAAACTTTATTGCTCTTCCTTTTTAAAATTGATTATTTAAACCTAGATTATAAGCTTTATTCACCTAATAATCTAGGTTTAATTTAGATAAGATAAGACTATAAAATTCAATTTAAAGAAATTATTCTTTTTATTCAAAAAACTACAATAAAATCCAAAAATAAAAGAATAAATATTTTTTTGAAATTTTATTTTGAATAAAATCTTTTTAAAAATTAAACTTAAAACTTTGATTTTAATATAGGCTAATAAGAAACTTGTTTTAGCAATCTAATAAGTTTTAAAAAATAAAATTTATCTTCTAAAATTTCATTTTTTCTGCTTTTAATTAAATATAAATTATTTTTAAATACTTCTTCTTTATTTAAAATACCTGATCTTTTTGTTAGTACTATTTTTCTAATATTTGAAATGTAAAATGTAGGCTTCGAATACCTCCTTTATCATTAAATTAGAAACTAGAATTTCTTTTATAATTTCTTCACTATTATTTTCTATTTCCTTTCCACATTATAATAAAACTAAAATGTTATCTGAAAATATAATTTTAATTATTGTAATCAAAATAATCTTCAATAATTAACTTAATAAGTTATAGACTTCGATAGTTTTTTAAATTCCTAATCTTTTATCTCTATCTTTTTAAACATTTTGAATATTTACTTTATCAGTTACATCTAAACTAAATAAAACCTCATATTAAGCTTTTATATTTAAATACAAAATTCATTTCACACATTGTACAGGAAAAATTTCTTTATAAAAAGTTAATTATTTTTGATAAAAGGACTTTTTGTTCTATACTTTGTGCAAAATAATCTCGGATATAAAATAAGTTATAGAGATATCAATTAAATCATTATCTAAAAAAATGTTTATTTAAATATTTTATTGCAAATTTGCATTACCAAATTAATTAAATCATGCCAAAAGTTTCAAATAAAGGGCTTCAAATGCCAGAATCTCCTATCAGAAAGTTAGTACCTTATGCAGAAACTGCAAAAAGAAAAGGGCACAAAGTATATCATTTAAACATAGGTCAACCTGATATTCAAACACCAGAAGTAGCTTTAAAAGCTATTAAAGACACAGCTATTAAAGTTTTAGAATATAGTCATTCTGCTGGTTTTGATAGTTATAGAACTAAACTTTCTGAGAGTTATAATAAAATAGGATTACCAATTGCAAAAGAAGATATAATTGTAACAACAGGAGGATCTGAAGCACTGTTATTTGCTTTAGGAAGTACAATGGATGCAGGAGATGAAATTATTATTCCAGAACCTTTTTATGCTAACTATAATGGATTTGCTACTGCATCTGGAGTTAAAGTAGTTCCTGTAATGTCAGGAATAGAAACTGGTTTTGCTTTACCTCCAATTACTGATTTTGAAAAATTAATAACTCCTAATACAAAAGCAATTTTAATTTGTAATCCAGGAAATCCTACTGGTTATTTGTATTCTCAAGATGAAATCAACCAATTAGCAGAATTAGTAAAAAAATATGATCTATTCTTAATTGCTGATGAAGTATACCGCGAATTTGTTTATGATGAGGGCGCTAAACATTATTCTGTTATGAATATTACAGGTATAGAAAATCATGCAATTATGATTGATTCAGTCTCAAAACGTTACAGCATGTGTGGTGCACGTATAGGATGTATCGTTTCTAAAAATAAAGAAGTAATGGATACTGCAATGAAATTTGCACAAGCTAGACTTTCTCCTCCTACTTACGAACAAATAGCAAGTGAAGCTGCTTTAGATACACCACAAAGTTATTTTGATGAAGTGATCAAAGAATATAAGGATAGACGTGATACTTTAATTCAAGAAATGAACAAAATTCCTGGAGTAAAAATTGCTACTCCTAAAGGAGCTTTTTATTGTATAGCACAATTACCTATAAAAAATGCTGATGATTTTGCACAATGGCTATTAGAATCTTTTGATTTTAATGGTGAAACCGTAATGGTAGCTCCAGCAGCTGGATTTTATTCAACCCCTGGCGTAGGACTTAATGAAGTTCGCATTGCTTACGTATTAAAAAAAGAAGATATTATCAAATCGGCTAAAATATTAGGTGAAGCACTGAAAGTATATAACAAATAATACAATTATTTTAGTTTTCAGTAATTCACTATATTTGCAGTTCAAAAAAAAATTGAAATAAATTATATTTATATTAATGGCTCATAACGAAGAATTTCACGACGAATTAGGACACAGTCATATAGCAACTAGTGCCACTACCCCTTTGCGTAGTGATGCTTTTGATTTATCGGACGAAGAAAAGATTACTTCAATCCGTAAAGATGTTGAAAATATTTTAAACACTTTAGGAATGGATTTAACAGATGATAGCTTAAGCGGTACACCTAATCGTGTGGCAAAAATGTTTGTTAAAGATATTTTTGGAGGATTAAACCCAAATAAAAAACCTGGATCTTCTACTTTTCAAAATCATTATAAATATAATGAAATGTTAGTAGAGAAAAATATTGTAGTTTATTCTACTTGCGAACACCATCTTTTACCAATTATAGGTCGTGCCCATGTTGCTTATATTTCAAATGGCACCGTAATTGGTCTGTCTAAAATGAACCGTATAGTAGACTATTATGCTAAACGTCCTCAAGTACAAGAACGTTTAACTATGCAAATTGTGCAAGAATTACAAAATGTATTAGGTACTGATGATGTAGCTTGTGTAATAGATGCAAAACATCTATGTGTTAACTCACGTGGTATAAAAGATATTGAAAGCAGCACAGTAACTGCTGAATTTGGTGGTAAATTCAAAAATGAGGCAACTCGTAAAGAATTTTTAGACTATATAAAATTAGAAACTAAATTTTAAGTATTCAGCTTATTAATTAGACTTACAATTTAAGTTTTGTAAGTCTAATTAAATTATTCAAATTCTAACCAATGCATTTATACACATCCAATCCTATCAAAGTTTATAACACCTTAAGTGGCGAGAAAGAATCTTTTATCCCTGTACATGAGGGTAATGTAGGTATGTACGTATGCGGTCCTACAGTATACAACTATGTACATTTAGGTAATGTAAGAACTTTCATGAGTTTTGATGTTATTTATCGCTATTTATTACATTTAGGCTACAATGTTCGTTATGTACGTAATATAACTGATGCTGGACATTTAACCGATGATGGAAATATAGAAAATGATCGTTTTGTAAAACAATCTATTTTAGAAAAGCTAGAACCAATGGAAATCGTACAAAAATATACGGTTTATTTCCATAAAGTTTTAGATCTATTTAATTTTTTACCTCCTAATATAGAACCTACCGCTACAGGTCATATTGTTGAACAAATTGAATTGACTCAAAATTTAATAGATAAAGGATTAGCTTACGAAAGTCAAGGCTCTGTTTACTTTGATGTAGAAGAATACAATAAAAGAGGACTTAATTATGGTGAATTAAGTAATCGAAATATAGACGATCTATTAGCTAATACACGTGATTTAGATGGTCAAAATGAAAAAAGAAATCCACAAGATTTTGCTTTATGGAAATCAGCATCTCCTGCTCATATTATGAGATGGAATTCTCCTTGGGGTGAAGGATTTCCAGGGTGGCACTTAGAGTGTACTGCCATGAGCACAAAGTACCTAGGTAAAAATTTTGATATTCATGGGGGGGTATGGATCTAAAATTCCCTCATCATGAATGTGAAATTGCACAAGGAAAAGGTTGTAATGGCACTGAACCAGTAAAATACTGGATGCACGCCAATATGCTTACTATGAATGGATTGAGAATGAGTAAATCTACTGGTAATTTTATTTTACCATTAGAACTAATTACAGGTGATAACACTTTTTTTGAAAAAGCCTTTAGTCCAAGTATTATTCGTTTTTGCTTTTTACAAGCACATTATAGAAGTGAACTAGACATCTCTAATGACGCAATGATAGCTAGTGAAAAAGGTTATAATAGATTAATGGAAGCTATCAAAAGTATTGATTCAATTACAGTAACAAATCAATCTTCTATAGATATCGAACAATGGGCAAGCAGCTGTTACCAAGCTATGAATGATGATTTTAATACACCTATCTTAATTGCTAATCTATTTGAAGGGGCACGCATTATCAATGTCTTAAGAGATAACAAAGAAAGTATTACAAAAGACGATTTAAATTTACTAAGAAAAACAATGTATGATTTTGTATTTGATATTTTGGGTATTCAAAATGAATCAACTACAAATAATCATTCAAGTAAATTAAATGGAGTGATTGAAATGCTAATTACTATGCGTAAAGAAGCTCGTGAGAATAAAAACTGGGCGCTTTCAGATCAGATTCGTGATCAATTACTAGCTTTAGGTATTCAACTAAAAGATGGTAAAGAAGGTACAAGTTATACTTATTAAACATAAAAACCTGTTAGATTAAATAATTATTTACTAACAGGTTTCTTTTTATTGTAAAACCATGAATTTTAAAAAAATATTAATTTTACCACTAATCTTTTTAGTACGAGTTTATCAATATATAATTTCCCCCTTAATGCCTCCAACTTGTAGATACCAACCTACTTGTTCTCATTATATGATAGAAGCTTTACAAAAACATGGCCCTTTAAAAGGATTATATTTAGGTATTAAGCGTATATTAAGTTGTCACCCTTGGGGAGGTAATGGATATGATCCAGTACCTTAAAAAATATTTAAAAGAATTATTAAATATTCATTAAAAAAAATTAATACTTAGTCATCTAGAAAAGAATAATCTTTAGGCTTACAATTCTTTTTTTCTCTTTCTAACATATACTTATACAATCCGAATTGTGCAAAAAGATACAAAAACATAGATATAGATGGAAAAAAGGAAATTGATATGTAAAAAAGTTTTAAAACTAGTATAAATTGGATTATAGCAAAAAAAACAGCATTAATCAAAAGCCAAAAATTCTTTTTACATCCTTCAATCATATAATTAGAAAGTGCTAATCCTCCTAAAAAGAAAGAAATATTACTTGAATTAAATAAATATAAATTCCTTTTCCTAGCTCATTTTTAGTTAAAAAAGTTAAATATCCAAAAGCAGTAAAAAAGGAAGACTTCCTATTACTACAGGTAATTTTTTCTTGATAGGTTCATCTTGAATCACCAGGCATATAACAATCCCCCTATATATAAAAAAGAAAATAGACGCTATTACAGCACTACTAAAAGTTCTTGAAACAAAGAGAATATTTGCTATTAATACAAAAAATAAAGCTAATAAAAAATATATATTTCGTTCTTTTGAAACCTTCCAATACATCAGCATCATGATAGGCATTAGCAAAGGTTTTAATATATATATTAATAAAACTTGATTAAAATACTCAGCTACAACTTCAAGTAATCCAATTATAAAAAATAAAATCAAAAAAACTTTTTCTTGAGATTTTTTTCGCTATAAAGCATATATTTAATAATAAATTTAATTCTTTTATTTGTGATCCTAAAATTACAACTAAATTTATTTTTTAAAATATTATGAACAATTTATTTACTCTTTTTGAATAAAAAACAGAATTAACAACTAATAAGACAAAACCTTCTGATATTCTTAAAAAAAAACTAAAAAAGGCTGTTTATTTACAAACAGCTTTTTGTTTTTTTAATATAAAAAATTACTCATTATGTAAAAAAGACTGTCTATTGAGTAATGTTTCCTCTGTTTCAACATGATTATCATCAGGAACACAACAATCTACTGGACATACTGCAGCACATTGTGGTTCTTCATGAAAACCTTTACACTCAGTACACTTACCTGGAACAATATAATATATATCATCAGAAATAGGGGTCTGTGCTACTTCTGCATCTACTTCTGTTCCATCAGGTAAAACTATTTTACCTGTTAATTTAGTACCGTCTTTCCATCTCCAATCATCAGCTCCTTCATAAATTGCAGTATTAGGGCACTCTGGCTCGCATGCCCCACAGTTAATACATTCGTCTGTAATTATAATTGCCATATTTTTATGTTTTATACCTCAAGCCCTAAGCTATAAGCGTTCAACTATTTTAAAAGCTTTAGGCTATTGTAGTTCCTAAAGCTAAATATCTTATTTTTGTGCAAAAATACAATCTAAACCATACATAAGCAAGTAACCTATGTCACAAAAAGAAATTATTATTGCATTTTCGAAATTAGGAAATTTCTTAAAACAATTTACCCCTCAAGGTAATATAGCGAATGAGCAAGTACTTTACAATGAACTCTTTTTTGACTCATTTGCAGAACTCATTCAAACATCTAAATCACATAATGGTTGGTTTACATCTGAACAGGTTTATTTTTCAATTCAATCTTGGGCTGAAGCTTTGACAGAAGAAAATCTAATTAAATGGTTAAGACCCTATACATATAATGAAGAAAAGATCAAAACAATTGCTTTAGTTTTAGCTGGGAATATCCCCTTAGTAGGTTTTCATGATTTTATATCTGTTTTAGTAAGTGGTAATAAAGTGTTAGCAAAATTATCCTCTAATGATCAAAAATTACTTCCTTTTTTAGCTAATTATCTAAAAAAAATAGAACCAAAATTTAAAGAAAGAATTCTTTTCTCTGAAGAAAAATTAGAAAATTTTGATGCTGTGATTGCTACAGGAAGTAATAATACGGCTCGTTATTTTGAATATTATTTTAGAAACAAACCTTCTATTATAAGAAAAAATAGAAATTCTGTAGCTATATTAAATGGTAGTGAAAATAAAGAAGAACTGTTTTTATTAGGTGAAGATATCTTTCGCTATTTTGGTCTAGGTTGTCGTAATGTCTCCAAAATCTTTATCCCTAAAAATTATGATTTTAAATTATTTTTTGAAGCTATTTACCCATATGGAGAAATTATTCATTATGAAAAATATGCTAACAATTATGATTATAATAAAGCTGTATTTCTAATGAGTTTATTTAAAATATTAGATAATGAATTTTTAACTATAAAAGAAGATACAAGCTATGCTTCTCCTATTTCTTCATTATTTTATGAATATTATGAAAATTTAGAAGACATTACAAATCGTCTTCTAAGAGATAAAGATCTAATTCAATGTGTTGTTTCAAATCATTTAACAGAAAACAGTATTCCTTTTGGTCAAACTCAAAAACCAAAACTTTGGGATTATGCAGATAATATTGATACCATTGCTTTCTTAAATTCATTATAAAAATGGCAATTAAAATTTCAGATATTATAAAAAAGAAAAAGAAAAAGAGACTCATTTACATAAACCTTATTTTAATTTAGAAGCTCGTATTAATAGTAATCGGTTATTTACAAAATCTAATAAAAGGCAAATAATGAAAAAACATAATTATAGTGCAGGACCATGTATTTTACCACAAGAAGTTTTTGAACAATCTGCAAAAGCTATTTTAGATTTTAATGGAATGGGATTATCTCTTTTAGAAATTTCACACCGTAGTAATGAATTTGTAGAAGTAATAGAAGAAGCAAGATCTTTGGTTCTTAATCTTCTAGGCTTACAAAATAAAGGTTATAAAGCTCTTTTTTTACATGGAGGAGCTAGCTTAGAATTTTTAATGGTTCCTTATAATTTAATGAAAATAAATGGAAAAGCAGGTTATCTAGAAACAGGAACCTGGGCAAGTGGAGCTATTAAGGAAGCAACTCTTTTGGAGAAACACTTGTGGTTGCTTCTTCAAAAAATGAACAATTTAATCATATCCCTAAGGATTATACGATTCCTAATAACTTAGACTATTTTCATTGTACAAGTAATAATACAATTTATGGCACTCAAATGAAATCATTTCCCAAAACAGACACTGTAATGGTTTGTGATATGAGTTCAGATATTTTTTCAAGAAGTTTAGATTTTAGTCAATTTGATTTAATTTATGCTGGAGCTCAAAAAAACATGGGACCCGCTGGAACAACACTAGTGGTAATAAAAGAAGAAATCTTAGGAAAAACAGGACGTGTTATTCCCTCTATGTTAGATTATAAACTTCACATTAAAAAAGAAAGTATGTATAATACACCTCCTGTATTTTCTATTTATGCCTCTTTGTTAACATTAAAATGGTTAGAAAAAATAGGAGGAATTCATGCTATTGAAAAAATAAACAATGAAAAAGCAAAGCTTTTATATACAGAAATAGACCGAAATCCTTTATTCAGAGGAACCGCTATAAAAGAGGATCGAAGTTCTATGAATGCTACATTTGTTTTAGAAAATATAAAATATGAATCTATATTTAATGAACTTTGTGAAAAAGTAGGAATTTCAGGATTAAAAGGTCACCGTTCTGTTGGTGGATATAGAGCTTCTCTTTATAATGCTTTACCTTTAGAAAGCGTTCAAATTTTAGTAGATACAATGAAAGAATTTGAAAATTTAGTTTAAAAAATAACTTATTATAGATGAAAATCTTAGCAAATGATGGACTTTCTAATCAAGCCATCTCACTATTAGAAAAAAATGGATTTGAAGTAATAACTACTAAAGTAGCACAAGAGCAACTAAGTAATTATTTAAATAAAAATCAAATAGAAATAATAATTGTACATACAGCTACTAAAATCAATCAATCCATAATAGATGCTTGCCCTCATTTAAAAGTAATTGGAAAATTAGGAATTGAAAAAGATACTATAACAATAAACAATAATCATCCAAACAATATATTTTTTTTAAATACGCCCAATGCTTCTGTAAATGCTGTTGCCGAATTAACAATCGGTCATCTTATTTCTGGTGCTCGTTATCTACATGATTCTAATAGAAATATGCCATTAGAAGGTGATACACATTTTAATGAACTAAGAAAAGTATACAGTACAGGTCTAGAGTTAAAAGAAAAGACCCTAGCTGTTATTGGTTTTGGAAAAACAGGTAAAGCTGTAGCAAAAAAAGCATTAGGATTAGGAATGAGAGTTATTGCAACAGCAAAAGAAAAAATGCAAGCACCTGTAGACATAGAATTTTATACAGGACAAAAAGTTACCATTACAATTGATTTAATGCCTTTAGAAGAATTACTTCCTTTAGCTGATTTCATATCATTACATGTGCCTAAACAAGAAAGCTATCTCCTAACTGCTACCGAGTTTGAAAAAATGAAACAAGGTGTTGGTATAATTAATACCTCTATGGGTGAGCTTATAAATGAAGTAGAATTAATAGAATATTTAGAAAACAAAAAAATTAGTTTTGTAGGTTTAGATGTTTTTCAAGAAGAACCTAATCCCGCTGTACAATTGTTAATGCATCCAGATATATCACTAACACCACACATTGGAGGTTTTACTAGTGAAACTTTAAATAAAATGTCTATTGAATTAGCAAATAAAATTATTGATTTATACAGATAAGAAATCTCATTTTTAATCATTATTTTTATAGTCTTAACCAAAAAACCAATAAAATGTCAGAAATTTTAGATTTAATCAATAGTGATTTAGGGAAACAAATTGTTGGAAACATAAGCAATACAGTTGGAACAACAGAAAAAGAAACTTCAAATGTATTGAGTTCAGCTCTTCCTCAATTAGTTAATGCTATGCAAACTAATTCAAATACAGAAACAGGTACTGGAGGATTGTTAAGTGCATTATTAAATGGTAAACATAATGGAGGTTTATTAGAAAACATTGGAGATCTATTTAATTCAGGAAATATAGATACTCAAGATGGAGGAAAAATATTAGGTCACATTTTAGGTAATAATCAATCTAATTTAGAAAATAAATTAAGTTTATCCACAGGTGTTCCATCCGATAAAATCAGTTCAATTTTACAAATGGCAGCTCCTTTACTAATGTCATTTTTAGCAGGTAAAGCAAAATCAGCTAATGTTCAAAATACAAATGATTTAGGAGGACTATTAAGTAGTTTATTAGGAGGAAATTCAACAATCACATCTATACTAGATCAAGATGGAGATGGTCAATTAGGCATTAATGATGCTGTTACAGTAGCCACAAAAAAGGAGGCTTTGGAGGATTATTAGGAAAACTTTTTGGAAAATAATATAAAATATACTTAAATAAATTATATTTATTACTTCAAAATTTTGTTGTATGAATGTAATATACCTAAAAATAGACCATTATAATATTTTTATAATGGTTTGTTTTTTAAGTTCATTCACAAACAATAATTACAACTTTAATTTTCAAAATACAAACCATTTAGAAAATAAAGTATTGATATTTAAAAACTTAAACACAAAAATAAAATTTAAATTTCGCTTATAACACCTATAACTTCCTGTTAAAAAAATCAGATAATAATCATTTCTTTAAAATTGTAATTTTATTAAATTTTTATTAAATTTAGACAACACATATACCCCAAAACACAATGGTTGAAATTGACATCGAAAAGGAAAATAAAGCAATCGCTCAAGAATACAAAGAATTACTTCGTATAAGTTATCAAACTTTGAGTGATGAAGATAAAAAATTGATTCGTAAAGCATTTGATTTTGCGGTTGATGCTCATCAAGATCAAAGAAGAAAATCAGGTGAAGCATATATTTTTCACCCTATAGCGGTTGCAAAAATCGTTGCTGGAGAAATTGGATTAGGAGCTACAGGAATAGCTGCTGCATTATTACATGATGTAGTTGAAGATACAGACATAACAGTAGAAGAAATAGAAAAAACATTCAATCCTAAAGTTGCTCAATTAGTAGCAGGCTTAACTAAAATTTCTCAAGTTAAAAAAGATATGAATATATCTATGCAGGCAGAAAATTTCAGAAAAATGCTACTAACGCTTAATGATGATGTACGAGTTATTATAATCAAATTAGCTGATCGTTTACATAATATGCAAACGATGGAATCAATGGCAGAACATAAACAATTAAAAATCGCCTCTGAAACACTTTATATTTATGCTCCCCTAGCCCATCGCCTTGGACTTTATAATATCAAGACAAAATTAGAAGACTTAGGATTAAAATATACTGAACCTTCTGTATATAATGATATTGTGAGTAAAATAAAAGAATCAAAAGAAGAACAAGATGCGTATATAAAAAGTATTTCAGACATTTTACAAAAATCATTAGATGAAGAAGGAATAGATTATATAATAAAAGGAAGACCAAAATCAATCTATTCCATTAGAAGAAAAATGGCTGCACAAAAAGTAAGTTTTGATGAAGTATATGACAAATTTGCTTTACGTATAGTCTATAAATCAAACCCTCATGATGAAAAATTCCTTGCTTGGAAAATTTATTCAATTGTTACTGATCATTATCGCCCCTCCCCTAGTCGTTTAAGAGATTGGATTTCTTCTCCTAAATCCACTGGTTATGAAGCTCTTCATATAACAGTTATGGGGCCACTAGGCCGATGGGTGGAAATACAAGTTCGTAGCGAACGAATGGATGAAATTGCAGAAAAAGGTTATGCAGCACATTATAAATATAAACAAGGCGCAACAGAAGAAACTAGTCTTGATACTTGGTTAAATCTATTAAGAGAAGCTCTCGAAAATGCTGATAGCAATGCAGTTGATTTTGTTGAAGATTTTAAAATGAATCTTTATGCAAAAGAAATATATGTTTTTACTCCAAAAGGAGAAATAAAATCATTACCCAAAGGAGCTACTGCATTAGATTTTGCTTTTTCAGTTCATTCCGAAATAGGTATAAAAACACGTGGCACCAGAGTTAATGGTAAGTTAGTTCCACTAAATCACGAATTAAAAAGTGGTGATCAAGTAGAAATTATAACTTCTGCACATCAAAAACCTACAGTTACATGGTTAGATTATGTTACTACTTCTCGAGCTAAAAATAAAATTAGAAATGTTTTAAATGAAAATACCAAAAAAATTGGAGAAGATGGTAAAGAAATATTAGAAAGAAAACTTCGTCATTTAAAAATAAATTTTAACGAAAATACTATTAATGAGCTTGTAGCTTTTCTAAGACTTAAAACTAGTTTAGACCTATTTTATAGAGTAGGAATTGGCTCTATAGATAATCAGCAACTAAAAGATTATGCAGCACAAAAAAATAATACTTTCATTAACTTCTTTAGAGGAAAAATTAAAAAAGGACAAACAGTTAACCCGGAAATTATCCAAAAAGAAGAAATTACTCAAAAGTATGACCTACTCGTATTTGGAATCGAACAAGATAGACTAGATTACAAACTATCAAGTTGTTGTAATCCTATACCTGGCGATCCTGTTTTTGGTTTTGTTACTATAAATGAAGGTATTAAAGTACATAAAAAAGATTGTCCTAATGCTATTAGTTTACAATCAAATTATGCTTATCGCATCATTTCAGCAAAATGGATTGATTCTACTCAACAAGATTTTAAAGCTACTCTAAAAATAACAGGAATGGATACCCTTGGTCTTACTAATGAATTAACAAGAGTAATTTCTAATAATTTAAATGTTAATATTCAAAGTATTTCTTTAAGCGGTGAAGCTGGACTTTTTACAGGACAAATAACAGTTGTCGTTCCTAATATTTCTATCCTTAAAAAAATGATTGAAGGTATTAAAAAAATTGATGGAGTTGAAAAAGTAACAAGAGAATACACTAATTAATAGTATATATATATAACCTAAATTTATATATATCCTCCATTATCATGAAAGATAATGAAGATTTTAATAAAAAACACTTCTATCTTTTTATAATATTAAATTTATAAAAATTAAGTTTTTCGGAGATTATATCTATAAAATGAAGTTATAGCTTATAAAATAAATTAAAGAAACATTTGGGCTGGTTTTTACTTATCGCAAAACCAGCCCTTTTTATCTTAAGCATCTTGCTTTAGATTAAAATGCCCACAGTTAAACACCCATACTTATTATAGAGTATGTACTTTTGTTGATTTAATAACTTAATAACGAAAAAATAACAAAAAAGTCCCCATCTTCCTTGTATATTTGTTAAAGTTTTAAAAATCCACAATAAAATAATTTAAATCTGTGTGATAAAAAAACTAAATAATTACTCTATAGCATAAAGAAATAAAATAAATATTAAACTTTTTAGTTGAACATATTTGAAGGTATATATAAACACGTAATTTATGACTTTACTCTTTTATTCAATATTTAAAACTAATTCTAGTATACTATTTATTATTAAAATTCTTATATTCTTTTATTTCTTCTTCTAATAATTCAATAGCTCGGTTACGTATTTTTTGTGCTGTTTCCGAATTATTGAAATATCTAAGAGCGCTATAAATTGTTTGTCTTGAAACCTCTTGAAACTCTTTTCTAAGAACTTGATGATGTTTAGTACCTAAATTAATTGACGACCCCATAAACTTACTTTATTATATTTACATTTGTAAATGTACTCACAAAGAGCACAAGCAAATATATATACTTTTTTTCAAACAAATTATGATTTATTAACTTTTTTTCAAACACCATGTCCATCCAAGAAAGAATCCTACAATATATTAATTACAAAACAATTACACCCTACAAATTTTGTAAAGAATTAGGCTTTGCAATGGGGTACCTTGACAAAAGAGGAGCAATAAGAACTGATAACTATTTGAAAATTATAGAACACTATAAAGACTTAAATCCAGAGTGGTTATTAAAAGGAGAAGGTAATATGTTAAAAGATTACGCTGATGATAAAAATTTTGATAATAATGAAAAAATAAACTACAAAGAATTAGCTGAAGCTAGGGAAGAAATAATAAATTTATTAAAAGAAAAAATTAATATACTAACGGAAGAAAATTTCATCCTAAAAGCTCGTTTAACAAAAAAATGAAAATAAAATCATTAAAAACAATAAAATCTAATTAATTATGTTTTAACAATAAAAGTTCTAAAACAAAACTTTTAAATAATAATTTATTCCCCTTATCATTAACTAATTTATTATGTATATTCCACATCTTACCATATTAATTTATAAATTATCTCCCATTTTCATTTAAATTAATTTAAAGATGTTTTTTAAAAAGAAACTAATCTATTTATATTCTGATAGATATAAAAAAACAACTTTGTTTTTCAAGAAATACTACCATGAATTATAAATTTAAAGAGTTTTATATATACTAATTTTACTTAACATTCTTTAGAGTTTTTAAAAAAATATTTAAATTCTTTCCTTTAAATTACTATTGTTTTGCAATTCTAAACTAAACAATTAGTTTTTTTGTTAGATTTGTATGAGACAAACATACATAATAGTTATGTAAATACAAAACTAAACATATGATTTTAACATAACTATCATACTTTTAAAAGCTAAAATGAATAATAATGGATGCTGATTCTATAATTTTAGAAATAAAAAAAAGAGGTTTAACGGGTTACAAAATAGCTGAAGAAACAAAACTTACAGAAGTGGGGATTAATAAAATATTAAATGGAACTTCTAAAAAACCAAGAAAATCTACTTTAAAAATACTACATAACTATTTGGCTAATAAAAATAATTTAAATCAAAATTTTATAGATTTTAATAATGATGAATTATTTAAAATTAATTCATTAGAAAATGAATTAAAAATGGCTCATGATACAATTGCATTACTTAAAGAGCAAAATAATTTTTTAAGAGAACAAATTTCTTTTTACAAGGATAAATATTCGATTATGCAATATGATAATTTGGTAAAAACAATTGATGACAAAGTAGATTATTTATATGAAACTTTCAAAGAAAAAGAATTAATAAATCAATTAAGTAAAATGAGAGAAAAACAAAAAAGCCTCTATTGTAGAGGCTTTTTAAAAAACATATTTATACAATCTTTTTTTATTCTTGCATTTTCTTCTGCTTGTATTCTTCTATACTCTTTCAAACATTGAGAAAATATTTTTTTAATAGTATCTTCATCAATTTCATTATTATCATATGATTCATTGGCTAATTTTGAAAGACGTATTAATTCATCATATTTACTCATAAGCTAATACCTATTTATTACTATATACGACAAATCCAACATTTTCTCTAGAAACATAATTTTCTTTTTTGTTTCTTCTTTTTCTTTTTTTCTTTTTCTTAATTTTTGACATCCCTATCATAAAAAAAACAAATAAAAGGGTTATAAAAATGGCATAAAATTTAGACCATCCATAATCTGTTTTTTCTCCTCTAAATACCCAAAATAAATAAGTAGTATATGTATAAACAGGAAATATATAGCTGATTTTATAAGGTCTTAAGTTAGCACCTATTATTAACAAAAGAGGGGCGATAGTAGTACTTGTTGCCCAAACCAAGTCAGCTGAACTATTATAACCAAAATTATTATTAAAACGGATACTATAGACTATTACATATTTATCTAAATACGATATTAATGCTGATGCTATAATAAATATCGATCCTAAAATTCTATACATTATTAATTAATTCTTGGAGGTCTAATTATTCCTCCCTTATCTATATCAATTTTTAAAGAAAGTGATTTTTTAAAATTATTAACCACTTTTATTTTTTCTTCTGTTAGCTTTATAAAATATTCATTATTAGAAAAAAAAAATATATTACCTTCTTTTAACAAAAAAGGTATCGGTATTAAAATTCCTATTAAAATAATTATTCTTTTCATGTTTTTTATATAGAATAATCTCTTTTAATTACAAAAACATATTTTATAAAAACATGTTTTATACGAGTACTCATAAAAATAGGTATTACATTTTGAGTACCTCTATAAAGATTATTTAATTATCAAAGAGCTATATATTTAGAAGCCTATAATTTTATTTTAGGCAGATCTAAAATGAAGGATTTTTATTTTTTTAAAAACTCTAAAAGATATAAAAATGAAAAGAAGCTATATCTTTATAAATCACTTTTTAAATACTAAAAACATCACTTATTTTACTTTATAATCTTTTTAGAGTTTTCATCTAAGGGTGTCCAATCCCTCTTCCAATTTTAACTGTAATTTTACTATTTCTATTTATAATATCAAAGAATAGCAATCTATATTAGAATAATAAAATGTTTTTAATTATTACTAATCAAGAAGTTTTTACAGGGCGCAATTTACTTTCTTCAAAATTAATTTATTTGAGGTTTTTCCGTATATTTTGTTAAATTTAATCAATCTTTATTTAGGTGTCTTTTGTCATAATTTTGTTTAGTTTCCTAATTCTAATTGATTTTTAACTAAGTTAAAATAATCTCCTTTTTTATCAACTAGCTCCTGATGACTCCCTTTTTCTACTAATTGACCTTGTTTTAATACTATAATTTGATCAGCATTTTTTACTGTTGATAAGCGATGCGCTATAATAACAACAGTTTTTCCTTTAAAAAATTCTTGTAAATTATCATGAATTATTTTTTCATTTTCTGCATCTAATGCTGAAGTCGCTTCATCAAAAAAGATAAATTCTGGATTTTTATAAACAGCACGAGCTATTAAAATTCGTTGTTTTTGTCCTCCACTAAGTTCTATTCCTGAATTTCCTACTTTAGTATTAAATCCCATAGGTAGTACTTTTATTAATTCTAATATATTGGCTATTTTCGCTGCGTTTATTAATTGATCTTCATCAATTTTTTTCATCTGCTATCGCTATATTTTCTGCAATTGTACCACTAAATATTTTTCCTTCTTGTAAAACAATTCCACATTTTTTTCTCCAATGATTAGCTTTAACTTTTTCTAAATCTAATTCATCTAAATAAATATTTCCTTTTGTAGGAGGATAATAAGAAAGTAGTAGTTTTAAAAGAGATGTTTTTCCACTACCACTTGACCCTACAATTGCAGTAATACTATTTTCAGGAATTGAAAAAGAAATATTTTCTAAAACAAATGGATTAAAATTTCCTGGGTATTTAAAAGAAACTTCTTCTATTTTTATAGTCTGGAAGGAAGTATTTTCAATATGTATTTTTTGATTATTGTCTTCTTCTTTATTATCATAAATTTCACTTATCCTCTTATTGGCAATCGTTGCATCTTGAGTATCTCTAACAAATCCAACTAAATTCTGAATAGGATTTGTTAACTGACCTATAACATATGAAATACTCAATAGGGTCCCTATTGTCATTTCTCCTTTTATAATTAGGTAAGCACAAATGGCAACAGCTATAATTTCTTTAAACTTACTTAAAAATTCAACACCTATATTTTGATACATATTTAAAAATAAATTGCGAAGTTCTAACTTGTTTAATTTTTTTTGACATTCAATATTTTATTAACTGTCTTATCCTGCGCATGATTTATTTTTATTTCAGGCATATTCATTATAAACTCATAAATACCATTACTATTTTCAGATTGCCCTAAGAACATAGCGTATTCTAACATTGCTCTTTTTGTAAAAAAAGATTACCCAAATGATTGAGAATACTGACAATGTCATGTATATACTAAATATAATAGGATTGAAATAACAAAGTAAACTACTAAATATAAGTATATTAAGTATACTTAAACTGAAATCAATTCCTTTCCAAGTAATAAAATTTTGTATTTTATTCTGATCTTGAATGCGTTGTAAAGTTTCTGTATTGAGTCTGGTATCAAAAAATCGTATAGGTAAACGCATTAATTTTAGCAATAAGTTTTCTTTTAATTGAATACTTAATTTATAATTAATTTTTGTTAAAAGTAAAGTACTTGAAAAATCAGATATAAAACTGGATATAAAAAGCACCATTTGAGCTACTAAAAAATAATAAACTATATTAATATTTTTTAAAACAATACCAGAATCAATGATTTTTTGAAAAGTAAATGGAATAAAAAAAGAAGTTATTAAACTAACTATTAGTAGTATAACAGAACTTATGTATTTCCATCTATTCAATTTTAAAAATGAAAAAGCAGTTTTGAATGAATCCGATTTTAATAATGTTTTTTTTGCTTCTTCTTGCCATTCAAATTTTTTAAAATTCTCAGTTTCTTGAAATACAATTCCAACTCCTTTTTCATTATTTCCTTGCCACTCTTTTAGAAAAATATTATTTTCTAAAATTATTTTGCCATAACCTGGATCAAGTATATGATATACTATTTCATTCTTTTTTTTTGTTATTTTTTCAAGTACAACAAAGTGTTCTTGCTTCCAAAATAAAATTGAGGGCAAAGGAATTTCTTCAAGTTGCTGTTGTGTCAGTTTTAAAGGAACTGCTTGAAATCCTATATTTGATGCTACCTCTATAATATCTTGAATAGACACTCCTATTCTAGTAAATTCAAACTGTTCTTTTACTTGTAATAAAGAAACTTTTTTTCCATAGTAGCTAATGATCATAGCTAAACATGCCGCACCACAATCAGTACTTTCAAGTTGATTAAAAAAAAGTTATTTTAGGCTTCTTGTAATGTAGCATTTTCTTGTAATATTTGCTCTATTTTAGTTAAAACAACTTTGTCTTTTTCTGATTCATCTCCATGAAAAACGCAATAATCTTTTCCTACATTTTCCATAGCATGTTGTGTACATCCACCATTGCAAAGAGGCATAATTCTACAAGTAAGACAGGGTTTATTTTTAAATTTAGAATCCATTCTTTTATCTAAATAACCATTTTCCCAGATTAAATCTCCTTCCTGTGAAATATAACCAGCTCTATTTTCTGAAAGAAAATCTCTTGCAGTACATTTAAATAAATCTCCATTATAGTTTATAGTTGCACTATTTCTTTTATCAGCATAACAAGAAGCTTTTACATTATCTGGAGAATAGATCATATTTGTTCTAAAACCTTTTGATTCCATAATAGATATATTATCCATTAAAACCTTATTACTATCATCTAATTGATCATTTTGCCATACACGGTGAAAGTCTATCAGTAATTTTTTTCTTTTAATTTCTATTGGAAGGTCTTCAAAATCATTAATAATTTTGAAACAATTATGAATATTTTTGTCCGTATAGTTTATACGAAGTGTAATATTAAAACGCTCATTTAAAAGCAATTTTTTAATATTAGCTATAATTTCGTTGTAACTTCCTTTCTTTTTATTTACAAACCGAACTTCATCATGTTCTTCTTTATAACCATCTAGAGTAATTTGTAAACTAGCATACATATCATATTTTTTGAAATATTCTATAAAATAATCATTAACGAGATACCCATTTGTTGTAAAACTAATTGAATATTTTTTATTATGATAATTACACTCTTCTCTTAGATGATCTATTAATGGAGCTACATTCATTTTGAAGTACAATAAAGGTTCTCCTCCAAAAAATGATAATGAGAAATATTCCATTTCAGGTTTTGAAATTGTTTTTGTAACAAACTTTTTTACTGAATCTAAAACTGAATAATCTAATTTGGAATCTTTTATATGAGTTTCATAACAATACCAGCACTTGAAATTACAATTCATTGTAGGATTTACTGTAAGTAAAAAGGTAGAATAGTTTTCATCTACTTTTATACTGATTTCTCTTAGTTTTTCTGTTTCATCTATATTACTGTTAATGATGAAGTTATTTTCTGATAAGTATTCAAAAAAAGTAGGGTGTATTTCTTTTAAATTGCTAATACCTTCTATAATAGAAGCTTCTAAAATTTCTTTTAATTCTCTTTCTATAAAAAGAAATTTTTGTTCTAATGAATTGTATAAGGCATATTTTCCTTGATAAGGTAATATGCTATTAAAGCGACTATATTTTTTCATGTTTTTAGTCTAATTAGTTTGTAAAATTAAAATAAGACTCGCCTGCCTCTATCTCATAAAGATATAAAAGAATTTCCTTAATAAATTTTATTTAGTAGTTGATCCACAACCTGGTACACAGTTACCTATACAGTTAGTATTTTTCCCTTTTTCTTTACTTGGTTTTTGTTTTTTACAAGTAGCTGCTGCACAATTTCCTCCATGACAATTATTAGCTATATTTGATTCTTGATAATCTGTATCTACTATACTAAATATAGAAGAAAAGCCTCCTACTAATTTTTGATTATCTGCCTGATCTAGTCTTTCAAAATTTAAAATTTTCATAGATTGCACCTTTTTAAAAGGAGAACTGTTCGAAAAGTAGTTATATATTTAAATAGGAAATACGTAATCGTTTTAATTATATCATAATCACTTTTTATTTATTTCTTCTTATTAGAAATAGTTATAACACTTTCCGAACAACTCCTTTTTATTTTAACTTAATTATTAAGCTTCTAATGTTGTTGTACTAGTATCACCTCCGCAACCTGCAACACAGTTACCGCTTTGGCAATTATTTGTCTGACCACACTTATAATAATTATCTCCGTCTCTTAACAAACCTCCTACTGCATTTATTGTTAAAGCTGCGGAAAAGCCTCCTTTTAATGTTTCTCCATTAATTTCAAGAGTTTCAAATTTTGATAGATCAAATTTTTCAGTTTTATTTGTTTTCATTTTTACTAGAATAAATATTATTATTTTATTTCTGCTTATTATTTCACCGAACAGTCGGTTAATTTGCGCAAATAAGTATTTAGAATTCCTGTTTTTTGCATTGTACACTACAAATCACAGGGATTTAAATATTTTTAGTTTGTTCTATTTTTTTCTTCTTCATTACTTACCTTACGATTTTTACTATTTATTTTAGTGCTTCCCCATTTATATACTAACTGTAAGTTTATGTAACGAGAATCATAGTATCCTTTATATTTAGTATCAATATTATTTCGAATACTTAATGTATTAATATCATTCGTTTTTAATACATTTTCAATAGTAATGGTTGCCTGTAATTTTTTTCTAAAAAGGAAGCTTTTCCATAAAGACTTATTAATGTTCTTCCGTAATTATATACTAAATCTCCTGATTTATAAGGTAAAGTATAACTTAGATCAAATCCAGCAGAAATCGTTTTATTTTTGTTTAAGACAAAATTATTGTTAGTATTTACTTGCGCTCCAAAACCTTCATTACTTATAGGTGTAAGTGGATAGACTTTAGAATCAGAATGTTGAAAATAGATATAAATACTATTTTGGTTTTCCCACCAACTCTTTTTTCTGTAATTAATCATTTGATTAAAAGCTATGTTATAACTATCAAAATAATTAAGTTGTGTTACTTTTTGTAAGTATTCATTAGAACTAAGAATGACTACTTGTCCGAAATTGTTAGTTTCTTTTGAAAATGAAAAGCTTGATCCAATATTATCTTTATAATTAAAATTTAATTCAAAATTATTTGAGATACAAGGTCTCAAATTAGGATTCCCTTCTGAGTAAGAAAAATTTGATGTATACCATCTGAAAGGATTTAAATTAGAAAAACTAGGTCTATAAATTCTTTTAGAATAATTTATAGAAATGGATTTATTATCATTTATTTTATACATTAGATATAAAGTAGGAAAAAATTGAGTATAGTTTATGTTATTTATTTGATTTAAAGTAATAGAATTTCCCATAGTTTGTGTATTTTCAACTCGTAAACCTATTTGGGTTTCCCATTTTTCTTTATCAAAAGATTTATTTCCTGAAATGTAAACTGCTTGTGTATTTTCTTTAAATTCAAAAATATTACTTTGATTTGTATCCAAAATTAAGGCTCCTGTAGTGGTATCAAATAAGTCTATACTATTTTTAGTATTTGAAAATGAAAATCGCATACCATAGTTTAGATTAATCCATTTTAATGGATGTTGCATATCTAATTGGGTAGAAATGTTATTAATATTTTGATTGGTTTTGTTTAGGGTACTTTGAAATCCTGAGATAGGTAGTCCTAAAGTAATAGTATTAAAATCACGATAAACATTTGATTTATAGGCTAAATAATCAATATCTATGCTTAATTTTCTGCCGATTGTATCTAAATCTATATTGGAATGAAAATTAAAGGAATTTAATTCTTTTTTTCTTTTACTCTCCCCTTTTGAACTTATATTACCTGTATATTGTTGTGTAATATTATCTGTAAGAGTTACTTTACTAGAGTCATCAATATTTGGCTTGTTAACATTACCTATATATTGTATTCCAATACTCCATTTTTTATTTATTTGATAATCATAACCTAAACGATTACTCCAAACATTAGTATAGTATTTTCCTTCTCCTCTATTTTGCCATTGTTGATTTGGATAATAAATAGTGGAATTTTCAATGCCTTTATAACTGCCATTTGAATAAAGTGTACTAATTACAAAACTATTTTTGTTCTTTTTGTAAGTGAAGGTAGTTCCCAAACCACCTGTTGTAAAAGAACTTTGTCTAAAGTTAGTTTTAATGCTTGCATTCCAATTATCATTTTTTGTTTTTTTAAGAATGATATTTACTAAACCACTATTTCCCTCTGCGCTATACTTTGCTGGTGGAGTGGTTATTACTTCAATAGATTTTATGTTATCAGCAGAAATAGTTTTAAGATAATTTGTTAAATCATCTCCTGATAGTTGCATTAATCTACCGTCTATCATTAATCCCATTCTACTTTTTCCTATCATTGTTATGCCATCATTTTGCACTTGTATTCCAGGTGTTACTTTGAGAGCTTCTAGAGCATCTCCACTTGCAGCTCTAGTAGAATTTTGCACATTAAAAACTACTCGATCTACCTTCCTTTCTATTATTTTTTTAGGAGTAATTATAGAAACTTCATTTAGCTTTTTTGTAATTTCTGGGTATAAGATTCCTAGATTTATGTCTTGATCTAATTTAATGCTCTTTTCTATTAAAATAGTCTCTAATTGTTTAATTTGTATTGTATAATTACCTTTCTCACTTATTAGTTTAAAATCACCTTGCTCGTTTATTAATTGACTAATAATTGCTTTATTTTCTGAAGTTAATAAAATAACTTCAGCCATTGTTATAGGTTGATTGTTCTCTTTCATTAGTTTACCTGTAATCACAAATTGTGCATTAGTAACTATCGAGTTTCCTATAATAAATAGTAAAAAAATAATTTGTTTTAATTGTTGCATTCTTTTTTAAAATATATTTTATTTAGCTTTTTGCTAACCCATTTAAAACCAATATGTAGTCTTTTCTAAAATATCTTTAATTAAAATTTCTTGAAATTTATTTGACTTTTCCCAAACGATTCAAATAATTTCTAATATTTAATTTGCTGTGGACTTTATATTTTTTCAAAAACTCTAAAAGATATAAAAGTTTTAAAAGCTATCTTTTATTAATAGAATAATACTTTTTACACTTTCATAATCTTTTTAGAGATTTTGCTTAAGGGTGTCCAATCCTTATTCATTTTAATTGTATTGTGTTATTTTAATATCTCTAAGATAAAAAATAACCATTCTTAGTGAGAACTAATGATTTTATTAATATAAATAATTGTTAATCAATTAGTTTTATAGAATAGTGAAATTTACTTGGTTTGATTTTAAGTTAATTGAGGTTTTTCCGTACATTTTGTTAAAATATACATGTTTTACAGCTATTGTATTAAAAAAAAAAAGAGCCTTAAAAAAGGCTCTTTTTGTTAATGATTTTGTATTTATAATTAACAAGCTTATCTTGTAAATAACAATTCTCTATATTTTGTTAATGTCCATAATTCATCATCAACTAATAACTCTAATTTATCACAATGTTCACGAATAATATCAAAATAAGGTTTTACGTTATCGCAATATGCGTCTGCCATCGCTTCAGAAGAATTTAAATTATTTGCTTTTTTACGCTCTTCTATCATTTGATCTACATTTTTATTTATACCTTCAATATGAGCTGAAATTTCTTTTATTAAACCAATTTGTTCTTTTGCTACATTTTCAAAATCAGAGCCAAATATTTCTTTTAATCCTTTTACATTCTCAATTAGGATATTTTGATAACGAATAGCAGTTGGAATTACATGATTACGAGCAATATCTCCTAAAACTCTTCCTTCAATTTGAATTTTCTTAGTGTATTCTTCTAATTCAATTTCATAACGTGCTTCTACTTCTACATGGTTCATTACTCCCATCTCTTCAAATAGCTTAACTGCTTTTTCTGAAACTTTTGCTTTTAAAGCTTTTGGAGTAGTTTTATGGTTGCTTAAACCTCTTTTTTCTGCTTCTTCTTCCCAAGCATCACTATAACCATCTCCTTCAAATAAGATATTTTTAGTTTGCTTAATATACTCTCTTAATATATTAAAAATTGCTTCATCTTTTTTCAATCCTTTTTCCTCTATTAAGTTATCTACTTCTAGTTTAAATACTTTTAATTGTTTTGCTACAATTGTATTTAAAGTAGCCATAGAAGTAGCACAATTAGCTGAAGAACCTACTGCTCTAAATTCAAACTTGTTACCTGTAAAAGCAAATGGAGATGTTCTGTTTCGATCTGTATTATCTAAAAATACATCTGGTAGTCTACCTACAACATTTAATTTTAAATCTGTTTTTTCCTCTGGTGATAGTTTACCATTTGATACACCTTCTAATTCTTCTAATACTTTAGTTAATTGTTGACCAATGAATACAGATATAATAGCAGGAGGAGCTTCATTTGCTCCTAATCTATGGTCATTACTTGCAGAAGCAATAGAAGCTCTTAATAATTCTTCATAATCGTGTACAGCTTTAATTGTATTTATAAAAAATGTCAAGAATTGTAAATTACTCATTGGAGTTTTTCCTGGTGATAATAAATTTACTCCTGTATCAGTTGCTAATGACCAGTTATTATGTTTTCCTGAACCATTTACTCCCTTAAAAGGTTTTTCATGCATTAACACTTTAAAGCTATGACGTTCAGCTACTTTCTGCATTACATCCATTAATAAAGAGTTATGATCTACTGCTAAGTTAGTTTCTTCAAAAATAGGTGCTAATTCGTATTGATTAGGAGCTACTTCGTTATGACGTGTTTTAACTGGAATTCCTAATAACATACATTCATTTTCTAAATCACGCATATAATTTAGAACTCTAGTTGGAATAGAACCAAAGTAATGATCTTCTAATTGTTGTCCTTTAGCAGAAGTATGACCTAACAATGTCCTTCCTGTAGCTAAAATATCGGGTCTAGATGATGCTAAAGCTGAATCAACTAAAAAATATTCTTGCTCCCAACCTAAGGTAGGAGTCACTTTTTTAACATTTTTATCAAAATATTTAGCAACTTCAGTTGCTGCTGTATCAACTGCTTGTAAAGCGCGTAATAAAGGTGTTTTATTATCTAATGCTTCCCCTGTATATGAAATAAAAACAGTAGGAATACATAAAGTAGTACCAAAAATAAAAGCAGGAGATGTAGGATCCCAAGCTGTATATCCACGAGCTTCAAATGTATTTCTGATACCTCCATTAGGAAAAGAAGAAGCATCTGGTTCTTGTTGTACTAATTGACTCCCCTCCAAATTTTTCTACTGGATCTGAACCATCAAAAGAGGTTTCGAAAAACGCATCATGTTTTTCTGCTGTAGTTCCTGTTAAGGGTTGAAACCAGTGTGTATAATGAGTCACTCCTTTTGATAAAGCCCATTCTTTCATTCCCATTGCTATATAATCAGCAATTTTTCTATCAATTTTTATTCCATGCTGAATAGCATTCTGAACTGCTTTGTAAGCTTCAGATGTCAAAAACTGACGCATTGCTTTATCATTAAATACATTAGTACCAAAAATGGCTGACTTTCTATCTAGTTCTTCCACTACTACAGTTGGTCTACTAGTTGCTTTTTGAAGCGATTGAAAACGAAATGTTGTCATAAGAATGTTGTTAAGTAGTTTATTACTTTTAATTTTTACACAAAAGTAATTATTTTTTAAAAACAAAACACATAACCCCCTTTGTTTTTATACATATTATGGTAAAATTAAACAAAAATACCTATACCCCCCTGATTTTACATAGTATTGAACTTATATTTTTAGTTAACAGATGAAATCTAGTAGAATTTAAAATAATTAGTATAAAAAAAGTACTTTAAATTACACTACCTTAAATCAAGTTTATTGACTAGACAAAACAGAAACTATATGATCATAAGTAAGAAATGAAATACTATTAATGCTTATAAAAACAAAAAAAGATAATACAAATGTTTAAAAAGTATTTAAACACTTAAAAATTAGATTTTTATATAAAAATATAATCGAAAAATTGAAATGTGACTTTTCTAAATCGAAATGTGTCATTTTTTTGACAAATATAGCCAAAACTTTAAATCCGGTTTAAACATAATTTAAAAGCCCCTTAATTGGGGCTTTTTATGTGCTTGGAGAGGCGTTTTGCTCAATCATAAGTAAATCGGGCTTATAAACGTCTTTAATGTCAGTATTAGGCTCAAAAGTGCTAAACTCACTACGCTGTGGTTTTTTTATTATTATGCCGTTGCTAATATCTTTAAGAGCTTGCTCAATTAGTCTTAGCCCCATAGATTGAAGTTCATGTTCCCACAACAATTTAGCGGCCTTTTTTGGCTCCATTGCGTACATTTTAGGGTCAATAAAGCAAAAGTCTTGGTAAGCTACATCACCGCAGTCAATGCCGTCATTTAACCAAAAAACAGTACCGCCGGTTATTGCGTCGCGCATCCTAACTGCCCACTCAATAGATGAGCGGCCACGATGACGAGGCAATAAACTTGGGTGAAAACCAATCCAACCGACTTTAGCTTTATAACGGGTTTTACGGCCTATATAATCAAACGAGTGCGCCGTTATGCCTACGTCAACATTATCAGGGAACGTGTCGGCCGTTAAAGTTCCAGCCGGAACGTGTTTTATACCAAAAGTATGCGCCGTTTTAGTTACGTGTTTGTCGTCTAATGGAGAGCAAACGCCAACAACCTCGACAAACTCAAGCCTATTGCATAACGATAAAACTTGGTCTCCAAAATATTTTTGTCCCGATATAAATACTCTTAATTTCTTCATTTTCCTAAATATTTAAACGCCTGAACCGCCCTAAAGTGGCCGCCGTATCCACAGCCTTTTATACCCTGTTTTTTTCCCGTTTTTAAAATACTCTTTTGGCTTCTTATTTTGTTGTCGCCGTGCAATTTTGCCGCCGTTTGGTTCCATAGTTTTGAATGTCGTAAATAGCCGCATAACTGCGGGTGTGATGTATGAAAAAAAGTGTAATACTTATGGCCGCAACGCCCGTTGCCGTCTAAGTGGTATTGCATAACCTCGTTCAAAAAAGCGGTTCCAACTCCGGCACCTTGCCACTCCGGCATTACTACCAAACGAGTTGCGCGGTATGCCTTTGCCGTAAACAACGGGCAAACGGCCAAGTGAGCCACAAGCTCGCCGTTAACAGTTCCGACGAAATACTCAGCCGCCGGCGGGTGTGGTAAGTCTAAATAATAATGCTCTTTAAAATACTTCCAGTAACTTCCGTTTGTCTTCCAAATGTCGAGTTTAATAGGCGGTCGTTTTTGGACTTTTTTTACTTCACCGGTTCGGGTATCATAAACCCAATCCGGTTGCAACCATTCAACAATATCATAATGGCAAGAAAGTAAAACGATTTGCTTATTATCGTTTCGTTTCCACGATTTAGCAAAAGCCGCCGCACCAATTTGGGCGATTTGTCTATCAACTACACTCGTAAACTCGTCAATAACTACTTTGTCCGGTGCATCACAAATTAATCGAGCCAATCCGGCGCGATATTGTTCCCCGTTAGACAAAGCCCCAAAAGGTCGAAGCCAAGTGGGCACGTCTCCAAGCCCTACAGCGGACAAAGCGGCCGTAACTTCATTTAAGGCCATTTGCGGAGCGATATTCTCAACAATAGGTAAACTATTATCCCAACCCGAGTAAAGGTCGTGAATAGCTAAATTTGGCCAAATCTGACGACCTATTGACGTTTTACCTGAACCGGACGCACCGACAATAAGCCCAATTTGCCAATCATTATCCTCTACTGGTAACTCGGCGGTGTGCTTCCATTCGTGGCCATTTTCAGCGTTAAACAATGATTTTACTTTTTGCGCTCTGAAACTATTAAAGTTTTTAGAGCTATGGTTTACTTCAATTTTCATACACTTACAACTTTTAAATCTTTAAACCCCATTTCTTTAAGTTTCTCAAATACTTGCTTTTGCTCCGTTTCGCTACTACATTTCACTATAACGGCATGCTGTTCTTTATAATTAAATTTCGCCATTCGTTTTTGATTAATGATTGATTTATTAAAATTGATGATTATATTTGCACCTCTCAGGTTAATTTAAAAATAGTAAAGCCACGCATTAAGAAGACATATTGTCCTCCAACGCGTGGCTTTGTTGCTATAAATTAAATTACCCTGAGAAAGTTTTTAATTTGTTGGAGGACTTTTTTTTATTCCCGCCCCCTGGGAATGTTTATTCCAATTGCTTCAATTTTTCTAAAAAGTATTTCACAATAAGCTCATACAATGATGTCGCAAACAAATACGTAAACAAATAACTGTTTAGGCACTTTTGACCGCAACCATCAATGATGTAAAAAATTGATGAGAATACCAACGAGGCAATTAACACTTTGTAGGTGTCCTTAATTTTGACCGGTTTAGTGTATTTTGTGATAAATAAACCTCCAACGATAATGATTGCCAATAACAAATAGTTTAAATTGGCGTTTAAAAACTGTATCATATTATAATAATTTTACCAAGTTGCTAATGCACTTCTTACCCACGTGTTTGTGGCTGTACAAACATATATATAGGTTGGCGTTACTCTAATTTCTCCTAATTTCCCTTCCGAGTTAGAAGATGCAGGTGCCTTAGTTCCTATTAGAGATATAGTGCCAGAAGCATCTGGAAAATTCACTTCTAAAGCACCTGTGACATTACTCGCAACATCAATATGCCTGTATATGCTGGGAGATTTCCAAAATCGAATTTTATTATCTTCATAAGATACATAAGTATAATCAGGCCTTGTAAATTCTAGCCTGTTTTTCCATAACAACATCATCGTATAAGTCGACGGATTCTTGAAATCAAACTGCATGATATAATCACCCTGTATACTTGTCTGATTAGATGCGGATAAAGCCGAAAAAGAAGCATTCGTTAAATTAATAGGTAATGTGGAGGAATTGCCAGATGTTAATACTTGCTGTATAGTTGGAGAACCAGCAATACTGCTACGTGACACTTCTTTAACTACTTTGTCCGAACCGCGTACTAAAACCTTATCAACAACATCTCCAGCGGGTACATTGTTTAATTGCAAGTTCTTTGTAATAATCTGATTAGTCTGTGCTTTTGCTATCATCCCGATAGCAAAAAAGCATAATATAAATACTCTTTTCATACTTATTTTAAATTTATGGAGGTTTCAATACCATAACTTTCCAATAATTGAGGGGATCCTCCTAAATAATTACCCTGAATAAATTGCCCTTCAACAAATCCTTGAACAAAGTCGCCAACCTCTAAAGTTGTATTGTCATGGTTAGGCAGAACTTTGTATATTGTGAATTCACCCGGTTTAATAATTTTAGCATATTTAACGGCTTTTACAACGGCATTAAACTCATTAGCAAACAACACGTTTTTTTTTGGCAATCCTGCTACAGCGTTTAACTTTGATACGCTGTCTTCTTTAATTTCAATTTGTTCTATTTCTATTTCTTTCATGTGTTAAAAATTTAATGGAACTAATGCTTCCTTATATTTTATGAATTGATACTTTATTCTCAAATCATTTAATTTTATTTCTAATAGTGTTACGTTTTCCCCTAAATTATTTAATGCTTCGATTTCCAATATTAAATTGCCCACTTCTTTTTGAATAGTTGATAATTTTGGTGTGTTGAATTCATTTTCAAACACATCCATCTCTATGTCATCCCTTTCTACAAGTTGACCGTCAACAATTTTCAAAGGGCAAACTCCAAACATAAAATCAGGAATGGCGTCCTCAGCCATTACCAAAGGGTTGCCTTCTAGTCCTGAAGCTTGCAATTCTTTCAAACTTAGAGCTACACTTTCCCACTGTATAAATGGTTTTTTTTCTAGTGCTTGAGCTTTATAGTATATCATAGTTATAGTGATATAATTAAATATTCAAATCGTATGTTTTGACCACCTCCAAACGGCTCATAACCGCCTAGTCTGAACCTAGTAGGCTCGTGGGCCGCGGTAAACCAAACAATTAAGTCCTCTGCCGCATTACCGTAAGGTCTAAAAGAGTGAATTGTGCCCAAAACCATATAATTACTAGTTCCTATATTAGGAAAATTAATATAAACAGTTGCCGTTAAGTCGTTTGGAAAATCTCCTAATATCGCTACACCTTTATACAAATAATTAAGCAAGTTGGCTGGTTTATTTTTTATATACCCTCCACTTAAAGAGTTTGAATCGTTCCAATCGGGTTGCTGTAAAAATTCAACTTATTCAACAATGATAAAGTGAAATTATTATCTGTATGAACATAATTAGGATCAATAACAATTCCTGCAGGTAATGAAAATGCAGAAAGTTCTTTGATTGTTTTAAGTGGTGCCAACTCCGAAAAATTGAAAATATCAATCCCACCAGTTCCGCACATTGCGTAAATAGTTCGGTACGCTGGCAAACTATCTAATACCGTATCATCGTTTGCATCTGTATTGTAATTTACATTTTCAAACGCTTCAACAATAGTAACAGTAGAAGCATAGTTACCACCTTGAAATGGTATAATTTCGCCATTGTAAGTAATGAAACCATTTGATACTACACCTGCAGTATTTACAACTCCAGTAATAATGGTTTTGTCTCCTGCTAATTGCGCCAAAGCTCCAAGTGGTTCACGGAACGCATCCTGTATAAAACGCAAGGTTTTATTTGTGCCAGGAAAGCCAGTTGCCGATACGATTAATTTGTTACCTAAACCCATAATATCTTATAATTTTTAACGAATAGTTTGTAATAATCTAGTTGCGCTCTCATTTTAATTAAAAAGGCATTTTCTTCTTGTGTGTTGGTTGGTTTCAAATTAATTGGCACTAACACCAAAAAGTCTGCTCCATCTCCAATAAACTCACTTTCCTCACGAAAATAAACGGGCTTGTTATCGCTTTCTTCATAAAACAATACTGGTTTATTTTCTTCGGGTTCATAGAACCATAATGGCTCTCTCAAAACGGCATTTCTTATAATAATTCGTCTTTCTGTATTATCAAAAATATCATTCAATACAGCTTGTAAATTGCATATTTGGCTGTTATGGTCTAACTTATAAAGCGACTCTTTTCTAAAATCCAAAAACTCGAGGTGTAACCAAATAATCGGCTTAAAAAATACCTCGAACAATTTTATATATTTAAACTTTCGGCAAAAGACCGGAAGATTAATTATTATAAAAGTTCGCCAGTTTATACTGTATGCGTTTTCCATTATTCTGAATACGGTATATAGTTAATTAACAAATTTGGCTCGTCAAGTTTCATATACCCCGCGTCGGCAATTCTTATCTCATTTATTGCCCCTACGTTTTGTATGTCAGGCGTTGTGTAATCATAATCACCATATTTTGAAAAGGCCTCTTTTATGACCCGGCAATATTACTCCTGGTACTTGTTGCAACTTGTCAACTAAATAGGTCAAAACAAGCTTTCCGTTTTCAAAATCAATAGACTTTAAGTACTTGTTAATTTGGCTTATTACTGGGCTTTGTTCAGTTCCGTCAAGCCTTGAACCATCGGCCGCCAAAACCAAAGGATTGTAATAAATATCCAATTTCAATTTTAGCATATCGGCGTTGCCGGTTGTTACATTTACCACGGTTCCGGCGTCTGCAACATTTTTGTTAAAATAATCGCTTAACGCGGTCACTTGCTCAGGTATTAGAGGAACGTACTCTCCGTTTACAGTTCTAACAACTTTTAACCTTAAAGTCCCATAACCGTTTTGTACAACTCGAACCGTTGCCGCATTACTTACAATTTTAGCCGCTGTAATTTGAGCGTCCGTAAGCCCTGATAAATCATAATAATCTTTCTCAAAGACCAATGGAATACCGTACATAAAGGCAAGAGCTTTTTCGCGGTACCACTTTGGTGTATGTATGCGCGATTCCGCGATTCGTTTTTCAACTTCTTTTTAAAAGTATCCCAGTATTGCTCTTGTACGAATTGGGCAAAAGAGTAAATCCAAACCCATAAGCGCCAAACTGCCGCTTTGCTAGTACTGTTTATATTGTTAAACGCTTTTTCATCATCCGTTAAAATTTCCAAAGTGGAAAGCTCCCGGCTTGCGCTTTTGCGTCTAAAATAGTTTTTTGAATTTCGTTTATATTTCTTGACATACTTATAACATTATTGGGAACTCATAGGCAAACAAATCTTGTAAGGTCTGTTTTTCCATTGTATCAAAACCGGCGGCCGGTATTAATTTTTTGTTTTGGTAAAACTCTACTATATCATTCTCTTTTGCGATTTCATTTGGTACATTTAACTGATCACCGGGCGACAACATTTCAGTAATACTGATATTATTTTCTACAGCTATTGCCAAAATACCGCGTAAGGTTCCGCAATGGTGCAAAGTGAAATCTAAAAGGCTTTGGTTATGTAGGATTGTTTTTTGCATTTTTGAGCTGTTTATTTTCTTTTTTAACTCCGTTATCTCTCTTTCAAGAAGCCTAATTTTACGGTCTTTTAACTGGTTTTCCTCCTCTAAAATCTGAACCTTTCTTTGCATAATTTGTTCAAACTCGATATACTTTTTTTCATATCGTCGCTCCAAATCGTCAAGCATACCCCGGTAATGGTTTGATAGTTTTATATCATTTTCAATAGCTGTGTTTTCTACATCAACTTTATACTTACTTCGAGTAAATAAAAATGTAATAATCCCTGCACCGCCTGTCGACGTTAAAAGTGCCGTAAAAAAAGTTAAACTCATAGTTAAGTAATTGTATGCGTTATTGTTCCAGTAACCGGACCACCACCTGACGGGGCGACTAAACCGGTCGTATAATTTATTTTTGCTTCTTTAATTTCTTCAATAATTGCCTTTGCCAATTTTGAGGCAAAGTTTTGTTTTGAGGCATTTGGATTATCATTTTCCTGTTGGCACTCGTCCAATATGGCGACAATCTTATTTGTTAATCTTTGCTCGTTTAAAGGCATTTTAAAATCATTTTAAAAATTGATTAATTCGGTTTTCAACATCAACGAAATCGGCAATATTTACAAGTTGAATTGTAGAGCCGGTATTTGTCGTAAATTTTAATTTCTTACACGCTTTTACTAAATCGGCCATTATTTTTTTAAGGGTTTCGTTTTCCTTTTTAAGAAGAAAACCCTCTTGGTCAATCTCAAACTCTACCTTATCGCGTTTAAACAAAAATTTATCTTTATCAATAAATAACTGCGATTGTTCAATGTTAAAATCTAAACTTTCAACCTCAGAGTATGCCTCAATATAAAGCTGCTTTAAATCCTCATTAATTGGGCTTACTAAAACAGAGCTCCCGACTTTAGGAAACAAGAAAAACGCTTTCCCGTTTGCCTTTATAACAGATGATAGTCTTACGTTTGTGTATTCGAGAGCATCGTCTTTAACCTTACAGGTTCCGGACGATTTATCAATTGAGATAACTTCAACCGGGAACGTATCGACGTCCCTTTGTTTAAGTTTTCTAAATGCGTCTTGTAGCTCTTTTTCCATTACAGTCTATTACCTATCGTTACCTTTCGACGAGCTCCTCCGGTTCCAAACGTGGTGACTACTTTTTTAATAAAATAGTTTCCCTCTCTGTTTGGGTGTTCGCTGTCCAAAATTTTTGCTTTCATTCCCCTGGTGGCGAATGGAATTAAAAAGCCTGTAACATCGCCCTCGAAACCGTCATATTTCAATTTTTCAATTTCGGCTTTTGCCATTTCCTCCAATTTTTTAGTGTCAGAAATAACAGAGGTATGGTAAGTTCTTTGCTCCCCGTCAGGGTCACCAACTTCAATACTTTGCCGCTTGTTTTCTTTGTCTATGTACGTGTACTTAATTTTTATTTTCCTGTCCTCTTTGGTTTTAAACTCGAGGTTATTTTCAACTAAATTGTAGTTTAGATCATAAACCACAGTTTGGCTAACATTTGTGAGTTGTTCTAGACCGCAATACAATTTGCCCGCGTCATCAATGAAAACAGACATTAGTAAATCTTTTTTCAAACTCTCAAGAACCTGAGCACCGTTTGCGTTTTTGATAATCCATTTATCTAACTTAACGTGCGGTATATTATCGGCCAATTGTACCGGAGTATCTTTTACAACCTCCTTTAAAATTTCTTTCATTGTGGTACTTTCCCAACTCTTTGTTATGTTCTTACGTCTAAGCAACCAAAGGGAGTCCTCGCAATGAATTTCAAGAGGTGTTTTAGGGCTAATCTTTTTTACAAAACCGGTAAACTCAACACCGGAGTATTTTCCCTCATAGGCCAAAGTGATAACAACTTTGTCGCCCACTTTAATTGCGTTTTCGGTATATTTTTGCTCGTCGTTCTGCCTTACTTTAAAGCGCGTTGGCAATTTTATTACTGCCGTGTCACTCATATCCTCAACCGATTTTGTTATTTCGATTTCGTGAATAGAGTTAAAAACGTACTCCCCAATTTCTACCTTACTATCAAGTATAAACATTAGCCTAATAAATTATTTTTCTCCGTGTCTTTTTCGTTTAAATCAGCGTAAAAATCTTGGTCGCTAATTGCCGAAATCGTGTAACTCTGTAGCCCTGATTCCCCAACCATTTCGTCAAACTTAATGTCTTCAATTGCTAGCTTTCTAATTCCAAAGAGCTCAAAAAAGGCATTCGATTCAATCTCGAGGGCATCGTCAATCTCGTATATATCGTTTAATATCGCCACTTGGTCAGCCGGGTAAAGTTCCGGTTCATCAATATTGATACAAACCCCTTTTATATTAATGACCTCGTCGTCTTTAGTAATAAATTCCTTTACGGTTCCTTTTCTTTTTTACCAACGGTGACCGTTTTAACAATGGTTTTAGTTCGAGAGATAGAAACTAACGGCTCATTTGGAAGCTCGAAAACTTGCCCTTTATAAGACAACTTTAGTTGCATAAAGTACTTGCCGCCTTTAACCTGCTCCGAATTAATGCCTCTTAAATCAGGCAATTCGAAAAACTTCTTGTTTGTTTTCCACCATTCCGGGAAACTTGGCCCGATATAATCATAAAATATACGGTACGTTAGTTGCCTTAAATCAATATTTGCCATTATCCTGTTTGCATTTGGTTTACGCTGTTAACAGCTCTTAATAACATTTCTTGAACTTTCTCGCCCAAATTGCTTAAGCCTTTCTCTGTACTTTCAACATAAATTTTAGTATCATCTTGAAGCTTTTCTATGTTGATTGTTATGTGAGTGATTTTAGAGCCTCCGGAAACAATAGAGTCCTTTTCTTTTTTCCCTTTACTGTCAGCTTTATCTTTTCCAAGACCTCCGCCTTTTTGTTTACTGAGAAAATCGTCATAAGCTCCTGTCCCGGTATCTTTTTGGCCCAAACCTCTAAACTTGTTTTTAAGCCCGGCGAAGTCTTTTTTTAATTCCCTCAGTATCGACTTTTATTCCTGCTTGGTTAAACTCATTTTTGGCGTTTTTGGCCGAGTCAAGCATTTTCTTATAACCGTCAGCAATTGACTTTTTACGGGCTTCAACATCGTTGTTTATTTCGGCAATCATCTTTTGATTTTCCGAACTGTCGCCCATACCAACGGCCTCCTTAAACTTATACCAACCGAGTTTAATTTTATCGATTCCGATCATTAAAACATTGACAAGAGTGTTGAAATTTGCCTTTACATAATCAGTATAAGCCTGCCAAAGAAATTTAGCCCCATTAACGGTATGCCTCCAACTTTCGCCCCAACCACTTGTATATTTTACGACCATTCCAATAACCATAATTATTGCCATTATGGCCATAACAATCCAACCTAATGGCGATATAGCAAAAACCAAATTCAAAGCCGCCCAAGCTATCACAGCCGCATAGATATAATCCGAAAAAGGCATTAACCATCCAATAACCGTAACTAAGCCGGTCGTTAACCAATCGATACCAACTAAAACCCAAGTCATAATATCCCCAAAGGATTGCATTGCGGTACCAGCGTCGGTAAACCCAAAAACGGCTTTTATTAGCTCACCCAAGGCAATTACAACCGGCTCAATCATTGTCCAAAGGATATTAAACCACTCTGATATATAAGGTAAATACTCCGTTAAAAAACCGAGACCGGCACTTAGTATTGAAATCACGGCCGTGAAAATCCCTCCAGATTCACCACCAACGGCAACTAAAAAGCTATTCCATTGGTCTCCTAAATTTGATATTTTACCCCCTAAAGTTTTAGAGATTGCCTCCATTGAACCGGCAACTCCTGTCATTTGTCCGTACTGCATTAAAGCGTCACGTATTGCCGACTCATTATTTTTAACCTCTTTGGTGACTCCTTTAAAAGATAAGGTTACTTTATCACCACTTTTTGAGGCTTTAATTCCGAACTCTTTTAGCCTTTCAAATTCACCTGTTTGAGCGTCGAGCATTGCTTCAGTTAATTGGTCAAAACTTTTGCCCTGAGAGCTTGCCAAATCGCCGAGTTTTGTCATTTCGTTTTTAGTTGGGTTGAAACCCCGGTTAACTAATTTGACAAATGCCCCGGTTAACTCGTTCAACTGGAACGGCGTTTTAGCTGCAAAATCGGTGAGCATATTTAAGGCGGCCGCTCCAACCTTATCGGATTGGAATGTATTGGTAAGAACTGCGTTAAACTTTTCATACTCCGACCGCGCCTCGATGACTTTGTTTGTAAATGAAAACACGGCGGCAATTGCAAAAACTGAGGCAATTAAGTTTTTTAGTTTGCCCAATGTATTGCCCAAGCCCGCTGATGTTTTATCAACTTTTTTCAAAGAGCCGTCCATACCGTCAATTTTATTCGTGGTAATGCCTACGGAACTAGCCAAGCTTCGCACGGCGGAGCTCGCATAGTCTTTCATTTTAATCATAAATTCGTAAGCATTCATTTTCTTATGGCTATATTTGTGAGCTTTTCTCCTCGTTCGTTCTTATGTAATGTAATTCTTGTATTGCCTCAGCCCATTCCACGTCGTTCAATTTATTAGGCTTAGGAATGTGCATGTAATACTTTAAATAGGCGTCAAATAATCTATAGTTGATATTTTCGGCCAGTTTAAAGGCCGAGGGGTCATTTTTGTCGATAACCGCCTCTTCTAAAGCTTTTTTAGGATTGCAACTTTTTTATTTTGTAGCTTTTCAATGGCTTGATAAAGTGGCATTCTAATTGAGGCGTCGTTTGTATCGTTAAAAGCGTCGTCTTTTTCAATACAAACCATATCAAATAATTTCTCTTGAGTAACAAAGGCTTTATTTGATGGATTTTTCTTTTCCGCGATTTTAATATCATCACGGCCAATAACTCTAATTTTACATTTAGCCTCACCAATTGTAATAATTGAGTTGTAACCTTCTTTTGTAATTTGTGCGTCATCGTAAATAAAGAATTCTTTTAACTCTTTACGTGCCGGGAAGAAATAATCATCATTTGTTTTAATTTCCTCGTCACCGCCAACGAACAATAAGTTTAGTAGAACCTCTCCAAAGGCAATCTCACCGTCATTTTGTAAAGCCGTAAATGCTCTTTTATAATCGGTCATTTTTGGCGTTCTTAAATACGCCTTTTTATCTTCAACCGGAAGCTCGTAAATGTCTCCGTGTTTTTCTTTTAACTCGTTAATTTGTTTTGGTGTCATTTATAAGTTGTTTTAAAAAAAGCCGCTCGCTTAAAGCGGCTTTTTATAGTTATGATCTAAATTTTTTATTGTTGTGGTTTTACGTCTAAAGCAATAAAAGGAAGCTCAACGGTCATGTTCTTATCACCTTGTTTCATGCCTTTTTATACTCTGTAAATTCGCAAGTTTGAATAACGTCCGTGACGCTTGGGTCTGATGGCGTAGCCGCAAAACTCCAAATAATATCGAAAGTCAATTTAAGGATGTCCTTGTCCGGGGCGTCGGCAGCCATTGCCTCAAGCTCGCTTTGCCAAACTGTAATTTTACCCTCGACATTGACGTCTCCCCTTAAAATCCTATGCCCTTTACTGCCTCGACCTCTCAATACTGACTTATCTTGTTTTTTGGTATATTCAACTTCAGAACACCCCTCAATAATTCTACCACCTATCGCAATGGAAATGTCATTCCAACCGAATTGTGCGCTGCTAACTGTATCTGCCATTTTATTCTATTTTTGTTGTGAATCCGATATTAATTGTAATAAAATCGCTATACCCAACCGGCAATAACTGTAACTGAATAACTATTTCGTTATTAGTTAAAACGGCCTGATTTTCGTCGATAAAGGCTTTCGCACTTGAAAGTTTTCCGACTTGAATCATATTTCGGTTAATGTTACTTTCGATTTTATTTTGCCACCCTTTAATGATTGCCGGGTGTACAGTTCCTGACTCAGTTACTGGGATTTCATCCGACAACTCCTCAATCATTGTATCATAGGCAATTAAAACAGCCTCGTCCATTACCAAACCACGCGATTGTATTTTAAAGTCATCCGTTGGAAGTGTTAGAGTTTGGTCTCCAGTTAACCAATAACCTGAGCGATTCGCAAAGCCTCTCAAAAAGATGTAGTTCTTATTTGATATTGCGTCCCAAGCGGTGTCTAATGATTCCACAGGCCCCCCGTTAGTGAAATAAGCCGCTAGCGGTTCAATTGCACCGTCTTTAACTCGGGATACTTTTCTTTGGCTTGGAATAATTGCGTGTCGGCCTAAAAACAAACCAATTGAGGCCTCTTTTGAGCCGTCGTTATTTGCCAATAAAATTGATACACGGTTAAACTCCGTAGTAGAGTAATCCTTTAAATCGGCTACAGTTCCCGAAAACTTATTCCCGGAGATTACTGTACGAACTGGAAAGTATCTACTTGCAAAGTCATCGGCTAACACCTGAGCTTTAACAACTGCCGTATGTACATCAGCGTCTAAACCGTCGGTGATTGTTTCCGTTGTTCCCGATTTTTTCAAGAACCCTAAAACACGAATTTTACCTTTTGCGTCAGATAATAGCTTCTTTGCGTATGGGTTGGTTAAATCGGCCATTTCGGTAAGTGTAATAGTTCCCGGAACAACCATAAACCAAAGCTCGGCACCTTTTTGGGCTTCGCCGTAAAACGCCGCTATGTGCTTATGCGCAAAAGCGTTGGTTCCTGTCGCCTCAATACCTAAGTTTTCGGCCTCCTCAAGCGAGAAGATTTGGTAAGCAACGCCAGCCGTAACCTTGTTAGTTCCTGATACAGTAACACCGGTTAAAATAAGACCAGGTATTTTTTGTATTTCGGCAGTTGCCAATCCCAAACCGTTCTTTGAGATGTTAAATTTTATGTTTGGTAAACTCATACTATTCTGAAAAATTTAAGTAGATAACAAACCGCAAATCCCGCTATAAAAGCCCAAATCAAATAAAGAAATGTGAACCCGGTTTTTTTAGTTGTTCCCTTTTGGTTGTTTTTACTTTCCCTTTGCATTTCTTTAATGAGCTCGGTTTTAATTTGAGCTCGAAGTGCTAAACTATCACAGGTGGCAGTTGCGTAAATTGTATCGTGTACAATCCGAATTTTAACTTTTGCTTGGCCGTTTTTTTGGGTGTAGCTATTCGGCTTTGAAACGGTGTTTAAACCGGGTTTAATTCCCAATTCACTAACCGGAATTTTAAGGCTTGTTTCGGCCTTTGGCGCAAACAAAGTAGTGTCTTTATAGGTTACTGATTTCTCAGATGTAGCCTTTGTTTCGGTTTCTATTTTTTGAATTTCCTGCCGTGTAGTTCGGCAGGAAATCATCAAACAACTAACACAAAACACTAATAAAATGAGCGTTTTCTTATACATTTTTATATTCTGTTTTAGCGTCAAAACTTGGACATGCCTTTTTCACGTCTGGAAAATCTCTATGCCCTTGAATTATCGCGGTTGGAAATTTCTTTTTAAGTCCTTGAGTAATTTTAATAAGCTTACCTTTTGTGCTTCAGTTCTATTATCTTTTGGCTTTCCTTTTCCATCAACGCCTCCTATGTAGGAGATATTTATAGATACGCTATTAAAGCCTTTCACGCCATTGGAAACCTCCTCAATTGGCAATAATGGAACCACAGTCCCGTTTGGCATTATTATAAAATGATAGCCGGGCTTTTGCCATCTAAGATGTTCACGCCAATAATTTTTAATGTTTTCAACGGTTGCACTCTGTGCCGTTGCGGTGCAATGCACGGCTAAATATTTTATAATTCTCATGTTTACTTTTGGATTTTGTCTTTATATTCCTGTAATGCCGTAATTAAAGTTTCTGCTTTTCCGTCAACTACATTAATATTTAAAGCCTTAATAAGGGCTTTCATCTCGGGGTAGTTTTTACTTAACAATTCGGTAGCTAATAACTTTTTTTCATCAGCGGAAAGGACATTATTAGTTTCTATAACCTCTTCAACCTCCAAATCAATTTGTAAAGGATTTTTAAAGGTGTGGACTTGTTTTCCCTCCAATGTCTGAGCATGATCAGCGGCAAAATTTCTTTTTAGGAAAATAAATCCGTCGTCAGTTAAGTGTAATTCTTTGACTTTTTTATTTTCTTCAAAATATTTGTAGGCTTTTGATTTTAAGTCCACTTCGGTTAAAGTGGACTCATTTAAGTTTTCTTTACTCATAGGTTACAGAATTGCTCCTAGATATTTAGGATTTGTTGCACGAATGTTACCCACAAGAGCTCTTTGAGCAAATGAAAGCTCATCAGATTGAGAAGCGGCCGATGCTAAAGTCTCATACATATCTGTGTCACCAAAACAACGGAAAACCTCGTCTTTACACCAAGTAAAAGAGCAAACTTTATCACCTGCCTCTTTAACAGCTCCAAAAGGTTTTTTTACACCCGCAGAAGTATAAAGAGCGTTTTTGTTGTATCTGTAAACTTTAAACCCAAACATCTCATTTGTGTTCAAAACTTCTTTATGCAGAACTTTATTCTCTTTTTTGATTCGAGCCATATGCTCAGCAGTCAAACAAATATTTAACCCATCATAAATATCAAGGCCATTGTAAAATGCCTCCATATCAATAATTGCGTCGATAATTGAGTCATTAGCTCCTAGATTAGCGATTTTATTAAACGTGTTACTTGCTGTAGGAGACCATGCATAAGCAGCTCTCACACCCATGTTTCTAGCTAAAGATGTTTTGTGACGTCCAATAACACTCATACGCTTATTATAGCTTAACTCAACCTCTTGTAATTTTCTGTGGCGAGTTCTTGCAGTTGAATACGTCTTTAAAACTACCTCATTAGGTATGTCCGTAATTGCTTGTAATGGCAAGTCATTTTCGTTGCCTGCAAAATAGTCCTCGTAAACGTCCGGCTCGATTCCGGCTTCAGCAAGGTGTAGCTTATTGTTTTCTACATATTCGGATTTATCAACCGACGCGAAAACGAAACTGTTATCCGGGATTGGGTTTTCTTGAATACCTGCAATCCATACTTCTTTTTGTAATCCTGGCATTTGTCTATTTTTAAGTTATTATTTATCTTCTTTGTGTCTTACTCCGTTAGCGTAGTCTTTTGCTAATTGCTCATACTTTGCCGGATCGTCTTTTCGGATTAGGCCAAGTTTCACAGGATTGTGTTTTTGCAAATAGTCGAAAGTTTCCTCGGTAGTTGTGACTGCCTGTTTTCCTTTTCCTGAAAGAACAACCTCTTTGACTGCTTTGTGCGTTTCTGATTGAGTGTCATCGCCCTCTTTTTCTTCAATTAATTTTGAAAGAATGGCTTTTTGTACCTCATGGTTAGCCTCAAACGCTTTGATTTGAGTATCTTTTAAGCTCTCAGGAATTAAACCTAAAGACACCGCTTTATCTGTTAAAGCTGTAGCCTCTGCCGTTTGAATTCCTTTTAACTGATTTTCGAAGCCTGTCGCCTTATCCTCAGCCGCTTGTTTTGCTAACTTTAGAGATTGGACTTCTTTTAAAATTGTGTCCTCCGGGCTATCCGCCGAAAGGCCTAATGCTAATGCAACTGTTTTAAATTGTGACATATCTGATTTTTTTTCTGAATTAAGTTTTTTAAGTTGTACCTGCTCCAAGTGCTTTTTATTAAGTTTTAAAGCGTCATCGTTGCCGCCTATTTCTACAATTGAAATCTCAACCAACTTACAAGCGGTTACAGTTTCAAATATTTGTCCGGGCATAATAAGCTCCGGGTCTGACGATGCAGTTATTACGTCGGCATACATTGAGGCCATTTTGATAAAACCGCGATCAACTTTACCCGCAATTTTTGCCGCAAATTCATCGGCCATGTCAAACTCAATCGAGGCTATTAATTCAGTCCCTCGAGTCCAAAGTTTTATACATCTACCTATTACGGCCGTGCCTTTATTATCTGAGTCTTTATCGTATTCTCTCTCGTGCATAAACAATACAACCGGGTTACGCATATACTGCGTGTAATCAATTCGGATGTTAAAACACGGTAGTAGTACTCGTTTACATTTTCGGTATTTATGATAAAATCGTAAGTCATTTTTTAAGTACTGTTTGTTCTGATTTCTGAGGCAAAATTGTATCGATTTTGAAGTAAAAAAAAATCGGTTTCCAATGCTTGTGCCTTTTAAATACAAGGTTTGTACAACTTTTATACAAGCGTTGAAATTGAAATTTTATAGTAGTTATTGTTAGCCGAATTTTGCCTTTATGAACGATATACTTTTAGACAGTAATGGCGATTTAAGTTTCAAGAATGGGGACTTAGAAATAGGATACTCCAACAACCAACATCAAGAGCATATTTTGATTGCCAACAAAGGAGAATTTAGGGAGTTCCCTGAGCTTGGTGTCAGCATTGTTCAAATGCTTGACGACGACGACTATATGAGCGTATTAATTGAGGCCAAAAAGAACCTTGAGTATGACGGTATGAAAATCAACAACATCAAATTTGAAGCTAACGGAAATTTAAACATCGATGGGGATTACAAGTAAAAAATTAAAGCCGATTGAGGAGGAAACTAACGAGAATAATTTAAGTAGTGGCAGGCTTAAAAACTCCGAAAGAGATAAAAAAATGCAAGACGCTCTTGGCCTGTACATTCGCGGATATTCTTTGCAAACGATTTCCGAAATGGAAACAATTCGAGTAGGTGTTAAAACATTAACGGCTTGGAAAAAAGCTCATAATTGGGATGAGGAGAAAAGCCTCCAAAATATCTCGCCAAACGAAATCAAAAAAATGATTCGCTCAAATATTGCAGCAATTAAAACGGGTAAACAAATGCCATATAAACCGGATGATATTTCAAAGTTAGCGGCAGCATGGGAAAAAATGGACGACAATAAGAAAAAGGCGGTTTACTCAATGGAGGCTTTCGACAGCTTTGTTGATTGGTTTACCGACATAGTGGCTAAATCAAAAGGGGCAAAAAGGGATAAAAACCTCGAGATTTTAAAAACCGTTAGAACATTACAAGACAGTTACATTGAAACCTTAATATAATGACAGCAACCGAATTTAAAACGGCTTTAGAAAACTTTAAAATGAAGTCAAAGCAAATACAGGAGCTTACTTACAACTCAATAGTAAAAGAAACTATTGAGGAGCAAGAGGAGCGAATTGCGTATTTACTTAGACCTGAAAATTACACTAAATTCTTTGATTATTATTTTGGGGTTGGGGTTGCTTTTTCTTTGGCCGATGCACCTTGCGCAGATTTTCACCAAAGCTCATACGAAAAAGTATTTAATGATCGGTTTATTGTTCAATTAAGAAAGTGGTATCGAGGTAGCGCAAAATCAATCCATACTAACGTTGGAAATATGTGTCATCTAAAGCAAAACGACGAGCTTTACTTTGGTGTGTTAATTGGTAAAAATGAAAATTTAGCCAAAATCCTTTTATCAGATTTGCAACAACATTTACAGTTTAATGAAAGGTATATCAAAGATTTTGGTATGCAAATGAGTTACGGTAGTTGGGCAGATGGCGAGTTTGATACAACCGACAATAAGAAATTTAAGGCCTTGGGGCTTAATCAACCGTTTAGGGGTTTAAGGTCAGGAGCCAACCGTATTGACTTCGCCTCAGTTGATGACTGCGAGGACAGAAAACAGGCTAAAAATATCGAGCTAACACGAGAGAACGTTGAAAAAATTACAGGTGATTTAGGTAAAGCTTTTCACTTGAGACGTGGCCGTTTATTGGTTCCAAATAACTACATAGTAAAAGGCGGAATTCTCGACGGAATTAAAGATGCTTTTAAAAACTCCAAACACTTTGACGAGTCCATAGTCAACCTATCTGACGAAAATAATAACCCAAGTTGGCACCAAAGATTAAGTAAAAAGATGTAATCCAAATAAACAAAAAAACAGACTACTACACGTCGCAAAGAGAGGACTACAATAACCCAATTGAAAAAGGAAAATTATTTAAAGCTGAGTGGCTTAAATACGTCGATATTCGGGCGATATGATGTGGGACGGTCTTATAGCGCATTGGGATTTATCTTATACGAGAAACGGGGATTTTAAAGCCTGTGCGATTGTAGGCTTTAAAAGTGGTAAGGCTTATTTATTAGACGTTTTTTGTCGTCAATGTGATTTACCGGAGGCAATGGAGTGGCACTTTTCTAAAATGAGGGAATACACCTCTAAAGGGGTTTCTGTTTTGTCGTTTTACGACGCAACAGTATCACAAGCGGCCGTTTTTTCAACTGCTTGGCTATCTACGGCAGAGCGTGAAAAATACGCCTCAGTTCCTTTGCCAAATCATACAAACTCAGATAAGCACATAAGAATTGAGGCCACATTAACGGACGTATTTTTCAACAAACTGCTTAGTATAAATAAAGGCTTAAAAGATACGGCAGACTGGCAAAGTGCAGAGGAGCAAATATTATCATTTGAAAAAGGAACTAAAGCACACGATGACTTTCCCGACACATTAGAAAACGCCGTAAGGTTAGGCCGAAACTATTTCGGCTATTCTCAAGACGCCGTAAATAACTCGAGGCCAGTAATAGGCACAAGAAACAAAAAACGCAGAGTATGACACCAAGAAAAGAACTTTTTATAAAGGTTAAACAGGCTTTAAGTGATAATGTCCCGGAGCTTGAAAAAGTGGATTTACAGAGAAAGCAATTTTCTAACCCAGAGAGTGAATATGGTACAGTATGGACGGCGGCTTTAATTGCTATTTCCTCAATCCGTTGGGAAAGTATGGTCGAGCAAAAACAAGAGGGCACTTGTACGGTTGACGTTACGCTTTATTGTAAAGACGGTTGGCTTGACCAACACAACGGAACCGCAGACGACGAGCACGGTTTAATCGAGATTGATTTAATTGATAAAATGGTCGAGAGCTTACAATTTTTGCAGGGCGACTATTTTAAAGTGTTAGAGCTAAGCGAGGAGGTGGCCGGTGAAGAAAACGGAATTATGACTTACACGCTTTCCTTTACCACGAATATTTACAGGCGAATAAATCCAAAATACGGCAAGGCATCATTAAGTATAAACCAACCAACACCTTAAAACTATGTTTTTAGAAAAAAGCGAATTAAAGACCGTTGCAACGGACGAAATAATCAATAAAATCATCAATAACGATGATTCAATTGTAACCAATATTATTGACGAGAGTATCGACTTAATGTCCGGTTATTTATACCAGTATTATAATACTGAAACAATTTTCGGGGCCACAGGAGACGCCTCGAAATAAAACCATTTTAAAACAACTTAAAGGAATCGTTATACACGAAATATACATTCGCCGTACTAAGACTTTCAACGAGGTTGCAAAAACAAGATACGACGAGGCTATGTTATGGCTTGAGAAAGTATCAGAGGGAAAAATTAAGCCACCTTTGCCGATCAGGTTAAACGACACAAACGGCGATGGAACTCCCGACACTCCGGCAACATTTATGAAATGCGGTAGCCGTAAAAACTATAAAAATCACTTTTAAATGGCCAGTTTAGCAGACTTACAAAACTTATTAAATAAGGCGGCAAAAGAAATGCCGGATAAAGCCTTACGGATTATTGGTGTTGAGGGTTTGAACTTCATTCAAAAGAATTTTAGAGACGAGGGCTTTACTGACGTGAGTACAAAAAAATGGGAAGAAAGAAAAACCGAAGACAATCGAGGCCGAGACATTACCCGTTACAGAACCAACCGACGAGGGAAACAGGGAAATCTTAACCGATACGGTAGCAAGAATAAAGACCGGGCAATATTGGTCGGTCATGGAACTGGAGGCGATAAACTAAAGAGCTCATTCCGGCACCGAATAAGTTTAGGCAGCTCCTCAGTAAGTTTTTACACTTATAAAGGTTATGCCGCAAGACATAACGAGGGATTAGACGGAATGCCAAAACGTCAATTTATGGGTAAATCTGAATATTTAAACAAGCAGATTGCCGCGAAAATTAAAAAGGAATTAGATAAATTATTACGATAGTATGTTAAGCAAAATATTTGGAAGTAGAGGACAACAAGCAGTTGAAAAAACAACCGCAAGACCAACAAAAAACACGGTTCATTTATCTGGCAACGCTTTGGGGGAAAAAAGTAAACCTTTCCGGCGGTGATGCCCATAATATTGAAAAGGTTACTCAATTAATGGTTGACGTAATTCGTCGTCAAAGGAGGCTTTGGCGTAAAGAGTTGAACGACTGGACGGCGCCAAGATATGCACGTTATCAGGCCGAAATACCTAAAACTTACCCGATGCAAGAACTTTATCAAGATGTTATGCTTGACGGCCATTTAACGGGTATCACGGGAAACCGAACTTTACGAACAACAAACAAAGATTACATTTTTACCATTGATGGCATTAAAGACGACGCTTTAACAGAACTTATAAAGGATAAGGAATGGTTCGAAAACGTTATTCAATGGGCGCACGAATCAACTTACTACGGATATTCTCTAATTTGGGTAAGTGATTGGGCAAAAGGAGAAATTAAAAAAGTTGAGCTCATCGATAGAGGTATCGTTATACCTGAGCATAGTGTGCTTTTATATGACGTTAACTCGGATAAGGGTATCGATTACAGCGAAATAAAAGACATTCTTTTATATGCCCAATTTTACGATAATATAGGTTTATTAGAAAAGGCCGCCGTTTATACAATTCTAAAACGTCACTCGTGGGGAAGTTGGGACGAATTCGAGGAGCTTTTCGGTATTCCGATCAGGATTGCAAAAATTGCCTCTCAAAGTGAAACCGTCAAAAATGAGGTTGCCGGTTGGCTTGAGGAAATGGGGTCAGCTCCTTATGGTGTTTTCCCAATTGGTACAGAGGTTGACATTAAAGAAAATAGTAAAACGGATTCTTTTAACGTATTCTTTCAAAAGATTAAAGCATTGGACGCTGAGCTTTCAAAGTTAGTTTTACATCAAACAATGACTACCGAAAACGGCTCAAGTAAATCACAGGGGGAAGTACACGAAAACACCTTAAACGAGGTTATTTATGCAGATGAAAAGAAAGAGCTTGCTTTCTTAAATAATAAGTTGGTTCCGGCAATGCGCCTACTTGGTTATAAAATACCTGACAAAGCAAAAATTGCAGTTGAAAAAACTACCGACCCGAAAAGCAAATTAAAATCGATAGCCAATTAATGTCTAATGGTTACATATTAAAACAAAAATATGTAGAGGGAACTTACGGAGTAGAGGTTGAATTTATGCCATCCCCAGGAGACGGAAAAAACTCTAAGCCGGACAACTCAAAAAAGCCCTAAGCCTGCTTAAATTGTTTTACCGTACGAATTGTTGTAGTACGCCTATACAATTAGATAAAACGGATAAAATCGACTTAAGCGGGCTATTTGAGGACTACATTAAGGAAATATTTGGAACTCGTGAAATAAGCTCGGAAAACCAACAAAAAGCCGTTGAGCTTTATTATAACACTTTTGCTAAAGGTGTCGATGTTGGTTACAGTCCAAGCTTGGAAATGTACGACCCGGCTTTAGCTCATTCGTTAAAATACAACATTGCTCAATTTTCTGCTCTCAAAGAAACGAGCTTTAGAAAACAATTAGAGGCCGCTCTTGTAAAAGACGGTAAAATTGTGCCGTGGTCAGAATTTAAGAAAGTAGCGGATAGCCTTAATATAGACTATAATCGCCGTTGGTTAGAAACTGAATATCACCATACAGTTGCGGCCGCCAATATGGCCGAAAAATGGCAAGATTTTGAGGCCGATGCAGACCTGTATCCAAACCTTAAAATTGTAACCGCCGGTGATGCTCGAGTAAGGGATTCGCACAGGGTTTTAGATGGCGTGATTTTACCAATTAATCACCCTTTTTGGAAAACACATACACCGCCTTTCGATTGGGGTTGCCGCTGTATAATTATACAAACAGACGAGGAGCCGGACGAAAAGGCACCGAATTTTAAGTTTAAAGAGGAATTTAAAAATAACCCCTATTATAGTGGAAAAGTTTTTAAAAGTAATCCTTACGCTGATGGATTAAGAAACGACGAAATAAAAGAGGCCAAGAAAAACCTCTCTACTTTCTTGGAGTCTGAAACAAACTTAATAAATACTAAAAACTCACGTGTTAAAATTAGTTTAGGAGCCGATTATCAAGACTTAAGAAGAAACTACCAAGTTGCCGACATTTGCTCTAAAAAGCTAAATATTGATTTCTTAATCAGAACGCACTCAGAGCTCAAAGGACTTACTAACCCGGAGTATTTAATTTTTAATAAATTTCTTGGTGATCGTAAATCAATTGATGGTTTGAATAATATGCGCGGAGTTATTGACGACGCCAAAAAAACAAATGCTAAACAAGGCAGTTAACCCGGAGCAAATTCCGTATTACATTGTTTGGGATTTTGACAAAATTAAAGGTCTCGACGTTGACGAGATTATAAGAACCTTACAACGCAAAATTACAAGCGAGAGGGGTCGGTCAATAAAAGGAATGATTTTTCAGTATAAAGGCAAAGCGGCTCATTTAACCCGAGAGCAAATTATTAAAAGAGATTTCAAAAACCTTGACGTATTAAAATGACAAAAGCCCCGTAAAGGGGCTTTTATCGTTCGGGCTGTCTCAGTTTACACCTCGACTGCATTTTTATACTGAATTGTAGTAGACTTATTTATAATGCAAATATATGAATTCTTTTTAAATGGTTTTTAAATACCGTTAAAAATTGATAATTGATTACTTTTTTGAGGTGTAGCTTGGTCGTTATAAATACCCTCATAATTAATAATCGCCTCGACCGTTCTGTTAGATAAAAATACTTTTTTTGCAACCTCCTCAATAACCGCATCAATCCTCCATTTTGGATTTTTAGCAAGTAAATCATAAAATAATTTACGTACTTGTGAGTTTCTTTCGGTAAGTCTTTGTTTTCTAGCGGCCATATGCAAATATAATGAGTTGACATAAATCTTACAAATCGAATTTTTTATTATAAAAAAAAGCCCACCATTTTGGTGGGCTTTTATAATGTTAATTACATCGGCTTTCTCCTAAAAGAACTCCATAGGCGTTGTCTTTGTCCGGACTGTTTGTTGTTCCGAATTCTACAACTTTAACCGCGTCAATTTTGGCCTTGTTTTCTTTTAACGTTTCGCAGATGTATGAGGCGTAACCACTTCGGTCAGTTCCGTCACTCTCTACAGCTACGTACAATATGTTTGCATCTGTTAAAAAGGCGTCTTTAACTTTTGGCTCTTTTTTGATTACTTCGACAGCGGCTTTATTTATTGCCTCGGAATTGTCTTTTTTAACTGTCTCCTGGGGAACACTTTCGCTTTCTCCTTTACAGGCTTTTACACCGCCTAAAACGGCTACAAATAACACGGCTCCGATGATAAGTTTTGTTTTGTTCATTTTTTACAATTTTATAATATGATGTTTACTTGATTCTTTTGGGTTAAAATACTTGTTATAAATTACTATTTCATTCTGATAGTTTGGCAGTACTTCATAGCCATAAATCTCTTTATTCTTATGTGGCGAGTTTATTGATATATTTTGCCTGTTATAAGCCTCAATTAACTCTCTTAACCACTCCGGCATTAAAACTTTTATGTTTTCCTGTCGTCCATCTGTATTATCTAAAACATCAAATGTTTTTTGCCCAATTTCAGTAATTAAATTGTGTAATTTATCCGCCGTTGTTTCGTATGTAATATATTTTTTATAAATGTCTCTCATGGCTCAAATATAGTTAAAAATAAAAAAAGGCGAACGGTGTACAAAGTCGTTCGCCTTTTCGAGTCTAATTTAAAAAATAAAAAAATGTATAATTGTCATAACCAAAAATGAAATAATTACTCCAAAGGCAGTTCCAATGCAAAAAATAATTTTTTTTTCAATTGTTTTTAAATCGCTATGTGTTTCAAATAGTCTCATTTGTAAAAGTATAAAGTTTATAAATTAATTCTTTACGGATTCACGTAATTGTTTTTGAATTTCCCGTTTTCTAGTGACCAGTTTCTCATCATTTGAGCCACAGGCTAAAAGCTCCTCTAGTTGCTCCTCAATAATTTTAAGTTCCTCCTCTAGTTCCATTACTTTAGTATTTTAAATCAGTCCAATGGATTATTTTTCCAACAAAATCAGTATTGAAGTACGTAAAAAAATCATCTACGCTATCGAAACCATCATTTTGTGACAAAGACTTTATTTCTTCATTATTCAACCGCCTTTTACCAATAAATACCGCCTTTTTTTGTAGCAAGTCATTAACAAATGTTTCCCTATTGTGATAATACACTATCTCAATTTCCTGTGTGCTAACCACCCGGCAGAACCGGAGCGAAGCGAAACATATCAGGTTTACGAGAGTTTATAAAGAAATCTATTTTAACGCCGAGCTTCCAACGTTCTTTTTTGTCTTCACGAATAGTGTGAATTTTCGGGGTTGATTGGTCAACCACTTGAAGTATACAATCTGCAGAATGATAACCCGTAAACTCGCCGTAATTATAAATAAAATCGGGGACCTCTTTAAATAATTGATTTTCTTTAATCTCATACTCCTTTAACAATCCCGACAATATTTTCTCAGGAAAAAGCGTTGGATGCCCCTTTAATTGTGTGCTAAATGATAGTATCATACTTCCTGCATTAAATTAGTCCAGTTACCCAAAAAGTCATAAATGCTTTTGTATGGAATTTTCACTTTTCCCACATTGACAATCATTGAATTTTTATTTACTTGGATAATGTAAGTTTTACCATTTACAATATCATTAGTTGTTTTTCCTGTGTAAGTTGCTGATATACTTTGCATATTATTAATGTGTAAAATCAATTGATACTTTATAAACTTGTATAATGATAACATCATCAACTATAAAAGTGGTTGTATTGTTATCGGGTTGGTACTCCCTTAATTCTGGGAGCTTTGCCCGGCCATTGTATGAGTTAACACCCGAGTTGAAGTTCTTTTTAATCATTTTCTTTGCCGCTCCAATGTCAGAGGAAAGAGTATGATCTAAAATTATAAGGCTATTTAAAACCAATTCCTGTACTCTGTTTTTGGTAGAGTAACTTTGTGTTACTTTAATGAAGTCTTTTGACATGTTAAAATAGTTTTAGTTGAATGTTATTATTAATTTCAATTCTTATAAAATCGTCTGAGGCATAGTTAACCTCTTTTTTGCACCCAATACAATGAAAGTGACCCTCAAAAAAGTGCTGCCATAATCAAACTTATGCCTATAAACACTTTTGCAACCACAGTTAAACAAATGAATTTCCATATTACATTTACACCGGTGTAAGACTTATATTTAAAAATACTTTCTTTTTGTTTAGTCATCCCACCAACCACCTTTAATGAATACCTCCGCATAAGGAAACGATGTACCCTCTTTGGTTTTTAATTTTTTATACTCTGGGAGCTTCATAAGCAGTTTAATCTTTTGAGCATCCTTGAGCTTTTCCCACCGCTCTTTTGCAGTTTTCTTTTTACTTAGCGGGTTGTATGGGTATAGTTTCCAAAATACATCGAAGTCAAGAACCGGCTCCGCTTTTATGATTTCAAAGTTTTCTTTTAGTTTTTCTCTCCAAGAATCAATCATACTTTGTACACCCGGAAACTGACCGGAGTTAAAAAGCCAATTATATTGCTTTGGGGATAACTCACCATCAAGTACTTCAAAACTTCTAAAAACGCCGTTTAAATTGTATTTAAATACCCATATAAAACAGTCCATTTTGCTTTTTACTGTGTAGGTTGTTACTTGCTCCATTATGCCAATTTTTGATTTATTTGATTAATAACTCCTTGGAGTTTCGTTTTAATAAATTCGTCATTGACGGTTTTTATTTGGTCAATGAGTAAAAGCTCTAGCATATCGGCCTCGTGATGCTTTAGTGATACCGTTACTTTCTTTTTGGGCTGAATATTGTTTGCTGTCCTTTTAAATTACAGGCCTTACTTTCCAATTTCTTAGAAACGTCAAAGGCGATTGATAATGTTGACTTTTCTCTACGAGTATGAGCTCTTGTATTATAAACCGGCTGTAATGTTAACGAAACTAGTAATAACGTTTCGGGTGTTAATATTATAGATATTTTCATACACAATCAGTTTTAGGTTTTGTTAATTGTTCGTTACAGTCCTCGCAAAAAACGGCGGTTGTTTCGCACGTTGCCGCCACTTCGAGGACTACTGTTTTTTTTTTTCGTGGACGCAATTTTCCATTTACTTAAATCTGCTTTGAATTATACCGTTTAATGCCGTTATTATTTTATCCAGTTCAAACGGTTGCATATCTTTTAAAGGCTTTTTAATGGGAGATTTATCACTCTTTAAAAAGTTGCTCAGGCGTTCCAAGTCCGGTAGCTCTCCGCGGCGGTCATTTGGTACCGTCCATTGCAGTTGATACAGACAGGAAAGTATAACACGGTGTTTTTGGTTATTTTTATCGAACATCGCCCAGTTTTCGGAGGCGGTTTTTGGTTCGTTTACCGGTGTTGAACCCTCTTGAGACATTATTATTTTTTTGCTTGAGCTTGGGTTATTGATTTTAAGCTCGTATTCTTTACATCACCGGTTACCCATTGCACCCATTCGGCTTTAATATCCTTCTTGTAATGGACGTTTTTCATTATCCGGTTAACTTGCCAAGTAAGTATTGGTAAATGGTCGCCTATGGTCTCATTTGGCTTTACTTTAGTTGTCGCCATACTTTTTTAAGATTAAAGAGTTACCGACTCTTACATATCGGTAGCCATTGTTTATTTTTTCTTGCTCCTGCGCTTTTGCTTTAGCCAATGCCTGTGCGGCAATTGGCTTGTGAGCTTTCATAAATTCCTGTGGTGATTGGTTTGCTTCTGTTTTTGTTGCCATGGTTATCTTATTTAGTCGGTTAGTCAATTTCTCCTTTTGCTTTCATTTCTGAGTGTTGCTGTGCCATAATTGGCCACAATTCGTCCCAACAATCGTGGCATAAGTAATTATCGCCTGCGTCCTGTGCCATTTTACTTATATCAAAATCATTTTCGCAACTTTCACATTTCTGCAAACAGATATTAGGGTTTTCCAAAAGGCCGTAGAACTCGTTATTTTTGCATTGAGGACAAACGTGCTCTAAAAATCCGTTTTCAATTGGCTTCATTGCTTTCTCGTCATCTGTACCCGCCCATTTGCATTTTCTATTTGTGCACTCATAACCTTTTGGGGTTTCGCCGCTTTTAGTATATTTTCTTTTAGCCATTTTGTTTAAATTAAAATTGGTATGTTATTACTTGAAATTATTTTTTTAATGTCTTCAAACAGTAGCTCCGATGTTATTTCCATAAATGTCAAATCTCTGTCCTCCTCGTTATTGAAAGCAATTTCATAGCTAAACTCAACATGGTCTCTTAAACGAGTATACCTGTATACTGTCACTACAATTACATCTTTTTCGCCTTTACCTATTCTTTTTAAAAGTGTACACTGTAATAAATTTGTAAAGTCAAATAGTTTTACCCTTTTTTCCATTTTGTTGTTGTTTTGATAGGACTCGAACCGCTCCGTATGCCTTGCGGGATTATACTGTAAATCTGAACTCTATTTTTTTAGGTAGTCCGTTATGCTCGATGAACTTCCAACCGGAAACGTACATACTGTTTTGACGACGTTGTTGTGCGTTTAATATGATGTCGATTCCCTCGCTAAACCTTTCGTTATTAAACTCGTCACGGAGTTTGCTTAATTCGATTATTTTTGACGGATTTAACATCCCGGTTTTTGCGTTTGGTTTCAAAAAAGTGTTAACCATTTTTGACAACCTCTTTACATTCTCGTCATCTGTGGCCAATGAACTGATAAACTCTTTTATAATTTCAACTCCGGCGCTTTCTGTACCGTCGAAACCGATTGTTACATTATAGCCTATTGTTATTGATGCGGAACCATCAGATAGTGTACTTGTGTGACTGTCTTGTGCGTTTTTCTCAAGTCCGTAAATCTCCGCTTTCATTTCCTTGATGGTATTATAATCTTCAAAAAGGTTTATGATCAGATTTTCCACTTTTTCCTGTTGGAAAACAAGGTCATCAATATTGCCCCTTACGAAATCCTCAGAAAGCTCTTTTAATGCTTTCACGTTTTCTTTTTCTCCTCTTTCTGTTTTTTGTTAAGGTCTTTCGCCTCCTCGATAAGTGCCGCTCTTTGTTCCGGCGTTAAGTCTGTTAAATTGATTGTTGCGCTCATATTTCTGAAATATTAAATTTGTACGGTTTTGGCGCCCAAAAGGTTAATTGAATGGTTTTTAAAATGGTTTGAACTTTAATTTCTATTTCCTCCGGTACTTGGTATTTACGAGTTTGTTTTTGCTCTAAAAAACCGGAGTTGTAATTTTGGTTATCGAACAAAGAGCCCCGCTCTTGGTTGATAAGAATTCGCTCCCAAACTGTTAGCTCACTTTGTTCTGAGTCATACATTAAAACTGAGTAAAGGTCACTAAGTCGATTGTCTATGTTTTCCGGGGTGTACTCAAACTCTACCATTCTCGGCCTCTGTTAATTGTTCGGTTAATTTTCTTAAATCCCCCTCAATAGTTGTTCTATTTGGGTGGTTTACGTTGTGCTCAAGCCAATACTTGAGCTCTCCGATTTTGTTTTTAATTTGCTGCAATGTCATAAGCTATAATGATTGGTTTTTTAGCGTTAATGATTAAACTTTTTGGGTATTTGTTAAAGATTGAAATTGTAGATCGATTAAAAGCCTCTTTAACGTCTTTCGGTTTAATGTTTGGCTGATTCTCGTACTCTTTCATAATGTTTAAAAACTCTCTTTCGCACTTAGCAAACTCCGTTTTGAAGTAATTAAATACTGGCGCGTTTTGTACAATCTTTTGCAGGTCATTTTCATAGTTTGTTGCAAAGTCCATGGACCAACGTAAAAAAATGTCTAAGACTTCAAACTCGTATTGCTCTTGTGTAATGTTCAGGTTTACTAAAATTGCGTTCATTTGTTAATTGTTTTTGATTTTACTCCCGTGAAATAACATTGCTGTTTGTTCATCTACTACGATTTGGCCTCCCGGACATCTACCGGAAACAAAAGCGGTTAATCCTACTACTCGAATGATTACTTTTGCTAACTTCTTACATAACTTGGCCGTAGAGGTATAAGGTTCGTTTTTGTCCTCGTGAGCCATGAAAATAAAAGTGATGTTTGGGAACTCCTCTTTCAAGGTGTAAAGCTGTCCGTTTTTAAGCTCGCTCACATAAACCGTTATATTGTCTATTATTACAATTTTTGGGCTTTGTCGCTTTCTTAATTTCGTTTTTAGCGTTTCCAAATCAATGTATTCAATGAACTTTAATCGTTTAATTTTGGGGTCTAATTTTGCCCTCTCTGCATTTGCTTGAAACTCTTTACCAGTTCCCTCCTCGGCAGATACATAAAGGACACTTTCAAACTTGGTTAAATACTCGGCGAGTTTTAGGGCGAAAAGCGTTTTGCCGTTTTTCTCGTTCCCATATATCAACCAAAATCCCCCTTTTGCGATAACTCCAAGAACTAAGAGCCAAATCCCGTCGAACTCGAAGTTCTTGTATATCTTTTCTAAAAGTGATTTTGTTGAAATTGCTCTTGCCATAGTTAAGCTCCTATCTTTATCAGGGTTTCTAAATATCTAAGTGTCGCCTCTTTGTTTATACACTTGTTTATAAGAGGTTTTACTTTTGTTTGGTCTTCCACGTTGGCACTTGCGACGGTTCCAATTAGGTCACTATAAAAAGCCTGCCTTTCTGTTTTTCCGTTTGGTACCAGTTTGATAAACTCGTCAGAGAAACGGCTGAAAATTTCGGCGTAACCAACTTTTTTGCCTGAGATACCTTTCTCAATTTTTGAGCGTAACCCATCGGCTCCAATCATATACCAACCGCAAACGCCGTCGGTACCATTCCACAACTCTTTTACTTCTAAAAATGCGCTGTACTCTAAATCTCCAGCCTCGTCAAGTATGATAAGAGGTTTTTCAAGTGTGGTTAAGTAGTATTTTAGATTTGCCTTTACATCAATATATTTTCCGGCATTGTCTATACCCACAGTTTTTGCAATAAGTCTAATAAACTGCTGTTTGGTTTTAGCTTGGGAACAATCAACGTAAAAGGTGTTTTTCATTTTTCGGCTGATGTGTTTTGCGCAGGCCGTTTTTCCTATTCCACAATCGTCAACTAACATCATTGACTTACTCAATTCTTTGCAAAAGTTTAAGCTGTCCTCCATATTGGCGTAAACAGATGTGCGAGTAATTTTCCAAGTGTCCTCATAAACTTTTACTTGTAATTCGCGTCCAAGTGATATCCAAGCGGTGTCAGATAAAAGGCGCTCAGTTTCCCCCGTTTTTAAGCCTTGAGAAAATAGCCGGTTTTATGCCTTTTGATTTTGCGTAATCTGAATCGGAACCACCGTAATTTTCTCTTTGCTCTAAAAGTGCGTTTACTACTTTTTGTCTGAATTCATTTGTTAGGTTCATAATTAATTTTTTTAAAGGTTAAAATTTGAGCGCCATTCTGTTGGCCGTTGATTTGTGTTATATGCGTATTCCTCTTGTAATTCATCGTCGAAAACTTCAGCGGGCTCCTCGTTTAATTCAAAGCGTTTTAGGTTTGGAATTCTAAAGCCATTGTTAAGCGTTTTAGGAGTGCTATCAATGATGTTAATGTTTTCGATGTTGTTTCGTTTTCTCTTGGCGAAAGCCTCTACCGATGCAACATAAGCACTTTGTAAAAGTTGAGCCTCTTTGTCCGCTTCGGTTCTATTCATTGACGCCCTGTTATATCTTGGCATTTCCATAATTTCACAGATAAGACGATCTTTGTAGTAAACCAATGCTTTAAGTACTGAGCCGTCGTTTGCGTCAAGCCAATAAACGTCCACATCTTTGCCCTCAATAATTTTCATTTGTTGTATTAAGGCCTCACCTGTTAGGATTTTCCCGTTTTCTGCAATGGCTCTTTTACGGCCTTGTAGGTTTACATATCCTAAGTGGCAAGAGGTTGGTGTTTTGTGACCAAGTACCGGAAGTATTGCCGCCCAATTTGTTGGTTTTAAGTTCGGGGCTTGATTTGCTTGGAAATATTCCCAACGTGTTAGCTCTTTATTTTCCGGGTGAGGCATATTATTTGACATTTCAATATCTAAAAGCCTTTCATTAACCAATGTGTCGTAAGGAATGATCAGTTTTTTATCTGTACGTTTTTGATTTGCCTCTGCTTTTGCGTGTGGCCTTGCTAACCAACCTAAATTTTGTTTTTCGACGTTATTTCTTAGGGTTCCAAAAGCTCGCTCGATATATTTTCCTCGGGCGTTGTTAGCCTCAATTCTTACGGCATCAAACATTGCTCCCGGACGTAATAAATTGTTTTTAAAACTGCTGTTTAATGAACTCTCACACTCTAACTCATACGGCAAGCAAAATCCCCATTCTGTATAATTGCGTACCATTTGACGATAAAACTCCAATATTAATCCCTCTTTAGTTTTCCCGTAAACGAATGTTGTAAAACAACGGCTCGCTACATCTAGCCCTAAATAAAACCACATTCTGTCACCGTTTTGGTTATAAACGAATGGCGGTTGTCTATCATCGATTGAAATAAGTTCACCGGCCAACGTTGGTAAATCTAATTGATGGTGTGGTTTGTATTTTCCCATGAATTTTTGACGATCTCCACTTCTTTCGTGGTGAGTGGCGATTCTGTTTTCCCACTTGTTTATATAATTTATAATTGTGGCCTGTGAAAGTTTCTTAAATTCCTTTGGGTTGTAAAGTTCTCCGGTGTCCTCATTAAAAACTTGCGCGTATCCATTCAAAAACGCCTCGTAATTGCGCGCAACTTCTGTCGGGGTAGGTTTGTGTATCTGATTCTTAAAAAGTGCGTTAAAAATCATTTCTACGCGTTCGTCAACTTTTCGGGCGTTTTGCTTACCGGTTCCGTTCGGGTCTTTTATTAGCGAATAATAACTATTTTCTTTAAAATCCTTTAAAGCATCTTTAAAGCGTTTTGAAGTTGGGAGAGTGTGCTCCGTTTTATACTTGACTTTTAAAGTATGTTGGAAGCTCTCAACATCATAAATCAAAGTTTCCATTATTCCGCGAAGTGAGCCTCTCATTCTGATTCGCTCCTCAATTCTTTTTTGCTCTAACTTAATAACGGCCTGCATTACACTAGCGTTGATTATATATCGCTCTTGCTCGTCTGATTTTAAAGCCGAACCGTTTCTTTTAAACGCGGCGTAATATCTTACGGCCTCAGCATCAAATTGAAAAAATAAGTCTAATGGATGATTTACTTTTCGAGGGTCACCAAGTGCCTCCTGATATTCCGGTTTAAGGCTGTCAAAATTGATTAAAGGAATACCGTTTAAAAAAGCGTTCTCAATACGCTTGATTCCGTAAGGTTTCTCTTTGTATCTCCAAAGCTCTTGATATAAACTTTTTGATTTACTCCAAAATCTTGGAACAAGCTCCTCAATTTCGACAGCAACAACGTTATGTGAGTATTCAAATGGCATAGTTTAAATCTTGATTAAATCGTTTTTAATTGATTTTGTTTTTAGTACAATTCGCTTTTTAGCTTTTTTTTGAATTTATCTAGAGTTTTATCTAACTCACTTTTTAATCCCTTGTACTCTTTACGAATTGTATCAGCCGTTATACTTTCTCTATTGCCGCTTAAACATTGTCTAATGTATTGAGCGCTAAAACCGTGTTTTACAACCAAAGCCGAAATAATTTCAGGGCTATACGTGTATTTCTTGTTTTTTGTGATACCTTTGTTCATCGCTTTAATTGTTTCTTATTATGTAGCAAATACATAGAGTGTATTCTATATAAAAAAATAAAATTGAGTAAATAATCTAAATTTAACAAAATGATTGTTGATAGAATTCTGCAAATAATTGATTTTAAAGGAATTAGTAAGAATAAATTTTATAATGAAACCGGTCTTTCGAATGGCTTTTTAGACAAAGTAAAGGATGTTGGGGCGTCTAAAATTGAGAATATACTCAATACATACCCGGATATTAGCCCCGATTGGTTACTTATGGGAAAAGGTGCTATGACTAAAAGCGAGGGAAATATCGCAATACCTGCAAATGGTGTTGTAACCGGAATTCCTTTAGTTGCAGTAACGGCAATTGGTGGATTTGGAAACTCGACTTTTTCAATATCAAATCAAGATGTTAGAGATTATTACGTAATACCAAAATTTAAAACCAAAAAAATTGACTTTATGATTGAGGTTGAGGGTAGTAGTATGTATCCGAAATATAGTAGCGGGGATATTGTGGCCTGTACTGTGATAAACGAAAGCTCTTTCATACAATGGAATAAAACCCACGTTATAGCAACAAAAAATCAAGGTATTATTATCAAGAGAGTAAAAAAGGGCTCAACTGATAATACTTTATGCATGATTTCTGACAATCAAAGTTATGATCCGTTTGAAGTGCCAAAAGAGGAGATTGTCGGCTTCGCGTTAGTTGTTGGAGTTATAAGATTAGAGTAAAAACTCTAAATATTTAGATTATTCACTAACATTTTATAAAATAAAGAGTATTATTATTAATATAAATAACTGATATTCAATAAGTTAAATTGTTTTTATTTTATAGAGTAAATGCAATTATCTTGCGTGAGTTCTGCGTTTTGTTGCTAAAAATCCGGTTTTTTGCATTTAATCAAGCCGTGTTTTATAAAATAAAACACACATTTGTAGTAAATAGAGTAGTAAATAATGTAGAAAATGACACAAATCGTTATTTTTTTAGGTTATAACGATTTGGTATTAAAACCTGATAAATATTAAGGGTTTTTAAAGGCATTTTTAGGGCTTAACTGCTTGTATATAGTAGTATGTAGCAGTTAATCAACTAAAACGGAAAATAACAGGGTTTAAATAGTATTTAAAGAATAATTAACAGGTAATTAAACGTCAATTAATTATACATTTTTGCACAATTTGAATTAAACAAAAAAAAGGCCTTTTTAGGCCTAATTACTTGTTTTTAAAGGGGTTTTCGGGGTTTTTTATATATTATATTTATTACATTTTAATTATTAGCCCATAAAAAACAACTATATTAAATAATTAAAAGAATAAAATAAAACAATATATAGGTTATTATAAAAGCAAAAATAAAGTCTATTTTAAAGGAAATGAGCCCGATAAAAAATATCGAGCTCATTATAATAAAAAATTAAATTTAAATCTGTCTAAACTTTCTTGAGTAGTAAATGATAAATACTCTTTATTTTAATTCATCATATACTTTATATTGTATCGCAAAGTAAAATGGAAAACTAAAAAGATTCCTATAAAAAAAGCAAAAAATCCTAAATAGCCAAAAACTACTGATACAATAATTAATATAAATATTTTACCAAAATTAAAAAAACAATCTTTAAAACTTTTAGTTATTCCATCCATTGGTTTTAAATCGCTAAAAATAACATTTGGTAGTGCTGTAAAAGTAAGTATGGAAGTAGATGCAGAAGTAAAAAATGAAAAATAGTTTCTAAGAATATCATTACTTATTAATCCTTCTAGAATTATAGTAAAAAATAAACCTAATACACTAATTAACAAAGTAACAAGAACTATTGAAAAATAATAAGGACTGTTAATATAATAATAAAAAGTTTTAATACTCATTTTGTTACCTTCTTGAGCATCTTTCATCATTTTTAAGATTCCTGCATTAAAAGGTGCAACTAAAACAACAATTATACTTACTGCTAATAAATATAAAAATTTAGCTTGCATTGAAAATTTTTCAGGATTAAAATGTTTTAAATATTCTAATAAACCATCTCCTTTATACAGTGTTTTAATCCCAATATTAAGTAAACTAACTAATACAATTGTTAGAATTAAAAAAACAAATCCAACAAGAAATATATTTTTTTTATACAATTCTATACTTTCTTTAATTACTTGATATAAGTCAATTTTTTTAAATTTTTTCATTTTTAATTATAGCCATTTTAAGATTTTTTTTACCATTTTAAATTTACCTTTATAAGGTGCATATCGAAATGGTAAATCAATCCAATTTGATTTTTTTACTATTGATTTTTGATGTGAAAATGTTTCAAAGCCTAATTTACCATGATAGGCTCCAATACCGCTCTGTCCTACTCCTCCAAAAGGTAAATTTTTATTAGAAAAATGTGACAATGTATCGTTAACACATCCTCCCCCAAAAGAGAATTTAGAAAGCAATTCTTTTTCAAAAGATTTATCTGTTGTAAATAGATATAAAGCGAGTGGTTTTTCAAAATGATTAATAAGATTATATAATTCTTCTTCAGTAGTATAAGAAATAATTGGTAGAATAGGACCAAATATTTCTTCTTGCATAACTAAACTATTTAAAGTTGGTTCATCTAAGAGAGTTGGTGCTATATATAGATCAGCCTGAGTTGTTTGACCTCCAAATAATATTTTTTGATTTTCTAGTAAATTCAGTTGACGTTTCCAATTTTTTAGATTAATGATGCGAGCAAAATCATCTGATTTTTCTATAGTATCTCCTAATGCTTTTTTTATTTCTTCTATTAAATAAGGAATAAGTTTTTCTTTTACGCTTTTATGAACTGCTAAATAATCAGGAGCAATACAAGTTTGTCCAGCATTAAATAATTTTCCCCATATAATTCTTTTAGCCGCTAACTTTAAATCTGCTGTTTGATCTACTATACAAGGGCTTTTTCCTCCTAGTTCTAATGTAACAGGAGTAAGATGTTCTGCTGCTGCTTTAGCTACGATTTTTCCTACTGATACACTTCCTGTAAAAAAATATAATCCCAACGCTTACTTAATAAATCTTGCGCAATAGTATAATCTCCTGTTATTACAACTACTTGCTCTATTTCAAAAGACTCTCTAATAATTTTAGAAATAATAGAAGAACAATTTGGAGTAAGCTCTGAAGGTTTTAATGTTACTTTATTGCCTGCTGCTACTGCTGCAATTAGCGGTGAAAATGCTAATTGAATAGGGTAATTCCAAGGACTGATAATAAGAATTTTACCATATGGCTCAGAATACAAATAATCCATTGATGGAAAATTAAGTAATGATGGAAATACTCTTTTGGGTTTTGCCCATGAATCTAGTTTCCTTATTGTATATCTTAATTCATTAATAATATATTCTGTTTCTGAAACCATACTTTCAAAATAAGGTTTTTTAAAATCCTTATATAGGGCTTCTTGCATATCAGTTTCATATTTTACTAGATTATCTAGTAACTTTTTTAAAACTTTTTTTCGTTGGGTTACGGTATACATAGTAATATTTTATTCTATTGATTTCCAAATAACATCGTCAGGTACAGGAGCTATAATATTAATTTTTTCTTTTGATACTGGATGAATTAATTGTAAATTACGTGCGTGTAAGTGAATTCCACCATCTATATTACTTCTATCAAATCCGTACTTTAAGTCCCCTTTTATAGGACAACCAATAGCACTTAATTGTGATCGTATTTGGTGATGTCGTCCTGTTTGTAAATTTATTTCTAAAGCAAAATAATTATTTAATTCTTTTATAATTTTATAATCTAAAATAGCCTTTTTACTATCCGGGATTTCTTTTATATAGGCTTTAGATGTATTTTTCTGAGGATTTCTTTTCAAATAATGTATAAGAGTTGCCTCCTTTTGGTCTGGTTTATTTTTAACTACTGCCCAATAGGTTTTTTGGGTTTCTCTATTTTTGAAAAGATCATTAAGTCTACTTAATGCTTTTGATGTTTTAGCAAAAAGCACAATTCCCGTTGTAGGCCTATCTAAACGATGTACTACTCCTAAAAAAACTTCCCCAGGTTTATTATATTTTTCCTTGATATATTCCTTTACTACCTCTGACAAAGGCTTATCACCCGTTTTGTCCCCTTGTACTATATCACCTACCCGTTTATTAATTACAATTAGATGATTATCTTCATACAGAACATTTAGGTTATTCTTATCTGAAACTATTTTCATTTTTCAATGATAAAAATTATAGTAAAAAAACAATATTTAGTTATTTATTAAAATACTACTTTTATGCAATTTTACTATAAATATAAGTTATATACTCTTAATACTGTTCATTAGGATTTGGAAAATCTACAGCTTTAACATCTGCTACATATTGCCCTATAGCTTGTGTCATTTCTTCATATAAATTCATATACCTACGTAAAAAACGAGGACTGAATTCGTGTGTCATACCGATCATATCATGTAAAACAAGTACTTGTCCATCTACTCCGCTACCTGCTCCAATTCCTATGACAGGGATTGAAATACTTTCTGCTACTTTTTGAGCTAAATGCGCTGGTATTTTTTCGAGAACTAAAGCAAAACAGCCTACTTTTTCTAATAGTTTTGCATCTTCTATTAATTTTTCTGCCTCTGTATTTTCTTTGGCTCTTACAGTATATGTTCCAAATTTATAAATAGATTGTGGTGTGAGTCCTAAATGTCCCATTACAGGAATACCTGCTTGTAATATCTTTCTTATAGAATCTTTAATTTCTTTACCTCCTTCTAATTTTACAGCATGACCACCACTTTCTTTCATAACTCGAATAGCAGAACGTAATGCTTCTTTAGAATCAGATTGATAAGATCCAAAAGGTAAATCCACAACTACTAATGCTCTTTGAGCCGCACGAACAACTGAAGAAGCATGATAGATCATTTGATCTAATGTTATAGGCAATGTTGTTTCATGACCTGCCATGACGTTACTAGCTGAATCTCCTACAAGAATTACATCTACACCTGATGAATCCACAATTTTAGCCATTGTATAATCATATGCAGTTAGCATTGAAATTTTTTTCACCTTTGGCTTTCATATCAAATAACGATTTCGTAGTTACTCTTTTGTAATCACTTTTAGCTGTTGACATAATTCTATAATATTTTAGAGGGTAAAAGTAATAAAAAGAATAGATGTAACAAATTTGTTATAAAATAGAATAATAAAAACCTCAAGCAAAATACTTGAGGTTTTTATATAAGTTTAAAAGAAATTTTATTTAACTATTTTTTTAATAAATCTCTAATTTGAATTAATAATTCTTCTTGTGTAGGACCTGCTGGCGCAGCTGATGCTGGTGCAGCCTCTTCTTTTTCTTTAATGAATTAATACTTTTTACTAAAATAAAAATAACAAAAGCAATAACCAAAAAGCTAATAATAGCTGCTAAAAACTTACCATATAAAATTCCTCCGTCTGTTTTTAATTCAGCTAAATTTTCTACTTGTGCAGCTTTTAGAGCTGGATTTAATAAGGCAGGAGTAATAACATCTGCTACCAAAGAGTTTACAATAGCACTAAAAGCACTACCAATAATTACTCCTACCGCAAGATCCATTACATTTCCTTTTGCTATAAAATCTCTAAATTCAGAAATAATACTCATAATTGTAATTGTTTTTTTAGTTAATTAAAGTTACAAAACTAAAATTTAAATAACAAGTTAAGAATTATTCTCTGTAGAAAATCCTCGACACACGACGTGAAATACCTGTTAATATCTCGTAAGGAATAGTGTCAATAGCAGTAGCTATAACTGTTACAGGCAAATCTTTTCCAAAAATAATTACTTCATTTCCTTCTGCACAAGCTATATTTGTTACATCTATCATAAGCATATCCATACAAATACTTCCTAAAATAGGTGCTTTTTGACCATTAACTAAAAGATAACCAACTCCTCTCCCCCATTTTCTAGATATTCCATCTGCATAACCAACTGGAATTACAGCCATACGCATTGGTTTTTCTACAACAAAACGACGATTATACCCAACGGTATCACCTATTTTTAATGTTCTAATTTGTGAAATAACAGATTTTAAGGTTCCTACTGTTTCTAAATATTTCATTTCAGTTAAATCATTAGAAACCCCGTACATACCTACTCCTAATCGAACCATATCAAACTCACCTTCAGGATAATTACTAATTCCAGAAGAATTACAAATATGACGGATAGGTTTATAATCTAAAACATTGATAATTTGATTGGAAAGAATATCAAACAATCGTATTTGTTTTAAACTAAACGTTTTATCAATAGCATTATCACTTTCAGCAAAATGGGATAAAATTGTTTTGATCTTAATCCATTTATTAGTTTGAATTACCTCTATTAAGTCTGGAATTACTTCTTCATCAAATCCTAGACGATTCATTCCTGTATTAATCTTAATATGTATAGGATATTGCTCTTTCTTTTTTTCTTCTAAAATTTTTATAAAAGCTTTTAAACCACGTAAACTATAAATTTCAGGTTCTAACCCATGTTTAATAATTGATTTAAAACTTGTCATTTCAGGATTCATAACCATAATAGGAACTTCAATTCCTGCTTTTTTCAATTCTATCCCTTCATCTGCGAAAGCTACCCCTAAATAATCAACTTTATGATGTGCTAATAATTTAGCTATTTCAAAGCTTCCACTTCCATAACCAAAAGCTTTTACCATTCCCATTATTTTGGTTGTTGATTTTATTTTAGTTTTATAATAATTAAAATTATGACTTAAGGAATTTAAATTAATTTCTAAAACAGTTTCATGCTTTTTTTCCTCTAATAAGGAAACAATCTTTTCAAACTCAAAAACACGAGCTCCCTTAATCAAAATAGTTTCATCTGAAAAATCAAGAGTATCAAAGGTATTAACAAAAGAAGCTGTTGATTCAAAAGAAATAGTATTTAAAAATAAATTTTTAAATTTAGTAATTGTACTTCCAATACAAATAACTCTTGTAATCCTATTCGATACAATAAGCTGTGCTACTCTAGAATACAACTCTTCATCAGGTAATCCTGATTGAAAAATATCTGAAATAATAAGGGTTCTTTTTTATGTTGTCTCTGATTTTGCAAAAATCTAAAGCAATTTTTAGTGACTCAAAATCAGAACTATAACTATCATCAATTAGAGTACAATTATAAATACCATTTTTGATTTTTAGCCTCATTTCTACAGGATACAATTCAGCTATTCTTTCTTGAATTATATCCTGATCATACCCTAAATACAACATTGTTAAAATACAATGTATACTATTTTCTAATGATGCTTCATCTATGAAAGGAAGTTGTATTTTAAAACTAAAATCCTTATAAAAAGGGTAAAAATAGTATTTTGACCAATAATTTTTTTTTGAAAAAATACATCAGCACTTTTATCCTCTGTACTCCATGTAAAAGTTTTTATGGACTTATTTAAACAGTCTTCTATTACTTGACTTTTATTTAAAATTAGAACTTCAACCTTATCAAAAAGTTTTAATTTTTCTCTTATTTTTTGAGAAATATTTAAAAAACCTTCATCATGAGCTGAACCAATATTAGTTAAAATCCCTATAGTTGGTTGAATTATTTTTTGCAAATTACGCATTTCATTAACAGTAGAAATTCCTGCTTCAAAAATTCCTAAATTATGCATTTCATTAATACCTATTATTGAAAGAGGTACTCCAACTTGTGAATTATAACTTTTTGGACTTCTTATAATTGTATAATCTGGACTTAACAAAAAGTTTAACCATTCTTTTACAATTGTTTTGCCATTACTACCTGTAATTCCTATTACTGGAAATGAAAATAAACTTCTATAATAAGCAGCAAATAATTGTAAAGCTTCTAAGGTATCTACTACTTTTAAAAAATTAGCTTTACCTAACCATTTTTCATCAACTGTTTGTACTACAAATGATTTTACTCCTTGTGCTATTAAAGTTTCTATATATTGATGCGCATCATGATGGGGTCCTACAAGAGCAAAAAAAAGTGTAGATTCTGCATTCTGATGTGATCGACTATCTACTGAAATTGTATTAATTAAAATAGAACTGTCTAATTCTATAAATTCACACGACAATGCTGTTACAATTTGTTTAAGTATCAGAGCCATTATTTATCCTTTTCTTTCTTTATAATTTGTTCATCAACTACTTCAATATTATTACGCATAGCATTAAAATAAGCGGCTCTACTTAAAGGCTCATATTCTTCCTTTTCTCCTAAAAGTACTAAACTGTTGTTAGCTGTTTTTCTATGACTATAATGCGCTAAATTTCCTGTACGAGTACATACCGCATGTACTTTTGTAACATATTCTGCCGTAGCCATTAAAGCTGGCATAGGACCAAAAGGATTTCCTTTAAAATCCATATCTAAACCAGCTACAATTACTCTTACACCTGCATTTGCTAAATCATTGCAAACAGATACTATTTCTTCATCAAAAAATTGCGCCTCATCAATACCCACTACATCACAACCTTGAGCTAAAATACGAATATTAGCAGCTGCTGGCACAGGGGTTGAACGAATCTCATTTTTATTATGAGAAACTACCATTTCATCATCATAGCGTGTATCAATACTTGGTTTAAAAATTTCTACCTTTTGTTTAGCAAACTGAGCTCTTTTTAATCTACGGATTAATTCTTCCGTTTTTCCTGAAAACATTGATCCACAGATTACTTCAATCCATCCAAACTGTTCTTTTGGGTTTACTGTATTTTCTAAAAACATTTTTTAATTTTATAATGATAAAAATGAATAGTTTTTATTACTTTGTAACTCGCAAAATTATTAAAAAAGACTGGTTGTTTTACAGCTTAACTGATAAAGTTATTAATAAATTTTAATTCTTTCATCACTAAAAATTTAAACGCAATGAAAAAGAAATTGGAAGCCGAATTGATTAGTATTGCCCATAAAGTTTTACAATTAAAGCATAAAGAAGATGTACGTGAATTACATCGTGAGGCACAACGATTATATGAAAAACTTTCTGTTTTACTATTTGTTGAAGAAAATTTTAGTGATATACAACCTACTATTGGAATAAAACAAATAGAAGAAAAACTAGAACGTACTTTTGATTATGATAATAAAGTAATAATAGCCGAACTAGAAGAAGAAGAAGAAGAAATTACTGAAAATCAACCCATTGAAACTTTTCAAGAATCAAGTCTCCAAATTGAGGAAACTATAACAAACCAAGAAAAAATAGATCTTAATAGAGAGATCGAAATTATTCCACAAATAATTGAAAATAAAGAAGAAATTGAAAATATATCTATAGATGATTTTCTTAATCAAATACATTCTAAATCCGTTTCTGAAAAAAATAAATATAGAATCAGATGAAAAAATAAACGAAATAAAAAATACAGTTAATGAAATAAACACATCACCTGTAAAAGAAATTTTTCCAGATTTTATGCCTAATTTCAATGAAATTACTTTTGAACGTGTAATAGAAAAACCTTTAAGTAATTTAAATGACAAAATTTCGAGATCCGTTGGCCTATCATTAAATGATCGTATGGCATTTGAGAAACATTTATTTGATGGAAGTACAGAAGATTTAAATCGTGTTTTATCACAACTAGAAACATTTAAAAGTTATCAAGAAGCTAAGGATTTTATAGAAGAAATGGTAAAACCAGATTATAATAACTGGTTAGGGCGTGAGGATTATGAAGAACGCTTTATGGAATATATAACAAGTAAATTTGTATAATATTATTTTACAAATTTAATACATTAAATACATCTAAACAGTCGGAATAAATTATTCCGACTGTTTGCTTTCATTATAACAAAATACAGTTGATTAATTAATATTTTTAGTAAATAAACTAAAATTTATTTCAACTAGATAAAATGAATTTAAAAAATGAGTAAATTATACATAGTTCCTACACCTATTGGTAATTTAGAAGATATGACTTTTAGAGCTATAAGAATTCTAAAAGAAGTAGATTACATATTAGCAGAAGATACGCGTACGAGTGGAAAACTTCTTAAACATTTCGAAATTACTACTCCTATGCAAAGTCATCATATGCACAATGAACATAAAACAGTTGATCAAATAGTACAACGCTTACAAACAGGGCAAAATATAGCATTAATTAGTGATGCTGGTACTCCTGCCATCTCTGACCCTGGGTTTTTATTAACACGTGCTTGTATAGAAAATGGTATAGAAGTAGAATGCTTACCTGGCGCAACAGCATTTGTCCCAGCATTAGTAAATAGTGGTTTACCTAATGACAAATTTGTTTTTGAGGGTTTCTTACCTGATAAAAAAGGAAGACAAACCCGTTTTTTACAATTAACTGAGGAAACCAGAACGATAATTATATATGTTTCACCTCATAAATTAATTAAAACATTAACTGAATTTGTTCAATATTTTGGTCCTGATCGTTTGGTAAGTGTTTCTAGAGAACTTTCTAAACTTCACGAAGAAACAGTAAGAGGTAAAGCAGAAGAAGTATTAAAACATTTTGAAACAAAACCTCCAAAAGGTGAAATTGTAATTTGTATAGCAGGAAAAGCTAAATAGTAATTTCTTTTTTGAATTAGACTTGAGATAGAACAAATCATTCTTAAAATACATGAGTTTAATATAATTTTATTTAAAAAAATTAATTGTTTTACACTAATAAAGTTGTTTTGTAATAGTGCACATTTTATAGCAAGTTCGAAATTAAATTCTGATGTGTTTTTCGAGGCATTAATTATTTCAAACACAACACTTCCTATATGATTAATGTATTCAATTTTTTGGCCAGGATTTTGTCCGCCATATGTTTGTCCACTATGTAAAATACTAACTTTTCCCCATAAATCTTGCAAATCGTCAATTGTAAAAGTATCGTTCATTTTGTCTATATTTTAGTGTATAATGATGTCCAACGCCAGTCTGTGAAAAAACTTCACAGCATCAGCCAAATATAGCTAAAATAATTAGTAGAAAAAGAAGTGGTTTTGTGTTTTTAATGATGCAACATATTCAAGGAATCTCGTACGATAGTTACATTTATACAGTTTAGAAGATAAGTTAGTATGCCAAAAAATGAAGGAAAACATTTAAAAAAACCTCTGAAACAGATTCTTGTATATCATTAAATTTTTGGTTCAAGATTCCTATAGTCGATGAAATTGAATCGGTTCCGTTCAACAGAGGTTTACTTCACTGAGTTTCTATTTTGTTTTGGTGTTCAGTGATTACAATTCATTATTGGCTCTTCGAGCCCAACGAAACCTTAGCTGTTAACTGTAGTTTTATTCTTGAATTCTATTTTTTAAATCCATTCTTGAATGTAAGATTCTAGTTATTTCAATTTCGTGAGCATTTAAAATTCTGTAAAAAATTAGGTGTTTACCAGATTGGTAACTGAAAACTTCATTTTTTATTTCTTCATAATTTTTACCCAATATTTGATTTTCTGCTAATTCTTGACAGTCATTTAAGAGTTCAAAATAATATTTGTCTGCTTGTTTTTCTGACCAGACTTCGTATGTATAATCCCAAATTTTTGATAAATCTTCAAGAGCTTTGTTAGTTAGGAAATATTTAGCCATTTCTTTTTCTGGCTTTTAATGTTTCAAGATGCTCTTTTGGATTAAAATCTTTTACAATTCCACTTTCAATTCCTTCATTAATTGCCTTTTTAAGTGCAATTATTTTGTTTTCTTCTTCTTCTAATAATCTTAGACCAGCACGAATAACTTCGCTAGCGTTTTTAAATCTACCTTCAGTGATTCTGTTGTCAACAAAAGTCTCAAAATAATTACCTAAAGAAACAGATGTGTTACGTCCCATAATTTTAAATATTTTTCGTAAAGTTACCAAAATTTGGTAACAATTAAAAAATAAATCCTCTTTTTTTCGTTCGGCGAAAAATTACAGTTAACGTCAGTCTGTGAAAAAACTTCACAAACCCTGTCAAATATAGCCAAAATAGTTTGTTAAAAAAATCGAGTTTTCGTATTTTTAAAATACAACACATCCAAGGAATCTTGCGTAATCAGTTACATTTGTCCAGCTTAGAAGACAAGTATTGATACCCAGTATCAAAGGGAAACAATAAAAAACTCCGAAATACAGACTTCAAAAAAGAGGCACTCTGTGCCTCTTTTATATCATTAAACTTTTAGTTTGAAATTCCCATAGTGAGTGGATGGAATGCAATCGGTTCCGTTCAACAGAGGTTTACTTCACTATTTTTATATTTTTCATAGGTGTTCATTAACCCGAGCCATAGGCAAATTGACGAAGTATTGTAATTCATTGTTCGTGCTTCGCACGCAACGACCCACGGAGTGATGATGAATACCTATAAAAAAACAATATAAACGAATGAATACACCTTAGCTGTTAGCAGTAGTTGTTATTCAGCAGCCAAATTCTCCCTTGATTTTATATTCGATTTCTTCGGACTTATTGTTTATTTTTAAAGTTCCTTTACAAAATCCTCCTTCATCATATTGTTTTATCATTTTGGTTTTTAAAGTTGCTTTATATCCATTTCCGCTGTAGATTTCTATGTATTCGTTTTTAGAAATTTCTTTACTATTTATTGTGTCTTTTTCCAAAAACACGTTTTTGCCGTTAACTTTTATAATTGCAAAACTGGATAGATTTGATAGAAATATATAATTCTGATCAACTGATTTTTCATTTTCGAGTGTGAAATAATCTCCGCATCCGTCAATCGTGTCGGGAATAGTTTTAAAAAAATCAAGCTTAAATACAGTTTTATTTTTTGCTTTATCATTTTCAATTATTTCAGATTTTCCATTTTTATTGCAAGAAATCAAAGTAATAATCAAAAATGTATGTAAAAGTTTATTTTTCATTTCGTTTTTATACAATTACTGCTAACGTCTTGTGGCTTCATGAAGTGGCGGACTCGTGACCGAGTTCTTTCTGCTAATATAATATTTCTTGTGAAATGTAAACGTGAATTTACTACAAAATTCTCCCTCTTGGCAAACCGCTATTAAAAGTAGGTTTTATTTTTTATAATAGTCATATTTCCCCACAAAGCATCTTACAGTGTCTATTATTACTTTATTCCAATTTATATATTTTGATCGTTCAGCTAAAAAGTCAATATTATCAAGTTTATCTGACTTGGTGTTTATATCATCATAACTATAGTTTTCACTTAAAAATAAAGCAGGAAATAATTTATAATCGTGTTCTTTTATAAAAGTTTGCCTAATATTCTCGTATTTTACTTGTCTTTTTGAATTAAAATCTAATATCATTTGTTTTAATTCATTTGAGGATTTTGGAGGATTTTGGATGATTTTTAACTAAGATTATTTCATCAATTCTATTTTCAATAGTGTCAATTCTCGTCAGGTGATTAAGGACAATGAATTCTGTTTTGTTGAAAAAAATATAATTTATAGAAATTAAAAAAAAGACAAATATAATTAGCCCAATTAATTTCATTTTATGTTTTTTTAATAGATACATTAAATTTTACAACGTTTTTTATAATTACTGCCAACGTCAGTCTGTGAAAAAACTTCACAAACCCTGTCAAATATAGCCAAAATAGTTTGTTAAAAAATCGATTTTTCGTATTTTTAAATAAACAACACATCCAAGGAATCTCGCGTAATCAGTTACATTTGTCCTGCTTAGAAGACAAGTATTGATACCCAGTATCAAAGGGAAACAATAAAAAACTTCCGAAATACAGACTTCAAAAAAGAGGCACAGAGTGCCTCTTGTATATCATTAAACTTTTAGTTCGAAATTCCCATAGTGAGTCGATGGAATGCAATCGGTTCCGTTCAACAGAGGTTTACTTCACTGAGTTTCTATTTTGTTTTGGTGTTCAGTGATTACAATTCATTGTTCTTGCTTCGCACGCAACGAAACCTTAGCTGTTAGCAGTAGTACTTATTTTCCTAACGCAAAATAAGATGGATGCTCTATATATCCCAAATCAATGATATTTTGTCTTTCAAAAAGATTTTTTAAAACATCTATAATATCTGATATAAGGCTCAAAGAAAAATTATCTTTTAAAAATTCTGGACTTTTACCATATTCAAATACATATTCTTTTCCTTTATATTCAATCTTTCGACCTTCTTCTTTTACAAAATATATTCCTCCAGTATGAATTGTGTTTCGCAAAGTCCAAAACAATACAAGAAACTTGCAATCTTCATTCTGCCAATTATTTTCTGAATCATCAAAAAGAGTTGCAATAATTTTAAAAATTTTTTTTCACTTCCAGGAGTTAATCCTGTTATTTTTGAGTAGTAAAATCTAAAAATTAATTCTGTTTGAAAAAGTATTGTATCAATAATATTTTTATTTAGATTTTGAGTCAAGTTGAATGAATAATTTTGTGCTTGAATAATATCATCATTAAATATTTTTAAAAATTCGTTTCTATTTTCTGTTGAAAAACGAACGTTTATATCATAATTTATGTAAGCAACTGTTATTTCACTTTGGAAAAGTTCAATGTGTTTTCTTCTTATGTCTTTTTCAGGTAGATGTTTAAAGTTTGCAACATTGTTTTTTGCTTTTAAATATAAATCATATAGTAAATTCAATACTTCGGGCATAATTTTTTGTTCTTCTTGGTAGTATTACTGCTAACTCATAAATAGGCGAACCTATCTTAATCGTTTTTATTGTTATTATTGAAACAATTTAAAAATATGTACTTCGTATTTTAAATTGTTTTTAATCTTTTCATCTAAATATATAACTTTTCTACAAGTTATCTAAAGGACTAATAATTTTTCTTAAACTCATATCTGTCAATTTTGTATAAATTAAAGTCATTTTTATATCATTGTCACCTAACAACTCTTGTATAAATCGAATATCTGTTCCATTTTCTAATAAATGAGTAGCATAACTATGTCGTAAACTATGAATTCCTATAGGTTTACGAATACCAGCTTTACATAATGCTTCTTTAAAAATTTTTTGAATACTTCTTATAGAATACTGCCCTCCATACTGCCCTTCAAATAAATATTCTTTGGTTTGTACTCATGATAATATTTTCGTAACTGAGATAAAATACTTTCTGGTAAATTTACATATCTATCTTTTTACCTTTCCCTTTTGAACATGTACTCTCATATTTTTACTATCAATATCATAAATTCTCAATTGTACAATTTCTGAAACCCTAAGCCCCATTCCATAACAAAGTTTTAAAATGGTATTATGCTTCAAATTTTCTGTGACATTAAAAATAGCTTTGATTTCAGTACTATGTAATGCTTTAGGTAGTTTTAATTGCTTTTTTGGTCTTGGAATTTCAAGTACAATCTTTGGTTGTTTCAATATTTCTTCAAAGTAAAATTTAATACCATTAATTCTACTATGAATTGTATTTTCTTTTAATTTTAAAGCACTTAAACAGTGCAAAAGAAATTCTGTAATATCTTCAAGTTTACATTTGCTAGCTTTTTTATCCTTTATAAAATATAAAAATTGAGCGAGTTCTTGTACATAACATCTTATTGTACTTTGACTATAACCTAACAAATTTAATTGATTAACCATTTTGTTAAGTTCAATTTGATTATCTGGATAAATTTTAGAATGAATTAATTGACTGACTTGATAATCTATTGTTAAACCAAAAAATTTCCGATATTGAAGTACGTCAGGAACATACCAAGCTAATTGCGATTGACTCCAACGACTACCTTTTAAAGATCTAATAGGTAAAATTAAAGAATCTCTTTTTTCAAAAGTTATGAAAATTACCTTTTGGTTGCGATGCGAACCTAATCGAAACTGTAGGGCTTTAAATCAAACATTTTGGCATATAATTATACACCAAAAATAACAAAAAAGTCACTCTAGATCAAGTATTTAAAATTAAATAACAAAATTATTAGAAGTATTTAATATGATTTTATACTGGGTTTCTATAAATTTTAAACTTTAATACTTGATTTTTCTCTATAATAAAATTTAGAGTAATCCGTTATATTTCCTAGTAAACCACTCAGTACTTAATAAGACTATTAACAAAATTAATCCATAAACCCAATCTATAAAAGGAGCCTTTTTAACAACTTCTTTTTGTACAGGTTTATATTTTTCTAATTTTTCTAAATAATTAATAAGTTCATGTATTTGTTTGGGAGTATATACAAGTCCTTCTGTATTTTCTGCTAACTGTTTTAATCGAATTAAATCAGCATTAACAAATTGCTTCTCTGCATCAAAATACAAGATATGAAATCCCCCTATATACTGAGTTCCTGATTGTTTTTCTTTTACTATAAAATTATAATTACCCGCATCTAAATCATCAAAAGCAACAGAAAAATCAGTATTTCCCTTAACAAAATCATATATCTTTGTTTGTTTTGTATTGTTATTCTTTAGCTGAATCGTTAATTGTGCATTTTCATCAAACTCATAATTTTTATTAAAATATTGAGCTGAAAGTATAAGTGTTTCACCTGAATTATAAAAATTCTCATGGTTTACAACTAAATTTTTCTTTTTAGAATTTGAAGCTACATATTGAATCATTTTATCGAAAAAAACATCAAATTTCTCAAAAGATTTCTCTCTTAAATAAGATTCTAATCGCCACTTCCAAATATTTTCTCCAAATAAAAAAGCATTTCTATTAATACCACTTTCACTAAAAGCTAACAAAGGATTTTCAGTAGAAACTGTTCTTATACGCGCATTAAGCAAAGGATTTACATTAGATTTAGATATAATCGTTCCAAATGGATTTTCTAAAGGAGGGAATTGTTCAAAACCAAAATTATCAATCGAAAAAGAATTAAAATTACTATTAAAATTAGCTGAATAATCCTCTTTTTGACTAGATATCTTAAAGTCAAATTGATTATAATACTGTGATAACAAATTAAAATCAGTATTAAGTCCTGTAATAATAAAAGTATTAATCTTATTACTTTTATTTTGCTCTAAAATAGATTTAAATTCTGAATTTGGTTGATAAAGAAACAAGACACTGAAATCTGCTAAATTTTTAATATCTTTTGGTTTAACTAAAGTTACCTTTCGTTGTACATTGGATTCTATAGCTCTTCTAATGGCTCCTAAATCAGGATGAACAATAGAAGATACTAAAGCAACTTCTGTGCGTTGATCAATTACTTCTACAGCAAAATTTTTAGTATTATTAATTTTATTTTTTTCGTTTTCACTAGAAGTGATAACTGCTTTATAAGTATGGACTCCTACTCTATCAGCATTTAATAATACAGATATAATTTCTGATTTTTTATTAGCTGAAAATGAAACATTCTGTTTATAAATAGTTTTATCAGTTGTTTGTATACTTAAATTAGCATTTATTGATTTATTACCTGTGTAATTTAAAAATATTTCTACAGGAAATTTATTCTTTAAAAAAGCGTATTTATTAGTATTTAATTGATTAATTTTTAAATCTAAATGTTCAATCGTATCACCTAAAACAACAGGAAAAACATTTGTATTCTGCTGAATATTAAAGACATAATCATTTCCTTGTGTTTGATTTCCATCTGTTAATAAAACTACTGGATGATTTTGCGTACGATATAGTTGCTTTAAATTTTCAAAAACTTTATAAATATTTGATTGTTTTCCTTTAAAGTCAAGTGGTTGATTTATATTTAAATCTTGATCAAAGGAAAATAATTGTACTTGATATTTTTCTTGAAGTTTTGAGTTTTCAAAAATCTTTTGAGATACCTCTTTTGCTATTTTATTTTGATTCAAAAATTCTATTGATTCTGAATTATCAACAATTATAGGTAAAGGGGTTTTTGTCGTTTCATAAGTAGTTTTACTAATAATTGGATTAATCAATAGTAATAAAACTAAAAATAAAGAAGCAAAACGCAAAAAAGCCAAAAACAAATACAAACGCGATTTGTAATTGGCTTTATATAAATATTGATAAAAAGCAATTCCAGCAGAAACTATTATTGCTAAAAGTAAAAGTAAAATTGTATTTATCGACATATTTTAAAAAGTGTTGGATGTTCAGTTAATAAGACTCAGTTTATAAATTGTATTAATTTCCTAAAACTGTTATTACCTACTAAGTTAACATTCCTCCATCTACATTTAATACTTGACCTGTAACATAAGCACTCATATCAGAAGCTAAAAACACACAAGCATTTGCAATATCTTCTGGTTTACCACCTCTTCTTAAAGGAATTGTATCTCTCCAGCCTTGTACCACTTCTTCGTTTAATTTAGCTGTCATTTCTGTTTCAATAAAACCTGGAGCTATAGCATTACAACGAATATTTCGAGATCCTAATTCTAATGCTATCGATTTAGTAAAACCAATCATACCTGCTTTAGAGGCAGCATAATTTGCTTGACCAGCATTTCCTTTTACTCCTACTACACTACTCATATTAATAATGGATCCAGCACGGTTTTTTAACATTGTTTTTTGTACTGCTTTGGTCATATTGAATACAGACTTTAAGTTTATATCTATTACTGCATCAAAATCTTCTTCTGACATTCTCATTAATAAGTTATCTTTTGTAACTCCTGCATTATTTATAAGAATATCTATTGTACCAAATTCAGCTAAAACATCATCTATTAATTTTTGTGATTCAGTAAAATCAGCAGCATTCGATTTATATCCTTTTGCTTTAACCCCTAACGCAATTAATTCATTTTCTAATGCTAATGCGCTTTCTGCAGATGAACTATAAGTAAAAGCTACATTAGCTCCGTTTTTAGCAAATACTTCTGCTATCCCTTTACCAATACCACGACTAGCACCTGTAATAATAGCTACTTTTCCTTCTAATAATTTCATTTTATTTTTTTAATATGTATTATAATTTGTTTGGTCGAACAAATATAAAAATACTTTAATATTATTCTATAAGATTTTAAATTTAAAATTAAACCTTTCTATTTTTCTTCAGTCATATATGTAACAGTACTAAAAGCTCTTAATCACCTAAAATTCAAACCTCATGAAAAAACTAACCTACTTATCATTATGCTCAATCTTTAGCATAGCTTGTGAGTCTAATAATAACTCATATCTAAAAATCCCTGAAACAACAGAAGCTTATCCTAATGTTGTATCTACTTTTAGCAATAAAATAGACTTAAACAATCTATATAACTATGCTAATCAAACAATTCCTCAATATATAACTAAATCTAACACAGGTTCAAATCTTATAACTGATAAAGGGGCTACTTTAGGAAGAGTATTGTTTTATGATAAAAATCTTTCTTCTAATAATACTATTTCTTGCGCTAGTTGTCATCAGCAAATCAACGCTTTTAGCGATACTGAATTAGCAAGTAAAGGAGTTAATGGCACTACTGATAGACATTCTATGCGACTAGTTAATAATCGTTTTGCTAATGAAACAAAGTTTTTTTGGGATGAACGTGCTACTAGTCTAGAATTTCAAGTTACTCAACCAATCAGAAATCATACTGAAATGGGATTTAGTGGTACAAATGGTGATTTAGATTTTAATGCACTAATAAGTAAATTAAATACAATTTCTTATTACAAAGAACTTTTTAAGTTTGTATATGGTTCTGAAGAAATTACTGAAACAAAAATACAACTTGCTCTAGCTCAATTTGTAAAAAGTATACAATCTTTTGATTCTAAATATGATATAGGTAGAGCACTTGTTGCAAATGACAACCAATCATTTCCTAACTTTACAACGCAAGAAAATGTAGGGAAAAATTTATTTCTTACACCTTCAACATTTGATGCCACAGGAAATAGAATAAGTGGAGGACTTGGCTGTGCTTCTTGTCATGCTGCTCCAGAATTTGACATAAATCCTAATAGTAAAAATAATGGTATAGGAGGATCTATTAATGGTGGATCAGATTTTACTATTACCAAAGCCCCTAGCTTAAGAGATTTAGTCAAAACAGATGGAACTGTAAATAGTCCTATGATGCACACAGGAGTTATTACAACTTTACAAGCAGTTATAGGTCATTACGGAAACTTAACTCATGCTGCTGTAAATAATCCTAATCTTGATAACAAATTAAAACCTAATGGTTTTGGACAACAACTTCATCTTAATACAACTGAGGTTAATGCTGTTATTGCTTTCTTAAAAACATTATCTGGAACTAATGTATATACTGATCCTAAATGGTCTACTCCTTTTAAAACTTAATCTTTTCTCCATTAAATAAAATTTCAAAAAAGATTTATCATAAAAATCCTCTTTTTAGGTTACCGCCCCAAACGGAGGTTTCGATCTCCGTTTATAAATTAAAATTCTTTTTTTAAAAATTTATTAATTCTATATGTTAAATCACTCAATATTGGATTTGTTGCTACCTTATTCTTTTTTAATTCATTAAAAGAATATTTTATACTAAATAAGAATATAAAAAAAGATACGATATAACTCCAATAAGTTGATTTTTGACAAATAAATATCAAAACAACAATGGCTAACAAAAACATCATGACGATGCTATTTTTTAAAATTGATCGCTCAAATTCAAACGAATAACGTTTTTTAACTATCAAATAAATTAATATATTGTATTGAAAAAAGTGAATTAAATAAGCAAATCCTAAGCCATTAATTCCATGATAGATATAAAAATAGATATAAAACACTAGTTTAATTAAATTTCCATATACACCTTCAAAAAGAAGATAAAATATTTTATCACTTTTAGCAAAAGAGATATATCCCATACAATAAGAAACTAATTGAAAAAAAGTTGCAAAAGAAATTAATCGAATTAATAAAACAGAATCAATAAATTCTTTAGATAAAAATAATTGTACTAAAAGAGGTGCTAAAATTATTAATAAAATTAATAATGGAGAAACTAACAAAACAACCACATCTGTTTGCTCATTAACTAACTGTTTAATTTTATCATTATTTTTAGACACCATAGACAATCTAGGAAAAAAATCAGTTGCTAATGCTGTTAATAGAAAACCTACATATTGAGTTGTCAATGAAATAGCAGCTGAATACAACCCTAAATCCTTTAAACCTCCTCTTTTTTCTATAAAAACATTTATTATTTGATTCGTAACTAAGGCTAAAAGAGAAGCTATAATTAAAACAAAACCTAACTGTATAATTTTTTTAGCATACAATAAAACGGTACGATCCAATTTAAAATTTACTTTTATTTTATTTTTTAGTAAATAAAAAAATGAAATTATAAAACTGATAAATGCTGAGCCTAAAATTGAATAAATGACGCCTTGCTCTTTATTAGTGTAAAAGAAGAAACTTGATAATAAAAAACTAAAAATAGAAATATAGATACTTGAGATAATAATATCTCTTATCATTTGTAAGGATTTGAAAATAGTTTGTATACCTTTTCCTAAAATCGTAAACAATACACATAATGACAAACAAACAAACTCATTATAATATCTAAATGAATTAAAGGTAAACAAACTTAATTGTTTAGCAAAAATTAAGGTCAATAAGGCACCAAAAAAAGCTGAAAATAAAAACAATAAAATAGAAATATTAGTACTTTTTTCTAACGCCTTTTTATCATCATATTCCAAATTATTTGATATTTCCCGTACAACACTTAGCTCTAAACCAAACAAACTAAAAGTAGAAACAATATTTAGGGTAGAATTAAAAAGATTATTTAAAGCAATACCTGAAGGTCCTAAAAAAACAGCCATTATTTTACCTTTAAATAAGGCAATTACAACATTTATAAACTGTACAAGTCCAAAACTTAGTGTATTAACGAAGGTTTTATTATAACTTTTAATATTTAGGTTTTCTTCTTCCATAATTATAAAAATATAAAGCAAGAATAATACATTTAATAAAACTTATTAATGTAAAATTAATACTAAAAAGCATTTAATATTTTAATTACATAATTCACTTCCTCCTCGCTCATTACAGGACTTATTGGTAAACTAAGTATTTCATCATGAATTTGTTCTGTTATAGAAAAACTTAAATGATTCCACTCACTCATTCCTTCCTGTTTATGCGGTGGAACAGGATAATGGATAAGTGTTTGAATTCCTTTATCCTCTAAATATTTCTGTAACACATCACGTTCTTTAGACCTAATAACAAATACATGAAATACATGTTCTGTTATAGCTGTAATTTTAGGAAGAATGATTTTAGAATTTTGAATATTTTTTAAATAAGAATCTGCTATCCTCCTTCTCGCATTATTATCACAATCTAATTTTGGCAACTTAATGTTTAAAAATGCAGCCTGTAATTCATCTAATCTAGAATTAAAACCCTTTAATTCATTATAATACTTCTTTGAAGAGCCATAGTTACGTAGTTTTTGTATAGTTTTTGCAATGAATTCATCATCTGTCACAATAGCCCCTCCATCTCCCAAAGCACCTAAATTTTTACCTGGGTAAAAACTAAAAGTACGTGTATGATTTCCTTTAAACTTTAAGCCATGAGCCTGAGCACAATCTTCTATGACCAACAAATTATGATGACAACTTATTTTCATAATAGCATCCATATGAGCTAATTGACCGTATAAATGAACGATCAACAAACCTCTTGTTTTAGAGGTGATTTTTTCTTCTATTTTAGAAGGATCAAGTGTATACGTATCTATTTCAGGTTCTACTAATACCGGGATAAGACCCGCTTGTATAATCCCTAAAATAGAAGCTATATAAGTATTAGCTGGTACTATAATTTCATCTCCTTTACTTAAACTACCTTTTTCTATATATGCTAAAAAAGTAAGTGTTATTGCATCAAGTCCATTCCCTACTCCTACACAATAACTAGATTCACAATATCTAGCAAATTGTTTTTCAAACAAAGTCACTTCTTTTCCTAAAATATACCATCCTGATTGCAATAATTCTTGCAATTTATCTTGAAAAAGCATTTCATAAGGCTCATTTATTTTCTTTAGATCCAAAAAGAGACATTCATTAAATTAGGATTAGGTTCTATATAGTTCATAAAATTTTAATTTCTATTATACAATCATTTTTTGAATTTAATTAACTGTATTTCCAATTTCAATTTTATATGTATCTAAATTATAAATTGAACAGCCTAATTCCTTTTTTTGTTGTAGTAAACCTATATTATACCCTAAAGAACTACTATTACTAACTGTTCCCATATCAAAAAAATGAAATGAATCTTTATACTTTTGAATTAATTTGATAAATAAAAAATCAAGTGCTCGGTATTTCTCCCCTAATACAGTAGTAGCTCCATATTGTGATTTTATTCCTCTTTCTGATATAAAAAGTGTAATTCCAGCTATAATTTTATTTTCAAAATAAACAGAATATTGTACAATATTAGAAGGAAATAAATCTCGCAATTTCTGAATTTCTAATAAGGAATGAACTGGTTTTGTTTTATAACGTTCCATTAGTCTAGGTGTTAAAACATTAGTCCAAAAAGGCATTAAACTGGTTTCTTTTCTTATTTCTAACCCTAATTTATCTAATTTATTAAAGCGCTTCATTTTACTCTTTGAAATTGAAAATAATGTTCTATAATTAATCATTAAGTTCATTTCTCGTTTAACTAATAAAGACTTATAACGATTAAATAAAAGAAAATCTATTCCTTGGTGGTATTGTAGATATAAATTTGGAATTTGTTTTAATATAATTTCCTTTATGTTGTTTTCATTTAAAAAATGAAAAATATCTTGAAGAATTATTTCTATTTTATCCAAAGTTAATTTTGATGAAAAATAAAAACCTCCATAGGTTAATCCTTGATGAGAGTATAATACTTCATCTATCCTATTAGCTGGCAAGACTCCTACTAATGTTTTATGATCGAAAATCATTAATGAAAAATCTTCAAAACGCTCTTGATGATATTCCATATAATCACGATGAAATAAAAAAGTAGCATTTTCGGATGTTTCAATAAATCGATTCCAAATAGTATAGTAATTAGAATTATATAATACGATTGTAAACAAACTTAAATTTTAAAAATTAAAATCGAAAGTACACATTTTAATATGCCAATACAAATTTTAACATCTCAGTTTTTTTAGATAATTTTGGTTTTTATTTAAAATACAATGAAACAAATTAGCTCAATTCAAAATTCTTATATCAAGTCATTAAACTTACTACAAGAAAAAGCAAAAGAAAGAAAGAGAACAGGAAGTTTTTTAATTGAAGGAATACGTGAAATAGAATTAGCTAAAAAAGGTGGTTATCAAATAGATACCATTTTAACATGTACTGAAATAATACCCAAATTTAATAGCTCTGAATTTGAATACAATCAAATTATTGAAATATCAAAAGAAGTATATCACAAATTAGCCTATCGTGATACTACTGAAGGAATTCTTGCTGTTGCCAAAACAAAATCATTTAAATTAGAAGATTTAAAACTACCTAATAATCCTTTAATACTAGTTGCAGAAGCTCCTGAAAAACCAGGAAATATTGGAGCCATACTTCGTACAGCAGATGCAGCTAATTTAGATGCTGTAATTATTGCTAATCCTAAAAGTGATCTTTACAACCCTAATATTGTAAGATCTAGCGTAGGATGTCTTTTTACAAATCAAATTGCTACAGGTACGACTAATGAAATTATAGAATTTCTAAAAACTAACCATATTAATTTTTATGCAGCTACCCTTCAAAATTCAACACATTATCACATACAAGATTATACAAAACCAACTGCCCTTATAGTAGGTACTGAAGCTACAGGATTAAGTGAAAAATGGAGAACGGAAGCTACTCAAAACATAATAATACCTATGCAAGGAGCCATAGATAGTATGAATGTATCCGTTGCAGCCGCTATCCTAATTTTTGAAGCAAAAAGACAACGTAACTTTAAATAGTATAACTTTTTTATTACACCCCAATCACTTCATATCAATTCCTTAATACAAAAAGAGTTTTTTACACTAGATTATAACTTATATTTAAACATTAAAAGATTAATGTTTGATAAAAACACAATATGTTATACACTTTATCTTTTTACATAACGCGACTTACTTATTTTATATAAAAAACTAAATATCAGCAAATTAAAGAATTAAAAACAATCGTATTTTATCCTTTAGAATACTTATTTTTTAATTTTAATATAAAATTAATGTAAAAATATTGTTAAACAATTAATTCTTTTTAAAGATCATGATGCCATTACAAATTTTGTCAATAAATTTGATGGTATTATATAAAATGTTTTAGTTAATTTTTTATTTCTTATTGTATTCTCAAACAATTCTAAATTAAATAAAACTAAACATTAAATCATCAATAGTAGCAAAAGAAATAAAGTATATATATGCCAAATAATGAAAATAGATATATAGACCGTGAAAAAAGCTGGTTAGCATTTAACTTTAGAGTATTACAAGAAGCAGGTGATGAAAAAGTACCTTTATTAGATCGTTTACGGTTCTTAGGAATTTTTTCAAATAATTTAGACGAATTCTTCCGCGTTCGATATGCCGCCATTAGAAGACTTGCTTTAGAAGGAAAAACAAATGAAGAAATTTTAGGAGGAATATCATTACAACAATTAATCAAAGACATTACAGATACAGTTATAGAACAACAATCTGAAAGTCTTAGAATATTAAGCATTATTGAAAAAGAACTAGGAAAAGAAGGTATTTTTATCATTAATGAAACTGAAATAAACAAAGAGCAACAAAATTTTATTAGAGACTTTTTTATTCAAAAAGTAAGCCCTGAATTAGTAACTATCATATTAAATGATTTAGATGAATTTCCTTTATTAAAAGACACATCAGGATACTTAGCAATAAAAATGGTCATGAAACCAAAAGAAGAGTCTTCTATTTTGGAAAAAATAAAATTCAAAAAAGATGTTCGATATGCCGTAATTGAAATTCCTAAAACTATTAATCGTTTTGTCGTTTTACCTTCAAATAATGACAAACAATATATCATCATGCTAGATGATGTAATACGCTATAATATTCATCAAATATTTACCATTTTTGATTACGATAGCATAACTGCTCATATGATTAAAATTACTCGTGATGCAGAATTAGAACTTGATACTGATTTAAATAAAAGTTTTTTAGAAAAAATTTCATTAGGAGTCAAAGACAGACGAATAGGAGAACCTGTACGCTTTGTATACGACCAGACGATTGATAAAGATACCCTTAAATTTTTCTTACAAAAAATGGGGATAAATTCAAAAGACAGCTTAATTCGGGTGGACGATACCATAATCGTCGTGATTATATGGATTTTCCTAATTTAGGTCGATTTGATCTATTATATAAATCAAACGTTCCTTTATCTGTAAAAGGATTAAGCATAGAAGGTAGCTTTTTAAAAAAAATTGAACACAAAGATTACTTAATAAATGCTCCTTATCAGTCTTTTTCTTATATAATAAAATTTCTTAGAGAAGCTGCATTAGATCCTTATGTTACAACAATTAAAATTACCTTATACCGCTTAGCAAAAAACTCACAAATAGTAAGCTCCTTGATTAATGCTGCTAAAAATGGAAAAAAAGTCATCGTTCAAATAGAACTTCAAGCTCGATTTGATGAAGCTAGTAACATTTCCTATGCAGAAATAATGCAAACAGAAGGTATAGAATTAATTTTTGGAGTAAAAGGTTTAAAAGTACACAGTAAAATATGCTATGTTGAAAGAATTGATGAAAGAGGAAAATTAAAACGCTATGGAATTATCTCTACAGGTAATTTTAACGAGTCTAGTGCTAAAATATATACAGATGTTACCTTATTTACGGCACATCAAAAATTTTAAAAGACATGGTTAAAGTCTTTGAATTCTTTCAAATTAATTATAAAGTACATCGTTATAAACACTTAATTCTTTCACCTCATTATACCCGATCAAAATTTTGTAAATTAATTGATCGTGAAATACTTAATGCTTCATTAGGAAAACCCGCTTATATAAAACTCAAAATGAATAGTTTATCTGATTATAAAATGATAGATAAATTATACGATGCTAGCAGAGCAGGTGTAAAAATACAATTAATCATTAGAGGTATTTGTTCATTAATTCCTGGTATAAAAGGAATGAGTGAAAATATAGAAGCTATTTCTATAGTTGATGCTTATTTAGAACATTCTAGAGTTTACATTTTTTGTAACGAAAATAATCCTGATGTCTTTATCTCATCCGCTGATTTTATGACTAGAAATTTAGATGCCCGAGTAGAAGTATCATGCCCTATTTATGATGAAGATATAAAAGAAGAATTAATAAATACTTTTGATATAGGCTGGAAAGGCAATGTTAAAGCCCGTTTTCACTCAGAAAAATTAGATAATAAATATCGACTAAGAGGAAATAATCCTGTTTTCAGAGCACAATTAGAAACCTATCAATATTATCGAAATAAAATAGAAGTTATAGAAGAAATAATTTAAATCAATTCAAATGATTAATATAAAAAAATATGCAGCAATAGATATAGGATCTAACGCTGTCAGGTTACTAATTATGAACATAGTAGAGCAAAAAGGAAAAGAAACTCAATTTAACAAAAGTGCTCTATTTAGAGTACCTATCCGATTAGGACAAGATGCTTTTACTGTAGGAGAAATTACTCAGGAAAATATTAATCGAATGATAGATGCTATGAAAGCCTATAAATTACTAATGGGAGTCTATAAAGTAGAAAAATATAAGGCCTGTGCAACTTCAGCCATGAGAGAAGCTTATAACGCAAAAGAGGTCGTAGAATTAATAAAAAGAAAGCTGAAGTAAAAATTGATATTATTGATGGAAAAAAAGAAGCAGCCATAATAGCAGCTTCTGATTTACACTCTTTTATAAAAACAGAACAAACCTATCTATATGTGGATGTAGGAGGAGGAAGTACTGAATTTTCATTATTTAGTGAAGGAAGAATGATGGCTTCTAAATCATTTAAAAATGGAACTGTACGACTACTAAATGAAATGGTAAATAATGTTGTATGGGAAGAAATTGAAAAATGGATAAAATGTGTTACAGAACCTTATGAAGAAATTACCTTAATTGGCTCTGGAGGTAATATCAATAAAATATTTAAACTATCTGGTAAACAACAAGACAAACCTTTATCCTATATTTATTTAAATACACAATATCAATATCTTTCCTCATTATCTTACGAAGAAAGAATTGCAGAACTAGGATTAAATACAGACCGAGCAGATGTTATCATTCATGCCCTTAGAATTTATTTAAATGCAATGAAATGGAGTAAAGCAAATAAAATTTATGTTCCTAAAATAGGTCTTTCAGATGGAATTATAAAAGCCATGTATCATGAAAAAATATAATTTCATACACTATCGATAAAAAAGTTTAACCTTTAGAAAGAGGTTAAACTTTTTTATAAAATCTTTAAAATTATTACAGCTTTTAAAAAAATATTCTAACTAAGATTAGAGTTATAAATTAAGAGATACAGTTTTTTATTTACTCTTTAAAAAATCCTTATATCATTTTAGTAAAGTGAGTATTAAATTAATAGAATGCTTTCAGTAAGTAAATAATTACGATAAAAAAGTATTTATAAATTTAGAACTCCATTCTTGAGAAGGATTATATGATAAAAATCCATTACTAACCACTAAAGGACAATCAATATTATTGAGATATAAAGCACCAGTACCCAAACCTTGTGGTGTAAGTTTTTTCTTCATAAAAGTATATTGAGCAATAGCATTGAGCCCTATATTAGATTCTAACGCGGAAGTAATCCACCAACCTATATTATATTTTTCAGCTAATTGTATCCATTCATCAGTACCTTTAAACCCTCCTATAAAACTAGGTTTTAATATAATATACTGAGGTTTTATTTCTAACAAAAGAGCTTCTTTTTCTCTTAATGAAAAAATTCCTATTAATTCTTCATCTAAAGCAATAGGTAATTGAGATTGACTACATAGTTCTTTCATTTCTTTTCTTTGTCCTTTAGATATAGGCTGCTCTATACTATGAATAGACAAATGAGCTAATTTATGTAATTTATCAGATACAGTTTCATGATCAAAAGCTCCATTTGCGTCTACTCGTAATTCTATCTGTTCCTTTGAAAAATTGGAGCGAATGAATTTTAATAATTTATATTCAGCATCAAAATCAATAGCTCCTATTTTCATTTTTATACAATAAAAACCTAGATTAATTTTTTCTTCTATTTGTTGCTTCATAAAAGCTTCATCTCCCATCCATATTAAACCATTAATAGGAATAGCAGCTTCTCCTTTTGTAAATTTAGAAGGAAATAACTCAAAAGAATTGGTAGATTCTAATGATTTAAAAGCCATTTCAACTCCAAATTGTATTGAAGGAAATTCTAAAAGCTCATTCCAAAGTTTATCTTTTCCTAGATGAATATTTTGACAAACCCATTTTAGTTTTTCTTCATAATCAGGTCGATCATCTACTGATAATCCGCGAAGTATTCCACACTCTCCTATTCCTTTTTTTTTATTTTCTTCTAAAATAAGAAACCATGTTTCTTTCTGATTTAATACCCCTCTTGAAGTTCCTGCAGGACGTTTAAAATCTAATAAATAATTTATATAAGTAGCTTTCATTTTTGGATTACAGATACTAAAATTAATTATATAATCTCCAAATCTTATCTATATTTTCTTGTGGTAAAGAAGAAGATACTTTAAATTTTTCTAAATCATTTACCACCTTATTAATCCATGTTTGCTTGGCTGAAATGTTTTGAGTTTTATATTTTTTATGAATCTCTTTAGACTTAGATACTTCATCTAAAAACATATAAACATGCGCTAAGTTTAATTTGATTTTCAACTCGCTTTTATCTTTATCTTCTGCTAAGAGTAATGTTTGCAATGATTTTTCAAATTGATTTGTATTCATATACATTTCTGCTAAAAAATTATAATCTAAAGCAGTAGCATATTCTGTACTAATTAATCTATTTTGAATCCAATTAATAGCCTCTTCTTCTTTTTTACTTTTAAATAAGTTTTCAGCTTGTTGGCAGATTAAATTATTATAAAAAGGCATACAATTTGCTTGTTTAAAACATATTGCATCATTTTCTTCTATAAAAAGAATTTGTTCTTGTTTACTTAAGTTTAAAAAATCTTGAAAACGATATTTATCCATTACTTTATTAAGTAAACAAAAAGCAATTGTATTAGATAAATCTATTTTTAAATTTTTAGATAAAGAGATTTGTTTAATATTTTCTATAGCTATTTCCTTATTATTCTTAGTCCATCCTCTACTCGCTATATTATCAACCCAAGGGATTACCTCTAATATTATCTTTTCACTCATTAACCAATTTTGGCTTTTAAAAGTAAACCAAAGGTTTTTAGTATTTTCATTCAGACATGCTGATTTTAAAGAAATTAGTTTGCCATCCTTACTAACAGGATTTTTTTGATATAAACAAGCTTTTTGAATTGATTCTGTTTTAATAAATTCATTACTAGACGACTCATCTATAAATATAGCATAGGTACATTTATCTATCCCTGAAATAGATGATACTAATGAAATAGCACTTCCTGTACCTTTTCCTATAAAATAAGGATCAGGAATTGCTTTTAATACAGAAGCAAGATCATTTACCATTTTTTGATTTTCATCAAGCAAAGTAATCCTGTAAGCAATTTCAGTTGTTCCTACAGGCAAATCTTGTGTTTTTACAATTAATTTTTCACCAGCAGAAAGATTTATTTCTTTAGTAGTTCCTCTTTGATTATCCCAATAACCAGATGGAGACTGTGTATATGCTGTAATATAACTTAAAATAAAAAATACTTTATAAAAATAAAATTTCATCTGAATCCTATCAAATATTAAAAAAATAAACTGTTCAAAAGTCAAAAATAAATAAAATAATACTTACTTTTTGTCTTATAGATAAATCTCTATTTACTAAAAAATAATTTATTTTTTAACTTTTAAACAGCCTTTAATATATATTTTATTGGTTTAATCTAACTATCCAAATAACTTTTTCCAAAGACTCTTTTTTTCTATTTTAGGAATAGGAACGTCTAACTCTGTTTTTCTAAGTGGTTTTTCTTGTTTTGATAGACCATTCTGAGGTGCAAATTGCAAACTTTGAGCATCACAATTTTCTATAACAATATCACTTACATCATTTGAAGAAACTAAAAAATCTTTGTTTATTATACCTACAGCTTCTAGTATTCCTAAATTATTTGATTTAGCATATTCTAAACTATTTAAAAAAATAGTGATATACTCACCAAAAAAAGAATTTAAATCATTTTGTACACTCCCTTTTTACCATAATCTTGTAGCAATTCTATTACTTTATTATAAGGAATATAGACACCTCCACTCTTTTCTCCTGAAATCTTATTATTAACGTTCAGAAGTATATCTTTTTCTTGATTTACTATTTCTTGCCATTTTTTTGTATATCGCTCGAAATAAGATTTTTTGTCTATTAATTTTGAAAAAGAAAAATCTTTTAAATAAAAATATTTCCTAAAAAGACCTTGAACAAGGGCTATGTTGTAACCATGAGCTTCATCAAAATTATTTTTTGATTGGGCATTTTTAGCTGCCATTTTCATTATTTCAACATAGGACTTTAAACTTTCTTCACCAAGATTAAAACGTCTACCATTTTTTACAATTTCATAATATACATGATCCAATATACTTTGAAATTTCAAATCACAATACCATTCGTTTATTTCTTTTTCTGTAATTGGATGATAACTACAATTCATTATTGATTAAAAATTAATGTTAGTGATAATATTAAAGATATTAAAAAAGTACTTATTGCTAATTTTTTCAATTGAGGATCTAGCGTTCTATTGTCAGGACAATTATAAACAGTCATAAGATGACTTATCAAAGGGAAATAGGCCACTAAGAAAAAATATTGTTCCCAATTAAAATTAGATAAATATGCAAACACGAGAATTAATAACATAGCTGTAATAATCAAAAAATAATGGTATTTTTTCGCATTATTACCTCCCATTTTTACAACTATTGTATTTTTACCTGATCGACGATCTAAAATTTCGTCACGCATGTTATTTAAATTTAATACTCCTGCACTGAGCATACCAATAGCTGATGCTGGTAAAACTAATAAGATACTAAAATCTTTTGTAAATAAAAAATTAACTCCTAAAGTACTTACCCATCCAAAGAAAATAAAAACAAAAACATCGCCTAATCCTCTGTAACCATAGGCAAAATTCCCAACAGTGTACTTTATAGCAGCTATAACACAAATTACTCCTAATCCAAGAAAAAATAAAGAATAATTAAGATACATCCCTTTAAAGGAAGTATAAATAAGTAGACATGCTGATAGAAGACTAATTATTGCAGTAACATATACAGCTATTTTCATTTGTTTAGGAGTTATCTCTCCGCTTGCTACTAATCTTTTTTCTCCTATTCTATTGGCATCAGTACCTTTAATTCCATCCCCATAATCATTTGCAAAATTAGAGAGCACTTGAAATCCTATGGTTGTAAAAATAGCTAATATAAAAATTTGCCAATCAAACAATTCATTAGTAAATCTACTTGTTTTATAAGCATACATACTACCTATTAAAATACCTGACAACGATAAAGGTAAAGTTCGTAGGCGTGCGGCTTGTATCCAGTGTTTCATATATTTTAAATAAACAATAACCAACAAATGCTAATCAATTAATATACAAAATATTAGCAATTAAATTATTTAGGCTACAAAATTAATAATTCTTTTAAAATGAGGTCAAAATTATAAATTCGACGAAAAACTACAAGTTCCTAAGATTATTTAGGAGAAACTAATTAGTATAAAATCAGATATTAGTAGAAATAATGGAGGCAATAGGTCAAATATAATAAAAAAATACGAACCTCCTTATATACTCTATAATTTTCAAACCCTAATTTTCTAATAGCATTCATTATGACTAATATAAAAAATCATAATGAAAATACCTCTAACTCTATATATGAATACAAAGGGTTAGAAGTAATTTAAAATATTATTCCTATGGAATATATTTTTTTCAAAATTAGGTTTACGTTTTTCTAAAAACGCATTTCTTCCTTCAATAGCTTCGTCACTCATATAAGCTAATCGCGTGGCTTCACCAGCAAAAACCTGCTGCCCTACCATACCATCATCAGTTAAATTCATTGAAAACTTCAACATTTTAATCGAAATAGGTGATTTTTCTAATATTTCTTGAGCCCATTGATATGCTGTTTCTTCTAATTCAGCATGTGGTATCACAGCATTTACCATTCCCATTTCGTATGCTTCTTGTGCAGAATAATTTCTACCTAAAAAGAAAATTTCACGCGCTTTCTTTTGTCCTACCATTTTAGCTAAATATGCAGAACCATACCCTCCATCGAAACTTGTAACATCAGCATCTGTTTGCTTAAAAATTGCATGTTCCTTACTTGCTAATGTTAAGTCACAAACTACATGTAAAGAGTGTCCTCCACCAACAGCCCATCCTGGAACCACAGCAATAACAGCTTTTGGCATAAAACGAATTAAACGTTGTACTTCTAAAATATTTAATCTATGATATCCATCTTCCCCTACATAACCTTGATGTCCTCTTGCTCGCTGATCTCCTCCACTACAAAAAGACCAAATACCATCTTTAGAAGAAGGTCCTTCAGCAGATAATAATACTACACCTATTGATGTATCTTCATGGGCATCTTTAAAAGCAACTAATAACTCTGAAGTCGTTTTGGGTCTAAAAGCATTACGAACATCTGGACGATTAAAGGCAATTCGAGCAACACCGTTACATTTCTTGTAAGTAATATCTTCAAATTCTAGGGCTGTTTCCCATTGTATTTTACTCATAACAATACAGTTATTTTATTATAAAATTATTAATAATTAACACTTAAAAAATAAAACCAAAACTATTAGATTTTATCATGCGTTAGGCAAAAATACTTCAATTTTATCGTATATAGCAATCCACAGTATATAAAATTTATTATTTTGTTACAAAACCCAAACTAAACAATTATATATTATTGTATAAAAAAATAAAAAACTATAACTTACTAAAACTACCTTATAAATCGACTACTATGATTTCTTTTAAAAATTAACCATTCTAAGAGGTTATAAACATTAGATATTAAAAAAGGAATAAAAAAATATTATTAATAAAAAACAATTCTAAATTTCGTTTTCTAAAATTATAGTTACCTTTGACCCTAGCAAATAATTCGTTTTATGATTTACAAATTCAGAGTTATCCTTGATGCTGAAGAGGATGTGTTTAGAGATATAGCTATTGAAGAAAATGATAGTTTAGAAGATTTACATAACGCTATTGTCAACGCTTTTGGTTTTGATGGTATGGAAATGGCAGCTTTTTATACCTGTGATGATCAATGGAATCAAGATCAAGAAATTCCTTTATTTGACACAAGCGATAACCCAGGTGAAGGGTTAACGATGGCAGATCATGTCTTATCATCTACTTTTGATAAAAACAACACAAAAATAATCTACGTATACGATTTCCTTAATATGTGGACTTTCTTTGTTGAATTGGCTGCGATTGAAGAACCTGAACAAGGTATTGCTTATCCTGATTTATTATTCTCACACGGAATATTACCACTTACAGCACCAGATAAAGATTTTGATTCTGAACAAGATGATTTTTATAGTGATTTTGAAGATGATTATGATGATGAAGATTTTGATGTGTTTGATGGTGATGATTCATTTAATGATTTTGGGTTTGAAGAAAACTGGAATTAATTCTTTTTAAAAGAGTTAAAAAATAATTTTAAAAACACCATAAAACCTAAGAAAACAAATATTTAAAAAATAATTTATATAAATATTTGTTCGTTTATTATAAAATATGATTAATCTTTTTAATACTCAAATAGAAAACCTATCTATTCATCGTGTAGGAAATAAAAGCAGAAATGAAGCTATATTTTTATCAGATCAACCTTATGGTTTAAATGATGAAATCATGCCTTTACTAAAAGAGTTCTTCTTCAAACCTTTTAGAGAAAAAGAAGAAAATTACTATCAGTTTGCACATGATGTAGATTTAGAGTACAATGAAATGTACAATCTAGCAACCGAAATTTTTTCAAATCCTGCTAACATTCACGATCTTTCAAAAAAAATAACAAAACATCTTTTTGAGCAGTCTAACCATCCGCATATCAAGAATGGTGAAGTATACATTACCTATCTAACAAACGTTTCAATTGACAATAAACCAGTAGATGCAATTGGTGTTTTTAAAAGTGAAATAAAATCAGATTTTCTTCAATTTGAAGAAAAAGGAACTAATCTTGAGATGATTTTGCAACAAGGAATTAACTTACAAAAGTTAGATAAAGGTTGTCTTATTTTTAACTACAAAAAAGAAGAAGGTTATAAAATTCTAACGGTAGATAGTAATCGCTATGATGCCCGTTATTGGTTAGAGCATTTCTTAAGTGTTGATGCTTTTCAAGATGAAAATTTTATGACTAAAAAATATTTAAAATTCTGTCAAGATTTTGCAAAAGAAGTAGTTTTACCAGCTGAAGATAAAAAAGAAGAAGTTCTTTTTATGAACCGAGCTGTAAATCATTTTGCTAAAAATGATAATTTTGAAGAATCAACATTTTTAAATGACGTATTAGATAATCCTGATTTAATTTCTGAATTTAAAAATTACAAAGTTGATAAAGGAGAAAAATATAGTATTGAAGATTTAACTAATTTTCCAATTGCTAATCAAGCCGTAACAGATGTTCGTAGAAAAATGAAAAATGTAATAGAATTAGATACGAATATTCAAATAAAATTAGATTTCGTAAACCCAGAAAGTGCTGAAAAATTTGTAGAAAAAGGTTGGGATGAAGAAAGACAGATGTATTATTATTTAGTGTATTTCAATAAAGAACAAAAATCGTAATTTATGCAACATATCATAGATCGCTTTATAGGCTATGTAACAATAGATACAGAAGCAGACCCAAATTCTAATACAACACCAAGTTCTGCTAAACAATGGGATTTAGCTAACAAATTAGTAGAAGAGTTAAAAAACATAGGAATGCAGGATGTAAGTATAGACGATAAAGCCTATATTCAAGCTACTTTACCTTCTAATATCAACGAAGAAGTCCCTACTATTGGTTTTGTTTCACATTTTGATACAACACCTGATTTTACAGGTGCTAATATAAAACCACAAATTGTACCTAACTATGATGGTAAAGATATTGTTTTAAATCAAGAAAAAAACATCATTCTCTCACCTAGCTATTTTGAGGATTTATTGCTATACAAAGGGCAAACGCTTATTACTACGGATGGGACTACCCTATTAGGTGCTGATGACAAAGCAGGTATAACTGAAATTATGACTGCGATGGAGTACTTAATTCAAAATCCACAAATTAAGCACGGTACAATAAAAGTAGGATTTACTCCTGACGAAGAAATAGGTCGTGGTGCTGATTTCTTTGATGTAGAAAAATTTGGTTGCGACTGGGCCTATACCATGGACGGTAGTCAAATAGGTGAATTAGAATATGAAAACTTTAATGCTGCTGGTGTAAAACTTACATTTAAAGGTAAAAGTGTTCATCCTGGTTATGCAAAAGGTAAAATGATCAATTCAATGCTTTTGGCTAATAAATATATTAGCAAATTACCTAAAAAAGAAGTACCAGAAAGAACAAAAGATTATCAAGGTTTTTTCCATGTAGTTGATATAAAAGGTAGCATAGAAGAAACAACCGTTCAACTAATTATTCGCGACCATAACCGTAAAAAATTTGAAAAACGCAAAAAAATAGCACAAAAACTAGCTGATAAAATCAATTCAAAATATAAAAAACAATTTGGTGACAATATTGTAGATATAGAAATAAAAGATCAGTACTATAATATGCGTGAAAAAGTAGAACCAATGATGCATATAGTAAAAATAGCCGAAAAAGCTATGAAAAATTTAGGCATTACTCCTATTATTAAACCAATACGTGGTGGTACTGATGGATCAAGATTATCGTATATGGGATTACCGTGTCCTAATATTTTTGCTGGTGGTCATAACTTTCATGGAAAATATGAATACGTTCCTGTAGAAAGTATGCAAAAAGCCGTAGATGTAATTATAGAAATAGCACAATTAGTTGCAAAACAAAAATAAATATACTAAATAGGTGTCTTAAAAATTAACATTTCATCTTCTATCCTTATCTTAAGAAAAACTTCTTTGTTAAGATAAAATGATAAGATAAGCTTAACTTTTAAGTAAAATTTATTAAAATAAATAAACTTATATTTTTTAGACACCTATTCTCTTTAAACTATAAATTTTTAATTGAATTATATAATCAATTATTTTTCAATTCATATGACTACTACTTCATATTTTTTTGAATAGTCTGATGTCTACTATAATAAAGGAGACTGTCCAAAAAGTCCGCAATCTTGTCATTGCGACCAAAGGGATAAATCACATAGTACTGATTATAAGACTCCTCCTTCCCTTAGAGTAACAAACTGTGTATTGATTTTTTACTTTTAGGACAACCTCAATAAATTCAAAAAAATATCTCGAACGAGTACTCTATTTCATTTTAATATTTAAGAACTAAAATAAATATATAAATTTTAGTTAGTATAATCTTTTTATAAAAGAGTTACAGATTTAAATTCTTTAAAAATAACAAATATTTTTACAGATATCAATAAGTACAAAAAGTAGCCGATTTAATCAAGGTATTTCTCTAATATTCATCAATTTATATGATAATAGTTCAAAATATAATAAGGAAACGGGTAAACAGAAACAACTAAAAAACTTCCATTCTAAGCATTCTGAAAATCTATTAACAGAACAACAAAAAAATTAACAAAGGACTAGTATAGTAGTTAGACATTACAAAAATAATTCAAAGAAAATCTGCTTATGATTGGGATATCACTGTTTCATTTCTGATAGAAAAAAGTATTCTATTAAAATATTTTGATAGAGGTCTTTTTCTTCAGTAACCTGTTTATTATTTCACAAATAAAATGTTTTTTATAAAAGTAATTAAACTTTATATTTTATTTATTAAGATAAAAAATAAATCAAGAGAATAAATAATATTTTTATGAATAGTTCCTCATAAAAATACCCCAAAAGAGTATTTAACTTTTCGGGGTATTCAGAAAAAAATATTTCTACTTTATAAATATAATATTATATAACTTTATTGATTATTTAACTAATATTTTTTGAATTTCGTTTTCTAAATCTTTACCAAAAAGATTAGTTCCTATTATATTTCCCTTTTTCATCAACGAGAACCGTTGAAGGAATACTTTCTATCTGATAAATTTTAGCAATCGGATCTTCCCATTGCATCAAATTAGACACATGATTCCATAGTAATTGATCTTTCTTAATTGCTTCTTTCCATTTCGCTACATCTTTATCTAAAGATACGCTTATAATATTTAATCCTTTTGGATGCCATTTTTTATAAAGTGCCACCACATTTGGATTTTCTTTTCGGCAAGGACCACACCAAGAAGCCCAAAAATCAATCAAAGTCACTTTTCCTAAAACTTGCTTTAAACTTAATGTTTTCCCTTCAGGTGTTTTAGCCGTAAAATTGGGAGCTTTTATTTCATTTTTTTTTTTGCTCCTACCATTGTTTTTTCAAATTCCTCTAATTGTTTCTTAATCTTTTTACCAGCAGCTGTTTCTTTAATATCCTTTTCTAAAGCATCGAACGATTTTTTTATCTTAGCTATATCTGCGTTAGGTGTATTAAAAAGTGTCGGAATTAATAATAAGGAAATAAATGATTTTGGATTTTCATTAATATATTTATCTCCAGAAACAATAAATTCTTCTTGAAATTTAGAAAATTCAGCATTTAACTTCTTCATTGTTACTGAGTCATTAGCTTTCTGAGCTTCTTGCATTTTTGCAATATTTGCTTTTTGAAATGACATCATACGCTTAGAAATACCCATCATTTGAGAATTATATTTAACTAATTCATCATTATTATAAGTACCTGCAATTTTAGCTAAAGGTATACTATCCTTATTTATTTTTGCTGTTATATTTCCTTTTTCTAAAATAAATATAAATCCTCCTTGTTGATTTTCAATAGAAACCATATGCACCTGTGGTTCTTTAGCTTCTCCTTCAAAAACAAATTTACCCTTTTCTATTTTTGCAGTGTCAATAGCTACTGGCATTCCTGTATTTTCATCTTGTTTTTGTAAAAAAACCTTTGTTCCATCTTTCAGACCATTTACTTCTCCTTCAAATTTAAATCCATCACCTATTATACCATTACATGCAATAGCCAAAGTTACTAAACTAATTCCTAAAATTTTTTTCATCTGTATGTATTTGTTAATAATATAAAAAACTATAAAATAGTTTTACTAATTTTGAAACACAAAAATAACCTTTTTGTGTTTACATAAATCATTTTTAAGTTTTATTTAAAATTTTGAAACAAACAAATTCCAAATATTACCCTAAAGTAAATTCTTTAAAGAAAACTTTTTGTGTCTTTCAAGAGGTATCACATTCATCAATTTCTAATTTAACTCCTGATTTTATCAGTAAATCGGGAAGTGAATATTATTACTCTCAGAAAGGAATTTACAGATTATCTAATCATTGGGGACGATTTGCTAATGCTAAATGGAGACTGATAGACAATTCATTAGAACCTTCGAAATACAAAGTAGGTTTTGCCACTTGGGATAGTTTTTTTCCGGATAATGATATTGAAAAATTATACTATATTCATTGGGATCAAACTCATAATGAAATACATTATCAACATAAACAAACAAAGAATTATGATGGCTTAGCTATTTTAAGAACAAGTAAAGAAACTCAAAAAAGATTAAAAAATGCTCGTAATATTTTAAATCTCACCAACTGGGCAAAATATTTTGATGAAGAGATTTCACTTCTAAGAAAAAAAATAATACATGATTTAACATATACTGAATTAAGTTTAGACGAAATAAAAAAGAAATATTTATGAGCCGTAAAAATGAAGAAAATATTCAGAAATTTAATACTAAATTGAGAAAAGCTAAAATTAAAAATGAAACTAAGAAAATAGAAAGAAAAAATAAACTAAAAGAAATTAGCAAAATTTTTTCGAAAAAAATAATTCAAATATATAGCTTTTTTTGTTTAAATTATAAAAAATTTAAGCATTATTTTCCTACATACTTTTATTTTTTTTTTACTAAATTTGAGAATAAGAATTAGTTCTTTTAAATTATAATTCTTAAATCATATTATCTTTTATAAACAGCGTAATATAATGTTTAAAATAAATTTATGGAGGATTTAGTCAAAAAAAGACAATACGATTAGTAAGTTTTATTTACTTTGCTACTGCATTGCTCTTTTTAATAAACGAAATCTTTAAAATAAATCCTCTATTATCATATTTTGGTTTATTAAGACTTATTTTATTACAAATCCTCTATATATACAGTTCGTCTAAGAGAAATTATCTTTTTATAGGTGTTATTCTTTTTGTTATTATAAGTAACTTCTTTTTTCAAAATAAAGTAAAATCTTTTTTAGTGTATGGATTAATTGCCTACTTAATTAATCGATTGTTAAGCCTTATATTAGTTTATAAAACTATAAGTAAAAAAAGGATAATTCCAATTTTAATTGCTACATTTCCATTCTTATTTTTCTATCTATATGTAATTTTTTTAATTGATGATTTTTATAATCTAAATTTTTTAATGCTTATCTCTAATGCTGTTTTAATGTCTATACTTGGAGGGCTTGCTCTATCTAATTATTATTTAGAAAACAATGAAGTCAGTAATAAAAACTATTTTTTACTTATTACCATTATTTTATTTGTAATGCAAAATTTAATATTTACTCTTCAAAAATATTATACTCTAGAAAAACTTTTTGAACCTATTAATATTGTATTAAATACATCTTCTCTATATATTTTCTATAGATATATTATTTTAAGCGAAGAGTCCAATAATAATTAAAATACATTCTTTATTATTGGACTCTTTATTATTAAAAAAATTATTCTTTTTCTTTTTTATCTTCTGAAGGAACTAAATCAACTTCTTCTTCTATGGTTGTGGTAGAAACAGGATTTGTTGTAGGATAAGTCAATTTTGAAAAAGCATTATATCTCTCTTCTATTTTAGGCCAGTTAACAATACTAAAGAATGTATTTGCATATTCTTTTTTTCTATTTTGAAATTTTAAATAATAAGCGTGCTCCCACATATCTAAACATAACAAAGGAACTCCTTTAATACCTAATCCTTTCATTTGAGGAGCATCATTATTAGCTGTTGTTATAATTTTTAATTTTCCATATCTATCTGAAAGCAGCCAAGTCCAACCAGAACCATTAATTTTTACAGAAGTATCTGAAAAATTTTGTATAAATTGATCAAAAGAACCAAAATCTCTATTAATTGCATCTAATAATTCTCCGCTAGGCTGCCCTCCTGCTTTTGGAGCAATAGACTCTAGGTAAAAATTATGATTATATACTGCTCCTGCATAATTACGAATATCTGCATCAGAATAATTTAAATTTTTAAATATATTTAAAAGATCTAATACTTCATATTTTGTACCTATAACTGCCTTATTTAAAGCATTTACATAAGGTAATAAATATTTTGAATAATGCAACTCCAAAGTATTAGAATCTACATAAGGTTCTAAAGCTTTATATTCAAAAGGTAAATTATATAATTGAAAAGCTCCTTCATTAGCTTTTAAGTCTGAAGGTTTAGTCTCTGTCTTTTCAACAGCCATTATAGGAGTAGCTGGAACGTCTACAACTTCTACTAAAGTATCTTTTTTACAACTTAAAAGAGATAATACAAGGCAGTTTATGATAAAAAAAACTTTTTTATTCATTTATTGTAACTATTTCGTTTACTAAATCTATATATTTTTTTTAGCTTCCTCAATAGACAAATTACTTACTTGCATCCAAGCATTTAATTTAAAAGCATCCCGTACGTCTAAACTATTATAATTCATATTAGACATAGAACCATAACTCGCTTGTTTATAATAAGCATATAAACGTAGCATAACGTCTTGAGGAAGAGAATCCTGTTGCATTTTAGAAACTTTAATAAAAGCTTCTTTAAATTTCGTATCTAATTCTTGATCAAACATTTTAGGCTTGGGCAATAACTGTAAAATTTCCAATTGCTTTTTGTTCTAATTTTACATTAACCTTAGTACCTAAAGGTAAATATAAATCTACGCGAGAACCAAATTTTATAAATCCAGCATCTGTACCTTGAACGGCTACATCTCCTTCTTCAGCATAATTTACTATTCTTTTGGCTAGGGCTCCTGCAATCTGACGATACATAATTTCACCAAAAGCTTCATTTTTTACCACTACAGATGTTCGTTCGTTTTCTGTACTAGCTTTTGGATGCCAAGCTACTAAGTATTTACCTGGGTGATATTTACTATATTTCACTACACCTGATACAGCATAACGTGTAACATGTACATTGATAGGTGACATAAATATAGAAACCATTAAACGTTTATCCTTAAAATATTCTTCTTCATATACCTCTTCTATCACTACTACTTTACCATCAACAGGTGCTAAAATTGTATGCTCATTAGGTTGTATTTTTCTATTAGGATTTCGAAAAAATTGTAAAATCATTACATATAGAAACAAGACTACTATTTGTATAGTCAAACGTAACCATGTAATATTAATTAAAAACTTATCAGCTAAAAATAAGCTAATAATCATTATTAATGAAGCTACTGAAATAATTTTAATTCCTTCTTTATGAAACATATCCTACAATTTTTAATAATAAATAAACAAATGGGGCTGTAAAAATAATACTATCTAGTCGGTCTAATATTCCACCGTGACCAGGCATAATATTTCCACTATCTTTAACTCCAGCTAAACGTTTGAATTTTGATTCTACTAAATCACCAACTGTACCAAAACAGCTTGTAAATAGAGCAATTAAAACCCAATATATTACTGGTAACAAATTTACATAATATCGACTGATTATAAAACTTGCCAAGATGGCAAAAATAGTTCCTCCTAAAAAACCTTCTATTGTTTTTTTAGGTGAAATCTTTTCAAATAATTTTTTCTTCCCAAATTTTTTCCCAACGATATAGGCAAAAGTATCATTTGTCCATATCAAAATAAAAATTCCTATAATAATATGGGGATAATGTTTAGTTTCTATTTGTCCTAATTTGGTAATTAATATAAACGGTATAATAATATAACCTATCAAAATAATCCAATTTAGGTAATTTATATTTTTAATTTTATTATCAAGTAACCAATTGATAAGAAATATTAAAACAATCAAGCTAATAATGGTTAACATCCAATTATTAAAATGATAATTATTAAAATAGGTAAAGTTTAGATAAGAAACAGCAGCTAGTAGAAAAGCTAATAGTTTATTTATTTTAACTAAATTGGTAAATTCATTTACTGCTTGCAATAAGAAAAGTCCAAAAAGAATTAAAAAGGATTCTTCTGAATATAGAGTAGCAGACACTAACAAAGCAACATATACAATGCCTGATAATGCACGGACTAATGTTTCGTTCATGCTATAAATCTTCTAATAAAAGTAAATACAAATTTTTTGGAGAACTTCCATAATGAAGAAAATCTTCTTCTTTGACTTTTTCAAAATACTTAATGGTTGTAATATTAGTCGGATAGTTGGTCGTGTAACGTTTTTTTATCTCACGTAATCCGTCACTTTTACCAGGAACCATTTGACTAGTAGCTGCTATAACCACTATGTTATCTGGTAATTCATTAATTTTATTATGTTTTATCTGACTAGAAGAAAACATAATAGAGCCATCTTCAGCAATTAGTCCTTCACAAGTTGCTAATAAAAATTTAGGATTTGCAATATTAGAATAACTTATATTATTCGAATCAAGCATCCGAAATAGTTTTGATTCTAGACAAATAGCTTCTGATTCGAACCAATCATTCTCTTCTAAGATATTTTCAAACTGTTCGTTTAGTTCTGCTAAATTCTCGCAGTATAAGAATTTACCTCCATTTTTTTAAAATTTAAGGTAAACAATTCATCTACTGGCAAATTAACATTTACTTCTTGAAAAGGGTTATATTCACTTTCATTAGCTTCTTGAGAAGCATCATTACTTGACCCAAAAATTTTCCTAAAAATACTCATATATTACTTACAAATAGAAGTAGTTTGGTTTAATAGGCAAAGTTAAAAAAAACTCAATCTAATTTTAACATAAGATTGAGTTTTTTAAAGATTTTATTAACTAAGTTTTAAACAATTTCTTCTTGTAAAGGTTTGTCATAAGGACGTTTTCCAAAGATTTCTTCTAAATCATCCTTAAAGATTACTTCTTTTTCAATTAAAATATCTGCTAAACGCTCTAACTTTTCTTTGTTTTCTTGAAGAATATGAATAGCACGTTGATATTGTTTTTCAATAATAGAGGATATTTCTTTATCAATTGTTAAAGCTGTTTCTTCTGAATAAGGTTTAGAAAAGTTATAATCTGATTGACCTGATGAATCATAATAAGTTACATTCCCTAATGCTTCATTTAATCCGTATATGGTAACCATAGCACGAGCTTGTTTTGTAACTTTTTCTAAATCGCTTAAAGCACCTGTAGAAATCATATCAAAAACTACTTTTTCAGCAGCACGACCTCCCATTGTTGCGCACATTTCATCTAACATTTGATGTGGTCTAACAATTTGCCTTTCTTCAGGTAAATACCAAGCTGCCCCTAAACTTTGTCCTCTTGGCACAATAGTAACTTTTACTAATGGTGCAGCATGTTCTAGCATCCAGCTTACTGTAGCATGTCCTGCTTCATGAATAGCTATTGCTCGCTTTTCTTCTGGGGTAATAATTTTGTTTTTCTTTTCTAATCCTCCAATAATTCGATCTACAGCATCTAAAAAATCTTGTTTATCTACTGCTGACTTATTATTTCTAGCTGCAATCAGGGCTGCTTCATTACATACATTAGCTATGTCAGCTCCTGAAAATCCAGGCGTTTGTTTTGACAAAAAGTCAGTATCTAATCCTTCTACCTTTTTCAAAGGTTTTAGATGTACTTCAAAAATTTCTTTACGTTCTCTAATATCTGGTAAATCAACATAAATCTGTCTATCAAAGCGTCCTGCACGCATTAATGCTTTATCTAGCACATCTGCACGGTTAGTGGCTGCTAATACAATTACACTTGTATCTGTTCCAAAACCATCCATTTCTGTTAAAAGTTGATTTAATGTATTTTCACGTTCATCATTAGAACCTGAAAAATTACTCTTTCCTCTAGCTCTACCTACAGCATCTATTTCATCAATAAAGATAATTGCTGGTGATTTTTCTTTGGCTTGTTTAAATAAATCACGTACTCTAGAAGCTCCTACTCCAACAAACATTTCTACGAAATCTGATCCTGAAAGAGAAAAGAATGGCACTTTAGCCTCACCTGCTACTGCTTTTGCTAATAATGTTTTTCCTGTACCTGGAGGACCTACTAATAAAGCTCCTTTAGGTATCTTACCTCCTAAATCTGTATATTTCTGAGGATTTTTTAAGAATTCTACAATTTCTTGTATTTCTTCTTTGGCTCCTTCTAATCCTGCTACGTCTTTAAATGTAACTTTTACATCTGTTTTTTCATCAAAAAGTTTTGCTTTTGAACGGCCAATATTAAAAATTTGACCTCCTCCTCCAGAACCTCCTCCAGACATACGGCGCATCATAAAAACCCAAAATCCAATTAGAATAAAAATTGGTAGTAATTGAATCATAAAGTCAGTCCAACCTCCTGATGTTTTATATTCATATTGGGAGATTTTTTTTCCTAATTTTGCTTCTTTTAGGTCTTTAGAAAAACTTCCATCTTCCCCACTAATTTCAAAAGAATAATGAGGACCTAAATTTTTATTACCTAATATATCTTCTTTAGCTAGTTTTTTATGGGCTTCTTTGGATAAAGCATTTTCTTTTAAATAAACCGTAACGAAACGATCATTATCAACTTCTACTTTATCTACATCTCCTGCTTCTAAAAACTCATAAAATTTAGAAACATTTGTTTTAGTAGGCTCAACCCAACGAGACTGCCCTGATAAATACATCCCTATAAATACAGCTCCTATCAAGCCATATATCCACCAAGGATTAAATTTAAAATTATTTTGCTTATTTTCTTTTGACATAGATACTCTAACAATTAATATTTATTTTCGATTGATGTAATTTTAGCATCTCCCCAAAGACTTTCTATGTTGTAATATTCTCTAATATGTTTTTGGAATACATGAACTACGATGTGTACATAATCCATTAATACCCATTCTCCATTATCAGTTCCTTCAACATGCCAAGGTTTTTCTTTGAGCTCTTTTGAAACAGCTTTTTGAACTGAATTTACAATTGCATTTACTTGTGTATTTGAGGTACCATTGCAAATAACAAAATAATCACAAACTGTATTTTCTAATTCTCTAAGATCTAAAATATCTATATCATTACCTTTTACGTCTTCAATACCTTTAATGATATTTGCTAATAAAATATCGTTTCCTACTTCTTTGTTCGCCATTTATCTTTAATAATTATTTTTCGCAAAGTTATTGTTTTTTGTCTTTATTTTGAAAGATAAAAAATAGATACTTAAATTTTACTATTTCAAATCACAGTACATGAAGTTAATCAAACTCAATGCCATAGATTCTACAAATGATTTTTAAAAAAACTTTCACAAAATCAATACCTTGAAAATTTTACTGTAGTAACAGCTCAAAGCCAATGGAAAGGTAAAGGACAAATGGGTAGCAACTGGGTTACAGAAAAAGATAAAAACTTAATAACCAGTATATTAATAAAAAAAATAATTAATACAAATATTACTATTTTTGATCTTAATATAACGGTTGCAGTAACGATAAAAGAAGCTCTTGAAAAATATGAAATTCCTGACTTATCTATAAAATGGCCCAACGACATTATGTCAGGCAATAAAAAGATTTCAGGTATACTAATTGAAAACAACTTTAAAGAAAATCAGGAAGTTGAATCTATCATAGGAATTGGTCTAAATATTAATCAAGAAAATTTTGATAATTTACCTAAAGCATCTTCTTTGAAATCTATTACAGGAAAGGAATATGTGATAGAGGAAATATTATTTTCTATTTTAAAAAGACTAGAGAAAAATCTAAAAGAAATAAAAGAAGGTAAAAAGATGATACTATGGGAAAAATATCACAATTTTTTATTTAAATTCAACAAACCTGCTGCTTTTGAAGATTCATTTAACCACAAATTTATGGGAATTATTAAAAAGGTGAATCAAGATGGGCTAATTGAAATTATATTAGAAGATGAAAGTATTAAAGTATTCGGAATAAAAGAAATTAAAATGCTTTATTAAGTATTACTTTAAAATTAATTCTTTGGTCCTTCCTTTAAGCTTAAAAGACACTATCCTAAAAAGTGTGTAAGTTATAATAATGGGGTTTGACTTTTAATTAAAGTTGAACCCTTTTTTCAAATATAGTTAAGAACTGATTAAGAATTAGTCCCCAATTAGGTATTGGCATTGACCATTTTTTGGTTGCTTCTCTTAATGCCAAATATACAGATTTTAAAACAGCTTCATCCGTAGGGAATGATAATTTGTTTTTAGTGTATTTTCTAATTTTCCCATTTAGATTTTCAATTAAATTAGTGGTATAAATGATTTTTCTGATTTCTAAAGAGAAGTCAAAAAAAACGGTAGTTCTTCCCAGTTCTCTTCCCAAGATTTTACTCCATAAGGATGTTTATGATTCCATTTATTAGCAAAATCTTCCAAAGCTCCTTTGGCGGCTTGTTTGGTTGGAGCGTCATAAATCTGCTTCATATCTCTAGAAAATTCTTTTTATCTTTCCAGACTACATAGCGAGCTGAGTTCCTGATTTGATGTACCACACAGATTTGTGTTTGTGATTCTGGGAATACGTTTTTAATGGTTTGGGTAAAGCCCTTTAGGTTGTCAGTGGCTGTAATGAGGATATCTTCAAGACCTCTGGCTTTTAAATCGGTCAATACACCCAACCAAAAACTAGCGCTTTCATTCTTGCCTAGCCACATACCTAAAACCTCTTTTTTACCATCTCTATTAAGGCCTACGGCTAGATAAATAGTTTTATTGATAACCTTTGAGTTTTCACGAACTTTAAATACAATGCCATCCATCCAAACAATTAAATAGACTGGATCTAATGGTCGATTTTGCCAAGCTATAATGTCATTAGACACTAATTCAGTAATGCGGTATATACTCGAAGTAGAAATGTCAAAGTTGTATACTTCTCTAATCTGTTCTTCAATATCACTAACACTCATCCCTTTTGCATATAATGACACGATTACATTCTCTAAACCATCAACCATATTTTGCCTTTTAGGGACAATCATTGGATTGAATGAAGCTTCTCTATCTCTAGGAACTTGAATCTCAGATTCACCAAATGAGGTTTTAACTTTTTTAGTTGAAAAACCATTACCAGAGTTGGAAGAAGTTGATTTTTCGTGTTTATCGTAACCTAAATGAGAGTCTAACTCACCATTTAAGATAGCTTCTAATCCACGTTTTTGTAATTGGGCAAGAAATCCATTTAGATCTTCGCCTGTTTTGAATTGCTTCAAAAAATCATCTGATAATAATAAATCTTCTTTTTTCATAAGACTGAGTAATATTTAAAATTAAACAAAAAAATAATGGGGTTTTAAAACCCCATTATTTTTTATACTTACACAGTTTATGTTATAGTACCTCGAAAAAACCATAGTTATCGAGGAAAAACTTACAAATCATTCCTCTATCTTATTCAATACACCTTGCTCTTTCAAATAATCAATAAATGCCCATTCAAACTCATCTACAGTCATTATATAACCTGTTTGCTTTTCTTGTTCTTCTATAATTTTATAAAAATTTAATCGATGTTTTCTGTAATTACATTTAGAACTATAAAAAATATCAACATTCTCAACATAAAAATTCGCCCAAGGGAGTTTGTCTATAATTAGATTTTTTATCACTATGAGTGATTCTTTTTCCGATTCTGATGATTTTTCAATATTTTCATCAGTAATAGACTCTATATCAAATCTCCAGTTTATAGCAAGAAATAAAACATCTCTTATAAAAGAGGTAAAAGTAAAACTTACTCCTCCTCGTGTTGAATAATACTCTTTCTCATTAATATGGTAAATAATAGGATTTTCTGAGCGACTGTCAATAAAACCCAAACTAAACCAACGATGGTATTGTGTTATGAAAATTAATTTATTAACATCAATAATATCTTTAAAATAAAAAAATCATCATCACCAGTATCATAATCAAGAAAACCTTTTTCTCTTATAATTATTTCTTTATAATTCTCATTGATACCCACCGACATCGCCTCTTTTATGTCGTTTATTGTCATATCGAAATAATCTTCTGTTTTTCTTACTCTTATTTTAGTCCCAAATAAAATCAAAAAAGCATACAATGCCGCTGGAAATTTAATTTGATGCTCTTTTTCAAATTGATGTATAACAGTTTCATCTAAACCTTCAACTTCATCAACTAATGTTAGTTTTGTATCTAATACAAACTGTTTCACAGATTCATAAAATGGAATATATTTCTCTCCTCTTTTCATAATTATTTTTTTAATAAATAACTCCGTGCTTTTCTTTTACTTCAACTCCTGCTTTACTTTCATTACATTTACCAATAATAGCTTCACAAGACTCACAAGGACTCATTTCGGTAGTAATATTAATTTTTACATTTGAGCCGCTTAAAATTTGTTCTACTAATTTAGTTCTATCTGCTCCATTGGGTATTTTTGATATCTTTTTCACGAGCCAAAAGATCCATAAAATATTCAACTATATTAGCCTCAATATCTTGTCCTCCACCAGATATTGCAAAAAAACGATTATTACTAACTGTTGGTCTAATTGTTTTGTTTATACTCGAAGCAATTACATCCATATTTGCTTCAAGAGACATTAAATCTCTTATGTATCTTGCTTGCATTTCTACTGCTAAAATATTAGTTTCAGTTGCAAATGATTCCCATATTTCAAATAAACCATTATATTGAAGTTTATTTAAATTACCAGAAGTGGTATTAGCAAAATCATCCACAAAAACTTTTTGTTTAGCAATAGTAAGAGCGAGTACTTTATTTAAAACAGTTATATCAATACCTTTTGCACATAGTTTATGGACAGCAGTTGAGTATTAGATGCAAATTTATGGGGTTTTCTTACTTTATTTTACTACAAATATTTTTAAAGTTATCTCTTATCCCTAAAATAATTATTAAAAGACTTTTAATGTATCTTATTTAAACACACTTTTAAATTATCTAATTCTACATAATCATAAGAGAATATAATTAAAATTATCAAACTATTTTTTAAAAAACTACAAAACAATCTAAATAAACAAAAGGAATTATTAATAAGTTTAACTCTTGTATATTTCATATATTTACATTTAAAAATCACCTCTATAGGTATTAAAAAACAAAATATCCCTCTTAACAGCATTCTATTTACAGGAATTATTCACAAATATTTAGGAATTTTAAACTATCTTTTTTAAAGAACTTAACTCTAACTTTGTGTAACGAAATAAAAAATAAAAATTATGGATGCAAAAACATTAAACTGGGCAGATGTAATCAGATTTACTAACAAAGGAAACCTAACACCTGATAAACGAATTGAAAAAACAGATGATGAATGGAGAAATATACTAACTGACGAACAATTTTATATTACAAGAAAAAAAGGCACAGAAGCTCGTTTTTCAGGGGAACATTGTTCACGCCATGAACCAGGAATATACAATTGTGCTTGTTGTGAGACTCCTCTTTTTGATTCAACAGAAAAATTTAATTCAGGAACTGGTTGGCCTAGTTTTACTCAACCAATAAAAGAAAATGCTATTAAGTACGAAAAAGATGCTTCATTTGGAATGATCAGAGTAGAAGTAATGTGCAATGTATGTGATGCTCATTTAGGTCACGTTTTTCCTGATGGACCAGAACCAAGCGGGTTACGCTACTGTATTAATTCTATTTCATTAAATAAAGACGAAAAATAAAAAAATCTTAGTAACAAATGTTTTTGAAGAATAAAAATACCTGTAAAATGTATCTGAAGTAATAATAGTATTTATAAGATATACTAGAATCAACTTTATTCATTTAATTATTCAAATTTATGCGGAAGGAAAACAGAACATTCAAAAGTAGTAAACGTTGAATTTGAGACAGGTAAAATATGTATTGAAGCTATAATTCAAAGAGTAAAAGGCGTAGAAAAGGTGGTTTCTGAGTATACAGGTGGACACCCCCCCACTTATAGAGAGGTATGCAATGGTAATACAGGACATGCAGAAGTCATACAGATAACTTTTGATAGCATTATTTTATCATACGAAGAATTACTGATTATCTTTATGACTAATCATAATCCTACCACACTAAATCATCAAGGAGCAGATTATGGAACACAATATAGATCAGCTATATTTTATCATAATACTCAACAAAAAAACATTATTAAAGAAGTAATTAAAAATTAAATCCATTTTATCAAAATAAAATTATTACTGAACTTACACCTAATAAAAACTTTTTACCCTGCTTAAGATTCTCATCAAGATTATTATAATCAAAACACTTATGCAGGCTATTGTCAAGCAGTCATTACACCTAAAATTTCAAAATTAAAAAAATGTATGCAGACAAAATCAAAGATAATATTACATAACTATTTCTTTACGATAGCATTACTTATCTTTCTAATAAGCTGTAGTAAAATACAAAAAAAACATATTAACAACACAAAAAAACATACAATGAACACAACTCAATCATATGGCATCGAAGGATTAAAGGCCCCCGAATGGAATATTAAAGTTTGGGTAGACGAAAATGGAAACAAAAGAAACCCTATTCAACTATCCGATCTAAAAGGAAAATTTAAGGTTATTTACTGCTTTCAAAGTTGGTGCCCTGGATGTCATAGTATAGGACTTCCTTCCTTACAAGCAATGACAAAAGCACTAAAAGAGAATAAAAACATACAATTCTTAGCTATTCAAACCGTATTTGAAGGGAATAGTAGTAATACCTATGAAAAAATGCTAGAAATTCAAAAAAAATACAATCTAAAAATTCCATTTGCTCAAGACAATGGAAATTCTAGCACTAACAATATATCAAATATAATGGTAAACTATAGAACAGGTGGTACCCCTTGGTTTATATTTATTGACCAAAATGATAACGTAGTTTTTAATGATTATCATTTAGATACAGAAAAAGCAATTAGCTACTTAAAACAGATAAAATAAACCAATCATGACCATGTCAGACATACAACATTACCCGGAACTTAAAATATTCATCATGAAAGTTGGGGACGACTTTGCAAAAATAGAATATACCGAAAAAAACAACTGTTACTATTTAATTCATTCAGAAGTTCCCAAAAAATTGAGAGGTCAAGGAATAGGAAAAGAATTAGTAGAAAAAACCTTTGAATATCTACACGAACATAAAATAAAAGGAATAGCCATATGTTCATACATTAAAACAATCGTTAATAAAAGCGATAAACTAAAAAAAATCTCATTATGAAAGGAATTAACCGTGAAAACATTAAATATTGATAAAAATAAAACAACCGCATTAATACAATTATTAGACGATCCGAATACAGAAATATATAATACAGTAAAAAAGAAATACTCTTATTAGGAAGTCAACTAATTCCTTTTTTACAAGAAGAATTTGATCATTCAAATAGTGATCTGCAAAAATACCGCCTAGCAGAACTACTCGATAATTTTAAATTAGAACATTTAAAGAATGAAATAGTCAAATGGAGTCAAAATGAAACAAACAATTTACTCAAAGGATTATTTTTGATTGCTAAATTTGGTTATCCAAACTTAAATGAAAATGAAGTAATAACAACAATTCAATTGCTCACCCAAGAAATTAAACCATTAGTGCAAAACAAAAGCAACTATGAAATTATGCAAGCAATGAATACTGTAATATTAGATGATCATAAATTTGGAGGTAATTATAAAAATTATAAAGGAATTAACAACTCATTCATCAACAAAGTTATACAAGATAAAGTAGGAAACCCTATCATGATATGTGTTTTGTATCTATTAGTTGCACAACAATTAAACATACATCTAATAGGAATAAATTCTCCAAAACATTTCATATTAGCTATATTAAATAATAACCCTACTGAATTATCCTTTTACAACGATGAACCTATTAATCAAATAGACTTTTTTATAGATCCGTTTTATCAAGGAGTATTTTATGGAAACGATCGCTTTAATTCCATCCTAACTGAAATTAATTTTGATTTAAATGAAAAAATTTTTCTTCCAGCAACGAACTTAGATATTATTAAAAGAGTAATGAAGAACCTTATTTATGCGCTACATACTACAGGTGAAAAAAAATCAGCAACTGATCTATTAAAAATTGTAGACTTATTATCATAATTCAAAAGTATCTTTCTTCTTTGTAAAACATTAAAATACAAACATCTAACTCTCCCATTAATTAAAAAATAATATTCATCCTATGAAAGCAACTTTTAATAACAAAATTATAGCTGAAAGTAATGATACTATTAGTCATGAAGGAACTACTTATTTTCCACATCAAAGCATAAAAAAGAATATTTTAAACCTAGTAAAATAAACTCAATTTGCAATGAAAAGGTATAGCTCAATATTATAATATTGAAGTAAATGGTAAATTTAGAGATGACGCAGCATGGTATTATCCAGAAATAATAAATAATGCTAAATTCATAGAAAATTATGTAGCCTTCTGGAAAGGTATTAAAATTGAAGAATAAAATAATAATGAAACGATTAGCAAACCACAAAAAAATACCATTATTCATCCATTCATTTTTGGGGTTTGCTTTTTTATTAGTTGCTTGCCAGAATAATCATCCCAATAATACAGAATACACTTGTATTTCAAAACCTTGCAATACAAACGGAAAAAAGGAACTACTTCATCTAAAAAACACACTAAATTATACACACTACATATACTTTCCAGCTAATATAATTATAGCTTCTCCTCATGTTAAAAATTATTTAAAATATAAAAACATAATAAAAAACCTAAATTATAAAATAACTAAATCAAAAATTAAAATCATACTTAATTCTAAAATACGTCGCATTCATCAAAAATATACTATTGATGAAATAGCCTATAATGATGCAATAAGAACAAAAATTGAATCAAAAATAACAACAAGGCAATTAACTTTTATTATTGTACCTTCCGCTAAAAAATTAAATGGTTTTACTTATACTTTAAACCAAAATTTTGAATATTACCTAGGACTAGGCTATAATTTAATATACATATCTGATAATCCAACCATAGGATTAGCCACATTTGCACATGAAATTGGACATTTTTTTGGACTACAACACACCTTCGGATCTTCATCAAAACAATTTAGCTCAAAAGAAAGTATACAAGGTAACAATTGTAATTCTGAGGGAGATTTTATCTGTGATACACCTACAGATTATAATTTGCCTATAGATAAAAACTGCCAATACGTTGGCATTAATTATAAAAACTACACCCCTCCTATTCAAAATTTTATGAGCTATTCACCAGGATTCTGTAGAAATCATTTCACTAATGAACAACTAGACCTAATGAGTAAATTTGCTAGATCATATAGAAAAAACATATACTTTTAACCTCTATCATTTCATAATTTAATACGAGTAAACAAATCATAATCAAAACAAATCTAACCTTACCTCATTCTTCTGATGCTGATTTTTTTTTCCTGTAAATTAAAATTCCTTCAACTATTTTTGTTTTTTTACTTACAGATATAGTATTTTTAACCAATAAAATAAATTCTAGAACTATTATGACAAATAAAATTCCAGTAACGATAATAACAGGTTTCTTAGGTTCAGGAAAAACTACTATTATTAAAAACTTATTAGTAAACAACAATGGGAAACGATTAGCTGTTATTGTAAATGAATTTGGAGAAATGGGAATTGATGGCGAATTATTAAAATCTTGTTGCGCCTTTGAAGAAGATATAATGGAATTAAATAATGGCTGTGTTTGTTGTACTGTACAAGATGAGTTTTTACCCATTATGTTGCAATTGATGGAACGCAAAGAGACTATCGATCATATTATAATTGAAACTTCGGGACTTGCCTTACCTAAACCTTTATTACACGCTTTTAATTGGCCAGAATTAAAACCACAAATCACGGTAGATGCGGTGGTAACAGTGGTTGATGCAGTAGGTCAAGCTACGGGTGAAATATGTGATCGTGCTAGAGTTGAAGCTCAACGATTAGCAGATGATTCCTTAGATCACGAAACTCCTATTGAAGAGTTGTTTGAAGATCAATTATCTTGTGCAGATTTGATCGTAATGACTAAAAAAGATTTATTAGATCACGATCAATTTGAAGAAGTTCAAACGATTATTACAAACAAAATTAGACCTAATGTAAAAATAGTAAGTGCTAATAAAGGAAATATTGCTTCAGATATATTACTTGGTGTGGGAGCACAAGCAGAAAACGACTTAGAAAGCCGTCACTCACATCACGAGGAAGACCACGCAAATGGTCACGAACACGATCACGACGATCATATTGATTCTGTAGTAGTTGAAATAACTGCACCGCATACTCAAGAAACCTTAGTAGCAACTTTGAAAGAAATTATTGAGGAACACGAAATTTATAGAATAAAAGGGTTTATAAATGTTCCTGAAAAACCAATGCGTATGGTACTTCAAGGTGTTTCAACACGTTTTGAAAGTTATTTTGATCGTAAATGGAAAGAAGACGAAACTAGAAAAACGAGTTTAGTTATCATAGGTGATGAATTAAAGCATAAAAATTTGCAACAAATTATCAACGAAAGATTAAATTAAACCAAATTGAAAGTATATTTGAATGGGTAATTAACAACTGTTGATTATCCATTTTTTAATTTTGACTACTAGAAATGCATTTAATACCAACAATTCCTGGAGGATGGAATCCTAATGAGGACGGTGTGTTTTACATCGAACAATCAAAAGGTGATATCATTTTTTTATCGGCAGCAGATACTGAAATCAACTCTTTAAATAATGCTTATAAAGAATTTAAAAACAGCAAGATAACAAACGAGATACCTAGTCTTAGAATGACTAACCTTACCTACTTAAAACAAGAACTCACTATAGACAAATATGTTGAAGAGGTTATTTCCGAATCTAAACTAGTTATATGCAGGTTATTAGGAGGACAAAGTTATTATCCTTATCTGGTTGAATCCTTAGAAATAGTGTGCCGAAAAAAAATATCCCTGTACTTTTCTTATCAGGATATGATATTCCTGATATTGAATTAATGAATCTATCCACTGTAGATGTAGCTGTTTCTGATTTGGTTTGGAAATATTTTTGTGCAGGAGGAAAAGATAATTTAATCGAGTTATTACGTTTTATTCAGCATCATTTTTTTGGTGCAAAAGAATTAGTTTATAAAGAACCACAACGTATCCCTGATTTATTTTTGTATGATTTAGAAGAGGGAATTTTAACCAAAGAACAAACATTAAATAGAGTATTCAATTCGGTAATTTTAGTTTATAAATCTCATTACTTGGCAGATAATTTAGAACCTGTATATGCAATCTATCAAAAACTGAAAGAAAAAAATATACATCCTATTATAGCTTTTGCTAATAATCTTCGAGATAAAAACACAACGAATGAATTGCACGAATTACTTACCCAATATCAAAATCTAGCACTAAGTTCGCTTATTAACACAACGAGTTTTTCAATAAAATCACTTACCGAAAACGAAGACGATTTTATTTTTCAAAAACTCAATATTCCAGTTATTCAAGCAATTTTTGCTTCGTGTACAAAAACCATTTGGGAAAATAATTTATTTGGCTTAACTCCTACAGATATTGCGATAAATGCCGCTTTACCCGAACTAGATGGTCGAATTATTACTACAGCAGTTTCTTTTAAAGTAGCTTTAGGGAAAGATTCTATCACGGATTCTGATATTTTAAAATATGAAACTCATCAGGAGGGTGTCGATTTTGTAGTTGATTTTGCTTATCGCTGGCATCAATTACAAACCAAAAAAAATACAGAGAAACGCATTGCTTTGATAATGCCTAACTATCCTAACAAAGATAGTCGTCTAGCAAATGGTGTAGGACTTGACACGCCTGAAAGTATGATTAACATTATCAAAGCACTTAAAGAAAATGAATACCAGTTAGGAAATTTTATTCCTAACTCGAGCGAAGAATTAATTCAATTAATTACTCATTATATAACGAATGATGTTGATACCACACAAACTCGTCCGTTTCAAATTTCTTTGTCATTAGAAGATTTTTATAAAAAATACAATTTTCTAAGCCCGCAACTAAAAGCACAACTTGAAAAACAGTGGGGAAAACCCGAAGATTCTCCTTTTTGTAGTAATGGAAAATTTGCGATTGCTGGTTTTTTATTGGGTAATATATTTGTAAGTATTCAACCAGCGAGAGGTTATAATCAAGATGAAAAAGCCATATATCATTCACCTGATTTACCTCCTACCTACAACTATTTAGCTTATTATTTTTGGGTAAATTCTATTTTTCAAGCCGATGCAGTGGTACACGTAGGTAAACACGGGAATTTAGAATGGTTACCAGGAAAAAGTATCGCCTTAAGTAAAGAAAGTTGTTATCCACGCGTATTGTTTGAAGCCATTCCGCATTTTTATCCATTCATTGTCAATGATCCTGGTGAAGGCACACAAGCAAAACGCCGAAATCAAGCAGTAATACTAGATCATCTTATTCCGCCTATGACACGAGCAGAAAATTATGGTAGTCTTACTAAATTAGAGCATTTGATAGACGAATACTATGAAGCGTTTACCCTTGATCCAAAACGAGCTTCTGCTCTTAAAAAACAAATTAAAGCTTTGGTTCAAGAAGCGCATTTGGATACTGATTTACAAACTTCCGCGGAAGACATAGACGAATTATTAGTAAAACTAGATGGCTATTTATGTGATTTAAAAGAAGCGCAAATAAGAGATGGTTTACATATTTTTGGAAAAGTACCTGAAAATGATCAATTATTAGACTTATTAATTGCCTTACATCGTTTGCCATCAGGAGCAATTAAAGGAATAACACAGGCATTAGCTTTCGACTTAACCTTAGCTTTTGATCCTTTACAGTGTGATTATTCAAACCCTTTTGAAAATAAAATTCTGCAAGTATATTGCAGAACAATTGGAGATGCAATAGAGCAACTCGAATTATTAGCAAGAGAATACCTTTCTCAGTTTTTAATAAACAGAAAAGTAACAGGACATTCGTCTTTTGATGAAGTACTTGATTATATAGCAAATACAACTTATCCAAAAATCCTGCAAACAACTAATGAAATTGAACATTTAATAGCAGGATTGAATGGAAAATATGTTCCTTCAGGAAGTTCAGGCGCGCCTACAAGAGGTCGTTTAGATGTATTGCCTACGGGTAGAAATTTTTACTCGGTAGATGTTCGAACCATTCCTTCCCCTACTGCTTATACTTTAGGAATTAAAAGTGCCAATTTAATCATTGAGCGTTATCTGCAAGAAAATGGCGATTATCCTGAAACTATTGGACTTTCGGTATGGGGAACTTCTACGATGCGCACAGGTGGTGACGACATTGCACAAGCCTTTGCTTTAATGGGGGTAAAACCTGTTTGGGAAGGTGCTAATCGTAGAGTAATTGATTTTGAAATCATTTCTCTTTTAACTCTTAAACGACCAAGGGTAGATGTTATGTTACGTATATCTGGATTTTTTAGAGACGCTTTTCCAGATGTAATTTCATTATTTAATAAAGTAGTTGAACGATTAGCTCAACTAGATGAAGATCCAGAAAGCAATCCTATAAGAAAACGTTTTTTAAAAGAAAAAGCGACTTGGTTATCCAAAGGAATTACTGAAGAGAAGGCACATAAACGCGCATTGTTTCGTGTTTTTGGCTCAAAACCTGGTGCTTATGGTGCTGGATTACAAGCGGTGATAGATGAGAAAAATTGGCAAACCAAAGAAGATTTAGCCAAAGTATATATGCAATGGAGTGGGTATGCTTATGGAAATGATAGACTAGGCGAATCGGCACACGAAGTTTTCGAACAGCGTTTGTCTGACATTCAAATTGTAATGCACAATCAGGACAATCGAGAACACGATATTTTAGATTCTGATGATTATTATCAATTTCAAGGAGGATTGACTAATGCGGTGCAAACGGTAAGTGGTCAGCAACCTACAGTGTATTTTGGTGATCATTCTCGTCCTGAAAATCCTAGAGTAAAAACACTCAAAGAAGAATTATTAAAAGTATATCGTTCCCGAGTAATTAATCCGAAATGGATTGAAGGAGTAAAACGACACGGATATAAAGGTGCTTTTGAAATGGCAGCCACAATGGATTACCTCTTTGCCTATGATGCTACTACAGATATGATAGACGATTTTATGTATGAAGGCATTACGCAAGAATATTTATTTAACCCCGAAAACAAAGCATTTATTGAAAAAGTAAATCCTTGGGCATTAAGAGATATGACCGAAAGAATGCTTGAAGCAATTCAGCGGGGTATGTGGAAAGAACCAAAACCTGAAACACTAGAAAAACTACAGCAACTTTTTATAAATGCAGAATAATTATGATGTAGGAAAGCTATACCTGTCAGGTCTCTTAAACCTGACAGGTATAACTATCATTATTTCCCTTCAGGTTGTTTCTTTCTTTTGTACAAAAACAATTGCCATTTTTCTTCGGCTACACCCGCTTTGTCCATTTCGGCACGACCTAAAATAAAGAACAAATCCGAAAGTCGGTTTATATAAGCAGGAATATAATCATCAACCTCATCTTCTTTCATTAAACTTACTAATAATCGTTCACCTCGACGAATTTGTGTACGTACCACGTGACATAAAGCAGATATTTCATTTCCCCCAGGAAGTAAAAAATAATCCGATTTGGTTGTCATTGCAGCCTCCAATTCATCTATCCAAGTTTCACAAAAAGAAGCACCATCCTCAGGTTTTGGATTCGGGTTAATTTTTTTACAATCAGACGGACGTGCTAAATGCGACATCATATCCATCATATCTTTTTGAATTTTATGCAAATTAGGTTGCCATTCGTGTGTAGGTCCTAATTTAGCTCGCAGTAATCCAATGGTAGAATTTACCTCATCTAAAGTGCCATAACAATTTACTCGAACATCATCTTTATAAACACGGCTTCCGCCAAATAATCCTGTTTTACCAGTGTCTCCTTTTTTAGTGTATATTTTCATTTATTTAATATTTTAATGTAACATAGATTGATAACTCACTCTCATTTCGTTTGCTAATTTTTTAGCTAAAGCTAATTTTATAAAACCTTTTTCAGTATCTATAATCGTTGTATGGTTAAACATTTTTAGGTATTTTTTAAAATACGAAACTGCCTCAACAAATGGGTTTTCAGTTTTACCTTGATTAATTTTACCATCGGTGAGTATGTATAAAAGTGTTTCTTCTTGTGGCGTTTTTGATTTTAATAATTGGTGTACTAATTGTAATCCAGCGCTTAAATTTGTTTTGCCTCCTGAGCGTAATTGCTGAATTTGTGCGATGAATGTTTCTATATTTTGCGAAAGTTGTAACACAATCGAGGCTGTACCATTTTGTAATGCCACCGCAGAAAGCAGGATTTTTTTATGTTTAAATTTATGCAGCGTTTGGGAAATTAATCCTTTTATAAAAGAAATTTGTTGGTCTTGTATCATCGAACTACTGGAATCTATTAAAAATACCAAGTGAATTTTAGATTGCGAAATAGCATTTTTATAATGAATCTTAAATGCATTCGTAAGTAAATATTCTTTTACTGTTTGCAAAACGTTTATACTTGTTGATGTTGTTCCAAAAGAAGTTGTTTTGTTTTTCTGCAACATCTCACTTTTAAAAAACAATCCTTTTTTGAGATTCCTTCGGGGGTTTGAATTTTTAGATACTGATTTGTAGCTGTGGCTTGTAACAAATAATCATTTAATCCCGAGTTTGTATTTTCATTTTGTTCTTGAGTAGTTTCGTTATTTTGCTGGTTATTTCCTTTGTTTTCGTTATTTTGATTATTTTCTGGAAAATGTTTTGCTCTATGATTTAGAACCAAAGGCGCTATTTTTTCAAGATGGTCTAAGGTGACTTCATTAACATTTTCAAAAGCTGCAAAAGCTCGGCTGGCTTTCATTAGCAATATATCGGCACGTAATCCTTCTACTTGATGGGAAATACATTTTTCGGCAATATTTTCTTTTATTTCGGACGAAAAGTGTATTTGAGAAAGTTGTCTTCTTGCTCTTGCTATTTGGTTAGCTAATTCCTTTTCTTGGTTTTCAAATTGAAGGCAAAACAAATTTGAATCAATATCAAAATTCAAACGCCTATTTACAATCTCTATTCTTATATCCTTATCACTCGGTGTTTTTATAGTCACAGATAATCCGAAACGATCTAATAATTGCGGACGCAAATCGCCTTCTTCTGGGTTCATTGTTCCTACCAAACAAAATTTACTATCTAGCCATTGCGAAATGGTATCTCGTTCTAAATAATACCCTCCACTTGAAGAAGCATCTAGCAAAACATCCATTAAATAATCATTTAACAAATTAATTTCGTCAATATATAAAATACCTTGATGTGCTTTGGCTAATAATCCTTTTTGTACTTCTACTTTTTTATCATTAATTAATCGCTCTAAATGAATAGCACCTAAAACACGATCTTCGGTAGCTCCTATTGGCAAATTAACAAAGGGAAAATCTGTTTCAATATTTTTCATCAAGCCTTGCAAAGCACGAACTGTAGTTGTTTTTCCTGTTCCTTTATCTCCTTGAACTAAAACTCCTCCAAGTGATGGATCAATCATACATAAAAGTAAGGCCAATTTAAAATCGTCTTGCCCACAAATGGCTGTAAAAGGGAAACTTTTGTGTTCCATATTAACTATTTATAGCGTTATAAATCCAAAGAATTCCAATAAATATAGAGAAAACACCTACTGTTGCATTCATTATTTTGAAAGCTATTTGATTTCGTTCAATAAAGCGAGAAACCGAGAAAGTCAGTACACAACTGTAAGTAGTCATAGCGATGATAATTCCTATACTTTGCAAAACAATAACCCCTATGGCGGTATAAGCATCTTTTGATGCCATAACGAGTGCAATAGAACAAGCTCCACCTGTACCCGCTAAACCGTGTAACATTCCTACCCAAAAGGTACGACTTAATAAGTTCATAGCTATTTCTTCTCCTTGCTTACCGTGTATATGTAATACGTTTGTAGTATGTTCATGATCTGGAATAGCTCGATGATCAGCCATTATTTTTTTAAGTTCATGATTACGACGAATGGCTGATATACCTAACCAAATCATTACAGGTCCTACTAACATTTCAGCATAAGTAGATAAATTAAGTGGTAATGTAGATTTTAATAATAAGGCAAAAGCACTAAAAAGCAATAAGGATACAGAGTGCCCTAAAGCCCATTGGGAAGAGCGCCATAAAAGTGTTCCTAAACCTATTTTATTGCTTCTACGTTCTGATGCTAATACAGAAACCGCCACCATATGATCGGGTTCAAAAGAGTGTTGTATACCTAGTAAAAGTGAATCTGTAAATAAATAACCTATCATTTTATTATTTTTATATATTATTATTTAATTAATAATCATTTAGTTAACACCTATTATCTTATTATTTACATTAATTATTTGTAAATAAATAACCTATTATTTTATTATTTTCACATATCATTATTTAACTAATAATCATTTAGTTAACATCTATTATCTTATCATTTGCATCAATTAAAAGAATCTTTAGTTCTACTTTTGGAATATGGGATTTACAAACAGTATAACAATGTTCTTGTAAAGATTTAAAAAATGGTTCTTCCGCTGTAAAATCAAAAATCTCAGTAAGTCTTCTAGCCATATTCAAATCTAAAATTGGAGCGCATTGTTCGTTAGTATAACCACACTTTTTTGCCATTTCATAAATAAACTCTTTATCCCAAGTCGATTTACCACTGTGGGTATCTAATTCGCCTTGTGCTAATTTAGCCGCTTTACCAATCATTATTCCAATAGTTACTTTTTGGAGTGCTACCGAATTTATTTTTGTCAAAGTTTCACCTATCCAATTTCCGTATTGAATAAAAGCAAAATCTGGTAAATGGTTAAATTGTGCTTTTAATAAATTTTCTGAACGACCACCAGAATTGATAACTATTTCATTACAACCATTAGCTAAGGCAACATCTATACCTTGTGTAATACTAGCTATATAAGCCGATGCGCTAAATGGTTTCACAATTCCTGTTGTTCCTAAAATTGAAATTCCGTTTAAAATGCCAATTCTTGCATTGAGTGTTTTTTTTGCAATTTCTTCTCCATTTTCAACAAAAATTTCCACGTTTACACCTTTATTACATTGCTTTGTATGCTTTACGAAGTGTATTGCATCGGTAATCATTTTTCTAGGGACAGGATTTATAGCAGGTTCACCTACTTTAATAGCAAGTCCAGGCAAAGTAACCACGCCCACACCTTTACCTTGTTTAAAAAGAACCTCCTGACTTTCATTTAATGAAATGATACAACCAATCGTAGCTCCGTGCGTAACATCAGGATCGTCACCAGCATCTTTAATAGTAGTACAGGTAGCATATTCGGAAGTATAAACACAAGAAGTGATTTTAAATTTTACTTTTTCGCCTAATGGTAATGTAATTTCTACTTCGTTTATCTCTCTTTGTTCCAAAAGGCTTATCAATGCGGCTTTAGCACAAGCCGTTGCACAAGCACCAGTTGTATAACCACTGCGTAAAGGACCTTCTGGAACGGGTAGTAGAGCCATTTTATTGATTTATAAGTAAAGAGTTAAACAATTCATTTTCATTGGAAACGAGTATAAAACTACTTGGCAAAGGTTTTCTTTCTATAACTATTATAGGAATATTACAATATTTTGCTGCGTTTATCTTTACTGACAAATATCCTGATTCTCCACTTTCTTTAGTAATGACTGCCTCGCAATTGTATTTTTTTATCGTTGCAATTTCATCATCTATATTAGTATTAGGAAATTCTAAAATTAAATTTTGGCTTGGAAATCCTACTTTTTCAGCTATAGTCACAGAAGTTTCTCTAGGTAAAATCCTAAAGTAAGTGGTGTGTTTTTCCCAATAAGGTTTTAGCTTTTCAATAGTTTGCACACCTGTCAATGCTAGTAAATTAGAAAAAGTATGAGTATGCAAATAATTTATAGCTTCTTCATAATTTTTTACATAATTAACTTCTTTAGAAACTATTCTTTCTGGATAAGCTCGTTCAAAACGAAATACTGGAATTGCTAAAACAGTACTTACCTCTTCTATACACTGATGCAATAATTCAGCAAATGGATGTGAAGCGTGAATGATTGTTTTTATGTGGTTCTTTTGGCAAAACGAAATTAAATCGGTCGTAGTGAATGCACCAAAACGGTAGTGTCCGAATTGACCTTGATCAAATTCAATCTCCGTTTTAGTAGAATAAAAGTAAGGCAAAGCTCGTTTTTCAAGCCACTTTGCTACTTTTTTCCTTCGGTTGTACCACCAAAAACTAATATCATATTTTTTTTTAATTGAAAATTTATAATTGACAGTTGATAATTGATAATTGATAATTGATAATTGACAATTATTAGATACCGTGTAATTTAAATTATCCATTGTTAATTGTTAATTGTTCATTGCTAATTGTCCATTGTTAATTGTTCATTGCTAATTGTCCATTGTTAATTGTCCATTGTTAATTGTCCATTGTTAATTGTCCATTGTTAATTGTCCATTGTTAATTGTCCATTGTTAATTGTCCATTGTTAATTGTCCATTGTTAATTGTCCATTGTTAATTGTCCATTGTTAATTGTCCATTGTTAATTGTCCATTGTTAATTATCCATTGTTCATTGCTAATTGTCCATTGTCAATTATTATTTATTTTCACTTCTTTTCCAGTTCTAAAAATATGTTTCCATTCTGGACTATATAAATACGAACGATTTTTTCTTGCTCCAATGGCCGCTCCTACAATTACTAAAGTGGTTAATGTTAGTTTGTTATCACGAATAATTTGAGCTAATTCTGTGAGTTTGCCCACAAATACTCTTTCGTCCTGCCAAGTAACTCGGTATAAAACCGCTACAGGTGTATCTTCGGGATAATGTTCTAATAATTGTTCTTGAACTGATTTAGCAATTGTAGCACTCAAAAAGATGCACATCGTTGCTCGATGTTTTGCCATTTCGTTTAATTTTTCATTTTCAGGAAGTGGTGTTTTTCCTTCTCCTCTGGTAAGGATAATACTTTGTACTACTTCTGGAATGGTAAATTCTGATTTTAAATAGGCTGCTGCTGCTTGAAAAGAGGAAATTCCAGGAACAATAGAATATTCCATTCCTTTTTCATCAAAAATTGTCATCTGTTCTTGAATTGCTCCATATATAGAAGGATCTCCTGATTGTAAACGAACAATTAAGTTTCCTTTTTCATAATGCTCACACATTATTTCAATTTGTTCTTCCAAAGTCATACTTGCCGAATTACGTACAATTGCACTTGGTTTAGCATAATGTGTTAATTCTATAGGAATAAGACTCCCTGCATATAAAATTAAATCGGCATCTTCTAATAATTCTTTTCCTTTTACAGAAATTAAATCGGCTGCTCCTGGACCTGCCCCTACAATGATAATTTCAGCTTTGCGCTGTGCTTTGGCATCTAATGATAAAGCAATGGTGTGTTTTTTACCTGATGATAAATGTATTTTTTTCTTTTCTAAAATTACTTCATTGTTTTGTGCTAATAGCATCGCTGCTGCTTCGGAAACACTATAAACTCCTAATTTACTCATTACTACTTCCGATGGATTTATGGCATTTTTTGAGTTCAATTCTTCTGCCGTAAAAGTGATAAATGGAATTTTTAAAGTAGTAGCCAAAGTTATAAAAGCCTCTTCGTCGTGTTTTACATCCAAAGAACCTAACGATTTTATAGCTTCAACTGCTATATGTTGTTCTTGCAATTGATTTCTAAATGAATTTTCTAACAAATCGTATTCAATACCACGTGAACAACCCATTCCCATAGTTATTACGGGCGCATAATAGTATAAGGCTGGTATGGGTGCTTCATATACCTTATAGGTTACTGCAATTAATAATTCATATTTAGAAAAATCAATATCGTTATATCGATAATGTATAGTTACAAAATCAGGTTTATTCCTTTCTAAGAATGTACATCCTTTATCTTTTATATCTAATAATAAGGCGGTAGGTTTATTATTCACAAATAAGGAAATGATTTTATTCATTTCGATACTACTTTTACTTTTCCAATTATAAGTTGCAGGTAAAGTGTCTAATGCCCAAATATTTTGTGTATCACTTGAGGTGGTAATAACTGCTTGTGCCCCTATAACTTTAGAAAGATTTTGGGTTAAAGCATTTGCACCTCCTAAATGTCCTGATAATACAGCTTGAACAAAAGTACCTGCATCATCAATATTTATTACAGCGGGGTCTTTTGTTTTATTTTCAATATAAGGTGCAATACTTCTTACACAAATTCCTAATGCACCAATAAAAACAAAAGAATCAAATTTTGAAAAATTGTTTTCTAAAAAAGAATGGATAGATTCTATTTGAGTAACCTTGCTATGAGATCTAGTAGAAACTACTATTGATTTTTGAAATTCTTTTTGAATGATTAATCCAAGTTCTACACCTTTATCTGTACTTGCTATGATGGCTGTTTTATTCATTTTTTCTTTTTTCTGCTGTTAATATGGTAATTGGATTATGTTTATCTAAGGTAATTTCTATAGATTCAAGTAACTGATAGTTTATTTTGTTACTACACTTAATAAAAGCTTCCTTACTTTCATTTTTTACTGTATTCATTACGATTCTTCCGCCTGCTACTAGATATTGATCGATTAACAAGATAAGTTCTTCTAATCGGTTGCCGTGTCCACCAATAAAAACGGTATCAGGAGCGGTAACTGTGTTTAAATCTATTTCAAAAAAATCACCTATTAATTTATTGATTCCTGGTGTGGAATGTTTTTTTGTGTTTTCATCAAAAATGGAGCTGCACTCTTCTCGTATTTCAAAAGCAAAAATATCTAAATGTGGAAATTGTGTTTTTGCTTCGATAGAAACTGATCCTGTACAAAAGCCTACATCCCAAAAAGTCTTTCGATTAGGCAAATCTAATTGCGAAAGGCTTATTAATCGTATAGGCATTTTAGTAATCATATTTGGACGATTTTCTAAGCCTATAAAGGCTGCATCTTTGATACCAAACTGTTTTTTCTTTTCAGTTTTTTTTAGTAACAACAAACAATTGAGTGCATCAAATGTTTGTAGGGAGGCAGCTTTTAAACTCAAAGAAGATATTTTTTCATTTTCACCTTCTAAAGCTTCTCCTACAATCATTGTATAATTATCAAAATTATAGTCAAGCATTCTTTGTGCTATGGCACTAGGTGTTTTTGTGGCATCTGTTAACACTCCTATCAAATTAGTTTGCTGTAAAAGTGCTATGTCTAATTCTTTCCAAGAACGTCCGTGAACCGAAGTACTTACCATATTTTGGTACGGTATGGTATTTTTTGACACAATAATTGCAAACTATTAAAATGCGGGTAAATTTGAACTCTAGCCGTAGGGTCATTTTTTTTGATTGTATTTGCAAAACCATAGAATAAAGGATCGCCTGAGGCAAAAACAACTATTGGTTGTTCTATTTTTTTATACGTTTCAAAAAGAACTGACATTTCTTTTGCAATTTCAATCCATTGATGGTTAGTAGGCAAAAACTCTTTTATTAGTTCATAGTGTCTTTTTCCTCCTGAGAAAACCTGATGTTGCTGTACTATTTTTTTTACCTCAGCACTTAAATCCATTTGTGGATTATTTGAAATACCAATAACGTAATATTTTACCAATGAAAATGGTAAAGTACAGGCTTCAACGGGTGTTGTATAAGGTAAATTATTGTTATTCATAATTTGTACTTCGTTAATCAATCGTTCTAACCACGCTGTTTTTTTCTTTTCTCTTTTCCCATTTAAGGGTTTCTAATTCAGGTTGTGTATAAAACTTATCAACGTATCCTACACATAAATAAGCTACCAACTTATTTTCGTTAGGTACAGTTAAAATATGTTTCACTTTTTCTTCATTTAAAATACTTACCCATCCCAGTCCTATATTTAAAGAACGAGCGGTAAGCCACATATTTTGAACGGCACAAACCACACTATATAAACCCATTTCAGGCATACTCGTTTGACCAAGTACTGGTTTTTCGGCTGGTTTATAGAATACTGCTATATTTATAGGTGCTTCTAAAATTCCTTCTAATTTTAGTTTAATATATTCTTCTTGTTTTTCATCTTTAAAATAATCTAAAGCCTTATGATTTTCTTCTTCAAAACTTTGTTTTATTTGTTCTTTAATGCTTGTATTTTTTATAATTACAAACTCCCACGGTTGAGAAAATCCTACCGATGGTGCGTGTAATGCGGAAAATAATAATTTATCTAGTAAATCATTTTCAATAGCCTTATTTAAAAATCGAGTACCCCGAACATCTCTTCTGTTTACAATGATTTCTTCTAAAAGAGCAGCCTCTTGTTTACTAAACAACTTCCCTTTTTCCATCCTGATAATTATTTTTTGTATGTACTGTAAAAGCTGCATTCACGATACTTGCTGCTACATTACTTCCTCCTTTACGCCCTTTGATGATAACATAAGGAATGGTTAACAAAGCTTGTAACTTTAATTTTGATTCTATTACATTAACAAATCCTACTGGAGCACCTACAACTCCTATAGGGTTACATTTTTGTTCTATTATTTGTTCGCAAATTTCAAATAAGGCTGTAGGAGCATTACCTATAACATACAAAGCTTCTGGATGTTTTTGTAAGGCTAATCTAATTCCTGCTTGGCTACGTGTGATATTCTCTTTTTCGGCTAAAGCGGTTGCTTCAGGATCATTCAAATAGCATAGCACTTGGTTATTATATTCTTTTGAAAACGCTTTGGTAATACCTGATTGTACCATTGTAACATCGGTTATAATAGTGCCACCGTTTTTAAGATAAGTATTCCATCTATTTATAGCATCTCCATTAGCTATATAAAGATCCTCATATTCAAAATCGGCAGTGGTATGAATGCAACGCATTACTGCCCATTTATCATTTTCAGCAAGATCGTTTCGTTGTAAATTTCCTTCTATTTGACGAAAACTTTCCTCCTGAATTTCTTGTCCAGTATGTGGTTTTCGTGCCAAATATCCTCTAGGTGTCACCAAGAAATTTTTGAACTGATAGGTTTGTGAGTTTCCTATCATTACCAGCGAAAACATATCCACCATTTCGGTTTCAAATTCACCCAAAGTGGTGATAGTAATATGTTCGTCAGGGCGTGTTACTTGGCGGATTATCGCTACAGGTGTAGCTGGATTACGATATTCTAAGAAAATTTCTTTTAATCGATCGAGTTGCCAAAAACGTTTTTTGCTTCTTGGGTTGTATAATGAAGTTACAAAATCACCTTTAGCAGCGGCATAAATTCTATTTTCAATAGTTGTCCAAGGAGTCATTAAATCAGATAATGAAATACAACAAAAATCGTGTCCTAGTGGCGCTCCTAATTTTCCTGCTGAAGCAATAAAGGCACTAATTCCTGGAATAGTTTGTAAGTCTATATCCTTATCTGTTTGTGTACTGGCATATTGATAAACTAAAGATGCCATTGCATAAATTCCCGCATCGCCTGAGCTTATTACCACTACGTGTTTCCCTTTTTCACAGGCATTGACTGCTAAAACAGCACGTGCTTCTTCCTCGGTTAATTCTTTACCTATACACTCACAGTTTTCTTTTAGCAAGTGTTCAATAAATTGAAAATAATAATGATAACCTATAACCACATCGGCATCTGCTAAAACACTTTGTGCAAAAGGTAAAATATATTCTTGTCCTCCAGGGCCTATGCCTACTACGCTTAATTTCATTTTCTTTTTTTATAATTAACAAAGAGAAATAAGGAATCTCTCTATTTTTAATATCTTCTAAATTAGTGGTAATGTATTGCTGTGTGGTGCCTAATCGTTCGCAATATAAAACGGTTAAATTATTCGATTCTAAAAAGAACTTAATTTATGAAAGACACTTCTTATCTTAATAAGAACCACCGTATCATTATCTTGTAATGATTTTTCTAATTCAGCTATATGCTGGATTCTTGGGATAATAACAATCTTTTCATTTAAAATAGCTAAAGGCATTTGATGTTGTGCCGCTCCTAAGATAAATGAAGGAACTCCTGCTATAATTTCGACCTCTAACTGGTGTTTTTGTAGATGTTCCAAAAGATAAGCAAAGGTGCTGTAAAACAAACTATCACCTTCACTTACAAAAGCAATAGTCAACCCCTTATCATAGTCTTGTACGATGGATTGAAAAGTAGCCCAATAAGTAGCTTCAGCTTGTGAGCGATCATCAGACATTTGAAGAAACATCCCAACTAATTTACGTTCATCTAATTGATGGTATTGTAAAATAGGTAACGAAAAGCTTGTTGTTTTCCCATTAGTCAATAAAGAACCTGGATAATAAATTTTATCCGCCTTTTCTAGAATTTTTAATCCTTTCAACGTAATCAATTCTGGATCACCAGGCCCTAACGAAACGGCATAAATCTTTCCTTTTTTCATGAATTATATCTTTATGAACGAGCTTTAAATTCCTAAAAGTTTTTTTAATCCTGAAAAACTTGATTTTTTAGTTGTAATTTTTTCTTCTTCTTCAAACAAAATTCCTTTTACCGCTAGATGATGTCCTATTTGTTCTTTGCCTACTTCTTCTTCAAAACCAATTATTTGTGTACGGTATTTACACAACTGACAATTCATATTAGGACTTCCTTGCTCTACCTCAGCAATACGTTCGTCTATCGTTTGTAATAACAATTCGTCACATTCAAAAGAAGCTGTATAATGATATTCATTAGAAGCGTTTTGAGCAAATGTTTCTACTTGCGAATATATTTTTTTAATAAAACTCCTGTAAATAAAAACACTGGTAAAACCACTACTCGTTTAAAAGGGAGTTTATCTACTAAAACTAAACTATCATTTAATAAAGGTTGTGTAACTCCTATGTATGTAGTTGTAGCAAAGCCAAAACCCATACCTTCCCAAAGCATTCGGGTCATTTTTGCAATATCTGAATTAGCATCAGGATCGGCAGTACCACGACCTACTACTAACAAGCAGGTTTCTTTTCTATCAATACTGGGCAAGGTTACCTCTATGTTTTCTATTAATTTTTTTGAAAGTTGCAATATAGAAGGAGTGATTCCAAAATGTTTCCCTAATGTAATTTTTAAATCAGGGTACTGACTTTGTATTGCATTCATTTCGTATGGTATGTCGTTTTTTGCATGACTTCCAGCAAAAAGAATTGCAGGAATAGCAATAATTTCACGTACTCCATTTGTATACAAACGTTCTACAGCGGCAGCATATACTGGATGAGAAAATTCTAGAAACCCGTAATCTACTTCATAGTTAGGATAACGTAATTTTAAAAGACGTACTAATTCTTTAAATCCAGTTACACCTTCGGGATCACGACTGCCGTGTCCGCAAATTAGAATTCCTTTTTAGCATTCATTTTCTTCTATAATTTTAATCGGATTACTATCTATAGGAAAAGCATATTTTCCTACTATAAACACTACAGGCATAGGAACTGTTTCTAATTTTAATTTTTGTTCCATTTCATCTAAAGTTCCGCTAAAAATTGTTTCTTCTTCTTGAGAAACTTTAGAAACTGCCGAAATGTAAAGTATTTCATGAGGTGTAATTTTCTTAAAAGTTGCAATCACTTCTTTTAAATTTTTATACCCCATGTACATAATGAGTGTAGTTCCTGTTTTGAGCATATTCGCTAATGCTTCTAATTGCTCAAAATCGTAAGTAGCTGTATGCCCTGTACAAAATAATACAGAGTTTGTTTTGTTACGTTCTGTAAGTGGAATATGTTGCGAGTTAGCCGCTGCTATTCCTGAGGTAATTCCAGGTACTACTTCAAAAGAAATTGCATTTTGGGTTAAAAAACGAATTTCTTCCGCTACTCTACCATAAATAAAGGAATCACCTGACTTAAGACGTACAATTTTTTTCCTTCTTTTGCATACTTAATAAAAAGTTCATGTATGGTATCTTGTCGTTCCATAGCGTCTTGCACATCACCATATTTTCTACCTACATATATTTTTTGAGCATGAGTTGAAGCTAAATCTAAAATTTCTGTTGAGATTAAATTATCATATAATATCACTTCTGCTTCTTGAATGCGTTTTACAGCTTTTACAGTAAGCAATTCAGCATCGCCAGGTCCTGCACCCACAATACTTATGGTCTTTTCTTTTTTATTTTGTAAATCCATATACTACTCTTCATTTAATAGATCCAACGGATTAGGATATTTAAACTGATAGTTTAATCGTGTTTTTAACTTTTCTGAATTAATAATTTTATATGTCAAATTTTGAGTGGTAGCAAATGTAGGCTTTTCTAACCCAATTTTTTCAGCTGCTAGTTCGTAATATTCTCTTCTTTTAGGATGTATATCTGTACTTGCATTAAATAATTCGCCCCAAATTTCTTTTTCTATAATGTTTTCAATAATAGCGATACAATCATCTTGATGAATTACATTTATAGGTGCCTCACCATTTTCTACCTCTTTCTTACCTGCTAAAAAACGTCCTGGCATACGATCATAGCCAATTAATCCTGAAAAACGGACTATCGTAGTTTCAAATTGAGTTTGTTCGAGTAACATTTTTTCTACTAAAAGCAATGCTTTTCCGCTCTCTTTTTCAGGTAATTGTAACTCTGTTTCAGTCACAACTCCATTAGTATCAGGATATACAGAAGTAGAGCTTATAAAAAGCACTTTTTTAATATTACTTTTCAAAATTTCAGATAATAATTGCTCTATCTGACCTGTGTGAAAAGCAATAACATCTGCTCTTCGCTTAGGCGGGAAATTAATAATTAAAATATCAGAATCTAGAAAATTTACTATTTCTGGACCTTCAATAGCGGTATTAGTTATTGAAATAAGATAAGGTTGAACTCCTTTTTCTTTTAGTAAAGTTATTTTATCATAACTGGTTGTAGAACCATTTACGTAAAAACCTTTTTTCACTAAATTTTCGGCTAAAGGTAAACCTAACCAACCGCAACCTAATATACTTATTTTTTGTCTTTTCATTAGTTTTCTTTTATTCTTTTTTGAGAGCGAAGATACAAATCAAAATATAGTAAAAGAATGATTCCAAGAAATCCTAAACCTACTATATTGTTTTGCAAATCATTTAATTCTAAACTAGGATTAAAAACAGTGGTTAATTTATAAATAGGAATAATAAAACACATTACTGTAATAAGTATATTTAATTTAAAACGATGTTTTTGAATATTTGTACGATCAAATGTTTTTAATAGTTTACTCAATAAATAGGAATCAATGGTTCCTGTAAACATTAACCCAATAGAAAAAATAAATCCTCCTATAACTGAGAATAACCAATGATGGGTTCCAGAAACAGCCAAGCCAAAAGCTGCTATTTGGGAAGAGGTATCAAATATAAATCCAAAAACTACTCCTGTTATAAAGACTGTAATGGGACTTAAGTTTTTATCTAAAAATTTAGGTATAAGATATTTTTTTAAACTAAGAGAATTGGTTGGTTTAAATTTTAATAATGAAATTATATTACTTACTCCCATTACAAATAATAAGAACATAGGTAACCAATTAAGTAAAAAATCAACTGAAGAAGGAACTTCGAAATTATTCTTTAAATAGCTTAATGCTAAAGCTATTAAAGTAACCATAACACCATGTCCTAAAGTAAATAGCGTTCCAACCCATCTAGACCAAGAATTTTTATTTTCATGTAAGCGATACGTATAATTATCAATTACAGTAATATGATCTGGATCTAAGCCGTGTCGTAAACCTAAAATAAATAGGATTAATAAAGCCGATAAATTATTATTAAGTAGTTCCATTGTTTTTATTATCTAAGATTAAAAGAAATAGGAAAAGCTGGCTTTTACAAAAAAAGGAGTCCCTGGTGTATTATGAAAATCCATAACAGGTTCTACTTCATTTTTTAATTGTGATTTGTCATAAAACTGTGCTTCATCCCATTTAATATTTAATATATTTTCAGTAGAAAGACTAACTTCATATTTAGGTTTAGTATATCTGATCACTAAATCTGCTATGGTATAGGGTTTAGAAAATACAGATCCATCTTCAATAGCAGGGCGTTTACCCATAAAACGATAGCGTAAACTAGCATTAATCCCATTTTCTAATTTTAGCGTTAATCCTCCGGTTGAATTCCATCTAGTATTTAAAGGAATAAAATTTTCTTCTTTTGGAGCATCTCTCAAAAAACTATAGGCGTAATTTAGATTAGTATCTGCCCATAGAAAATCTGCAAATTGAATTTTTAAAGACGCATCTATTCCGTATTTTCTAGTTCGACCTAAATTTTCAAAGCTTCCATCATCTGAAACAAATTTAAATTCTGAACCACTGTCTGTCCACCAAGACGTAAAGCTAAAGATAGATTTTTTATACAATTTTATAATAAAACCCAAATCAAGACTTTCAGATTGAGGAACAGGATTATCAGCTACAGGATCTTTACTAACGGCTGTATGTACATAATTAGAATGAAATCCTATACCCCATTTTGTAAATACTGTAAAATTAGTAGTAGGATTAAAATATAATTGTGCTTTTGGATTGAAACGATAAACCTTTTTTCTACCAGAGTTATCATTGTTCATTTTATCATTTAAATAAAAATCAAAAAGTTCATTTCTAAAACCTAATTTAAGAGACCATTTTGGTGCAAACTGCCAATCTTCATCTAAATAAAAACTATAATTAGTAATTGCTAAATGATCGTTTGCTGCTTTACTTAAAAATCCTCTTCTTAAAACATAATCTCTACCTAATCCTAAAATGTCAGTTCGGGTAACTAATCCTGCTTCAGAGGATAATTTTGTTGAACTTATATTATCTAATCTACTGTAAGTACTTTTAAAACCGAATAAATCTCTTTTTTCCCATTGTAATATTTCATCTCCATTAATAGGATCATTCATAAAAAGGTAAAATTTGAAAATAAGTCAAAAATATTTTTAGAGTAATATAATTGATTTTTCCAAGACTGATTTTCACTGAATTTAGTATCTAAAATTATATTTGCATTAATTCTTGACGCTATTCCTCCTTCAGAATCATCTAAAGAACCATATCTAGATAGCAAACCCTTTTCTATTGCTCGTAAAGGTAATTGACCAGAAGCATTCCAACTACTAGAAAAATACGATCCTGACAACAATAATGAAGTTTTTTCTGTTAATTGGGCATTATATCTTCCAAAAAAATTAAAACGTTTAAATTTTAATTTACTTTCAAAAAAAACCATCTGTATAATTGTATTCTGATGCAAAATAAGCATTGTCATTCCATTTTGAAACTAAATGTTTTTGATCTAAAACTTGTATCATAGCTAAAGCTCTTTGGGTATTAAACAAGCCTGATTCAAGCTTGATCATATTTTTTTCTAAACGATATTTAGAATTAAATTGGGCTGCTCCTGCTACGGAAAAATCACCAAGACTTGCTTCATAAGGTCCTTTAAAAAAATTAGCTGAACCTATAGTTTCAGGAATCATAAAGTGCATATCTGCATATCCTTGACCATGTGCATGAGAAGGCATATTTGCAGGTATTCCATCCATTTGAATAGAAAAATCAGTTCCGTGATCATTATCTATTCCTCTAACAAAAATTTGTTCTGCTTTTCCTCCTCCAGCATGTTGTGCAATAAATAGCCCTGGAACGGCTCTTAGTAAATCTTGAGCTGATTTTATAGGTTGTAATTGTAAGCTTATTTGATCTATTTTATTTTCTTGTTTTTTAATAGATGAAGCTGAAATAACTAATTCCGCCAAGTTCATCACATTATGCAACAAGGTAATATTAAGCGTTTTTTGTTCGTTTTTTTAAAATTAAGGTTTAAATTAAGCGAATTATATCCCATGTGAGAAATAATAATTGTCTTAGCTCCTTCTGAAATAGATTCTATTTTATAAGCTCCATTTTCTTGTGATATGGTACTTTGACCTGATTCTTTTATTCTTATAGTGGCTCCTTCTATTTTATTTTGATTCGTTGCATCTATAACATAACCACTAATAGTACTTTGTGATTGTAAAGTAGGAGATAAAAATAGTAGTAACGAAAAACAAATTATATTAAATAATCTTGTTAGTATATGAGTTTTATTTTTTTTAGGTATAAGTTGTTCAATCGTATTACTTGAAGAAAAAAGCAAGTGATCATTTAGTTTCGTATTTTTTAAAATATGAGTAGTAACTAAATCATTTGAAGTTTGAACATTCATTTCCTTATACCAAGTATTTTCAGGTTGAATATTTATGATAGGGCCTTTTTTACAAAAACCTTGACACTTGGTTCTAATCGTATGAATTTCTTCATTAAGTGCTTGTTCTGTTAGACTTTTTCGGAGTGTTTGAATATTTTCTTCTGCTCCATTATCAGTACAACAAGTACCATTACATAAATAAATGATTTTTTTAATCTTTGATAGATCCTTTGACATGTTAATTTTTTTTTTCGTTAATAATCCCGTTAACTGATTATTAGCGACCATAGAAAAAGGACGTGTGAAATAAGGGAAGCATTACATTCACTCGTTAGCCTTTACTCCGAAAGCCGCGAATCAATGCAAAGGCAGGTCTTCTGACTTGTTCTAATTATAACGCCTTCCCGTTTTCTTTTTAAATGAAAATAGTGGCCTTTTGTTATAATCTTTTTTTAGAACTTACAGCAGCGGGTACTGTCCCAGATTTACACTGGATTCCCTTTTAATAAAGCTGTCCTAAAAGTCCGCAATCTTGTCATTTCGACCAAAGGGAGAAATGACATAATATTGATTATGAGACTCCTCCTAACGTCGGAGTGACAAACTGTGTGTTGATTTTTGACTTTTTGGACAGCCTCAACCATTTGCGGGTACGAAAATACAAAAAAGCAGAGCGTTTTTTATAAAAAACTTATTTCTACTGAAGTATTATCAAAAACAACCTAAAACTATACCGTTTATTATCAATATGACAACAATAGCAAGAAAAGTAACGGAATGATTTATACAACTTACTCTTTTTATTTCAGAATGTGCAATAGTTCTAGGATTTGTTCCAATAAATGGTTTATCAACTATTTTTCCGTGATAGGTATTAGGTCCTCCAAAACGGCAATTCATAATTCCTGCTAAGGCGGCTTCCGGATAACCTGAATTAGGACTGGCGTGTTGCTTTCCAAATTTCAATACAAAAAAAAATAAATCAAGTTTTCCACTAATTACAATCATCAAAAAAGCAGTGAATCGAGCTGGAATATAATTTGCAACATCATCTAATCGAGCAGCAAATTTTCCAAAATAGAAATATTTATCACTCTTGTAGCCTATCATTGAGTCTAAGGTGTTTATCATTTTATAAACCATCATAAAAGGCAATCCGCCTAGAGCGTAATAAAAGAGAGGGGCAATAACACCATCGCTCAAGTTTTCTGATAAGGTTTCAAAAACGGCAATTCGTATTTGATTTTCAGTTAGTGATGTAGTATCTCTTCCTACTATCCAAGCTAATCGTTTTCTTCCTGCCTCTAATCCTTTTTCTTGTAGGGTAGTAAACACTTCCTTTCCTTCTTGAAGAAGACTTTTATTGGCTAGACCATAAAAACAAAAACGGTGGTAAAAAGTATATAATACAGCGGATGAAGTGCAAACAACAAATTAGAAATAAAATAAAAAAAAGTAAAAACGGCAGTGCATAACAACAGGGTTAGTGCCACTCCTTTTGCTATTCTAAAACTCCCTTTATTTAAAATACCTTCGCCAAAATAAATAAGATTCCCAAAAAGCCGAATAGGATGTGGCAACTTTCTTGGATCTCCTAAAAGTAGGTCGAATAAATACCCCAACAGCAACGGAATTGAAAATAAAATTACAGCATTGTCCATTGGCAAATTGTATCAATTAATAATTGGTTTTCCAAAGGTTTTTGAGTCGCTACTCGAAAATAGTGTGCAGACAGTCCTCTAAAGTTACTGGCATCACGAATGAGTAATTGATGATTATGCAAGAGGTATTCTTTTAAATTAGAAGCCGTTTTTAGTTGGGTTTTACACAAGAAAAAATTAGTATTTGTAGGATAGACTTCTATATGTTCAATTTGTTGTAAAGCATTGTAAAAATGAGCTGTATCGGTCATTAATTTTTCTATGGGTAATAACAACTTTGATGCGTTTTTTACAATATATTTCCCTGCTTCGATGGCAAATGTATTAACAGACCAAGGCATTTTATTTTTTTCTATGGCTTGTATATTTTGGCTTTGACTAATAATATAACCCAATCGTAAACCTGGAATAGCATACGTTTTTGTTAACGATTTTACTATTACTAAGTTTGAAAAATTGGTAATTTCATCGATCATAGAAATTGGATGGGTCGTAAAATCAACATAAGCTTCATCAATAACAAAGAGGGTTTCTGGATTATTTTGTAACAACGAAGAAAGAACGTTTTTAGAAAGCAACAAGCCCGTAGGATTATTTGGGTTTCCTAAAAACAGAGCATCAGTAGCAAACCGACTCGTTTCGGTGATTTCTGACCAATTGACAAAATTTAATGACAGGTTATGAATTTGGCAAGCATCATTGTATTCTGCAAACGACGGAATTATAATAGTAGCCGATTTCTTTTGTAAAAAATGAGCCAGTAAATAAAAGGCTTCGGTAGCTCCATTAGTCACTATAATTTGTTGCGGTTCCAACCGATGCCATTTCGCTAATTCATTTTGTAGCGATTCGGCATTAGCTTCTGGATAACGAGCAATATTGTCCCATTGTAACATAAGGTGTTCTTGCAAGCCTTTAGGTGGTCCATCATAAAAAACATTGGAACTAAAATTTACTTTTATTTTTCCGTTAAATAAATACCCATCATCACCGTGTCCTAAAATCATATTTCTGTCTGTTTAAGAACGTTATAAATATATTCGATATCTATATGCTCTCTTAAATGCTGAGCTAATAAATCGTATTGCTCTTCTTTAAAAGTTTTATAATCAAAAGAAGTTGCTACTACTTCTTTTTTTGTTTGCGAAAGTAAATCTTGAATTACTATTTCGTTATCCAAAATACCGTGAATATACGTACCCCAACAAGTATCTGATAGATAATAGCCTTCCTTGTTATCATTATCAAAACAGTTAAGATCAAATCCCTCATTTTCCATAGTCGAAATCCCCATATGTATTTCATACCCTTCACATATTTCGGGGTATTTTTTAAATTGAAATTGTACCTGTCGGGTGGTTTTTTCTGAGCTAAGCACTGTTTTTATAGGTAGTATGCCTAATCCTGACATACTTTCGACTGTTCCTTCTATATGATTAGGATCTTCCACAATTTGTCCCATCATTTGGTAACCGCCACAAATTCCTATAACTGTTTTGTTATTTTTATACGCTTTAATAATGGCTTTGGCAACGCCATTATTTTTAATATCAATCAAATCAGAAATGGTGTTTTTACTCCCTGGAAGAATTACAATATCGGCTTTTTCTATTTCCGAAGGATCTTTTGTATAAAATAGATTTACATTTTCTTGACGTTCCAGCACATTAAAATCGGTGTAATTAGATAATCTATTCAGTAAAATAACGGCAATATTTATTTTATCATCAACTGTAGCGAAACGTTTATGTTGGAGTCCTACTGAATCTTCTTCTTCTATATAAATATCCCCTCGATAAGGTACAACGCCCACCACAGGAATACCACAAAGCTCCTCTATTATTTTTTTCCTTCTTCAAAAAGTCGTGCATCTCCACGAAATTTATTAATGATAATTCCTTTTATTAAAACTTTTTCTTCGGGTGTTAATAATGCTATACTTCCATAAACACTAGCAAATACACCCCCTCTATCAATATCTGCAATTAAAAAAGTCATTGCATTAGCATATTTTGCCATACGCATATTGGTAATATCTCTATGTTTTAGATTTAGTTCGGATATGCTTCCTGCTCCTTCTAACACAATAGGGTTGTATTTTTCACTCAATCGATCATAAGCCGCTTGAGCTTCTTTGAGCAATTCCATTTTATCATTCCCCATAAAATAATCAAACGCAGATTGATTCCCTAAAGGCTTACCATTTAAAACCACCTGTGAACTTTTATCGTTTGTAGGTTTTAATAAAACAGGATTCATATCAGTACTACAAGCTATGCCACAAGCCTCTGCTTGAACCGCCTGCGCACGACCTATCTCAAGTCCGTCTGGAGTAGCAAAACTATTAAGCGACATATTTTGCGACTTAAAAGGGGCTGGTGTATAACCGTCTTGTTTAAAAATACGGCAAAATCCAGTATTAATGATACTTTTACCTACATCAGAGGCTGTACCAACAAACATTATAGGACGTAACTTTTGCATAAATTTTATTCAATAATTAGCTTTGTGTGCCAATGTTTAGCTACTAAATCGCTAACTTCTTTTTCGATCGATTCTAAACGATAGGGTTCTATGAGTAACCCCATATATGTTCCACTATGCGCTACAAATAAACCACAATTATTTGCTAAGGCAAAATGGTATAATACATCAAATTTATTTTTAGGCAAAATAGCTTGATTAATAACTGCACTTCGTGTAACACATTCAAAAAATGTTGTATAATACCCTCTTTCCATACTTATTTTTAAGTTATAATAAAGCTTTTTAAACTCTTCTACTTGATTTTCAGAATATTTTCTATCTCGTGATATTTTAACAGTATCAACATCTTTATCAGGATCTGAATCAAAATACAACATAACATAAGGAATAACATGAAGGTTTTCTATAATTTCACCTGATTTTTGATTAAACAATAAAGAATTTTGATCTAGGCAAGGATCAGTAGGATCTATTTGAGATGCTATTTTATAAAGAAAAGAATTTGTGTAATGTGTTTTATACAATTGATTCAAAGCTAACAAAAGACTTAATATATCCGTTGAACTAGAAGATAATCCTTTACCTTCTTCAAAGTTTCGGTCTTGATAAAAGTATATCGGATTAATAAGAGTCCTTTTTTTTCTTTTATTAATGTATGAAATAATTCTAATGCTTGTCTAGATTTAAAATCTAAGATTGTTTCATTATCTATAGGATTTATACTTACAATAGTATTGGTTTTAAATATTTTAGAAGACTTATTGCTTACTAAAAATGGTTGATTCATATCAAAGACCCCTTGTATGAGCTCCCCCACTTTAGCGTAAGTAGTAATCTTAATTGTCATTTTCTGTTTCTTTATAAGGTTACAAAGATAAAAATTGGGAATTGATTTTTATCTTTGAAATTATGAAACCACAATTTCTTATAGCAGCACCCTCTAGTAATTCTGGAAAAACGACCATTACTTTAGGTTTATTACGATTATTAAAAAATCAAGGATATAAAGTCCAACCGTTCAAATGTGGACCTGATTATATTGATACAAAACACCACACAAAAGCAGCGTGTCAAATAAGTATTAATTTAGATACTTATATGATGGGTGAAAAGCATGTTAAATCATTATATAATGAATATAATAAAGATGCTGATGTTTCTATCATTGAAGGAGTAATGGGACTTTTTGATGGTGCTAATCGTATGCAAGGAAGTAGTGCTGAAATAGCTATTTTACTGAATATTCCCGTTATTTTAGTAGTTAATGCTAAATCTATAGCCTATAGCATAGCTCCGTTATTATTTGGACTAAAGCATTTTAATCCAAATATAACAATTGCTGGAGTCATCTTTAATTTTGTAAATACAGAAAGTCATTATTCATTTTTAAAAGATGCTTGTGATGATGTAGGTATTGAAGCTTTGGGATATATTCCTTCTAATTCAGAAATAGCAATCCCTTCTCGCCATCTAGGATTGTTTATATCCCCAGAAAATGATTATGAATCAATAATAGAAAATGCAGCTAGGCACTTAGCAAAATTTATTGATATAAATCGTATCTTAAGTATTTGTAATACAAATATTTCTAATGTTCCTATTGAAAAAAAATTAATAAACTTAAAAACAACAAAATCATCTTTTTCAAAAAATTATACTATAGCAGTAGCAAATGATGATGCTTTCAATTTTACTTATTTTGAAAATATAAAAGCTTTAAAAAACATTGGAAAAGTTATCTATTTTAGCCCTCTAAATGATAAAAAAATGCCTAATGCTGATATCCTCTATTTAGCTGGGGGTTATCCTGAATTATATTTAGAAAACTTAACTGTGAATACTTCTATGCGCCAATCTATTTTAAATTTTTGTTCTAATGGAGGAAGAGTAATAGCAGAATGTGGTGGTATGATGTACTTAGGTAATCAAATTATTAATAATGAAGGAGTTGAATATTCAATGGTAGGTTTTTTACCTATAAAAACATCAATGGAAAAAGCTAAACTTTCTTTAGGATATAGGGAGGTACAACTTGATAATAAAATTATTAAAGGACATGAATTTCACTATTCTAAAGTTATTGAAGAAAATAACATCTTAAGTATAGGAAAGGTTTTTAATGCTAAAGGAACAGAAGTAACTACTCCTATTTATAAATTAAAGAATGTTATAGCATCTTATATTCATTTTTACTGGGGCAATTCTAATATTATAACTAATACTTTTTTTGAGTTATAACTGACTATATGATTAAAGTAAAAATTTAATATGATTTATTTTAATATTTCAAGAATTAGGAGTTTATCTTTTTAGAGAAATATTAAAATAAAAAAATCCCGCTCTAAGAGCGGGACTTTAAAAAACTAGGGTGAATGATGGGTCTCGAACCCACGACCTTCGGAACCACAATCCGACGCTCTAACCAACTGAGCTACAATCACCATTATATATCTTTTTAAAAAACGCTGTAAGCGTTACTTGGGGTGAATGATGGGTCTCGAACCCACGACCTTCGGAACCACAATCCGACGCTCTAACCAACTGAGCTACAATCACCATTTTTACACAACACCAATCACTTCCGTATTGCGAGTGCAAATATACTACAAAAGTTTAGTTTTGCAAACAATTTTATTAAAAAATTATAACAAATTATCTAAAGTACTGACAGCCAAACATCTTTCTACTGTAAATCCTTCAGCATAATTTGTTCCTATTAATCTTCCTAAATCCTGTGCTCGATACTGAACGCTATCTAAAAAGTTTTTTGAGGTTATAGGAGTTTCTGGTTCTGATGAATTAGGGTCATAAAATTGAGATGAATAAGCTAAAATAGATTGCATTTTTAATTCCATAAACCCTGAAATATCAACAGCAAAATCTGGTTTTATATTCATCCATTGTATATAATGGTATACTTGCTTAGGACGCCAAGCTTCTTGAAACTGCCCCTCTAACTCTGTCTTTATTTTTTGTAATCCTGATAAAAAACAAGCATCAGACACTAAATTACTTCCTTTTGGATGATCTATATGCCTGTCTTCAACAGCATTACACAATACTATTTCAGGTTTATATTTACGAATCATTTTTATAACTTCTATTTGATGGTATTCATCATTCTTAAAAAAACCATCTCTAAAGTTTAAATTCTCTCGTATTTGTATTTTTAAAATTTGAGCTGATTTTGAAGCTTCTAAATCTCTAATTTCAGCTGTACCACGTGTACCTAGCTCTCCTCTCGTTAAATCTACTACACCTACTTTTTTACCTAAACTAACTTCTTTTGCCAAAGTTCCTGCACAACCTAATTCTACATCATCAGGATGAGCACCGAATGCTAATATATCTAATTTCATTATTTGAATTATTATTATTTAGAATTGTTTATAATTACTCGCATAGTTTTACTCTTATTGAGCGTTTCGTACCATTCTAACTCAGGATTACTACCTATTGTAACTCCACATCCCATGAATAAATTTATTTTTTTTTCTGAAACCTTCATACATCTTAAATTAACATATAAATCAGTTGATTTTTCATTTGTACTAAAATCAAAATTTAATTCTCCAAAAAATCCAGTATAAAACTCTCGATCATATCCTTCTGATTTTTCTATGAAAGCTTTTGCTAAATTCTTTGGTGCTCCACATACTGCTGGAGTTGGATGTAAGACATTTATAAGTTGTTTTAAAACAGTAGTATTAATAAATCCTTTAATATCTGTTCTTAGATGAAATAAATTTCCTGCTTTACTTGTATAAGCTTCTGAAACATGAAGATCATCAACTATAGTCTCTAATTCGTTTTTTATAAAATCAGTTACAAATTGTTGTTCTTTCTTCTCTTTATCACCCCATACCACATTATATTGCTCATTTTTAAAAACTTGAGTCCCCGCTAAAGCCATAGTTTGGAACTCATTTTTTTTAATACTAAATAATTTTTCTGGAGTTGCCCCCATCCATAATCCAATCTTTGGATGATACCAAGCATAACATAAAGCAGAAGGGTATTTAAAAAGGATATTTTCAAAAGTTTCAAATAAATTAAAATCATCTATTTGAACCTCTTCTGTCCTTGAAAGTACTACTTTGTGAAAAACACCAGCATCTATGGTTTGTATCCCATTTTGAACTAACTCCATAAAACGTTGTTTTTGCACTTGATCTTCTAAAATATTAGCATCTAATTCTTGTATTTGATGATCAAAATAAACGGAGTTGTATTTTATTTCAGATTTTTCCAATGGAAAAATTATAGGCACTCCACTAAAAGGAGCAAAAACAAAGGCTTCTTCTACAAAATCTTCTGTAAAATAAATATGATCGTTTTCTTGAAAAATCCCTACTAATGTTTTCGTATTAGGTTTACGATATACAACAAATGGTAAATTCATTTTTTGTTGAATTCTCACCCTTTCAAATATGCTTTTCATTTAATTTTATTACTTAGTTGAAACACTACCCCAAAAAAACAAACTACTGCTCTCTTCTAGGTAATATCATATTTGTTAGTTTACATAATGAGATCAACGATTTATTTTCATCTTCAACTCTTATTTCCCATAAATGCAAAGATCTTCCTTTATGAAGTAATTTAGCTGTTGCAGTTACCATTCCTGTCCTTTTACTTTTTAAATGATTAGCAGATATTTCTATACCTCTGACCTCCTGTTTATCTAGATTTATAAACATCAATGATGCTGCACTTCCTACACTTTCAGCTAAAGCTACAGTAGCCCCACCATGCAACAATCCCATTGGTTGGTGTACACTACTGTCTACAGGCATTTTAGCTACAAGATAATCTTCTCCCGCATCTATAAACTCTATTTTTAAAGTTTGCATCAATGTATTTTGACACAAAACATTGCATTTTTCAACAAATTTTTCTTTATCAAGTATCATATTAATAAAATAATATCCTATCAAAAGTACAAAATTAGCATTAAAAGATATTGAGAGGATAAAAAAACAATATTTTACATTTTTATTTTCAGTATTTTTATACCAAATTATGATTATAATGCGTCAATACTTCTTTTTTTTAATCGGTATGATTTCAATATTTATTTCTTGTCGGAAAGATTTTGAAACAGACCCTAGTAACGGACAATTATTTTTTTCTAAAAATACAATCTATCTTGATACTGTTTTTTCAGGTATTTCTTCCAGTACTTATTCATTAAAAGTATACAATAGAAGTAACAAAGATATACACATACCTACTATTTCGTTAGCCAAAGGTACTCTATCAAAATATAGACTCATGATTGATGGTACTACAGGAATAAATAATCAAGGAAAAAACTTCAATAATATAGAGCTTTTGGCTAATGACAGTTTATATATTTTTATTGAAGAAACAGCTGACATTAAAGATGCTAACACAACCGATTATCTCTATACTGATCAAATTTTATTTGATACAGGCACAAATCAGCAAAAAGTTGATTTAGTAACACTTATTCAAGATGCTGTTTTTTTGTATCCTGAAAAAAAGAACAATTAATTCTTGATAATTTAATCCCAAACAATACTATTTATGGATTTGAATTAAATGATAAAGACCCAATTAATGGTAATGAGCTTCATTTTACAAACAAAAAACCATATGTTATTTATGGTTATGCTGGAGTTCCCGCTAACAAAACCCTTATTATAGATCCTGGCGCTAGAATATACTGTCATAATCAGTCTGGAATTTTTGTAAAAAAATCAGGAAGTATTAAAATAAATGGAGAAGTATCTACTGATCAAAAGAAATTAGAAAAAGAAGTTGTATTTGAAGGAGACCGTTTAGAACCTCAATATGCTGAAATACCTGGTCAATGGGGAGGAATTTATTTAGCAGAAGGAAGTAGTAACAATGAATTTCATAATTTAACAATAAAAAATAGTTCATTTGGCATCTTTGTAGATCGAAATGATGGATCTACCACTAATATATTCAATACGCAGATATACAATTCTAGCGATTATGGATTAGTTGCTAGAAAAGGGAAAATCTATGGTGAAAATATTGCTATAAACAAATGTGGGCAAGCCAGTTTAGCCTGTATTTTAGGAGGAGAATATCGTTTTAAATCTTGCACTTTTGCTAATTACTGGAACAATAGCCATCGCCAAATTCCATGTGTTTACATAGATAACTCTTATAAACAAAAAGACACATTATTTGTCTCTGATCTAATTTTAGCCAGTTTTGTAAATTGTATTATATATGGCAATTATAATCTTGAAATAGGACTGAAAAAAATGATTCAGCAGCATTTAACGTTGAGTTTAACTATTGTTTAATAAAATTCAATGACACAAATAATCAATACAATATTCCTTTATATGATTTTATAAAAAATGCTAGTAATAATAATATTGTAGACACAAGACTTAATAATTTTGATCCCAAATTTAAAGATCCTTCAAAAAATAACCTTAACATACTTAAAAATTCTCCTGCTATTGCCAAAGGAAACAATGCTTTCTTAATACCTAAGGACTTAAGTGGTATAAATAGAACCTCTCCACCTGATTTAGGAGCTTATCAGCATTTAAACGAATAATAACAATTAATAAATAATAATCTAATTATCAAAAAATCCAATTATGTAAATACATAATTGGATTTTTTTGTAATCTATATTCTCTTTTAAAGAAAATTATTTGTTCTTATTTAATTTAAAAAAACTAGCCTCTTCTGTTTTACTAGAAGGTGCAATTAATTTACTCAACTCATCTATTTCACTCTTTGTTAAATCTCTATAACGACCTACAGGAATATCCAACGATATATTTATTATCCTCACTCTTTTTAAACGTAATACTTCATAACCTAAATATTCACACATACGACGAATCTGTCTATTTAATCCTTGTGTTAATATTATTTTAAAAGTTGTAGTATTAATTTGTTCTACTTTACATTTACGTGTTACAGTTCCCAAAATAGGAATTCCATCTCCCATTCGTTGTATAAAACGTTCGTTTATAGGTTTATTTACAGTTACAACATACTCCTTTTCATGATTGTTACGAGCCCTTAATATTTTATTAACGATATCTCCGTCATCTGTCATAAATATAAGTCCTTCACTAGCTTTATCTAATCGACCAATAGGAAAGATTCGCTTAGGATAATTAATATAATCAACTATATTATTTTTAACTTTTAAATTAGTCGTACATTCAATCCCTATAGGTTTATGAAAAGCTAAATAAATAGGCTTACTTTTTTTTTCTAGAATAAGCTTACCATCAACCCTTATTTCATCTTCTAAAGATACCTTTGTTCCTAATTCAGGTACTTTCCCATTAATCGTTATTCTTCCTTGTTCTAATAATTTATCTGCTTCACGACGGGAACAAAAACCTGTTTCTGATAAAAATTTATTAATTCTTGTCTTATTCTCTTCCATTTTACAAAGATAGTAATAGATATTAAAATTATAATTTTAGATGTTAGAAATCAGATCATAGTTTTACAAAAAAAACAGTTATAATGAATCAACTATTTTTTTCTTATTTAAGTTTTTTCACACTAACTCACAAAAATTACACTTATTTTTTAAGCAAACAGAAACAGACAAATTTCATTAAATACTTTTACATCTTGTAATGAATGACCGAATCCTTTAGTTTGAATAAAATGAGCCTTTTTCCATGATTGTATAATTTTTCTTCCTTCATCTATAGAGACTGTCTTATCTTCTAGATCATGAATAACTAATCCTTTTGTTCGTATTTCTTTCACAAATAATTGAGCTGAAAATTCTTCTAATTTTTGTTCATATTTTATACTCCATTTATTCTTTAATCCATTTATTAATCTTGAATTTAAGCTTAACAAATCAGTGTACTTTTTTAGAATAATTGTAAAATCAGAAGGTGCTCCTAGAATAATTATTTTTTCTATAAAAGGTATTTGAAAAGTATATTGATAATACAAACAAGTTTTCCCTCCTATTGAATGCCCTATTAGGTATTGTGGTTGGTATTTTTGAACTATTTTATGAATAAATTGACTATATTGAGGTATATTAAATTCACTTCCTTCAGAAAGCCCATGAGCAGGTGCATCAAGAGATATAATAGTACTTCCTGTATTTTTTAAATAAGGGAATAAATATTCCCAACGTGAAGAATTACTTTCCCAGCCATGAACTAAAAGTATTTTAATATCGTTACCCTCCCAAACATAAGTGTAAAAAAAGAATCTTCATGATTTAACTTTTCTATTTTAGAATTTTGTAAAAATTCAGGAAGCTTTTCTCTCTTTAATTTCCCTTTTCTAGGGTTTGTAAAAAGCTTAAATGCAATATTTATAGCTTTTTCAGGAAACAAAAAACTTAAAAAATTAAGATATAAACCTATAGATTTCGTAAATAAAAAATAAAAAATTTGATTCATAAAAAAAAATCCCGATTTCTCGGGATTTAGTATAATTATATTTTAGCAAATAATTGTTCCATTTTTTCTCTTTCTTCATCAGCTAAAACAGCATCAACAAGAATTCTTCCGCTGTGCTCATCAGTAATTACTTTTTTACGAGCTGCTATTTCCATTTGTGTTTGCGGTGGAATTGTAAAGAATGAACCTGCTGAAGCACCACGTTCAATAGATACTACTGCTAAACCGTTACGAACATTTCCACGAATACGCTTATAAGCTTTTAATAAACGTTCTTCAATTTGGTCTTCAAATTCTTGTGACTTACTTACTAAGAAAGCTTCTTCTTTCTCTGTTTCAGCCATAATTTCTTGTAATTCAGATTTTTTATGCTTCAAGTGAGTTGATTTCCCTTCTAATTTTTCTTTTGTTTGAGCAATTGAAACTTTTTTGTGTTCAATTGAAGCTTTCATCTCACGAATATGTTTTTCTGCTAATTGAATTTCAAGCTCCTGAAATTCAACCTCTTTCGTTAAAGAATTAAATTCACGATTATTGCGAACTTCTTTTTGTTGTGCAGTATATTTTTTAATAGCTTCTTTGTGTTCTTCTATAGAACCCTTTTTACCTTTTATTTGTTCTTCGATTGACTCTAAATCAGTTTTTAATTTTTCAACTCTTTTAGTCAAACCAGCAACTTCATCTTCTAAATCTTCCACCTCAAGAGGTAATTCTCCTCTTACGTTTCTAATTTCGTCGATTCTTGAATCGATTAATTGTAAGTCGTATAACGCTCTTAATTTTTCTTCTACATTCAATTCTTTTGTTGCCATATTTCTACAAGTAATTAACTGGATTTGTATTTATTTCAGATAATATAATTCTGTCTTCCGACAAATAGTTCGCAAAACTACAAATTTTTTTCTTAAGAAAATCAACAATATATTTTTTTGTAAATCTTTCGCTTTCAAAATGTCCAATGTCTGCCAATAAAATTTTATTTTCAGCCTCATAAAAGTTATGATATTTCAAATCAGCTGTTAGATACGCATCTACCCCATTTTGAATAGCATTTTTAATTGCAAAAGCTCCTGAACCTCCTAAAACAGCTACTTTTTTTATTGGTTTTTCTGTAAAATCAGTATGTCTAATACCTCCACACTGCATCTTTTCTTTTACAAATTCTAAAAATTCCTTTCCATTCATAGGTGTTTCTAGTTCTCCTATCATTCCTAACCCTATATTTTGGTGTAAATTTTCTAAATTATATATTTCATAGGCTACTTCTTCATAAACGTGATTTTTAAAAAGGGCTTTCAATATTTTTCCTTGTCTGTATTTTTCAAATGTCACTTCTATTTTAACTTCTTCTGTTTCTATAAATTCCTGACGCTCTCCTATTTTAGGATTACTATTTTCATTTCCTTTATAAGTCCCTGTACCTTTTGAATTATAGCTACAACTTTCATAATTACCAATCTTACCAGCTCCTGCTTCAAATAAGGCATTCCGAACTTGCTCTACATTTTCTGGAATAGTATACGTAACCAGCTTTTGAATAAAATGAGGTTTTGGGATTAAAATTTTAGTATGCTGTAACCCTAAAGCTTTACAAAATATTTTATTAACTCCTTCTTGATGGTTATCCAATGCTGTATGCACAGCATAAATAGCAATATCATTTTTAATTGCTTTTAAAATAGCTCTTTCTACATAATTTTTACCTGTAATTTTTTTAATACCTGAAAATAGTATAGGATGAAAACAAACCACCAGATTACACTTTTTAAACATAGCTTCATCAATTACTGTTTCCAAAGCGTCATGACAGACTAAGACACCTGTAACTTCAAGATCTTTATTACCAACTAATAAACCTACATTATCAAAATCTTCTGCATAGGCTAAAGGAGCCATTTCATCTAAAATAGTAATTATATCATTCAGCACCATAAACTTTTATTTCTTGAATTTTTACAAATTTATTCATTTTAGAAGGAATCTAATAAATAAAAAACGGATATTAATAAAACCGTTATTTTTTAAAAACTCTTTTTTTAATTTCTGTCAAATTATATTTTTTACTGTTGCCATATGATTTGTTACCTTTGTATTATTTGTATTAGAATGAAAACGCTTAGAAAACTACTTTTTCCCTTTTCTTTATTATATGGTTTAATAACCAATATTCGAAATTATTTATATGATAAAGGATTTTTAAAATCATATAACTTTGATATTCCCATTATTGCAGTTGGTAATTTAAGTGTAGGAGGAACAGGTAAAACACCACAAATTGAATATTTAGTCCGTTTATTATCTGACCGATACAAAGTAGCAACATTAAGCCGCGGATATAAACGTAAATCAGAAGGTTTTATATTAGCTAATGAAAATGTTACAAGTGAAATATTAGGAGATGAGCCTTATCAATTTTTTCAAAAATTCCCTAATATTAAAGTAGCTGTAGATGCTAATAGAAAAGAAGGGATTAAAAAATTATTATCATTACAGGATCAACCAGAGGTTATTTTATTAGATGACGCATTTCAGCATAGAAAAGTAAAAGCTGGGTTTTATATAATGCTTTCTTCATATGATGACTTATTTTATAATGATTGCATGTTGCCAACCGGCAACTTGCGTGAAAATAAAAAGGGGGCTACAAGAGCTGACATGATAATTATCACAAAATGTCCTGAAGAAATTAATGAAATTGCAAAAGATAAAATAATAGAAAAGGTAAAGAAATTTTCTAAAAAAGCTACCCCTATTTATTTTTCTTATATAGGATATGACGAAAAAGTATTTAACGAGAAGGGAGCTATTAATATCTTATCTCTTGAACAAGATTGTCTTGTAATATCAGGGATTGCAAAACCTGAGCCTTTTTTTAATTTTTTGAAAGTAAAAAAAGAAAATCAAATGGTCTTTTCTGATCATCATAATTTTACAGCAAGTGATTTAAAAACTATTTTAAATCGTGCTTCAGGTAGAAAAATTATAACAACAGAAAAAGACTATGTTCGTTTAAAAGGAAAATTACCAAATGAACAGCTATATTATCTACCTATAAAAAGTATATTAAGTAAAGAAAATATATTATTTGAATCTGAAATTTTAAACTATGTGGGAAAAAGTACAAGAAACCGTTGATTACATTACAAATAGAATCAATTTTGAACCTGAATACGGTATCATTCTAGGTTCTGGATTAGGTGGTTTTACTGATGATATTGAAGTTGAGTTTATATTATCTTATAGTGAAATTCCTAATTTCCCTGTATCTACAGTAGAAGGGCATAAAGGAGCATTAGTATTCGGAACTATAGGTTCAAAAAAAGTGGTAGCAATGCAAGGACGTTTTCACTATTATGAAGGTTATACAATGCAGGAAGTTACTTTTCCTGTACGAGTTATGAAATACATTGGCGTAAACAAATTAATTGTTTCCAATGCTTCTGGTGGTGTAAATACTGATTACAATGTAGGCTCTATTGTTTTATTAAAAGATCATGTAAACATGATGCCTGAACACCCTTTACGTGGTAAAAATGATGAACGTTTTGGTCCTCGATTTGTAAACATGAGCGAACCCTATAGCAGACAAATGTTATCAAAAGCAAAAGAAATTGCAAATGATTTAGGAATTACAGTACATGAAGGAATTTATTTAGCATTACAGGGACCTACTTATGAAACCTTAGCTGAATATAAAATGGTAAAAGCTCTTGGCTGTGACTGTGTTGGAATGAGCACAGTACCAGAAGTTATTGTTGCTAGACACATGGAGCTAGAAACTTTTGGAATTTCAGTTATCACTGATATGGGGGATGCTGAAAATATAGACAGTGTAACGCACGAGGAAGTACTACAAGCAGTAAAAAGTACAGAACCTCAAATACGTAAATTAATAAAAGAAATAATTTCACAGTATTAATTATCTACATCAAACTAAGTTAGTCTCGATGATCTTATAAAAATCATCGGGATTAAACGGTTTGGTTATAACATCTGTCATACCATATGATAAGAGCATTTCTCTATTTTCATTTAAAGAAATTGCCGTTAGCGCAATAATAGGTGTTTCATCATCAAATTTTCTAATTTTTTCAGTAGCAATTGTACCATTTATTCCTGGCAAGTGAACATCCATTAAAGTTATATCATAATGGTTTTTTCGCATCATTTCAATAGAATCTTCTCCTGTTTCACATAAGGTTACAAGCATTTTCTTCTTTTCTAATATTTTCTTTGTAATCATTTGATTGATTTTATTATCTTCTACAAGTAAGACTTTTTTACCAATAAATATTTCATTATTTAATGCTTGATCTGAGATTTCTATTTCTGAAGGTCCTTTTTCTAATTTTAAATCAAAATAAAATCGAGAACCTTTATCTACTGTACTTTCTACTTTTATATTTCCTTTCATTAAGGCTACTAATCGCTTTACAATTGTAAGTCCTAATCCTGTACCACCATATTTTCTGTTTATTTCAACTGATCCTTGTGAAAAACTTTCAAAAATTTCTTCTTGTTTATTTTCTGGTATTCCAATTCCTGTATCTTTAATCTCAAAATGAATATTACAGAAGTTTTTATCTTCTGAAAGTAATTTCGCAATAAATATAACTTCTCCATTTTTTGTAAATTTCAAAGCATTATTTATTAGATTAATAAAAATTTGGGATATTTTAGTTGTATCTCCAATTAAATTTTTTGGGATTCTTTCATCAATTTCTAATCTAAAAAGATTATTATTTTGCTCCGCTAATTCTTTTAGAGACTTATGAATATTATTTACTAGTTCTCTAAAATTAAAATTAATCAGCTCTATTTCTATATTGTTTGATTCAATTCTATTAATTTCTAAAATTTCATTTATATAAGTCAAAAGATAATTCCCTGAAAACTTTAACGATTTTAAATATTCAATCTGGCTTTTTTTAGGATTTTCTTCTAATAATAAATGCGAAATACCATTAATAGCGTTTAAAGGCGTTCTTAACTCATGACTTACGGTAGATAAAAATTCCGTTCTAGCTTTAGATGCTTTTTCTATTCTTTCTTTTGCTATTTTTAATTCATTATTCTTTTCCCTTAGTAGCTCATTAGATTTATTACGAATAATATTATTCTTATAAAGAGAAAGACTCAACAATGAAAGGATTGTAATAAGTGCTATTGCTAAAATATTGATCAGTTTCGAAAATTGAGTAGCTTTTTCTTGACTTTTCTTATCCTTATCCATTTTTTCCATTGACTTCATTAAATCGTCTACTTTAACCTGCTCATTGATTAAATGTTGATTTTTGAGTTCACCAACTATTTCCAAAGAATCTTTAATATGAAGATGTTTTTTTAAAAACAATAAAGAATTATTAGTCAAAGAAGCTGCTTCATATATCTTACTTAATTCTTCAGTAGATCGTAATTGTAAGCAAGCATTCTTTTGTTTTTTACTTAACAAATAAGATTTTTTAAAATATTCTAAAGCAGCTATATTTTTCTTTTCCTTACGCTTTATAATACCCAATTGAAAAAAAATTTCTGATCTATTTTTATCAATTTCTTTTGTATGAGGACTGTTTAATAGTTTTAATAAATTAGCTTCAGCTAATCTTAAACTCTTTTGTTCAATATAAATTTTGGCTTTTTCTAATAATAATACAACTTTTGCTTCTGGCAAATCTATATTATCATATACTGAGTTAGCTTTACTAAAATAAGCTTCTGCTTTTATATTATTTGCTTTATGTAAATGACAAATCCCTATTTTAAAATAAGATAAAGCCAATTTATTAGATGGCTCTAAGGTATTGTAAATAGAAATGGCTCGGATAAACTTTTCTATAGCATCATCATACTTTTCGAAATCCAAATAAATAATTCCTAAAGTATAATAACCATTTGCAAGTGAAGCATTATTAGCTACTTTTTGTGCAAAGACAATTGATTTATTTGCATTTTCTAAAGCTCTTTCATAAATCTTAAAATCTTTAAAACGCAATGCCTTTTCAGAATAATAATAAGAACTGTCTATAGAAGTGCCTCTATTATCATAAAATCCTGAAATTTGTAAATTAATAAAAAGAAGTATATATAAATATATTTTGTTCATAGGGAGTTGAAAAAACTCCCTAAATATAATTATTTTTTAATAATATATTCAATTAAATTAATAATTCTTGAAGAATAACCTATTTCATTGTCATACCACCCTACTACCTTTACCATTTTATCTATTACAGATGTCAATTGTGCATCAAACAAACAGGAATGGGTATTACCTAATATATCAACCGAAACTATTGGATCTTCTGTATATGCTAAAATATTTTTTAATTGATTTTTAGAAGAATCAAGAAATGCTTGATTAATTTCTTCTATACTAACTTCTTTTTTAACATTAAATGTAATATCAGTAAGAGAACCATCTGGAACAGGAACTCTGATGCCACAACCGCCTATTTTTCCTACTAAATTAGGGAATATTTTAGTTAATGCCTTTGCTGCTCCCGTTGTTGTAGGCACTATAGACTGCGAAGCTCCTCTTGCTCTACGCAAGTCTTTATGAGGTTGATCATGCAAACTCTGATCCGTAGTAAATGAATGTACAGTAGTAATATAAGCTTGTTCAATACCACACAATTCCTCTACTACTTTTATCATAGGTGCAGCATTATTAGTAGTACAACTTGCATTAGAAATAATAACTTCACTTCCATCTAAAATATTCTCATTCACTCCTAAAACTACTGTCTTGATAGTATCTACTTCTGCCGGTGCTGATAATATCACTTTTTTAGCACCTACCTTAATATGAGCATATATTTCTTCATATGTCTTAAATTTTCCTGTACTTTCAATAACAAAATCAATCTCTAAATCGCTCCAATTCAAATTTTTTATTTCTCTTTCATGAAAAAAAGCATAGACTTTTTCATCTATAATAATAGAATCTTCATTGTAAGAAACATCAAAAGGTAAAACACCATGTATACTATCATATTTTAATAAATGAGACATAGTCCTATTGTCTGCAATATCATTAATAGCAACCACTTCTATCATTGGATGATTAAGTAACAATCTAAATAGATTTCTACCAATACGCCCAAAACCATTTATGGCAATTCTTATTTTCGTATCAAGTTTCAATTTCAAAATATAAAATTACTAGCTAAAATACTTTTTAGCTTTTTGTTTATTAAAATTTTTACCCTATTTCTAAAGTATATGCTTTTCTGCATGATAGCTTGAACGTACTAATGCACCACTTTCTACATGACGAAAACCTAATTCTTTCGCATATTTTTCGTAATTAGTAAATTCTTCTGGAGTAATATAACGTTTTACTGGTAAATGTTTTTTACTAGGCTGTAAATACTGGCCTATTGTAATAATATCAACATTTTGATTACGAATATCACGAATAGTCTCGTAAACTTCTTCTTCTGTTTCGCCTAAACCTAACATAATTCCAGATTTAGTCCTACGAATACCTTTTTCTTTTAAATATTTTAAAACAGCTAAACTTCTGTCATATTTAGCTTGTATACGCACTTCTCTAGTTAAACGACGAACTGTTTCCATATTGTGCGATACAACTTCTGGATTAGCTTCTATAATTCTGTCTATATTACGTTCAACTCCCTGAAAATCGGGAATTAATGTTTCTAAAGTTGTCTGAGGATTCATCCTACGAATTGCCTTAATTGTCTCTGCCCAAATAATAGACCCCATATCTTTAATATCATCACGATCAACGCTAGTAATAACAGCATGTTTAATTTTCATGATTTTAATAGAACGTGCTACTTTTTCTGGTTCATCCCATTCAATGTCCTCTGGACGTCCTGTTTTTACACCACAGAAACCACAAGATCTTGTACAAACATTTCCTAAAATCATAAAAGTAGCAGTCCCTTCTCCCCAACATTCTCCCATGTTAGGACAACTTCCTGAAGTACAAATTGTATTAAGTTTATACTTATCTACCAATCCTCTAAGCTCTGTATATTTTTGACCAATAGGAAGTTTTACTTTAAGCCATTTAGGTTTTCCTGTTGGGAGTATATTTGAAGTATTTATTGTATCCATTCTTTGATTTATTTCGCTACAAAGATAATCATTGTTCTAAATAATAATATTTCGTCTCTGTGTTAAAATAAGCTAAAAATATCACCTCATCAAAAATACCTCTTTTTATAAAATCTTCATATAAATTTCTCCCTCTTTCCCTAATCCCAATTTTAAATTTACCAATATGAAGAAAAGGACTCAACGTAGTTAGTTTCACTTGAACTTTTTCACCTGGATTACAATATTTTTTATCTATAAATTCTTGAGGAGCATCTCAGTCTCTACCATCATAAAAAAATTGCCCCCTGTACCCCGATGCTACAGCGGTTTTCCTTCCTCCTTCGGCTTCGGTTAAATAATAAATTTCGGCTTCGAGGTGGGGTGTTGAAAATTATAATTCATTATTCAATTTCAAAATTCAAAGTTTTTGTATTTTCTCTAAAAAGGTAGGCTCATAATAAACTAGAGCCTACAAAAATTTCAATCGTAAATTCCTTTAATCTTATTTTCTACTTAAATATTTATACAAAAAAGACTCCTTTAAATAACGAATACATTCTTCTTTATTTTTCAAAACATCAAATACATTAATTTCATATTTTTGATTTCTGAATGAAAGATAGATTACAGTTGTTTTATCATTTTTAAATTCTATTTGTTCAATAGAACCATTCATTTCTTCTAAAAATTTTTTAGCATCTTGGTTTTTTAAAATAGTTTCTGCAAGTTCTAACTCGTCATTACTCTGAGATCTCGTTGCCCAGTCTTTACACATTAAGTGATAATTGTATTCAAGAGCTCTTTTTATTAATTCAAAATTAGCTTTTTCATTATCTCCTAAATCATTATACAATCTATATTTTAAAAAAGCCAAATCTACTTTTTGGAAAATATAAGAAGTTAAACTTGTTGTATAAAAAACCAAATCATTATCTGCAATATTAGCATATTTTAATGCTTTTTGATATCTTTTATTTTTGGCAAAAAAAGTTGCTAAGTTTGTTGTAGAATAGTACCTATAATTTTTAAATGGTTTTCCTATTTGGTTATTCAATGCTTTATCTTTTACTTTTGATTTCTTTATTTTTTCATAAGCTTCCAATAACTTTTTTTCATTATTTGCCTCAATATAATACCATTGAATATTTTGCATCGTTGTGCCAAAAGTAGCCGTAGAATCATTAGCTTTTGAAATAATATCTTCCCAAACTCTAAGTGCCTTTTCTTTTTGCCCTTCGTTATAATATTTATTCCCTACATCAATTAAGGAATCTAAATCTGTTTGAGAATAAACACTCGTAACAAATAAGAATACAATAGCAATAATTTTCTTCATACCTAATGACTTTAAAACGTACAAATCTATTCAAAAACAATAATTAATTCAAGTTGCTAGTTGATTGATTTACTTAATTGTAATCCGAATACAAACAATGTTAGTTTTATTAGAAATCCATCCAAGGTAACAGTATGTATGGTTCTTGGAAATAATTTTTTAATATCGCTGATAGTTGTTTCTACTCTTTTTCTCATTTTTAATTTCTCTATTTTTTGTTCTAAAGTATCGATTCTTTTGGAATTAGATTTTCGTTGAATTTTTAAAGAAATACATTTTCTTTCAAAAGCAGCATCTTCCAAACCATAATCTAAATAAGCACTATCGCCATAAATTGAGGCTTCAACAGGTAATTTATCTATCATTTTCCCAAGAGCTTTTGCATCAGCTGTTTTTCCTGGTGTGAAATGAAAAGCAATTGGAATTCCATCTTTTGTAGTTACTAATTGTACTTTAACTCCATAAAAATAATTTCTCATACTGGCTGTGTATCCTCTCCACTTCTTTTCTTTTACTATTTTACAATTTGCGATTCTCATATTATTACATATAGCAACTGGAAAAGAATCAATGATATACTGCATTTCGCAGCAAAAATCTTTAAAATAACAACTTACAATTTCAAACAATTCATAAAGAAGCTTCCCTATTTTATGAAGACGTCTGTTAAATCTGCTTTTTTCTAACATATTAGGAATAAATCCATATTGCTTCATAAATTGGATAGCGGAGCTATGATTACCATAAAAACTTGTTGAAGAAACAATTGCTGTTAGAATAATCTCGCTATCACTTACTTGTCTTCTTATATCTTCTTTATGGTTAATTCCTTGTAAAATATCATCAATTAAACAAAAAATTGAAATAATTTTGTCTTTGCAAAGCATTGGTTTTGTTTATTGGTCAGCAAAACAAATTTACTTAACCTTTGCTTTGTTTTTTAATTTCATAACTAGCAACTTGAATTAATTACTAGTGAACAAAATTGAAAATCTTTTCTGTATATGAAGGGAATTAATAACAACCTTTTTTCTTTAAAAAATCGATTAATTCTAAAAGTAATAGCATTTCAATGCTCTTAATTAATCTTTAATAATTTAAGGAATTAAGCTTTTAATTTATTAAGCAAAACTTAATTCCTAAATAATCTTAATGGTCGAATTAATTAAGCGTTTACACTAAAATTAAGAGTGGCGAGTAATTTATCAAAGTGCTGAATATTATAGAAATAAGCCCAAAAAACTCTTAAAATTCTACTTCTCAAACAACTTCCCTATCTTTTTATGCCATTTTTTATCGGCAACGGCATACACTTCCGTCAGGAAATCGGTAGAAACAGGGTGGTAAGAATTATTTTTATACTTGTTTAAAAAATTACGCAAAGCAATATTCACTTTTTCTTCCCCTATCCATTGCGTAAGTTGGTACATAACCACAGCTCCTTTTGAATAAGAAATATGAGGCATTTCGGGAGTAGTTTTAATCAACGGAAGATCTCCTTCAAAGCCTTTTTCATTTTCATAAATATCCTTATGCATCGCAACCGATTTTGCTACTCGGGGTTTCCCATACATTTTTTTAAGTAACATTAGTTCAGTGTACATCGCTAGAGTTTCGGTGAGCAAAGGACTTCCTTCTCGGTTGTCTGGATCTATTTGAGCATTGCCCCACCACTGATGCGCTAGTTCGTGTCCTGCTAATTCGTTTATCACATCTTGCTGCTCATCGGCAGTAATATCGCAGTGAAATGCCATATTTTCAACCATATAAATCGTAGCTGGATAAGCTGTGGCATTAAATCCATTTGTAAAGCTTGAAATCTCGGCAAACCGAATCGTATCATAAGGATAAACTCCAAAATTCTTCTGACAATAATCCAGCGTAATTTTTGCATTTTTAATTAAATGAGCTACATTTTGATAATGATTAGGGTGATATAAAACCTCAATCATTTTACCTTTATGACGTTCTTTTTTAACCGCATAATCTGCCGACGAAATGGCAAATCTAAAAGGAATTTGATTGGCTTTGTACAGCATCCTTTTACGATTGTTTTCTCGAATTGTTTCTACTAATTGCCCCACTCCTACCGCTGTTTGGTTTCCATCAGTGGTAATGGTCATTTCTAAATCAATCATTTCATTGCGTAAAGTTTTGGGGGCTTCTAACTTCAGTAATGCCGTTGGATTTCCTAAACCCAATCGTTTTCTCTCTACTTTATCTTCAATTTCGTTACTGCTATCGTATCCTATTTGCGGGTAATAACGACTAATACGCATAAAACTTCCGTTTTCTACAATTGCATTAAAAGATTGATGGTTATTCACGGGATGCCATTGGTAGAAAATCGTAAAATCAAATTGCAAAGACTCTTTTGGTTGGAGGGCTTTGTCTAAATTTATGATTTGGCGGTGTTGGGTTACTTTTTGTTGGTTGGAAGAACTAGTTACTATCGCTTTTTCAATTGTAAAATCTTCTTGAAAATTGAACGCCACTTTTTCAATGGGTTTATTGGTTTTATTTTCAAGCCAATACGTTCCGTGTATTCGGTAGGCATTAGAGGTTGGAAACAAATCTACTTGGGTAAGTACTTTAGTAATGGTAGGTTGCGGCATTTTTTGAAAAATTCGGAACTGCTTTTCATATTGGGCTTGTGCCAAAAGTTGCGCTTCTTTGTCTTTAGGTTGGTACGCTTTTATTACCTGAAAACCCAACCAAAAACTGCAAACTATTCCTAAAATTAAAACCCCTAAAAAACGGAAACTTCGAAATTTTTCTTTGGTGAGTTTGCTACTATAAATCAATACAAAAACTATCGAAAACCCAAAAAGCAATCGCTGGATGAATGCCCATTCATAGCTTCCAAAACCATTCATACCGCTATAATCGGCATTTAGTGTATATAAAAATTTAAGCAACGGATGCGTAATAATTACTTTTCCTAAACTGGTGGTCATCAGTACTAAAACAATTGCCGATACTGCCAATGCAACATAACGCTGTGGTATCATCCGCTGAAAAACAAGCGCAATTCCGCTCACTAATACCAAAGGGAAAGTCGTAAAAATAAATAATCGACTATAGACAGCGATTTCGATTGGATAATGATAAAACCATTGAAATATCATTCCTTCAATACCTAAAATAACTGACAACAAAATAGCCACTAGAGATAAAGTACACCATAAAGTCGAGAATCGCAAAGTACTATGCGCTGTAGTATTTTCAAAAAAATTAAATTGGGAAACTTGACTACGCCAATACAAATCGTGCGCATAAAATGTTATAGCCAATACACCTAATCCGTAAAAATTTTGGATAATTGTTGATAAGATCAGCCCTGAAGTAGCATAACGTTGTGGGATGCGAATTCCTTTTTCAATTTCGGCATACATTTCCATTCCAACAGCAAAAAGCAAACTCAGTACAATTACGACAAACGGAATTCCTTTTAAAACATATTTTAAATTTAGTTGCACGAAAGAAAAAAAAGCTTGTCGTTGGGCTTTGAAATCATAAGCTGTTTTCGCATTAGGAATAATTATAAAATTGGTTTTAGAAACGATTTCTACTGCTTTTTTGACTTTACTTTTTGACTGAGGTTGCCAATTGAATCGCTTAATCACCCAATAAAGACTACCTAAACATAAAAGGGCAATCACCAATCTATTTCCTAATAAAATTCCAGTCAAAGAAAGTAATTCGCTATTTTTTTCACCGACCGATAAACCTGCTGTTTGATAAAAAAAGGCTGAAATCCCAAAAGGATCAAGTATTGCCGACCACATTTGTGTGCTTTCTGATTGTGGCATTTGATTGGCCATAAAAGGCGAACCTGAAAACACCAAGGCAACCATATAAAGTACATACAAAAGCAATCCGCTTACATAAACCAGCATTTTATTTTGGGTTAACCACGACACTAAAGTTGTTGTTACTGCCACAAGTAAAACATTAACTATTGTAAGCGTTACGAAAGGCAATACAAAATACAACAGATGAAAACCTGCATCTTTTGAACCTGTTGCTGATAATGTTCTACCTATAAAAAAACTCAACGCAAACAAAGAAGTGTAAATAACACTAATACTGAAAATGGAAAAGAATCGGCTCCATAAGAATTGTGTTTTAGGAATGGGCAGCGAAAAATAAATAAGTTCAAAATGATTATCTTTTTCTTTCATTGCCATTTGTGCAGTAAAAAAAGTACCAAAGAAAATACCTGTCAAACTCAAAAAACCTGTAATAAATGCAACTTGATAACTTCCGTTATAACACAAACCTTCACTTAAAGTAAATCGGGCTGCTTTCCCTGCAAAAATCCCAAAACCAACCAGAATCAGTATTCCTAAAAGAGATTTTTTAGTCAAATACGATTTCAAATCAAATGTAATCACGCTTTTCATTTCTCGATCGTTTTAGTGTGTAACTGATAAAAATAAACTTCCTCGAGTGTGGGTTGCACAGCTTCAAATTGAGGTAAAACCTCTTCCGAAACTACTTGAGCATACAACTGTCCCCCTGCATATTGCGAAGAAATCATTTGGAAATCTTTTTGAAAAGAGGTTTGTTCATTGGGACTGATTTTCTTACGCCAAATTTTACCTTCTAAATCTCTAACCAAATCATTAGGACTTCCTTGAAGAATTACTTTTCCGCCTTTGATAATAGCCATTTGGGCGCATAAATGTTGGACATCTTCTACCAAGTGGGTGGAAAGAATGATAATTTTTTCGTTGCCAATTTCGGCTAACAAACCATTAAACCGATTACGCTCTTCGGGATCCAAACCCGCTGTAGGTTCATCTACAATAATAATTGATGGATTCCCTAACAAGGCTTGGGCTACTCCAAATCGCTGACGCATTCCTCCTGAAAATGTCGCCACTTCTTTGTTTCGGTGTGCAGTTAAATTGACTTTTTCCAATAAGGCCAAAATTTGATTTTTGCGTTCTTTTTATCGGATACCCCTTTTAAAATAGCCAAATGATTCAACAAATCATAAGCCGAAACTTTAGGATATACTCCAAAATCCTGAGGCAAAAATCCAAGACGTTCCTGAAGGTATCTTGGGTTTTCAAGTACATTGACCCCATTGAAAAAAATTTCCCCCGAATCGACACATTGCAAGCCGACTATAGTTCGCATTAAACTCGACTTTCCAGCCCCATTAGGCCCTAATAAACCAAACATTCCGTTGGTAATTTCAAGCGATACCTCCTGTAAAGCTTGCACTCCGTTACTGTACGTTTTTTGGAGATTTTTGATGATTAAACTGTTCATTTTTTGATGATTTATGATGATTGTTGTTTTACACCTGACAGGTTTTTGAAACCCGACAAGTATAAAACCTGTCAGGTTTAAGCAAAACACTCCCTATCGGGCTTTCACCGATGTTTGCATTTTACCAATAAACTCTTATTATTCAGCTACATACTCTATAATGTCACCAGGCTGACAATCGAGTGCTTTACAAATAGCTTCGAGAGTATCAAACCGAAGCCCCTTAGCTTTTCCCGTTTTGAGTATGGATAAATTCACGGTAGTAATACCTACTTTTTCAGCTAGCTCCTTCGATTGCATTTTTCGTTTGGCAAGCATCACATCTATATTTACAATAATAGGCATAACTTAAATGTATAAATCTTGTTCGTTTTGCAAATGTACACCTTGCGCAAAAATAGCATACATAAAAAGAATAAAGACGCCCATAATAGCGTGAGCAATAACCATTACTAAAAACGGAAAATCTTCTATTGACACCACCGCCCAAACGATGATTAACAAAGGATAAACAATCAAATTAAATAAATAAAAATACTTTAAGTTGGTCATTCCTTGCACAGTAAACAAACGCTCCTGTTTAAAGGTACTAAAAACACCACTCAGCACCCAAAAAAACAAACCATAAAGGCCTATTCCTAAAACCATTTCTGTTACATAGTTAAAAGTAAACTCCGTTCCCAATAAAAGAGGAAAATCCGAAAAAGGTAAATTAATCGCAAAACGTTTCGCATCAAGCATTTGCAAATTGGGTAATTTAAACAAGGTACTCACTAACACAAATAACGAAGTAAGTAGATACCCAACTGCCACTATTCGTACTATATAAAAAAGAAATTGGGCTATTATTTTTACTAATTTCATATTCGATTTATTTTAATTAACACTACAAATATAATAATTAATTAAAATAAAACGATAATTTTTTAAAATATTTACATAACAAAATTTCATTTGAAAATATTATTTATATTTATAAAAAAATCAAATTCAAGGGAATATGTTAAAAATTGATAATATTGAAATAACCGATGAAAAGTTATCTGGTAATTGTTGTGGAAAAGAGAAAAACTACAAATGTTATAACTTAACTGAATTTAATGCAAAAAATTCAAAAATAGAAATTGACAACGCTATAATAGCTGTTAGTTATTTTCCAGACAAGAATATGTCCGAAAAACTTTTCTTTGCAGAATATTTTACAGATTACAACAATTTCAAGAAAATTGACAAAGTTTTTCCAAATTTCCATACTAAAATAATACCTTTAAAAGGGGATGATTTAAAACAAATAGATAAAATAATACAAGATTTAGAAAAAACTTTTTTAAAAAAATATTTTTGGATATTAAAAAAATAATTCTATACATTTGCAACATACAAAACGTACACATAAAAAAATGCAAAATATTTTAAACAATACTTGGTGGTGGAACAACTTACGTCAAACGTCGTGAGCGGTACCAGCTATGTAAAGTTTAAATAAACATATACAATAAAGGCTTGTCAATCACGACAAGCCTTTTTTTATTGATTAAATTTTAAAAAATTGAAACAAACATCTATGAACACATACATTTTAAAAACATCTTTTAAACAAGTCCTTGCCGACACGATTACGCCGGTTAGTATTTATTTAAAACTTAGGGATAAATTCCCGCATAGTATCTTACTGGAAAGTAATGACTATCATACTAACGATAATAGCTTCTCGTACATTTGTTGTAACCCTATTGCGAGTATCAAGGTGGAAAACGAAACGATTACTTCTTCTTTTCCTGACGGAACTTTGGTTGTAAAACCTATTACTGATAAAAAAGAAGTTATTTTGGCTATCCAAGATTTTAAAGATAGTTTTCAAACAGATAAAAGTAATTTCAAATTTATTACTAATGGACTTTTTGGTTTTACTACTTACGATGCCGTTCGCTATTTTGAAAAAACAGCCATTACCCCTAAAGAAGGAAATTTGAATTTACCCGATTTGCAATATAGTGTTTATCAAAATGTGATTGCCATCAATCACTTTAAAAATGAGGCTTATCTATTTTGTCACAACACAACTGGCATCGATAATTTAGCCGAAATTGAACAATACATCCAATCTAAAACTTTTGCTTCTTATAGCTTTACTCGCGAGGGAGCCATAAACTCTAACTTAACGGATGCGCTTTTTAAAGAGCAAGTAGCACAAGCCAAAAAACATTGTGCACGTGGCGATGTATTCCAGTTGGTTTTATCCCGTCGGTTTTCACAAAAATTTAAAGGCGACGAATTTAATGTGTATCGCGCTTTACGAAGCATAAACCCCTCTCCTTACCTATTTTATTTTGATTATGGTAATTTCAAAATTATGGGTTCGTCTCCCGAGGCACAAATTATCATTCAAAATCGCAAAGCCGAAATTCACCCAATAGCAGGGACTTTTAAACGTACAGGTGACGATGAAAAAGATGCGCAATTAGCCAAAGAACTTTCGGAAGATCCTAAAGAAAATAGCGAACACGTAATGCTGGTTGATTTAGCACGTAACGATTTGAGTCGCAACGGTCATCAAGTACAAGTGGAAAAATACAGAGAAGTGCAGTATTTCTCACACGTAATTCATTTGGTTTCCAAAGTTACCAGTCAGTTGCACGAATCAGCAACCACGATGCAAGTCGTAGCCGATACTTTTCCTGCAGGTACGCTTTCGGGTGCTCCTAAACACAAAGCCTTACAGTTAATTGACGATATTGAAAACATCAACCGTTCGTTTTACGGAGGTGCCATAGGTGTAATGGATTTTGAAGGTAATTTTAACCACGCCATAATGATTCGAACATTTATCAGTCTGAATCACGAACTGCATTTCCAAGCCGGAGCAGGAATTGTAAATGATTCGGTGGAAGAAAATGAAAAAAATGAGGTGTTTAACAAATTAGCAGCGTTGAATAAGGCGTTGGAGTTGGCGGAAACGATATAAGCCTCCCAAACCCTCCAAAGGAGGGCTTAAGAGCAACTAAAAATAAAAGATTATGAATACACAACATACAAATATTCCCCCTTTGGGGGCTAGGGGGCGAATCCTAGTCATAGATAATTACGATAGTTTTACTTACAACCTAGTGCATTACTTGGAGGATCTAAATTGTGAAGTAACGGTATATCGCAACGATGAGTTCGAATTAGAAGAAGTTGAAAAGTTCGATAAAATTCTTCTTTCACCTGGCCCTGGTATTCCTGATGAGGCGGGTTTACTAAAAAAAGTAATTGAAAAATATGCTCCTACAAAAAGCATTCTTGGGGTTTGTTTAGGTCAACAAGCAATAGGAGAAGTTTTTGGTGGGCATCTAACCAATTTAGAAAAAGTATATCACGGGGTAGCCACAAAAGTTACATTAACTCATCCTGACGAGGTACTTTTTAGAGATCTACCTCAAGAATTTGAAGTGGGTCGTTACCATTCGTGGGTGGTAGCAAATGAAAACTTTCCAGCGGTTTTGGAGGTTACTTCGGTAGATGAAAACGGACAAATAATGTCGTTAAAGCATAAAACGTATGAAGTGCGTGGGGTGCAATACCATCCTGAAAGTGTGTTGACTCCGTTGGGTAAAAAAATATTGGAGAATTGGGTGAATTGGCGTGGGTAATAGGTACACAGAGTCACACAAAGTCCTTTCACAAAGTCAAAGAAGTTTTTAAACATTGTGAAACGTTGTGAAAAACATTGTGAAACATTGTGCTCCTTGTAGGTACACAGAGTCACACAAAGTCAAAGAAGTTTTTAAACATTGTGAAACGTTGTGAAAAACGTTGTGAAACATTGTGCTCCTTGTAGGTACACAGAGTCACACAAAGTCAAAGAAGTTTTTAAACATTGTGAAACGCTGTGAAAACGTTGTGAAACATTGTGCTCCTTGTAGCATCACAAAACAAAAAAATTTAATTAAATAAAATCCAATGAAATCAACACTTAATAAATTATTCCAACACGAAACGCTGTCACAAGCTGAGGCGTACCAAATATTAGTTAACATCTCACACGGACAATACAATCCGAGCCAAATTGCCTCGTTTCTAACCGTATTTATGATGCGCCCTATTACCATTAACGAGCTGGCAGGTTTCCGTCAAGCATTATTAGAACTATGTATTCCTGTCAATTTCTCGGCTTATGAAGCTATAGATTTATGCGGAACAGGCGGCGATGGTAAAGACACGTTTAATATTTCAACCTTAGCTTCGTTTATTTCGGCGGGTGCAGGTGTTAAAGTGGCTAAACACGGAAACTACGGCGTTTCTTCTATCTCTGGATCGAGTAACGTAATGGAAAACTTAGGCGTAAAATTTAGCAATGACTCTGATTATCTTACAAAATGCATCGAAGAAGCAAATATTGCCATTTTGCACGCACCGCTTTTCCACCCGGCGATGAAGCAAGTAGCTCCTATCCGTAAAGAATTAGGTGTAAAAACCTTCTTCAATATGTTAGGTCCTATGGTGAATCCGAGTTTCCCTAAACACCAAATGGTGGGTGTCTTCAATTTAGAATTAGCACGTATGTATGCGTATTTGTACCAAAATACCGAAACCAATTTTACCATTTTACACGGATTAGATGGTTATGACGAAATATCGTTAACGAATGATACTAAAGTCATTTCTCGCCAAAAAGAACAAATCCTAAAACCCGAAGATTTTGAGGTGACGAAACTAAATGCAATCGATATTGCTGGAGGAACTACTGTAGAAGAATCGGCTAAGTTATTCTATGAAATTCTATCAGGCAACGGAAGCACAGCACAAAATAATGTAGTTTGTGCAAACGCCGCACTTGCCATTGCTACGGTAAATAACTGCTCGATAAATGAAGGCTTTGCCCTAGCAAAAGAAAGTCTTGAAAGCGGAAAGGCATTGGAGAAGCTGAAAAAGTTACAATTATTGAGTGAAAAGTGAAAAGTGAAGAGTAAAGAGCTAGTAGTATTAAATGTAATGTTCATTATTCTGCACTCTCCAAACAACTAATCACTAATTACTTTTCACTAATCACTAATCACTTAATAAAAATGACCATCCTAGACAAAATAATAGCAGATAAAAAAAGAGAAGTCGAGCTAAAAAAGCGTTTGATTTCGGCGAGTCAATTAGAAGGATTTCCTTTATTTGGTTCTGCGACAAAATCATTAAGTAAAAATTTAAAAAACAATGTATTGGGCATTATCGCCGAGCATAAGCGTCGGTCGCCATCAAAACCAGTGATTAATCAAAGTCTTTCGGTCGATGAAGTCGCAATGGGATATCAAAATGCAGGCGCTTCAGGAATTTCAGTTTTAACCGATGGAAAATATTTTGGAGGTTCACTCGATGATTTACTTTTAGCAAAATCCGCTACTTCTATCCCTATCCTTCGCAAAGAATTTATCATTGACGAATACCAATTGGTAGAAGCCAAAGCTTATGGCGCTGATGTAATTTTATTAATCGCAGCCGTATTAAGTCGGGAAGAAATAAAACATTTATCAGAGTTCGCCCAATCTCTAGCCTTAGAGGTTTTATTAGAAGTGCATAATGAGGAAGAACTAGAGAAATCAATTATGCCAAGTTTAGATATGATAGGCGTAAATAATCGTAATTTAAAAACCTTTGAGGTGAGTTTGGATTTCAGTAAAGAACTTGCTCCAAAAATCCCGAACGAATTCGTAAAAGTATCAGAAAGCGGTATCAGCCACATTGATGCTATTAAAGAATTACAACCTTATGGTTATCAAGGATTTTTAATAGGCGAAAACTTTATGAAAACGGATAATCCAGAACTAGCATTGAAAGAATTTATGAATCAATATGAACAATAAAATATCAGTTACACAATGTCACACCAAGTAAAGCACAAAGTCACAGAAGTATTTTAAAAAACTTTGTGAAACATCGTGTTAAACTTTGTGTTCAAAAAAAGAAATGGCAATAAAAATCAAAATATCAGTTACACAACATCACACCAAGTTACAGAAGTATTTTAAAAAACTTTGTGAAACATCGTGTTAAACTTTGAGAAACTTTGTGTTCCAAAAAAAGAAATGGCAATAAAAATCAAAATATGAGTTCCACAATGTCACACTAAGTAAAGCACAAAGTCACAGAAGTATTTTAAAAAACTTTGTGAAACATCGTGTTAAACTTTGTGTTCCAAAAAAGAAATGGCAATAAAAATCAAAATATCAGTTACACAACGTCACACCAAGTTACAGAAGTATTTTAAAAAACTTTGTGAAACATCGTGTTAAACTTTGAGAAACTTTGTGTTCCAAAAAAAGAAATGGCAATAAAAATCAAAATATCAGTTACACAATGTCACACCAAGTAAAGCACAAAGTCACAGAAGTATTTTAAAAAACTTTGTGAAACATCGTGTTAAACTTTGAGAAACTTTGTGTTCCAAAAAAAAGAAATGGCAATAAAAATAAAAATATGCGGAATGAAATACCCTGAAAACATTCAGGAGATCGCTTCATTGCAACCCGATTATCTCGGATTTATTTTCTATGAGAAAAGTGCTCGAAACGTTGAAATCAATACACTTCCAACACTTCCAGAAAACATTCAAAAAGTGGGTGTTTTTGTAAATGCTACAGTAGAAGAAATCAAAAGTAAAATAAATCAGTACGATTTAGATGTCCTTCAATTACACGGAAATGAATCGGTTGCCTTTTGCAAAGAAGTACAAGCTTACGTGGAAACCCTTCCGAAAAAGATATCCTTAATCAAAGTCTTTTCGGTGGGTGAAACTTTCGATTTTAGCACCTTACTTCCGTATGAAGCAGTTTGCGATTACTTCTTATTTGATACCAAAGGAAAACAACACGGAGGTAACGGAATAACTTTCGATTGGAAACTCTTAGACAACTACCCCTCTGAAAAACCTTTCTTTTTGAGTGGAGGCATCGGAATAAATGAATTAGAAGAAGTAAAACAGTTCTTAAAAAGCACAAAAGCACGATGGTGCCACGCATTAGATATCAATAGCCAATTAGAAATTGAACCAGGGTTGAAATACTTTCCAGCTTGCAAGAAATTTATTGAGGAGTTAGTGATTAGTGAAGAGTGAAAAGTAATTAGATGTGTTCAGTATTCAGTTATCAGTGTTCAGTTAGAAAAACTTTAAACTTGAAACCTGAAACTTGAAACCTGAAACTTGAAACAAAAAAATATAAAAATATAAAATGAAATATAACGTTAACGAAAAAGGATTTTACGGCGAATTTGGAGGGGCATTTGTTCCTGAAATGTTGTATCCTAATGTGGAAGAATTACGCCAACAGTATTTAAATATCATTGAAAGTGAAGAATTTAAAGCCGAGTATATAGCTTTATTGCAAGAGTATGTAGGCCGACCAACGCCCTTATATTTAGCGCAAAATTTATCCAAACAATTCGGAGCCAAGATTTATTTAAAAAGAGAAGATTTGTGTCATACAGGCGCACATAAAGTTAATAATACCATTGGTCAAATTTTACTTGCCAAGCGTTTAGGCAAACATCGAATCATTGCCGAAACAGGTGCTGGTCAACACGGTGTGGCAACGGCAACCGTATGTGCTTTGATGGGCTTGCAATGTATTGTGTATATGGGCGAAATCGACATCAAGCGTCAAGCACCTAACGTAGCTCGTATGAAAATGCTAGGTGCCGAAGTTAGACCTGCAACCTCGGGCTCAAAAACCTTAAAAGATGCTACCAACGAAGCCATACGCGACTGGATTAACAATCCGTTAGACACTTTTTACATCATAGGATCTGTAGTAGGACCTCATCCCTACCCTGATATGGTAGCGCGTTTTCAAAGTATTATTTCCGAAGAAATAAAAAAACAATTACTCGAAAAAGAAGGTCGCGAAACCCCAGATTATGTGATTGCTTGTGTAGGCGGAGGTAGTAATGCCGCTGGAGCATTTTACCATTTTTTAGATAGTGAAAAAGTACAATTAATCGCCGTAGAAGCCGCTGGAAAAGGAATTCATTCAGGAGAAAGCGCAGCGACTTCGGTATTAGGGAAAGAAGGTATCATTCACGGAAGCAAAACCTTGTTGATGCAAACCGAAGACGGACAAATTACAGAACCTTATTCTATCTCAGCGGGACTCGATTACCCAGGCGTAGGGCCTTTACACGCGCATTTATTCAAAAGCGGACGCGCCACTTTTATGTCGGCTACCGATGACGAAGCAATGCAAGCTGGTCTAAACCTTTGTAAACAAGAAGGTATTATCCCCGCCATAGAAAGTTCGCACGCTTTGGCGGTACTCAACCAGAAACAATTTAAACCCGAAGATATTGTGGTGATTAACCTCTCTGGACGAGGCGACAAAGATTTGAATACGTATATTGATTATTTTAAACTTTAAAGCCTCCCCAACCCCTCCAAAGGAGGGGCTTAACTGTATGCAACAATTCATCTAAATAAATATCATATATAAATTAAAACAATGAATAGAATAAACAATCTTTTTACATCAAAAATAAACGCAACAACAAGCCCCTCCTTTGGAGGGGTTGGGGAGGCTGTTCTTTCCCTTTATTTTACCGCAGGTTTCCCCAACCTAAACGACACCGTAACCATTATCGAGACCTTAGAAAAAAACGGAGTCGATATGATCGAAATAGGTTTGCCTTTTAGCGACCCATTGGCCGATGGTCCCACCATACAAGAAAGTTCGACCATTGCACTAGAAAACGGAATGACTGCTGCCCTACTTTTCGAGCAATTAAAAAACATTCGAAAATCCGTTTCTATCCCTTTATTAATTATGGGATATTTTAACCCAATGATGCAATATGGTGTCGAAAAATTTTGTCAGAAATGTGCCGAAATAGGTATCGATGGTTTAATTATCCCCGACCTTCCTCTGGACATTTACGAAGCCGAATACAAAAGCATTTTCGAAAAATATAAGATAACCAACATCTTTTTGATTACCCCACAAACAACCGAAACCCGCATTCGCCAGATTGATGCCTTATCTAACGGATTTATCTATATGGTAAGTACCGCGAGTGTTACAGGAAATCAAACAGGATTTGGCACCGCCCAAATGGAGTATTTTGAGCGCATTGCTGCTATGAATTTAAAGAACCCACAAATTGTTGGTTTTGGTATTTCAGACAAGGAAACGTTTCAACAAGCGACTACGTACCAAAAGGGCGCGATTATAGGTAGTGCGTTTATTAAGTATTTGAGAGTGAATGGAGTGAATGGGATAGATGATTTTGTGAAATTGTTGCGATGAAGGAAATGCCTGAATTTTTTTCAGGCTTTTTTTTATAAAATATACTTTTAACAGCTAATTACTAAATATTCTCCTTGAATTTATAATAAAAAAACTTCCAAAAACATCAACAAAACACTTATTCTATAAGCATTATAACAAACACTTTGTATTTATAAACTTATTTTATATAACCTCAATCCTTAAATTAGGATTTCCAAACAAGTGCATTGCTAGTCTCCCTTCTGCTACATAATATGCGTTTGAATTTGACTCTTTGTATCTTGCTAATTCATTATTGGCATAAAAAACTGCTTCACTTATATAAACACCTGTTTTAAATTTTTTAATAAACTCATCAAACCAAAACTCGGGGATAGTAACTTCTAATCCCCAACATGGAGCAATTACACTCTTATATCCTAGTTCTATAATTTCATGCACCAACGAAATAACGCTATTAGAGAAAAAGTTTTTATCCATTTTACCAGAATGACAAACAAATAATATTGCTACATCACCCTTGCCAAACAATACCTTATTCGAGATTATCGCACTGTAGTTTTCTTGACTCTCATAGATAGCTTTAAACGATGACCCATTTAATTCTCCATGAGCAAAGAAAATATTTATATTTGAATCTATTGACTCTAAATCGATACTAGTTATTGTTTTTACATTATTTACTTCTAAAACAGGTTTTAATTTCTCATAACCATAACTTATTGCAGGGTCTGCTGCTTCTAATGGAACCCAACAAGTAGAAGTAAAATCTTTCTTTATTATAAATTCTTTATTATTTTCAATAAACCACTCTAATAAAATTACATTAGTTAATTTATATTTTGAACCTAGAAAATCTCCATTGTCTACTATCAAATTAATTGGATAATTAATTAAATCTAAACTTGTTGAAATTAAAATTTCATCATATTCAAAGTTTAACTCCAAATTTGTAAAAGATAAGTCATTTAGGAGTTTGTTATAAGCACTTTCTTGTTCACTAATATCAAAATAATTCTTAGAATTAAAGTAAAAATTTTCTTTATTCTTGAGCCAACTATTCATCTTATCAGCATTCCATTCTCTTGGCTTTCTTATCAAAAAATCTCCGCCAGAATTTATCAATAAATAGTAAACTTCTTTATTTGATTCAAACAAATAAACATAAAGCTGATTTTCTTTTATCTTAATTTTACTTTTGATAAATTCAAAATAATTATCAATAAAATTTAAATCACTATTATCCTGTATAAATGGTACTAGAGTATTTTTTTCAAAATATGAGTTCTTATAAATTAGTCTAATGTCATTTGCAATTAAACCAGATAACAAAATGCTTTCAATGTCATTGTTTGTTATTCCTTGTTGAATAAGATTATGCATATCTAATTCGAGGTTTTGATTTTCAAAAATATAATCAGAAAATGATATAGTATTTAATGATTTTTTTATGGCTTCTATAAAATTATTTTTCAGATTTTCATCAGAAAAATGTTTTTCTTTTATTGGTAAGAAATATTCTTGGTCTACTTTACTTTCAAGTAACTCAATGAATTTATCTACATCAAATTTTTCGTTTACAAAACCATCATTAATTAACCTCTTGATATTGTAAAAATAATTTAACCAAGGTAAAATCCCCTTTTCTTTATACTTAAGAATTTTGTTAACACTTTTGTTAAAATAAGTAAAAGAATCTTCAATTAACGAATCCCTATTTTTGATATTTGCATTTAAAAATGCTGATAAGTAATAACTTAAATGAATTTTTTGTTCATCATAGTCTTTAAGTTTGATTGATTTTAGAAAGTTAAAAACACTTTTAATTAAATGGGTTGAATAAATATTTCTTGAGAATTTTAAGATATTAAAAAACACTTCAACAATTTCTGAATAAGTTAAGTTTTCTTCAATCGATAATGAAGTTATATATAAACATCCATAAACAGTTGCATCAAATATATTTTTCTGTTGTTCAGAACATAAAAATAGAATTCCCCAACCTCTATAAACTTTTTTTTCTTGAATTGAAATTAAGAGAATTTCTTCTGAAAGGTTTCTGGCTGTTTGATAATGATTGTTAAAATTCAATGCAGATATAATATTGTTAACAGCACTATAAAATTCAAAATGTAAAAAATATTTTTCCTTAAAATTTTTTATAATACTCAATGATAATAAAAAATTTTGAAAATCATCAGGAGAATATCTGGTAATTGTAACAGTAGATAATATTTTAAGATTAAAAGTTATTATCTGTTTTTCTTCAATTTTGGTAAAAATTGAATCTGATTTAAATTCCGAAATTCTAATTAAATTTTTATCCCCAATTAATTTATCCATTAATTTCATAACATTATCACTTTCAAATTTTACGGTATTAAAAGTTTTTGTACTCTTAATTTTTATACCTCCGAGTTCATTCAGTGTATTAGTAAAATAATGAATTAAATGGGCAAATCCTCTTATATTAATTTTTTGAAAAGACCTTGAAATTTCAAATCTATTCAAGCTAAAGTCATATTTACAGTGAGCTAATAAATTAAAAATATCCGTTAAATAATATTGAATGGATTTATCAATTTTTTTAATTTCATTATCATTATAAGAATTATAATATTGCTCTTTTAACACAGAATTCAGTTGATGAATTTTAGCTTCAATATTTTCATTTTCATCCACATAATCACAAACATCAATATATAATTGCATTAAAGTTGAATTAGGGAAAACAGAAACCTCTTTCCAATATAGTTTATTTAATATTTCAACAACTGGTAAAGGATTATATTGAAAATTAATAAAAACATCATTAAACTCATCCTCATTTTCATAGTATCTAAATTTATTGTAGATAGAAGTTTTTTGATTTTTAGAATTATAATTTATCCTTGCTCTTTGAAATTCCCCAGTTACAAAATAATTTTTCAGTAATCTCTTATCAAAGACACTTATTCCATTTAGAAACATTCCTGAAAAAAGAGAATAGTTTATTAACACTATTGGCAAAATACTTTTGATATCATTTGATTCCTTTAAAAATTCTATTTTTCCTGGAATCCTCTCAATGTGTTCATTTATATAATTTAGCGAAATAGCAATCTCAGAGAATTCAATAGGCATTTTCTCTAATAGAACAATTTCAATTAGCAGTATGTAATCTCTTAGCTCATAAATAATATTATTCTCAAATCCTTTTTCATTGTTTTCTATCAAATCAAATTTATATCCATTGTCTATATTTAGTCCTTCAATTAATTCATTTTTAAAACTAAGTATTTGATCTTCTATTTTAACATTAACATATTCAAAAATGCTTTCTAACAATAAATCAACATTTGGTGAACTTAATAAGGAAAATGATAAATATATTGTTTCATCAAAACAAAATAATGGTTTTCTCCAAAAATAAGGCTCTTTGTCTGTCTCTGTTATTGCATCAATAATTTTACCAATGGAATCTTTTTCTACGGAGCTTAAATAAAATATTGCATCTATTAAATCTTGTTTTTTTATTTTGTACGCCAGTGAATTATTTTCTGCATTAAAGTGTTTTCTAATTTGATGATTAATAATTCTTTCTATGTAAATTATTATTTGATAAATATCTATTAATTTCAAATTATCAAAGTAAGAAAGAATTATGTTTTCAATATATTTATCTGTTTTTAAATACCTAGAAAAATCCAATGATTCATTATCATCTTGTTGATTAGATTTTTTAAATTGTACATTACAAATATTGCCTTTTACAACTTCTAAGTCTAGTATGGTGTTCTTAATAAAATTGAATTTTTTATTATGTTTATGTGTAAATGCCCTATATTCATTGATATGATTTCTATCTCTTATATCTGAAGTAGTTATAAAAGTTTTAATTTTTTTGAATTCTTCTGAAATTGTAATTTTCGTTTTGTTAAATTCTTCATCAATCAATATTGAACCTCTTTCTTCTATAAGAATTTCGTAGAAAGATTTAAAGCTATGTAAATTACTTGCAAAGTGCCATACTACATAAAAATTTTTCTCTTCTTCAGGTAAACATTTTTTTATATCCTGCTTACTTTTAAGATAATTCTCAAGTATAAATATTAATATATTAAGAATATCACCTCCTCTCTCCAAGATATCTTTTGCATTAATCTCAACATTTTCATTATTATTATATTTTATAAAAGCAAGACTCTCAGTATTAATAGATAAAGTTTCTCCTTCAAGAGCTTGCTTAAAAATATCAGAGTATGCTTTTAGTTGAATCTGGTTTATAGAATTGTATATAAAGTCTAAGATTTCTTGTTTATTACTAAATGTAGAGAAAACACTTAATATTTTATTTACACTTTTTACATATATGTTATTGCATTCTATAGAGAAATTTATAAAATCCTGATTTTCTTTATTTATGCTTTGAAAATCTATTTTCTGAAGTATTTCATCTGTTTTAAAATCAAACGAAAATGGATTTGGAAATTCGATTTCTATCATTTTATTATTTTTTCATTTTATTTGATGTAAAATATTTAAATCAAAAATACATTATGGTTTCAAGTAAAAATAATATATACTGATGCAGAGAGCAAAAAAATCTATAATTAAATAGTAAGTTTTTTTAATATACTAAATAGTATTTTATTTGTTTGTTAGTAAAATTTAAGTATTTAATTCTCCGTTTAGCAAGAAGCACAAATTATACACAACAAAATAATTGCAACTAGTAATCTGTGTCCACAACAGTAGCACATAAAGTAATTTATCCATCAAAAAAAAAAAATTAAAAAACTCGCTTACAACCATTTCCACAAATCCCACTAAATATGAAATCCTTATTAAAAGATTTACATCAAGCAGCTACCATTTTATCTAAATATACAGGAGGTTATTCAGTGAAATATACCTCAGCGGAAGCATTTCATAAAGACCTTGTAAACAAAATACAAAAGCTATAAGGCGGTGATAAAAGTGTACTACCCCAATTATGGCATTGGTTTGCTCCTACTTGTCAATGGGATGATTATGTTGGTGATGTTGCATTAGGGGAACAACTATTTCAAAAGTTAGAAAGGTTAGTAAAAACTTGATAAATCTAACACCTATTTCTTATTCATTTAACGAATTAATTATATTTTAGTTTTTATATAAACAAACAAAAAAGCTTTAAAATAGAAATGAGAAAAATAATTTTAATATACTTTTCAATCATAAGTATTTCTTGTAAGAACAAAAACATATCTGAAATAACCGACAAGAATCATATTGTTTCAGATAAAGAAATTTATAGTTTTTTGAGTTCTATTTTAAAGAATCAAACGAAATCCATTACAAAATGTAATAATGATGATGTTCTTGAATTTGTTCAAGAAAATAAAGAATTGAAGAGTATGCTCACTGAAAAAGATTTGGTGTATATAAAAAAACAAATAGGAAACGAAAATAAATTCTCTATTAATTCAGAATATTTAAATGATTACGATGTTATTCCAGAAGGAAAATTAAAAAAAATGTTTCGTGAAAATAGAAATCTAAACACTTTTTGGAAAGAATTTGAAAACGAATATGAAACTGAATCGTTTTTTTCTATAAGCTTGCCAATATTCTCATTAAACAAAGAAATTGTAATAATCACTACTGAAGTTTTACATAAAGAAGGATTTAAAGCTCGAGGAAAACAAGTTTATAGAAAAGTAAATGGAGAATGGAAACTTTATAAAAATTTCACAACATCAATCAGCTAAAATAATTAAAACTCATTATTAAAGTAATAACATAAAATGAGTTTCGAAGCAATAGTAATACAGAATATATATAACCATAAAAACAAATTAAAAAGAAAAGACGCTTCGTGCCTCAGCGTGACAAGATTGCGTGTAGAGGTATCGAACTTTTTTACCCTACAGTTTGTCAATCTGACGCAGGAAGATTCTAAAAAAGCTTAACTTGATTGCAATGCTTACTTCTCAATGGGATGATTTTGTTGGTGCTGTTGCATTAGGTGAACAACTATTTTAAAAGTTAGAAAGATTGTTTTCAATCGAAGATAGCTAACCGTGGTAGAAAATATTTATAAGTTAAAGCGAAATATACTTTGATAGCTAGTTTTAAACTATATTTGAAACCAATAAAAAACAAATAATGGAATATTTAATAATAACTTTTTGTGCAATTATATTTTTAATATCAATCATAATGTTTATCAAATTATTAAGTGGAAAAGTTATTCTAGAAACTAAAGCTGAATATACTAATCATACTTTAATCATTGAAAAAACAGGTTATTATTCACTTTGGGTATTTGGTGAAATTTTTACGAACCCTGATTTAGAAAAATTCAACACTAAAATTACTGATGAAAAATTTAAAAAAATTTTGGAGATACCTGCTTTATTCAGACCAACTGTAACTGATGTGGAAACAGGATCTCTGCAATTAAAATATTTTTATTTTACAAAAGTGATTTAATTTATTTTTACCAATAAAAACAGGACACAAAATATATCTTAACTTCAAAAATCAAATTAAAAGTAATCCTTAGAGCCATTTCCACGAATCCCACTAAATACACTAGCCCGTTGTAGTAATGATTTTTAAAAAAAGCTTTTTAAATAATCTAATGAAATAATAATGAAAAAAATTGACTTAGCTAACTGGAAAAGAAAAGAACATTTTGAATTTTTCTCTAAAATGACCAGTCCAATTTTCGGAATAGTTACCGAAGTTGACTGCGATGAATGCTATAAGAATTCTAAAAAGAATGGCAAATCTTTCTTTGCAATGTATTTACATAAATCAATGATTGCTGTTAACTCTGTTAACGAACTAAAATATAGGATTATTGAGGATGAAATAATAGAATTCGAAAAAATTCATGCAGGAATAACTATAGGAAGAGATGATGAAACTTTTGGCTTTGGTTTTGTTAATTTTTCTCAAGATTTTGAAACTTTTAATATCGAATTACAAAATGAAATTTTAGCTGTTAAAAGTTGTTCTGGTTTAAGACTTAATGATGATGATATTAAAAAAGATTTAATCAGACATTCAACTGTTCCTTGGAATTCATTTAGTGGATTACTACACCCAACTAATTTTTATCAAAAAGAATCTGTCCCAAAAATTACTTTTGGAAAGTTTACAATTAGAGAAGGGAAAAAAATGCTTCCTATTTCTATAGAAGCTCATCATGGATTAGTGGATGGTTTTCATATTGCAAAGTATTTAAATGAATTCCAAAATCAACTTAATAAAGAATAATAGCTACTACTGATAAAAGTGATAACTCAAAACTTTTATTAAAGAACATAAAAAACGACCTCTTTAAAAGTTTTTTTAGAGAGGTTACTATTCAAATAACAAAAAACAAATATTTTGAAACACTTCTTTGTTTCTATTATTTTAATAATTCTTCACAAAATTCCTCCCTCTGTAATAATAGAAGTGATTACAACTAATTTTCTATTAACATTTGTTTTAAAATTGATCTTTAACAATAGTACAATATTATAAATTTCTTAAATACATTATTTAGTCTCCTAACTCTATTGCTCTTTGATTTGCTTTTTTAATAGCCATAGCTACAATAGAATTCAAATTACTTTGATCAAAAACTGAAATTGCTTGCTCTGTTGTACCTCCTTTAGAAGCTACTTTTTTATCAACTCATCATTAGATAATCCAAAAGAAGCTTGTAAATTAACTGCTCCTAAAAAAGTTTGATGTACTAATAATTCTGCTTCAGCTGTAGAAAATCCCAATTCTTGAGCTACTTTTATCATAGCATTCATAAAATAAAAAACATAGGCTGGTCCGCTACCTGAAACAGCAGTTGCAGGATTAAGCATTTCTTCATTTTCAACATAAATAGATTTTCCTGTCGTATTAATCAAATTTTGAATAATAAATAGATCTTTTCTATCTGTTTTATCTGACGCTGAAAAAACAGTCATTCCTTGTCCTATTTGAGTTCCTAAATTAGGCATAGAACGTACTATTTTATCTACTTTTAACAAATGAGTTATTTTTTTAATAGAAACACCAGCCATAACAGATAAAACAATCGTTTGCTTATTTAGTTTTCCTTCTAAGACCTGTGCTACTTTTTCAAATTCTTGTGGTTTTACTGCTAATATAACAATATCTATATCTTGGTTAAAAGGAAAGTTATCTATAGAAAAATTATCTAAGGGAATTGAAAAACAATCCTGAATTTTTGGCAATGTACGAGTGTAAACAAAGATATCTTCTTTTTTTATAAAATGTGATTTTATAAAACTCCCAACAAAAGTTTTTCCTAAATTACCATAACCTACTATTGCTATTTTCATTCTTCCTATTGTTTAAAATTAAGTAAATTCTAAATAGTAAAATTTAATACTTAAAAAATTTCAATACTTCCTTTTCCTTCGCGAATTACTTCTGGTTCTGAACCTGATAAATCAATTACGGTTGAAGCATGATTATCACCATAACCACCATCAATAACTAAATCAACGATATTTTGCCACTTTTCAAAAATTAACTCAGGATCTGTTGTATATTCAATAATTTCATCCTCATCATGAATTGAGGTAGAAACAATAGGGTTTCCTAATTGTTTTACTATTTCAATAGCTATTGTATTATCAGGTACTCGAATACCTACTGTTGTTCTTTTTTAAACTCTTTTGGTAAATTATTGTTACCTGGCAAAATAAAAGTATATGGTCCTGGTAATGCTCTCTTTAAAATTTTAAAAGTAGATGTATCTATTTGTTTTATATAATCTGATATATGGCTTAGATCACTACATACAAATGAAAAATTTGCTTTTTCTAATTTTACTCCTTTAATTTTAGCAATTCGTTCTAAAGCTTTACTATTTGTAATATCACATCCTAAACCATAAACAGTATCCGTTGGATAAATTATAAGTCCGCCTTCTTTTAGAACTTTAATAACTTTTGCTATTTCCTTTTCATTAGGATTTTGAGGATAAATCTTTAGAAACTGAGCCATATTTTTTTTATTGATATAGAGTTATAGTATAATAAACTTAAAAGATCAAAATTAAGTTAAAATTATTTCTTTTTTTATTTTATAAAATAAACTAAAAAGTCCTGTTTAAAAATTATGATAAAAAAGGGATCCAAAAAAATCAAAACTTTATGTTTTCCAAAACATGAGAAGATCAAACTAGAGATTTATTTTTTTAGAAACCTTTTTTACACTATTTATTCTTGTTTTTGCCCCATCATCATTAAATAAGCTTTTAAAAATGAATCTAGATTACCATTCATAACACCATCTACATCACTGGTTTCATACTGAGTCCTAACATCTTTTATTAATTTATAAGGGTGCATTACATAATTTCTAATTTGAGAGCCCCATTCAATTTTCATTTTACTAGCTTCTATATCAGCTCTTTGTTCTAATCGCTTTTTTAACTCTATTTCATATAACTGTGAACGCAACATCTGCATCGCTCTTTCTCGGTTATCATGTTGAGATCGTGTTTCAGAACATTGAATTTGAATCCCTGTTGGCTTATGTAATAATTGAACTTTTGTTTCTACCTTATTAACATTTTGACCTCCTGCCCCACTTGAACGAGCTGTGGTTATTTCTATATCAGCAGGGCTAATTTCTATTTCAATAGTATCATCTACTAGAGGGTAAACATAAACTGATGCAAATGAGGTATGACGTTTAGCATTGCTATCAAATGGGGAAATACGAACTAAACGATGCACTCCATTTTCTCCCTTAAGATAACCAAAAGCAAATTCTCCTTCAAATTCTAAAGTAACGGTTTTAATTCCTGCTACATCTCCTTCTTGAAAGTTTAATTCTTTGACTTTGTATCCATTTTTTTCTCCCCACATTAGATACATACGCATGAGCATACTCGCCCAATCACAACTTTCTGTTCCTCCTGCTCCAGCTGTAATCTGTAAAACTGCACTCATTACATCTCCTTCATCTGAAAGCATATTACGGAATTCAATATTTTCTATATGCTCTGTAGTTTGAAAATAAAGATCATCCAGCTCTTCTTCCGAAAATTCTCCTTCTTTATAAAAATCAAATGCTATTTGAAGCTCATCAGCCAATTCAATGGCTTTATTATAATCTTCAACCCATTTCTTTTTTGAGCGTAAATTTCTTACAATAACTTCTGCTTCTTTTGGATTATTCCAAAAATCTGGAGCAAATGTTTTTTCTTCTTCATTTGTAATTTCAATTATTTTGGCATCTATGTCAAAGATACCTCCTCAACGCACCTAGGCGTTCTACAATACCTTTAATTTGATCGGCATTTGTCATAATAAATTTCTATTTTTGGAGTTTTTAAAAAAAAATTAAAATACTATTTTTGTATTTACTTGGAACATCATCTGTAAATATACAGAGTTCTTTCCTAAGCAAAAGTACCAATCCTTTTATAATTATGGAAATAAATTTGGTAAGTGATACCGTTACAAAGCCTACACAAGAAATGCTACATGCTATGTACAATGCAAAAGTAGGTGATGATGTATATAAACAAGATCCAACAGTTAATGCTCTAGAAAATAAAGTTGCCAATTTATTTGGTATGGAAGCTGCATTATTTTTTCCATCTGGTACTATGGCAAATCAAACAGCCTTGAAATTAAATACACAACCAGGAGATGAAATTATTTGTGATCGCTGGTCTCATATTTATTTATATGAAGCAGGTGGAACCGCTTTTAATAGTGGTTGTTCATTAAATTTAATTGAAGGACAACGAGGCATGATACATGCAGATCAAGTACGGAAAGCAATTAACGATCCTGAATTTTATCATGCCCCTAAAACAAGCCTAGTTAGCATAGAAAATACTACAAATAAAGGAGGTGGAGCTTGTTATGATGTTCAAACCTTGAAAGAAATAAAACAAGTTTGTATTCAAAACAATCTGAAATATCACTTAGATGGTGCTCGTATTTGGAATGCTTTAGTTGCTAAAGGACAATCTCCTAGACAATTTGGAGAATTATTTGACACCATATCTGTATGCCTCTCAAAAGGATTAGGAGCTCCTATAGGATCTTTATTAATTTCAGATGAGAGAACGATAAAAAGGGCTCTTCGAATTCGTAAAATATTTGGTGGTGGTATGCGTCAATCAGGCTATTTAGCAGCTGCTGGTATTTATGCTTTAGACAATCACTTTGAACGATTAAAAATAGATCATAAAAGAGCGGAAGAACTTGCAATAATGCTTAAGCAATTACCTTGGGTAGCCTCTGTAGAGCCTGTAGAAACAAATATTGTCATCTTTTCTATTCAACCTTATTTAGATGAAAAAATGATACTTGAAAAACTTAAAAGTAGAGCTATACACATCAGTTCAATGGGACAAGGAAAATTGCGTATGGTAACACATTTAGATTACCGTCAAGTAATGCACGAATACGTTTTAGACATACTCCCAAAAGTCCCTATGTGAATTAATTATATTTTAATTGTGTTTGATTTCTGATTAATTTATAAAAGAAAGTTTCTACTTTTGTATAAAATAATATTGATATTAAATTTATGATTACAAAAATGGTCCAGTAACCAAAATATTTATGAAAGAAATCATATAAAATTCCCAAATGAATTAAATAAAAAGCATAAGAACTTTTACCTAAAATTTGGATTATTTGAGTTGATAAAAATTTACTAATAATCGTTTTTTCTCTAATTAACCCTATAAAAAGAGGTGTAAAACAAAATAATGGAAAAAAATCGTATTTATAATTTTTCCTACCAAAAGATCATTCCCATATAATCCAGCTGTTGGCTTTAAATATACTAACCAAAAAATACCTAAGAAAGTAAATAAAGTCCCAATATAAGTCATATTTTTAGACTGTTTTTCTTTATTCCTTTTTATAAATGATGCTAGATGTATCCCTGAAAAAAATTCAAAACATCTACCAAAAAAGGTAAAATCTAGCATAAAAGTAATATCATTTCTATAAAAAATTAGTCCTAATAAAATACTAATAATAGGTAAGAAATAAACAAAAAAATTTCTTTTCTTAATAAGAAAAAAGGAGCTAATAAATAAAAAAATTCTTCTACAGTTAACGACCAACTTTGAGCTATACCTGTAAATTTTAAGTTATTAAAAAAACCTTTTATAAAAGTTATGTTTGATAAATATATTTCAGCATTAAATACATTAGTTTTATAAGATGTATACAAAAAAGTAAGAGTAGTCAGAATAAAAAAACTAGGATAAATTCTTGCAAATCTATTTATAAAGTATGATTTCCATATTACCTTTTCATCAAAATATCGATTCGCAATCAAAAATCCGCTTAAAAAAAGAATAATGTCACGCCAACATGTAATTCTGTAAAAAAATCATATATAAATGGTAATGATTTTCTATTTGAAATTGGATTAAAGTGATGAAAAAAACCATACTGGCAGCAATAAAGCGTATTCCTGTTAAACTAGGATAATATTCTTTCATTAGTCATTTCTATTTCTTTTTTATCTTTCTATAAAACACTAATTATTTAAAGTAAAAAGAGGGTATCGAGTTTATTTTAAGATAGCTCCTACATAATTATCAAGATTAAATAATACTATTTTTTTTGATATTGTTTTAATTTAAGAATTTTAGAAACTGTTTGATAATTCGCAATCGTCTCTTTCTCTAATTGATTATCTAAAACTTTTTTAGGAATTTCATCATACATAATCTGAAACTCTTTTGGTAAAGCTGATGGTTGCAGAACTAAATCAAATTGTTTCACCTTTTGCTTAGGTGAAATAATTGTAAGTATATTATTTTTTATATAACCAAGATCTTGATAAGTTGCTATAAAAGCCCTTGGTTTATAACTCAAAGAATAAACATCTTGTCCATAAAACTTACTTGTATAACTAAAACCTAATCTCCCTAATAATGTAGGCATAATATCTATTTGTGACATTAAAATTGGATTTATAGTTCCTTTTTTATTAGGCTCAAATATCATAGCAGGTATACGATATTTATCCATTGGCAATTCTGTTTTTCCAGCACTTGATGCACAATGGTCTGCAATAATAACAAAAACGGTATTATTATACCAACTTTGCTTTTTTGCTTTATTAAAAAATTGGCGCAATGCGTAATCTGTATATTTAACCCCTCCTTCACGCGATTTTGCATCATTTGGAATATCAATTTTACCCGCTGGATAAGTAAAAGGTCTATGATTACTTACCGTCATCCAATGATTAAAAAAAGGTTTTCCTGACTTAGCTTCTTCATTCATTACTTGAATTGCTTTTTTAGCCATATCTTCGTCACAAACCCCCAAACATTTGAAAAGGTTATGTCAGTAGATTTGAATGTTTTCTTATCAACTATTTCATAACCATTTCCTCCAAAAAAATCTTCCATATTATCAAAATAAGCATCTCCTCCGTATAAATATTTTACGGTATATCCTTTTTCTTTAAAAACACTACCTGTAGAAAATTTATTTTTATTATCTTTTCTTTTTACAATACTTTCTCCTGGTGATGGAGGAAGACATAAAGTTACGGCTTCTAATCCTCTAATTGTTCTATTTCCAACTGCATATAAATTAGTAAACTGCGTACTCTGAACAGCTAAACTATCTAAAAAAGGAGTAACATTAAGCTGATTTCCATAACATTTCATAAAATCAGCACTCAAACTTTCAATTGTTATCAATACTACATTTTTCTTTGTTTCTGGTAATTTAGAGATAATTGTTCTTTGAGACGTTTCTTCTTTCAAATCTCCTAATTGTTCTTTTAATAATGTAAATGCTTCATTTTGGGGAATAGTCTTATAAAATTTTTGATAATCTAATTCACTATTCATAAATGCTAAATAAAAACGATACAGTCCATTTGCTTGCAATTCATTAACAAAAACATTTGAAGAAGTTTCTTGTTTAACTAAAATAGGAATTACTAAAACACCAATAAAAGTTAAAAAAATATAAGCTAGAGTTGACTTCAATTTATCTTGAACAGAAGGAAGTTTATTTAAAAAATTAGAAGATTTTTTCACAATTCTATATGTAAAAAAAACAGTAATCAATCCAACAGCAGTAAACAATGGAACAATAGGATACGATTCCATTATATTCTTTATTACTTCATTTGTATAAACTAAGTAATCAACAGCTATAAAATTATAACGGACACCAAATTCATTCCAAAAAAGAATTCACTAATGGTATTTTGCACTATGATAAGAACCACAATGAAAACCGTTATTGAAAATAAAATAGTACGTATTAGGGTTCTATGCTTAGGAAGAAAAAGCATTAACCCAAAGAATAAAGTCTTAAGGGCAATAAAAGTTATACCTATTTCAGGTAAAACACCTCCGTATTCGTTTAAAATTGTGTTACCAAAACTTACATAAAATAAAAGGACACAAAAGGATCCAAAAAGAATGTATCCCCAAGGTTTTTTATATTTATCATTAGATAAAAATAATAAATACAGCCATAGTAAGCCCGAAGCAATAGTAAAAACAAAAAAATCAGAAATTAATCCTGTTAGAAAAATTTTCCCTAATTCTTTCCAAGTAAAACTAGTAGAAGTAATAGGATGAAATAAGAGTATAATTCTTAAAATAAAGTTACTAAGTAAAAATAGATTTAATAGCTGTTTGTAGGGCGACTTTTTTTCAAAAAAATTCATTGTTTTTTAAATTTTGGCAAAATTAACTATTAATTTTGGCATAGTATAAATTTTAGATAATGAATTCTGCACATTTACATTTATTGATCAATCACTTTCCTATTATTGGATTATTTTTTGGTATAATTATTTTAATTTATGGAATTTTCAAAAGAAATCATTTAGTTTTGAATATTGCTTATATGATTTTAATTTTTTCAATGGTAACCGGAAAATTATCGATGATTACAGGGGATAAAGCAGAAGATTTTATAGAAAAAATGAATAACTTTTCCAATAACTTAATTGAAATTCATGAAGAAAAGGCAGAAATCTTTATGAAAATTATGTATATACTGGGCGTAACATCTATTATAGGATTAATTGCTAACAACAAAAAGCATTCTAAAACACATTTAATAGCAATTTTAATATTAATTACAGGAACAATAGGAATAATTCTTTCACAACCAGTAGGTACATCTGGTGGAAAAATTCATCATAATGAAATTAATGAAAATCTATCCAATACAAGTAAATCTAAACCGAAAATAATGAGGTAATTTATAAATTGCAACTTGTTTATAATTTTAATTACAAACAAAAGTATCATCTTAAAACTAAATTTTTCAAACAAGGTAACTTATAAAGCTATCATTATATTTCAAATATAAAAAGCAATTATCTTCAATATTAAAATTGATCCTTTTTCATCACAATTCATTTAGTTTAAAACGTAAACTAAAATATTAGAACTTAAAAAATAAACTTTTAAAATTCAAAGAGGTTGTCCTAAAAGTAAAAAATCAACACACAGTTTGTCACTCCGACGTAAGGAGGAGTCTTATAATCAGTACTATGTGATTTCTCCCTTTGGTCGAAGTGACAAGATTTCGGACTTTTTGGAGAGCCTCTTTATTTTCAATCTATAGTACAAATAAAAAACAAAAATTTGAATTTTTACTCAAAAATGAATGAACGTTCATTTATTTTTTTAATTTTACACAGTGAATTTTTCAGTAAACAAAGAAAAAGAAGCAATTAAAACAATATAAGTATAAACTTCTTTTGAAGTACTTAATTACTTATACATAATACAATTCAAAAGAATGATTGTACACTATAAAAAATGAAATATTACTTTTTAATAAAATTTAAAAAATAATACACTCTGAGATTAATCAAAATATTTTAAATAAAAATAATGAGCGAACAAGAACTAATATTAAATATGCAAACTATTCTCCAAGAAAAAATGGAGAAAGATTATGCTAAAGGTAAAACTGAAAGAGATGCACATCCTAGATCTTTAGGATTATTAAAAGCTAATTTCAAGATTATAAAAAACTTACCAATAGATTTACAAGTAGGCATATTTCAACCTGGTAAAATTTATAAATCTTTTGTAAGAATATCTAATGCTAGTGGAAAAGTACAATCTGATAAAGAAAAAGATATCAGAGGTTTTGCTATGAAACTTATTGAAATAGAAGGAAAACGTTTTGATACTACTGAAAGTCATACGCAAGATTTTTTAATGATATCTCATCCTACAATGCCTCTTGGCACTATAAAACTTTTTAGAGACGCTATATATTATGCAGTAAAATGGAATCCTTTGATTTTAGCAATGAAAATGTTTTTTACTGGTAATGGCAAAATTTTGAAAGAACTCAATAATGCTAAAAAAAATCAGACAAGCCCATTAGACTTAACTTATTGGAGTACAACACCCTATATGTATGGAGATAAACAAATAAAGTTTAGGATAGTTCCTACCTCCAATACTAAAAGCGAATTACCAAAAGTTCTTAGTGAAAATTATCTAACTGAAAATATGATAACGCATCTTCAAAAGGATATTGCAACATTTGATTTTTTTATTCAGCCTTTCAGTGATGAAATAAATACTCCTATAGAAAATGCTGGAATTGAATGGAATAGTCCTTTTATAAAAGTTGCAGAAATAGAAATTCCTATTCAAAATTTTAATACAGAAGAACGTTTTGATCTTGCTGAACAGTTATCATTTTCCCCATCTAATTCATTAGAAGCCCATAGACCAATTGGAGGAATAAACCGTGCTAGAATAGAGATTTATAAAGCTTTATCAAAATTTCGTCATGAACGAGATAATAAACCTATAATAGAACCGACAATAAATGATCTTAATTTTAAATAATAATTATTCTAACAATGAACAAATTTAAATCAATTAGTTTCATAGTATTACGCTATTTACTTGCGCTATTTATGATAAATGCTGGTGCTCAACACTTTATTAAACCTGATTTTTATACTCCTTTTGTTCCTGATTTTCTTCCTTTTAAAGGATTTATTATACTCGGATCAGGGATTATAGAATTAGCTTTAGGTATCTTATTACTTTTAAAGAACAATTTAGCAAAATATGCAGGATTGGGAATTTTTATATTAATGCTAGTCTTTTTACCTATACATATTAAAGATGTATTAGTTGAAAATCCTTCTATAGGATCTCATAAATTAGCTATCATACGCTTACCTTTCCAATTTATATTTTTAGCTTGGTCATGGGGTATTTGGAACCATTTAAAAAAACAAAACGAAACTTCAGAAAATAAACAATAAAACAAACCGTATGAAAAGAAAACATATCTATTTATTATTAAGTATCTTGGGAATTTGCTACACTTGGTTTTTTAATATTCAATATTTTCAAACAGCAGTGGATCCTTCTCTTCTAAATTTCTTTAGAGATGCAAAATGTAGTCTTCCTGCACAATCACTAGAAGCAGATTTAAAGGTAGTAGTTCTAACGTTCTTTGCTTTTTACATTCCTGATGCTATCCGTTTGAAAATTAAATATTGGTGGACTTTAATTCCTCTCACTTTTTTAATTGCTGTCGCTTTTACATTTCCTTTTTATTTATTTCTAAGAGAATTAGCTCTTGAAAAAGAAAATAATTAATATGTTAAATACAAAAAACATCTTGTTATACTTACTTCAAGATCAAACAAACAAAACGTAACAAACTAATAACTGTTGCACAACTATAGAATTATATAAAAACATTTTAATTCAGAGTTGTGCAACTCATTATTTTCATAATACAAAAACTATAATTCTACCTTAGAAACTTATTATTAGCATTTAAAAAATATAAAATGAAAAAAACTGCTATCATACTTGGAGCCACAGGACTTACTGGAAGTTATTTATTAAAATTATTATTAACAAGTGAAAATTATGAAAAAGTAAAAATATTTACGCGAAAAAGTACTGGTATAAAACACCCAAAGTTAGATGAAATTACAGGAGATATTCTTCATTTGGAGAAATATTCTAAAGATTTTAAAGCAGATGAAGTTTTTGTTGTATTGGTACAACTAAAGCTCAAACACCTAATAAAGAAGAATATTTTGCTATTGATTATGGTATACCTGTTAATGCTGCTAAATTATGTGTACAAAACAACATTTCTACTTTTAGCGTAATTTCCGCCATTGGCGCCAACCCTAATTCATCTGTTTTTTATAGTCGCACTAAAGGTCTAATGGAGCAAACTATTTTACAGTACAAAATCCCTAACATACTTATTTATAGACCTTCCCTAATTTATGGAGAAAGAAGGGATAAACGTTTTATAGAAAATATTGCTAAATTATTAATTAACGGATTACGATTTCTTTTGATAGGTAAAATGAAAAAGTACCGTTCAATTACAGGTCAAGAATTAGCTAAAAATTTATTTTTAGGTACTAAAAAAACAGGGCATAAAATCATTGAAAGAGATTTTTTTGTATAATAAATAAAAGAATTCAAAAAAGATATAGTTAAATTATTTTTAAACACTTCCTTGGATAAAGAACAAAAAATTACATTTTAACTATATCTTCAAATTCAATAATTTATTTAGCCCTAAAATCACTCAAATTATCTTTCATTTGTTCAATATGTCTTTGGGTATGATGAATCATGAAATTTAACCAATCTACAATGGTCATATCTCCTATTTTAGGATGCTTATGAACCCTATTATCTACTAATACTTCACCTTTCTTTAGGGCAATTTTAAAAGCTTCTCGTTCGTTAATAAAAACTTCTGTAAGAATAGTCATTTCTTTAAATTCTCCTTTTGGTAAAAGAAATTCAGGGGCTAAAATTTTTTGCTCTTTTCTTTTATCCATTAAACCTTCTCTTATTTTGTCATTTCCAACAATTTCAGTCTGAGTACTTATTGTAGAAGAAGGTTTCGAAATAATAGAAAAGATAATTTGATCAGTTAAATAAACATGCTCTAAAATTTCGGGAATATTCCAATTTTCTTGCTTTTTAAAATTTCGTTCAGCTTCTGTTGTAGTATTTATGAAATTCAATATTTCATTAGTAGTATAATCCAATTGGAATATAATTTTTTCTAGATCCATTTTTATATTTTTAAATTTATTATGATTTTTCCTTTTAAAAACTCTTTGTAAATATTTATTTATCAATAAGAATTTTATATAATTTTGAATATGTAGGGGTTTTTATTCCAAAATCCACCGCTGATTTAATGATGTATCCTGTTAATGTTTCTAATTCAGTATACTCTTTTTTATTTTTAAAATCATTGTGCATAGATGAAGTTGTATGATAAGGTAAAGATGAATATTTCATAAGAGTTTTTTCTGTTATATCTTTTGAAATAATAATACCTTTTGCTTGAGCTAGTATCTTTACCTCTTCTATTAATAATTTTATAGTTTCTAAGCTTTCAGATGTAGAAATAACATCTCCAATACATCTATTATAATAACTAGTAGCTGTAGCAATAGGAGAAAGAAAAATAAATTTTTCCCAAATTATAGATAAAATATCTTGAGATAAAGTAGCTTGAATACCCGCTAGTTTCATTAACTTTTCAAAAAATATTAATTTATCATCTCTATATTCAACATCTCCAAAAAAAGAGTTTCAATATTACCTATATTTTCAACTACACCTGCTTCTCTTAAACGTGAAACAATATATACACATCCTTCTAATACAATATTATTAGGATATTTTCTTTTTATTCGCTCTTTGCTATTAACACCATTAAGTAAAGGGAGTAAAATAGTATGCTTAGCAATACATGGATCTAGTTGTAAAATTACATCATCAAGATCATAACTTTTAGTAGTTATGATTATTAAATCTACTACTCCAAAATCAAATGAATTATCAGATGCAATAAAAGGTTTAGCAATAAAATCAGCTCCTTCTTTTAAAACAGTAAGCCCTTGATTTTTAATAATTTTTAAATGTTCACCACGAGCTAAGAAATTAATTTCAATAGCATCACTATTATTAAAACAACTAGCTAACAATCCTCCAAAATATCCTCCAACCCCTCCTACTCCTGCTATCAATATTTTCGTTTTCATACATTAAAAAGATAATTTGATTAAGAAAAAATAGATATTAAATAAGCTCTTATAATCCTACAAAAATCTTATTATTCACACAACGATTAAGCCTTCTTTTAAATCCAGAAGTTATTTATACCTTAAAGATAATAAAAATTTACATTTAAAAAATTTATTCATTATTTTAGAAAAACATGAACAGTTTTACCTGATGGTAATATATTTCCAGAAGAAGAGCAAATAAAAATATTTATTCAAAAGAAAATTTTTATTCTTTACCTTTGTTTAAAAAATGAAAATGAAAATCTCCGTTGCATTATGCACCTATAACGGTGAAAAATATCTCAAGGAGCAAATCCTTTCTATATTAAATCAAACAAAAAAAGTAGATGAAATTATTATTTGTGATGATATATCTTCTGACAATACTTTTTCAATTATAAATAATTTTGCAAAAGAAAACCCTAATATTTTTAAAATTTATAAAAATGAGAATAACCTTAAAAGTGTTAAAAATTTCGAAAAAGCAATAAATTTATGCAATGGAGATATTATTTTCTTATCAGATCAAGATGATATATGGTGTAATAACAAAGTAGAAGATTATATAAAATATTTTATAGAACATCCAGAAATCAATGTAATCGCATCAAACGGTTTTTATATAGATGAAAATTCTAAAAAGCATGAGATGTATTCTATATGGGATGTTCCTAAATTTTTAAAAGAAAAGAAAATAGATTTTAATTATCATCAATTAACTATACTAGGTAGAAATATAGCTACTGGTGCATCAATGGCTTTTAGGAGAATTATAATTGAAGACATCTTACCTTTCCCTACAATAGATAATTTTCATCATGATGAGTGGATTGCTATGATTACAAGTTCAAAAAATCAATTTAGCTTCTTAGATAAACAATACTTTTACTATAGAATACACAACAACCAACAAGTTGGAGGAGTTTTTATAAAAAAAACAAATCTGAAAAACAAAAATTATTGGATATTTTTAATTTTGAAAGCCCTATTAATTCTTTCAATATATACAAGAAAAGAATAAGAAAACTAATTTCAAATTATAAGCTAAATTCTGAATTAGAAAAAACAAATTTGAAACTAAGCTCCTTACTTAAAAGTAATAAAGAGATAATTATAAAACAATACCAACGTAATAAAAGACAAATGAAAAAAAAACATCCTATTAAATTTTTTTTACTATCTATTTCAGATAAAATACTAAATAAAAGAAATTTTGATTAATGATAAAATTACCCCAAAATATTAAAAAGTAAAGAGATTACATTTTTTCATATATTTGAAAACTTAACAAATTCAAACAATGTTATTCAACACTTTAGATTTCGCATTATTTTTACCTTTAGTCTTTATTTTATATTGGTTTATAACTAATAACAATTTAAAATTACAGAATATTCTACTTTTAGTTGCTAGCTATTATTTTTATTCTTGCTGGGACTGGAGGTTTTTATTTTTATTAATCTTTTCAACATTATTAGATTATTTTACTGGGTTAAAGATTGACAAATCAGTTTCTAGAAATAAAAAATTATTTTGGCTTTGGTTAAGTATCATAATAAATGCAGGCTTTTTAGGATTCTTCAAGTATTATAATTTTTTTGTTACTGAATTTACTCATCTAATTTCAGTTTTCGGATATCAAATCAATTCTTGGTCGCTAAAAATAATTTTACCTGTTGGAATATCTTTCTATACTTTTCATGGTTTATCATATGTTATTGACATTTACTATGGTAGAATAAAAGCAGAAAAAAATTTCGTAGATTACTCATTATTTGTGAGTTTTTTTCCTCTTTTAGTAGCAGGCCCTATTGAAAGAGCAACTCATTTATTACCACAAATCAAAGTATCACGTAAATTTAATTATCACAAAAGTGTAGATGGTTTAAGACAAATATTATGGGGATTATTTAAAAAAATTGTTATTGCTGATCAATGCGCCGAAATGGCCAACATCATTTTTGGAAACTATCAAGAATATTCAAGTATTAGTTTAATAGGTGGTGCTATCTTTTTTACTTTTCAAATTTATGGTGATTTTTCTGGATATTCGGATATAGCTTTAGGAACAGCTCGATTATTTGGTATTGAACTACTCCGCAATTTTGCATTCCCATACTTTTCAAGAGATATAGCTGAATTCTGGAGAAGATGGCATATTTCATTATCTTCTTGGTTCAAAGATTATCTATATATACCACTTGGAGGTAGTAAAGGAGGGACTTTGATGCGTGTAAGAAATACTTTTATTATTTTTATTGTAAGTGGTTTTTGGCATGGAGCAAACTGGACTTTTATAGTTTGGGGATTACTTAATGCATTATACATTATACCATCTATTATTTTCAAAACGAATAGAAATTATTTAGAAATAGTTGCCAAAGGAAAATTATTACCCTCATTAAAAGAAAGTATTCAAATAACATCTACCTTTGCTTTAACCATTTTTGCGTGGATTTTCTTTAGATCCTTAGACATGAATAATGCTTTAAACTTTATCATTAGACTTTTTAGCTTTACAGAAGGATTGCACCTAAATGTTAGAGAAGATCTTATTATTCCCATTATCATCTTCTTCTTAATAGAATGGATTGGAAGAGACCAAGAATATGCTATAGCAAATTTCGGTTTAAAATGGGCCTCATCACTCCGATATACATTTTATATAGCCATAATTATTTGTTTATTTTGGTTTGGAGGGAAAGAACAACAATTTATATATTTTGATTTTTAAAATCGTTTAATCTAAAAACAATATAGATTTATTTTTTAAATAATGAAAAAATTAATTTTTAAAACCCTATTATTTTCCACTCCCTTTTTGTATCATTTATAGTACTTAAGTATTTCTATATACATTATCAAGGAGATTTATTTAGATTAGGCTATTATACTCATAATTATAATTACGAGTGGAAAAAACTTTTCAATAGTGATCAATATAAAAGAAAAAGACATTTTGATTTAGTTTCTGAAATAGACCTATCTAAAAAACATCAATATGATTTTTTAGCAATTGGAGACTCTTTCACAGAACAAGGAGCTTATTCTCATCAAGATTTTTTAGCTGAATACACAGGAAAAAAAGTATTACAATTAGATCGTTTCTATCATGATAATCCTCTTGAAACCGTAAAACGCCTTGCTAAAGGAGATTTTTTCGAAAAAATAAAGTGTAAATATATTATACTACAAAGTGTAGAAAGATACATTACCGAAAGAGGCTATTTTTTAGCCGATCAAAACAAAAATAATATTAATATTTCATCTCTTGATAGCATTAATGCTAAAAGAGAGAAAGATAAGGTAAATGAAAAATTAAATCTTGAATATAAAATAAATTTCTTCTCAAAAGATGTTATAAGATTACCTCTTTATAATTTTTTGTATCTATTTAGTGATAATGCGTATATATCAAAAACATATCACGTAAAAACTAATAAATCATTATTTAGTACAAATAATAATTTTTGTCTCTTTTACAAAGATGATTTAGATTTCAGAAAAAAAAGATGTGATAGAAGTGCTATAGAGCAAACAAATAAATATTTAAATAATTTATCTAAAATATTAAACTCAAAAAATATAAAATTAATAACATTAATAAGTCCAGATAAATATGATATCTACTATCCATATTTTCAAAATAAAGATAAATATCCAGCCCCAATCTTCTTTAATATATTCAACTCTTTACCAAAAAATTATATATACTTAGACAGTAAGAGTATATTGAAAGAAGAAATAAATAAAGAGAAAGATGTTTACTTATTTGACGATACCCATTGGGGGGCATTAGCAGCAAAATCAATAGCTTTAAACATTAAGAAATTATTAAAATAAAAAGATGAAAATAAGTGTTTGCATGATTACCTATAATCATGAGAAATATATAAAACAAGCAATTGAAAGTGTTTTAATGCAAGTAACAGATTTTGATTTTGAATTAATAATCTCAAATGATAATTCTAATGACTATACGGATAAAGTAATCAATGATCTTTTAACATCTCATCCAAAAGCAAATAGAATAAAATATATTAAAAACCAACAAAATCTAGGTATGATGCTAAATTTTGTGCAGGCACTCCAAAACTGCCAAGGAGAATATGTTGCTTTATGTGAAGGTGATGATTATTGGACAGACCCTAAAAAAATACAAAAACAAGTAGATTTTTTAGATAAAAATCCTAGTTTTTCAATTTGTTACCATTCAGTTGCTATTGATGACGGTACTACAATTTCGGAAGATCACATTACTAAAAAAGTTAATGAACATACCACAATACATGATTTAGCTTTAGGAAATTACATACATACATGTTCAGTTGTTTATAGAAACAATTTATTTGTCAATTTTCCTGACTATTTTTATGATGCACCAGTTGGTGATTATTTTATACATCTCCTAAACGCTCAATACGGAGATATATATCATATATCTGAAAAAATGGCGAATTACCGTATTCATAACTCTTCCTATTGGTCTAGTAAAGCTGATAAAGAACGAATTTCAATTTGGATTGAATTCTTAGAAAAAATAACCCCATTATTTAATACTGAAGTTCAATTAATTCTTAAAAAACAAATAGCTTCACATATCAAGAATAAAAAAAAATAGCATTACGTGAAAGAAAAAAATAATTTTAGATAATATTAAAAGTGTTTTTTTAAAATAAATTAAAGGTTCTATTTACTTTTTACAATTGAAAACACCTCAAATATTTAAAATTCAAAGATTTAAATAAAATTCAAATCCATTCAAGCATATTTGCCGATCCATACAAAAAATATTATAAATAACTATAATGATGAAAGTCAGTGTAAGTATGATTACTTATAATCATGAAAATTATATAGCTCAAGCCATTGAAGCAGTTTTGATGCAAAAAACAAATTTTGAAGTTGAATTAGTAATATCTAATGATAATTCAACGGATAATACACATGAAATTATTAAAGACGTTATTGCAACCAATAATACTAATATTAAAATCAAATATTTTAATAATTTAGAAAACAAAGGAATGATGCCTAACTTCATTCATAATTTAGAACACTGTGATGGCAATTATATTGCACTTTGTGATGGAGATGATTATTGGACTGATCCTTTAAAACTACAAAAACAGATTGATCTTTTAGAATCTAATTTAAACATTGCAATTTGTTATCATCAAGTAAATTCAGATTATAATGGATCTATAACTGATTATACTTCTGATAAAGAGTCAATTACTAGCATTAAAGATCTTGCTAAAGAAAATTATATTGTAAACTGCTCAGTAGTTTATAGGAATGGTTTAATTAATGAATTACCCAATTATTTTATTTCTTCTCCTATTGGTGATTATTTCTTACATTTGCTAAATGCAAGAAAAGGCGATATTTTCTATATAAAAGAAAAAATGGCTAATTATAGAATACATGACAGTTCTTACTGGTCTACAAAGAATTCTTTAGAACGTGCAGAAATTTTAAATAGGTTCATTACAAATATCAAACCTCATTTTAATCAAGAAATTCAAGATATACTACAAATACAATTAGAAAAATTACCTAGAAGAAAAACTACTTTTTTTAAAAAAATATCAAATTTTTTATCAAGAAAATAGAATATGCACAATAAAAAAACCATCCTAATGATTTGCTCATGGTTAGACTTTAAGAAAAATATTGGTGTATTTTTCTGGGAGCAAGCATATGCCCTTAGTGATGATTATATTTTTATTTTATGCTTTTTCAACAAAAAAAAATACAAATTAAAAGATATTTTTAAGTATAAAAAAACTGAAATTAAAAATCAAAAGATATATAATTTCATTGATTGCTATAGTGTTGAATATAATAATTTTTTATTTTTACCTAATTTTTTTAATTCTTTTTACTAAAAAGAAGCATAAAAAAATTTAAAAAAAAATTAAAAAATGAGGCAAAGCATATTGATTTAATACATGCTCAAAGTTTATTTAATGCTGGTATAAATGCTTATCACTATCAACAGAAAACTAATATCCCTTACATAATAACAGAACATGATCAAATTACTTTACTAAACAAAACAAAATTAGACCTAAAATACGGAATAAAAGCATTTGAAAATTCAAAAGAAATTTTAGTTGTAAGTTCAGATAAAATAAGACAATTTGCTACAAATAATTTTTTTAGAGATACTTTTTTAATAGTTGGAAATTCTATCGATTCAAAAAATATTTTTTCAGAAAGAAATTAAAACTAATGATAAAAATTTTGTTATTACTACCGTAGGTGCATATTCGCTGCAAAAAGATCATAAAACTTTATTTAATGCTTTAAAAATATTAGACAAGCATAAATATAATCAAAAAATTATATTCAAATGGATCGGATTCAATGGATGGGGTGTAGAAATGAATGAATACGTTAACAACTTAATAAAAGAATATAACTTAAAAAACATTCAAATTGAATTATTCCCTTTACTTGGAAGAAATGAATTAGCGAATCTGTTACAACATTCTGATTTATTTGTATTTTCAAGTTTAGTAGAAGGGATGCCAGTTTCAGTCCTAGAGGCATTAGCATGTGGGATACCTGTTGTTACGACACAATGTGGTGGAGTTGAAGAAATAATAAATGATGAAAATGGTATATTAGTACAAGTTAAAGATTATGTCAATTTAGCTAAATCTATTGATAAATGTATAAAAAAGAGATTATTTTTGATAATAAAAAAATATCAAAAAATATTCTTGATAGATTTGAAAATAAAGCCTTTGCAAATAATTTAAAGAAAATTTATTCTGATGTCATCAAAAACAATTAATGTTACCAAAACCTTCTTACCAGAACAAGAAGAATACATAAAATACCTTAATCGTGCTTGGGAAAAAGTGTGGCTAACAAATAGAGGTGAATTAACACTTGAGTTAGAAGAAAAGTTAAAAATATATTTAGGAGTTCACAATATTATTATAACTAATAATGGTACTATTCCTATTCAAATTGCATTAAAGATATTAGGTAATAATGGAGAAATAATCACTACTCCTTTTTCATATGTAGCAACAACATCATCAATACTTTGGGAAAATTGCAAACCAGTTTTCGTAGATATTCATCCTGAATATTTAACTATTGATGAAACTAAAATTGAGGATGCTATTACTCCAAATACGACGGCTATTCTTGCTACTCATGTTTTTGGCAACCCCTGTGCCGTGAATGAAATTGAAAGTATTGCAAAAAAACATAATCTTCATGTTATATATGATGCGGCTCATTCTTTTGGGGTAACGTATGAAAATCAGTCAATTTTTAACTTTGGTGATGTGAGTACTTGTAGTTTTCATGCTACAAAAATTTTTCACACAGGCGAAGGTGGTGCCATGATTTGCAACAATGATGAGTTAAACCACAAACTTTTTTATAGCCATAATTTTGGTCACAACGGCCCTTTAGATTTTCATGGTTTAGGAATTAACGCTAAAATTTCAGAACTGCAATCAGCAATGGGCTTAGCAGTATTTGATTCTATTGATCACATTTTTGAAGAACGAAAAAAAGTTGTTAAGTTTTATAATTCTCATTTAAATTTAGAAAAAATACAAGTTCTTAAAATCCGCGAAAATACTAATTGGAATTATAGTTATTATCCTGTTATTTTTAACTCAGAAAATACTCTATTAAAAGTTCAACAAGAATTAAGTAAACACAATGTAATACCTAGACGATATTTTTATCCATCATTAAATAAAATAAATTATATAAATGGTAAAGAAATGCCTGTTTCAGAATCTATTGCAGCCTGTGTTTTATGCCTACCACTATACGTAGGCTTACAAGAAAATGAGTTAAAATTAATCACATCAATCATCAATTCCATATGCTAATTATAGGTGCTAGAGGTTTTGCTAAAGAGGTTTTAGAAATTATTCATCAATCTAATAACCTTCAAAATGTAGCTTTTTTGACAATATAAATCCTGAAGTAATAGGCAATTTATATGAAGTTTTTCCTATTCTAAAATCTTTTGAAGAAGCAAAAGTATTTTTTGAAACAAAAACAAATAAATTTACCATTGGAATTGGTAATCCCATTCTAAGAAAAAAAACCTTCGAAGCATTTACTGAATTAGGAGGACAATTTACCTCTACTATAAGTCCAAAATCTTCAATTGGGAATTTTGGAAATACTATTGAAGATGGATGTAATATTATGACTGGTACAGTTATAACAAATGATGTGACAATAAAAAAAGGGAGCCTAATAAATTTAAATTGCACGATAGGTCATGACACTATAATTCAAGAATATGTTGAAATTTGTCCTGGTGTGAATATTTCTGGAAATTGTAACATTGGTTCCTATACGTTTATAGGTACAAATAGCACTATACTCCCCAAAATAACAATTGGCTCTAATGTAATTATTGCAGCTGGATCTGTTGTTACAAAGGATATCCCTGATAATTGCATGGTTGCAGGTATCCCCGCAGTGATTAAAAAAGAAATAGCACCTTTAGAATTTTAAAATTATGGACATCAACACTGAAGTACACAATGCTTTTGAAGTCATTAAAAATGGAGGTATCATCCTATACCCTACCGATACCGTATGGGGAATAGGTTGTGATGCTACTAATCCCGAAGCTATTAAAAAAATTTATACTCTCAAACAACGAGAAGAAAGTAAGAGTATGATTGTTTTAGTAAATGGGGATCGTATGATACACAACATATTTAACAATATACCTGAAGTAGCTTGGCAAATTATGGATTTATCCGAAAAACCCACAACTTTAGTTCTAGATAACCCTAGAAATATAGCACCAAACATCATAGCAGAAGATAAAACCTTGGCCATGCGTGTGGTAAAAGAAGCTTTTTGTTTTAAATTAATGGAACGAATGAAAAAACCATTAGTTTCAACCTCTGCTAATATATCTAATCACCCTACTCCCTTTTCTTTCAAAGAAATTAACCCCGAAATTATTAAAGGTGTAGACTATGTAGTAAATTTGCAACACGAAAAGATTTGCAATAAACCCTCTACCATCATTAAAATAACGAATGATAGTCAGGTAAAAATTATTCGTAAATAATTTATTCCAAATCTAAAGTTTAAAGAATTGTAAAAACTTTGAACTACATTTTTAAACACATATTAATGAATTATAAAAAACATTTAGATCACAAAATATTTGAAATTGTATCAGAAGCCGCTCAGTTACTAAACCTTGAATGTTATGTAATTGGTGGTTTTGTGCGAGATATTCTACTAAACCGTGACCATAAAAAAGACATCGACATAGTGGCTGTAGGTAGCGGTATTGATTTAGCCATAAAAGTATCCGAATTAATTCCACATAATCCGAAAGTACAAGTTTTTAAGAACTATGGCACGGCTATGCTTCGTTTTGAAGATATCGATATCGAATTTGTTGGTGCTCGTAAAGAGAGTTACAATTTTGATAGTCGTAAACCAGTTGTTGAAAACGGAACTTTAAGAGATGATCAAGAACGAAGGGATTTTACTATAAATGCTTTAGCTTTTTCTTTAAACACAGATAATTTTGGAGATCTCATAGATCCTTTTGAAGGTGTTACAGATTTAAACAAAAAAATCATACGTACTCCATTAGATCCTGATATAACTTACAGTGATGATCCTTTAAGAATGATGCGAGCTATTCGTTTTGCTTCACAACTAAACTTTGAAATTGAATTAGAATCCATAGAATCAATAAAAAGAAATAAAGATCGTATACACATCATTTCAGGAGAAAGAATTGTAGATGAATTAAATAAAATTTTACTCTCTACTAAGCCTTCTCTAGGTTTTTTATTACTACACCAAACAGGACTGTTGGAAATTATTTTACCTGAATTAACAGCTTTAAATAACGTAGAGGAACTAGAAGGTCATACACATAAAAATAATTTTTATCACTCATTAGAGGTACTAGACAATATTTGTCCTAACACAGAAGATTTATGGTTAAGATGGTCTGCTTTATTACATGATATAGGAAAGGCACCAACTAAAAAATTTCATAAAAAGCAAGGATGGACTTTTCATGGCCATGAATTTTTAGGAGGCAAAATGGTAAAAAACATTTTTATCCGTTTGCATATGCCTCTAAATCATAAAATGAAATTTGTACAAAAAATGGTTCAAATGAGTTCACGTCCTATTGTTTTAGCACAAGATATTGTAACAGATAGTGCGGTTAGAAGACTTGTTTTTGACGCAGGTGAAGATGTTGAAAATCTCATGACTTTATGCGAGGCAGATATAACTACTAAAAACCCAAAAAAATTTCAAAAATACCATAACAATTTCAAAATTGTTCGTGAAAAAATAATAGAAGTAGAAGAACGTGATCGCGTACGAGTTTTTCAACCTCCTATCACAGGAGAAGAAATTATGGAAATTTTCGATCTAAAACCTTCAAAAGAAATTGGTACATTAAAAGAAGCTGTAAAAGAAGCCATTTTAGAAGGTATAATCACTAATGAATACGAACCCGCTTTAGCTTTCGTTTTAGAAAAAGCGGAAAAAATGGGACTAAAAAGAATTAAATAATCTTTACGTAAAATGATACATGATTTAAATCATACGTTTTGATAATTTTTTTTAATGATTTTGTATTTAAAAAAGATAAAATGAAATTTATAAAAATAGCAAAAACGGCACTTATTTTAGTATATCTGGTTGTAATAGCTGGTGCTTTAGTTAGAATGACTGGATCCGGCATGGGATGTCCAGACTGGCCAAAATGTTTTGGTTATTACATTCCTCCAACAAATATCCAGGAATTAACTTGGACTGAAAATAGATTATTTAAAAAAGGACAAGTTATAATTAAAGATAAACAATTACTTGTAGCCAAAGAAGATTGCATTACTGGCAAAAATTTTGATTCCAAACAATGGAATAAATATACTAAACATGACTACGCTAAATTTAACCCTATTCATACTTGGGTTGAATATATCAATAGACTTTTTGGCGCATTATCAGGCTTTGCTTGTTTATTTATGGCTTTTTATTCTTTTAATTACTGGAACAAAAGCAGACTAATTCCTGTTTTATCATTGCTTGTTGTTTTTATGATGGGCTTTCAAGCTTGGCTTGGAGCTACCGTAGTATATTCTGTATTAAATCCCGTTAAAATAACTTTGCATATGGTAATGGCTTTAATTATCATAGCCTTCATCATTTACATAATTACTCTAGCTGATGCAAAATCTTACTCAAAGAAATCAGATCTTACATTCCGAAATCTAATGTGGATCACTATTATCATGACATTTATACAAGTCATTTTAGGTACTCAAGTTAGACAATTCATAGACGAACAAGTCAAATCAGGAATCGAAAATCCAACCTTATGGCTATCTAACCCAGAAGTAACGTTCTATATCCATAGAAGTTTTTCTATTTTAGTCTTAGTAACTAATCTTTTTTTATTCTTGAGAAATAGAAAACTAAGTCTTGGCTTTAAAGAAATGAATTGGGTATTACTATTATTAGTTCTTGAAATTCTTTCAGGAATTTTTATATACTATATGAATTTCCCTTTTGGTTCACAAACAATACATCTTTTATTAGCATCTATACTTTTTGGAATTCAATTTTACATATTACTCCAACTCAAACAAAAGAATATACCCAATTAACTTAATAGAAAGAGGGTCTCCTAAAAGGCTGTAACTTTGCCCATTTTAACCTAAGAAAGAAATCACATAATAACTCATTAGACTCCTCTTTCTTTCAGAGTGACAAATGGTACGTTTATTTTTTAGTTTTAGGACACCTTCTTTATTATTTGTTTAAAAATAACAGATATACAAACTAACTTTACCTAATAATTAAAAACTTAATACCTCTTACTTATAATCATATTATAAGATTCTTTTTGATAATAAATATCAAAAAGACAACATATTCTAAAAATTATTTTGAATACGAGACTTAAGTTATTATTTTTACCAAACTAAACATATATTTCATGTCACACACTATATTATCACTCCAAAATGTAACTATCTATCAAGAAGGAAATAAAATTCTATCAGATATCAACCTAAATGTTATTCCGGGAAGAGTTTATTTATATTATAGGTAAAACTGGCTCTGGAAAAAGTAGTTTAATGAAAACACTTTATGCTGACTTACCCCTTACACAAGGTGAAGGTACTATAGTAGATTATGATTTACATGGGCTTGTAGACAACGATATTCCTTTTTTAAGACGAAAAATTGGAATTGTATTTCAAGATTTCAAACTACTTCCTGACAGAAGTATACATGCTAATTTATATTTTGTCCTAAAAGCTACTGGTTGGACAGATGAATTAGACATGAGAGCAAAAATTGATGAAGTTTTAGAAAAAGTAGGTCTTATAAATTTAGCAAATAAAATGCCTCATCAATTATCAGGAGGAGAACAACAACGCGTAGCTATTGCTCGTGCATTATTAAACGATCCTGATTTAATATTAGCAGATGAACCAACAGGTAACTTAGATCCTCAAACTAGTATGGAAGTTATGGAAGTTCTTCGTAAAATTAATCAAAATGGAAAAACAATTTTAATGGCTACACACGATTATGCGCTATTAATGAAATACCCTTCTAAAACATTAAAATGTGAAGATGGAGCTATTTTTGAAGTAGTACAAAAAACCGCCTAAAATGATTAAACATATTTTCCTGTTATCACTTTTCTTATTTCCTTATCTATCAAAAGCCCAAGAAGAAAAGACATTCAATATCCGATATCAAAATTATTTAAAAGGTGATATTCATTTTATTGCTAATACTGTTATCGGGAAAAAATCGGGAAAAATGCTAATGAAGCCTATAATAAAGTAAATTCTAGTGCAAAATTAAATGATGAAATTACTATGTCTTATATAGACATAGATGAAGATTCTCAAACTTTTTCATCTAGTTCAGCTACATTAGAACCTATTCATTCAAATGATAAAATTATTTTTGCGGGACTATATTGGTCTGCCACATTGCCTAATAGAGACAAATCAACACAACCTATCTCCGAAATATTAATTAAAACACCACAGTCTGAAAAGTATTTTACAATAAATGGAGATATTATATATGATGCAAAAGAACATGATAAGCACAATACAAATAGTCCTTACCTATGCTTTTCAGAAATAACTAACGAGGTTAAAAAAAATCCTTGGGGAACTTATACTATAGCGAATATTCAAGCTTCTCAAGAAAAAATAGAAGGAGGAAGTGCTGCTGGTTGGGTTCTTTATATTGTTTATGAATCTGATTTAGAACCCTATCATCAAATCAGTTTATATGATGGCTTTTCATATATCTATAATAAACCCGTTGAAATCCATTTTAAAGACTTTATTACACCAAAAACAGGAAAAATTATACCAAAACTTACCGTAGCAGCATTAGAAGGAGACTTAAATATCGAAGGAGATAATTTAAGAATAAATACCTCTAATACTAATAAATGGTCATATATTGGGAATTCTATACGAAACGGACAAAACATATTTAATAGTAAAATCACTTATTATGATACTGATTTTCAAAAAAGAACACCCGCTTCTTTAAATACTTTAGGATATGACGTTTTTTTAGATAAAATACAAACAAAGGAACTTTCTTTTAGTAATATTGATCAAGTTAATTTAAAAATAAGTTCTTTAGGTGATAAATTTTATGTAACGAATATAGGTTTTAGTATTGAAGTAAGTGAAGAATTTGCTAGAAAAAACCCCCCCTTTTCATCTACTACAAATTCAACTATAAAGACAAAACTAGAAATAGCAGAAACAATAAATAGAATTCCAGTTGATACAACTTCTCCAAAAAAAACTATAATTGAAAAAAAACAAATACGATTAATCAATCAATAGCTACAATACATAACCGAAAACCAAAAGAAATAAAAACTTATTTATTTAATTCTAACGTAGCTCCTGAAGGTTATTATATAATTGCCAATGCTTATCAAAATATAAATTATGCTAATGATTTTGCAAACAAAATAAACAACAAAAAAATTAAACCCTTTATCTTTAAAAATCCAGATAATCAGTTACATTATTTGACTTTAAATCATTATAAATCACAAATAGAAGCAGAAAAAGCCTATTATAACAATATAAACAATACGTATTTTCAAGAATATTGGATTGCTAAAATTCAACATATCAATAATCCCCTATCAAGTTCTTACAAAAATACAAATAGGATTGAAAAAGAAATTGCAACTATAAAAATCAACAATTCTAATTCTACTTTAAAAAAAGGTTATTATTTAGTTTCTAATGTGTTTGAAATTCGAACAAATGCTTCAAAATACATAGACTTATTAAAAAAAAGAGGCTTTACCCCTTCTTATTTTATTAATCCAAAAAACCAATATTATTATACTTATCTTGATTATTATACTGATTTAGAAAAAATAAAAATTGATTATTTTTCTAATTATAACAATCGTTTTTTTGATGAATATTGGATTATGGAAGTTACAATAGAATAATAAAACTGACAAATATCATTTTAGATCCCTTTACTGTAGACTACCTTTGATTATGTAAATCATTAGGTATGTCAACATCATTAATACAGAAATACAACGTTCCTGGTCCTCGATACACTAGTTATCCTACTGTACCCTATTGGGAAGATCAGGAATTTACTGTTAAAGAATGGACAAAAACAGTATTAAAATCATTTCAAGAAAGTAATCAAAAAGAAGGTATAAGCTTATATATTCACCTTCCTTTTTGTGAAAGCCTTTGTACTTTTTGTGGTTGCCACAAACGTATTACTAAACGTCATGAAGTAGAAAAGCCTTATATAGAAGCTGTATTAAAAGAATGGAGTTTATATTGTAATCTCTTTGCAGAAACGCCAATTATAAAAGAAATTCACTTAGGAGGAGGTACTCCTACCTTCTTCTCTAATGAAAACCTTACATTTCTTATTAATGGAATTTTGTCAAAAGCAAAAATAGCTCCAGATCATGAATTCAGCTTTGAAGGACATCCTAATAATACAACTCGAGCACATTTACAAACTCTTTATGATTTAGGATTTCGTAGAGTAAGTTTTGGTGTTCAGGATTATAGTGAACAAGTTCAAAAAGCAATTAATAGAATACAACCTTTTCAAAATGTAGCAAAAGTTACTTTATGGGCAAGAGAAATAGGATATACCTCTATATCACATGACCTAGTTTTTGGTCTTCCTTTTCAAGGAGTTGAAAATATAGTAGACACTATTGAAAAAACAAAATCGCTTTTACCTGAACGATTAGCCTTTTATAGTTATGCACATGTTCCTTGGATAAAAGGTAATGGACAACGAGGATTTAATGATGAGGATGTACCTAAGGATGAAGAAAAAAGAACATTATACGAAATAGGAAAACAACTTTTACATAAAAAAGGATATCACGAAATTGGAATGGATCATTTTGCTCGAAAAAAGATTCACTCTATGTCGCTTCACAAGAAGGAAAACTGCATCGTAACTTTATGGGATATACAGCTTCTAAAACTCAATTAATGATTGGACTAGGAATTTCTTCCATTAGTGACAGTTGGTATAGTTTTGCTCAAAATGAAAAAACAATTGAAGAATATTATACCGCTTTATCAAATAATGAACTACCTATTTGTAAAGGTCATATACTATCAAAAGAAGATTTAATCATTCGTAAGCATATACTAAATATAATGTGTCAATTTACCACTTCATGGGATACAAACCATTTATTTCTAAAAGATATCCCTTCTATTCTTGACCAATTAAAAGAAATGGAATTAGACGGATTAGTTATTCTTCAACCCAATGCAATAACTGTAACTGAAAAAGGGAAACCTTTTGTCCGTAACATTTGCATGGCATTTGATTTAAGATTAAAAAGAAAAACACCGCAAAGACAATTATTTTCTATGACTATTTAAATTCAATTAACCAAAATTTTATCTATTAAATATTTCTACATTTAATTTATAATTTTAAAAATTATAATAACCAAAATAAATTTAAATTTGTCATTATTATATATATAAAACATGAAAAAAATAACATTAGGCTTAGGAATTCTTTTATGTATTATAAGCTGCAAAAAAGAAGTTACCACTGAAACTAATAATTCAATTAAAAATGATACACTTGTAAGTGTAGATAGTATAACAAAAAATGAAGAAAACAATGATCAAGCTATAGAAAAAGCAAGTAATACTTATACTTACAAAGCTTTAGATGGTAAGAACTACTCTTTTTATTATACAGAAAAAGAAGGAAAAAGAGTAGTTATAATAACATTAGATGAAAAAGAATTAGTTACATTATCGCAAAAACAAGCATGGGCTAAAGGAGCTATTTACCAAGATAGTAAATATACTCTAGAAAGCAATGGAGATAAAGCGATATTAAAAATAGATGATAAAGATCAAAAACTTGTTTTATTAAGTCCTCTAAATTCAATAGCTATTAACAATCAAGATAAAGATGATCAAATTGAATTAGCATACATCAATACAGAAAAATTACATTTATTACGTATTACTAAATCTGGAAAATCAACTATATACACTCAAGTAGAAGCTTGGTCTAAAGGTGCTAACTATGTAAATGGAACTGATACTATACATTGTCAATCTAATCAAAAACCAACTCTCATTACAATAAAATCTAATGGGAAAGAGACTAATTATTTTGAAAAATAAACTTAAAATCTCTTAAATAAAAGCAGAAGGTTGTATTAAAATTAATACAACCTTCTGCTTTTATAAGATAACTATTTTAAAAAAAACATAAAGACCTATCATCTTTAATATATTTGAATAAAAAAATACTATTTTTGGCATTATGATGAATGCAAATGAAATTATAGCTATAAAAAACTTATTAGCTACCCCAAAAAATATTACGATTATACCTCATCGCAATCCAGATGGTGATGCTATGGGTTCAACTTTAGGATTATGTCATATTTTAAAACAATTAGGACATAAAACCATCGTAATGGCTCCAAATGATTTTCCAAGTTTTTTAGCTTGGTTACCTGGCTCAGAAGAAGTATTAATCTATGAAAAAGAAATTCAACATTGTCAAGAACAACTCAACTTGTCAGATATAATTTTCACACTTGATTTTAACGCCTTACACAGAACAGGTGATTTAATGGAAAGCTTTTTGTTAACACTTAACAAAACCTTTATCATGATTGATCACCATCAATTACCCGATTCTTACGCGCTTTACAAATATTCTGATACATCTATGAGTTCTACCTGCGAAATGGTTTATCATTTTATTCACTTCATGGGATATGACAATTTAATTAATAGTACTGTAGCAACCTGTATTTATACAGGATTAGTAACTGACACAGGATCCTTTAGATTTTCTTCTACAACCAGTACCACACACGAAGTAGCTTCTGATTTAATAAAAAAGGAATTAGAAATGCTGAAATACACAACAACCTTTTTGATACTAGTTCTTATAACAGACTACAATTATTAGGTAAAGCTTTACAAAATATGCAATTAATGCAAGATTATAAAACATCTTATATTACATTAAATCAAGAAGAATTAAATCATTTCTCTCATCAAAAAGGAGATACAGAAGGTTTTGTAAATTATGGACTAAGCATAAAAGGAATAGACTTTACAGCTATTTTCATAGAAAACAAAGAAGAAGGAATTATTAAAATTTCATTCCGTTCTCAAGGAGATTTTGATGTTAATCAATTTGCCCGAAATTATTTTAATGGAGGCGGGCATTTAAATGCAGCAGGAGGTAAATCAACTTTGAGTTTAAAAGAAACTGTAAATCAATTTATAAGTATTGTTAAAGAAATAAGAAAATGAAAACATTAAGAATCATTACATTCATAGTCCTTAGCATGAATTTAGTTACTTGCTGTACTCAAAAACAAGAAGCTAGAAGACCTATATCGCATAAGACAGGGGAATTTATGAAACAATCAATTGATCGCAACAAAAAGTTAAATAAAAACGAAGAAGAAATCATTATCAATATTATAAAAAAAGATACTGCTCACGAATATACTACCTCTAAAAAAGGCTATTGGTACTTTTATAACACTAAAAATACAACAGAGCAACCTAAACCTATTAAAGGTGACATTGCTTTTTTTGACTATGAAATAAAAGATATAAAAGGAAAAATAATTTATACTCAAACTGAGTTAAAACCACAAACCTATAAAGTAGATCAACAAGATTTCATAAAAGGTCTTCAAGATGGAATAAAATTAATGCAAAAAGGTGAAAAAGTGACTTTCTTATTACCATCCCATTTAGCTTTTGGATATCATGGTGACAATAATAAAATAGGAATTAATCAACCTTTAATTTGTACCGTTACACTTAATGACATCAAAAAAGAACAAAATAATAAAACAGTTACTCCATCAGATATAAATAAAAATAATAACTAAAACCAATTATTAACTAAAATGAAAAAAATGATAAGTTTATTTTTAAGTCTTTTTACTTTTTTATTTTCTTTCTCATCTTGCAATTCAAAAGGTGAAAAACAAACAGGAGAAGGATTATTTGCTGAAATAGAAACAAATAAAGGCAAAATTGTAGTACAATTAGAATTTGAAAAAACGCCTATTACTGTAGCTAATTTTGTTTCTTTAGTAGAGGGTAAAAACCCTATGGTGAATACAAAATACGCAGGAAAACCTTTTTATAACGGTCTAAAATTTCATCGTGTAATTCAAGACTTTATGATTCAAGGTGGTGATCCTGATGGAAACGGAAGTGGTGGACCTGGATACAAATTTAAAGATGAAATAGTACCTGATTTAAAACATACAGGCCCTGGAATACTTTCTATGGCTAATGCTGGACCTGGTACAAATGGTAGCCAATTTTTCATCACTCATAAAGCAACTCCATGGTTAGACGGTCGTCATACCGTATTTGGCCATGTTATAACAGGACAAGATATAGTAAATAAAATTGCTCAAGATGATACAATAAACAAAATAACCATCATAAGAAAAGGAACTAATGCTAAAAAATTTGATGCAGCAAAAGTTTTTAAAGAAAGTGTAGATAAACAAATAAAAGCGCAAAAAGAAATAGAAGCTAAACTATTAAAAGTTAAAGCTGACAAAACAGCTTACTTTGCTCAAACAAAAGCAAACGCTAGCAAATCAGATACAGGATTATTATATAACATAATTTCTAAAGGAACTGGTAAAAAACCTGAAACAGGATCTACAGTATATGTGCACTACGCAGGTTATTTTGAAGATGGAACCTTATTTGATACTAGCTATGAAAAAGTAGCAAAAGATTTTGGAAAATTAGATGAACGTAGAGCAGCAGCTAAAGCATATCAACCATTTCCTTTTCAAGCAGGAAAAAAAGAAGGCTTAATACCTGGTTTCTTAGAAGGATTAGAAAAAATGAATATTGGAGACAAAGCTGTTTTATTTATTCCTTCTAACCTAGGTTATGGTGCACAAGGAGCTGGTGGAGTAATTCCGCCTAATACTAATTTAGTTTTTGAGCTAGAGTTATTAGACAAAATGCCTGTTGATACACCTACTACTAATAAATAAAATATACAAATCATTACAGAGGAGGTCCTAAAAGTCTATAATCTTATTATTTCTTTTAAAGTAAGATTTTATATAATACTGATTATAAAACTCTTAGTTTAATATAAATCATAGATTTTACCTTGATTTTTTACTTTTGGGATCCCCTCTTTTAAGTTAAATAAACTAACTTCTATCTTTAAAAAGTAAACTTTCACTCCTCCTAATTTCTTCAAAATAATTCGTTTCATAAAAACTTTAAAAAAAACAACTATCTAATATTTACAAAATCTATTAAAATTAGTTTTTTAAACTTTGTCGTTATGAATAACGAAGACAATCAAAATATCATCAACGAATATCATTTAAACAGGCATCAACCAAACAAACCCCAATTTGCCACTTATGATCTTCACGAATATATCAATAAACATAAAGAACATACCACAAAGCCTCATATTCATAGTTATTATCAAATTATTTGGTTTCAAGAGGGTCAAGGAGAACATTTTGTAGATTTCAAATCACATAAAGTGGTAAATGACACTGTTTTTTTTATTGCTAAAAATCAGGTGCATTATTTTGATGACAATGTTGATTATAAAGGAATTTTACTACATTTCAATGAAGACTTTTTAGTACAAAAAGAAAGTGAAACCGATTTCTTTTTAAAATACAATTTGTTTAACAACCCTTACCAGAATCCTTATTGTACTATTTCAGACCAAACCAATGTTTTACTAAGCGATTATATCCAATTAATACAGAAAGAAGCAGCAGATCAAGAAGATTTTGGTAAAGAAGAAATTTTAAGAGCTTATTTAAAGTCATTTCTTATTCAAATTCAACGTAAAAAAAACATTTGCGAAAAAACACGAAAAGAAACACCTTTTATCCTTGATGATAAACGTGTTCAGTTTATAAAATTCATCAATCTTGTTGACCAAAATTATACCAAAGGGCTTTCTGTTTCTGAATATGCATCCTTGTTAATGATATCATCTAGAACATTATCTGATCTTACACAACAACTAATTAATAAAACGCCTTTACAAATCATTCAAGAACGAATTATACTTGAATCTCAACGTTTATTACTTCACTCAGAACTCAATGTAACCCAAATAGGGTATCGATTAGGTTTTGAAGATCCTTCTTATTTTGTTAAGTTTTTTAAAAAACATGCAAATATGTCCCCTTCTGAGTTTAGAAAATCTATAACAACAAGTTAAACCAAAGGTAACTATTTAGCCAAATAGATTTTTTACGCCACAAATAAATAAACCATTAAGAATTAAGTTTTTTTAAGTTGTTATGTGAAAATTGCGTTGAGCACTACTTAATTTTCTTATAATGTCATTAGCTAAGCACAAAGCTTTTATAGCCTTAATTCTAAATGGTAAAAATCATTAATAGCTATGCTTAAGTTAAGATATTATTTGTTAGATAATTTTCTTAAACCAACTAATAAAAAAATACCTGAATAGTTACAACCAAAGCAACCTTTAGAATTTTTACCGCTAAAAATGCTTTTAGTTTAAAAAAGTATTTTTGTTGTCCTCGAAGTACTAAAATACAGCTGTGGGAAAAAATTTCAATGTATTTTCAACTTCTTTGCTATTTTAAGCTTCATCACAAAATCTTACACATAATTGTCTTAAAATAGTTTACAATGAGTTAGCTTCTAATTCTAGTAGTACTAAACCCTTATATTTTACTTCCCTTCAAAACATCTTATAAGACAAGTAAATGCCCATTTCTTAAAATTACCATTCTTTTTCGATTTTGTCCATTTTACAGGATTCATAAACTCAAGACCTTTGTAATGTAATATTAAAACAAAGAAAAATGGAAATTAAAAACACTTCTTAGACACGTAAAAACGATAAGACATTTCTTATATAATACCCAAGAACAAGATTTAGTAACACTTGTTTTTCAAAAAAATACTTAAAAAAATAACAATTAAAATTTCAAAAAAAATGAAAACATTATTAAAAAAAATAACCTTATTAGCTTTTATCTTCTTAGGATTATCTATCCAAGCTCAAAACACTTCTTATAAAGTTAACAAACAAAAAAGAGTATTGTTAATCATGAGTTCTTATGATGATATGGGAATTAGTGGAAAACAAACAGGCTCATGGTTTACTGAACTAGCAGCACCTTATTACATTCTTACTGATGCAGGTTATGAAGTAGTTCTTGCCTCTCCTAATGGTGGTGCAGCACCTATCGATTTACTAAGTATGAAAGCTCCATTTACCACGCCATACACAGATAAATTTTTGAACGACCCTGTAGCGATGTTTGCAGCTAAAACAACTAGAAAACTTCGCAATATAGATTATAACACTTTTGACGCAGTTTTCTTCCCAGGCGGTTATGGTTTATTAACAGACTTAGCTTCTGATCAATATGTAATTAAACTAATTAGAGATTTTTATGAGTCTGGACGTCCTATAGCTATGGTTTGTCATGCACCAGCTATTTTAAGAGATGTAAAATTAACAAATGGAAAATATTTAGTTGAAGGTAAAAACCTAACTGGATTCAAAGATGCTGAGGATGCTGAAATTGAACTTGACAGACATTTATTATTCTCCCTTGAACAAGAATTAAAAAGAAGAGGTGCAAACTATAAAAGTGTTGCAAACTGGCAGCCAAATGTAGTAGTAGATGGTCCGTTAATGACTGGACAAAGTCCTGCATCGGCAGCTCCATTAGCTGAAACACTAAAAGAACGATTAAGAAAATAATAAAAATTAATAATTAAATAAATAGCAACATGTTATACAAAAACAAAAAAGAGTATTACTAGTTATGACTTTAGTAGATGAACTAGGAATTAGTGGAAAACAAACAGGTACTTGGTTTACAGAATTAGCAGTGCCTTATTTATAACTCTAAAATTTCTGAAATAGTTTACAATAAATAGCAATAATACATTTAAATGATGGCTTAAAACAAAATCCCGAAAAGAATTTTAACTTCCTTTCGGGACGATGTATTTTAACGTTAAAATTGCTAACTATCTAGAAAAACTAGCATTATCACGAGTGTTTTTTTGAACTGAAATTGCACCAAAAATAGCTAGTAAAAAACCGAAGACATAAAATCCTTTTTCACTTGGTAAAAGAGTTGCATTCCACAAACCTACAGCAAGTAACAAAATAGCCAGAAGTGTAGTAAACCAGCAAAGTCCATAATAAATATTCGTTACTGGTATATTTTCTAATCTATCTCTAACAGCTTTTTGTAAAGATATAACGGCAAATATTCCAAACATTAAAATTGAAAAATAATATCCTTTTTCATTTAATTGCATTTGAGCTCTAGCAAGTCCTACTAGATACCCCGTCATACCTACTCCTAAAGCCGCCCAAGAAGCAGCTATAAAAGCAATTGAAGTTTTTTGTTGCATGATTTATTTGTTTTATTTTTTTCAAATATACATCAAAATAATCAGCAATTTTAGCATACATATGAATTCGATCCCTTCCTCCTACATTATGCTCATGATTAGGATATAAAAAATAATCTACCTGTTTTCCTGCTTTAATACATGCTTCAATAAAATTCATACTATTTTGCTGTACAACAACAGGGTCTTGCGCTCCATGAATAATTAACAAACGTCCTTTTAAATTTTTAGCTTTATCTAATAAAGAAGTTTTTGCATAACCTTCAGGATTCTCTTGTGGGGTATCCATATATCGTTCACCATACATAACTTCATAATATTTCCAATCAATAACTGGTCCACCTGCAACACCTACTTTAAAGGTATCAACTTGACTCGTCATCAAACTTGTTGTCATAAATCCGCCAAAGCTCCATCCAAAAACGCCTATCCTTTCTTTATCTACAAATGATTTTGATTTTAAGAATTTAACCCCTTCCATTTGATCAGCCATTTCATTTACTCCTAACTGACGATGGTTTACATCACAGAATTTTTTTCCGCGAGAATCACTACCTCTGTTATCAAGTGTAAATACTACATAACCATTTTGTGCCATATAATAATCAAAATAACCTGCGCCTCCTAACCAACGATTATTAACTAATTGAGCATGTGAACCTCCATAAACATATATCATCACAGGATATTTTTTAGTAGCATCAAAATTGGCTGGATAAATAATTCTTCCATTTAAAGGTGTTTTTCCATCAGCAGAAGTAATTGTCACTAACTCCATTTTTGGCATATCCATTTTTCCTTGAAAAGGATCATTTGCTTTTAGCAATTCGACTTCTTTTTTTGATTTAATATCAATAACTGAAATTTCATTAGGAGTTTTAATATTACTGTATTGATCTAAAACCATAGTTCCATCCGAAGAAACAGAAGCTGTATGAGTTCCCGATATAGTAGTTAATTGTATCGTTTTCCCTGATTTTAAATCAACTTGATATAACTGACGATCTAAACCATTATTAGCTGTTCCAATATAGTTAATCTTTTCTGATTTAGAGTCAAAACCTAAAAATTCTTTAACGACTACATCATTATAACCTAAGTTTTTTAACAAATTACCATCCGTATCATACAAATACATTTGATTAAATCCATTAAAATCCGTTTGATAAATAAACTGAGAAAAATTATTAGGCACAAAAATTAATGGATGTTGTGGTTCTATCCAAGTAGAAGCTTTTTCTTCAAACAAGGTCTTCACAAAATTACCTGTCTGTACATCATATTTATTAAATTTTAAATGATTTTGCTCTCGATTCAAAACACCTATAAATATGTACTTGCCTGTTGGTTCCCAAGAAACCATGGTTAAATATTGATCTTTTGGTTCACCCGTTTTAACTACTACTTTTTTACCAGTAGCTACATCAAAAACAACTAAGGTTACATTTTCACTTGTCATACCCGCCATTGGATATTTAATATCTTTATTAACGGCTTCTGGTTCGTTCCAATTAGTTAAAGGATAATTAGCTACCATCGTTTCATCTTTACGATAATAAGCTAATTGTGTTCCTGATTGATTCCACCACATACCAGTATCTATACCAAATTCCTGACGATGTACATAATCAGAACCATTTACAATCCCTTTATCTATATCATTAGTAACATCTACTATATTTCCTGAAGGAGTTGTAATTTTTATATTATTTTCTTTTAACCAAGCTACATTGCCATTAGAAGCAAATTTTGCTTGATTACCTTCATTACTATAGGTAATAACATTTACAATATTTTTAGTAATAACATTATAAGTAACCTTATAGTTATTTTTTTTACCTGCTATTTCTGTTTCAAATGTATCAATAGATTTCCATTCTATAACGACTGGGAAACTTCTTAATGAAAACTCATCTGAATTTATATTAGTCTTTAAGGCTGTTTCAAATTCAGCTTTTGTAGCTAAAACTGCTTCTTTCCACCCATTAGAACTATTTTTTTCTAATAAGCTTGAAAAATCTGAACTTAAATAAGTAATTGCTTTCGGAATTTTTACGCCATTGTTGTGCTAATTGTGTAGTGGGTGCAAACTTTCTTCCCCCTGTAACAGTCTCCTCAATAGTTAACTTTTGCGCAAATGTCATACCTCCAATCAAAAGCAAACTAAAAGTGTATTTTTTCATTAATTATTTCTTTTTTAAATTATTTCCAAAAATAAGAATACTTAATAAGTTAAAATATTATTTAAAAGTTTTAGTTTTTTTTTCGGCATATCAATATAAAACAATAATTTTAACGAAAATTTTTAAACAAATGGATGTCATAGATAAAAAATTATTGAAATTACTTCAAGAAGATAGTAAACAAACAACAAAGGAACTTTCTGGAAAACTTAATTTATCAGTTACCGCTGTTTATGAACGTATAAAGAAATTAGAAAAAGATGGTACTATCAAAAAATACGTTGCATTAGTAGATCGAAAAAAAATAAACAAAAGCTATGTTGTTTTTTGTCATATTAAATTAGTACAACATAATCACGAATTTATTGCTGATTTTGAAAATGCAATATTAAAGTTAGATGAAGTATTAGAATGCTTTCATGTCAGCGGTGATTATGATTATATTTTAAAAATTTGCGTTGCAGATATGGAGGAATATAGAGAATTTATGGTAACGAAACTTACTTCTATTAAACATATTGGAAGTACCCATTCTTCATTTATGATTGGAGAAGTAAAAAGTACAACTGTTTATGATATTTAAAAGAACCCTATACTATTTACTTACAGTTAATTAAAAAAGATTCAATATTCAAACTGCAATCAGTTTGAAATTTTATAATTAAAAACAGTATCATTTTTTAATTTACTTTAATCAAACAATGCAGTAATACAATAAAGAACAAACAATTTTATAACTAGTTAATTCAAGATAAAATGATTCTAAAAATCATGAAACCTTGTTAATATGAAGTTTTCATACATAAAAACATAATCACTCACTACTTAGATTAAAATTAAATATCACAAATTATCTGATTTTTTTCTATTATAAATTGTTAATTTTGTAACCAACTTTTTTAAAACAACATAAAATATATATTATGAGCTCATTTGACGTAGTTGTAATAGGTTCAGGCCCTGGAGGATATGTAGCAGCAATTCGTTGTGCACAATTAGGAATGAAAACGGCTATTATTGAAAAATATGCCACTCTTGGAGGTACCTGTCTAAACGTAGGCTGTATACCTTCAAAAGCATTATTAGCTTCTTCACATCATTATGAAGAATTACAACACTTTACAGATCATGGAATTGAAGTATCAGGTGATATCAAGATTAACCTTCAAAAAATGATCGAACGTAAACAATCTGTAGTTGATCAGACTTGTGGTGGGGTTAAATTTTTAATGGACAAAAACAACATTACTGTATTTCAAGGTGTTGGATCATTTGAAAATGCAACTACTTTAAACATAACAAAAGAAGATGGTTCTATTGAAAAAATTGAAGCAAAAAACACAATCGTTGCTACAGGCTCAAAACCATCAAGTTTGCCATTTATTAAAATTGACAAAGAAAGAATCATTACCTCTACTGAAGCATTAAAATTACCTGAAGTCCCTAAGCATTTAATCATTATTGGTGGTGGTGTAATTGGCCTAGAACTAGGTCAAGTCTATCTACGATTAGGAGCTCAAGTATCAGTAGTTGAATTTATGGACAGAATTATTCCTGGTATGGATGGTGCTTTATCAAAAGAACTGACTAAAGTATTAAAAAAACAAGGAATGAAATTCTATACTTCACATAAAGTAAAAGAAGTTTCTCGTAATGGAAATGAAGTAGTTGTAAAAGCAGATAATGCAAAAGGACAAGAAATTGTACTTGAAGGAGATTACGCCTTAGTAGCAGTAGGACGCCGCCCTTATACTGATGGATTAAATTCTGAAAAAGCAGGTATAAAACTTACAGAAAGAGGACAAATAGAAGTAAATGACCATCTACAAACCTCTACTCCTAACATATATGCTATTGGTGATGTCGTTCGAGGAGCAATGTTAGCTCACAAAGCAGAAGAAGAAGGTGTTATGGTAGCAGAATACCTAGCAGGTCAAAAACCTCATATTGATTACAATTTAATCCCTGGAGTGGTTTATACTTGGCCTGAAGTTTCTGCTGTAGGAAAAACAGAAGAACAATTAAAAACTGAAGGTAAAAACTATAAAGTTGGAACCTTCCCATTCAAAGCTTTAGGACGTGCTCGCGCAAGTGCTGATACTGATGGTTTTGTTAAAATTTTAGCTGATGCTAATACAGATGAAGTATTAGGTATACACATGATTGGAGCTCGTGCTGCTGATTTAATAGCAGAAGCTGTTACTGCTATGGAATTCCGCGCAAGTGCAGAAGACATATCAAGAATGTCACATGCTCACCCTACTTTTTCAGAAGCAATCAAAGAAGCTGCTTTAGATGCTACTGGTAAAAGAGCATTACATATATAAAAACTATCCACTTAAAATAAAAAATAATAGGCTGTCCAAAAGGATGGCCTTATTATTTAATAAAATATTTGACACCTCTTTAATATAGTTTTCAAATAAGCAATTCTCATAGAGCCCTTTTTACTTTTAGAACATCTTCTTTATTTTTTTTTACGATTCATAAAAGCCTTTCAAATTTCTGATCATAAAAGACAAAAATATCTAAAAATTCAGATTATCTTAAAAATCATCTAACTAAAAAACAGATACTTACAAAAAATAATAAAAAAACTTACAAAAAAGCTTGTTTATCCAAAAAGAACTGTACTTTTGCATCGCAATCAAGCAATCACGGTCATGTGAGGGGAGATACTCAAGCGGCCAACGAGGACGGACTGTAAATCCGTTGGGAAACCTTCGCAGGTTCGAATCCTGCTCTCCCCACGAAAAAACCGATAAATTAAATTTATCGGTTTTTTTTATTTCCTATATTTTCAAACCAGATTACGGATCAAGTCAATACTGACCTTAAAAACTTGACACTTCTTCTCAACTGGAAATTTACATTTATAATGATGCGTAAATTCATATCTTATCTGTCACTCTTAAAGAAGATGCAACTGCCTTTTTTAATATACCTCGTTCCAGTTTTACATCAGCTAACTCTTTTTGTAATCGAATAAAAAATTAGTAACTATTTCTGGCTATGTTATCTAAAATAAATCTATACTTCCAAACTTTCTAAATTAAATAACAAAATTGTATAAGATGAAAATTATTAATTTCTCTAATCTTGATAAGAGTCTAATCTACATACCATTTAAAGAAATAAAAATGTAACAGAAAAAATGAAAGTATCAACATCGAGTATAATGGAATATTTGATTTCATTCTCTTAATTAACGAATGAATAACAAAACTTAAAGAAAGGAATAAGGAAATTAGGTATAAATAATTAACGAAACTCCACTCTTTAGGTAATCCAAAAGCAAGGATATAAAAATTGTCATTCATCACAGAATTAATGCTTAATGTCAAGAAAATTAAAAAAACTATACTTATCAAACTTGCACTAAACAATAGCCACGTATTTAAATTTGTATTCAATTTATTTTTTATAACCGCATAAGTTGTGTAACATAAACTAGAAAACAAAACAAACATTGATAATAGTAAGGGAATAAAATAATACCATTGTTTTGAGGAAACTTCTCCACCTAACTTAACAACTGTTTTATTTATTTCAATATCAGATTTAAACTCGACTCTTTTCTTATTAAAATATTGCTTTAAAGAATCTGTAATTGGTTTATTTTCAATAAAATTATTTATAATTTCTCTTCCAGATTTGGTATAACCTAGACCATGACCATAAGTATAACCTTCAATAACGAATGAATTATTAAATTTTTTTGCAGTTTCGTAACCAAAATATGTTGGTGTTATTGGATCAAAACCTCCAGATAAAACAAGAACTTTATATTTATTATTATTTGGTTTAAAATCATTTTTTTTAGTATTTAATTTGGAAACACTATTCCATTTTTTACATACCTCAAAATCTGATTTATAAAAAGAGAGACCTTCTTTTAGTTTTGTGCTTCTAGAAACTGTATTATATTCATTTAAATTATTAAAAGGAATTACTTCATTACAAGTGAAGCAAAAATAATTACCATAATTTAAAGATAAAGCTCCTGAAAAAGCCTGAACTAGCCCAGCTAAAGTGGTCTCATTTCTATTTTTAAATTGATAAATTAAAAGTGGCAAAACCTCAACTAGCTTTTTGTCATATAATGATTGTTGGATTGCAATTTTATAATCTTCAGCATTGTAAGTAAAAGTTCCAGAAGGTACAATTGATTTATTCACTTTAACAGTGATTGGTTTCTTTTGTAAAGCTGAAATATTGTTGTAATATACTTGCTCTAAATTTGGAAAACTAGCATTACAGTCAGGATTATTTCTACAATCATCGAATAATTTTTGTAAACTCAACTCATAATTTTTTGTATTGTTTACATAATAGTTGCCAATTTCAGGTATTGATGAATCCAATATAAGTGAATTTATATCATCAGGGAATAAATTTGCATACGTTTGACTGATATGGGTCCCATAAGAAACTCCTAATACATTCCATTTTTGATACTTTAAAGCCTTTTTCAAAGCATTCAAATCCATCGATACTGAATTACTATTGTAAGCTGATAAATCAATACCTTGATTTATCATATCTTGTTTGCATTCTAAAGAAACTTTAACTTTATCTGAAATGTCTTTTTCATTTGATTGATTTTTTGAAAGGATTTCAAAGAACTTTTTACCTAAATCTGGACATAATTTAGGCTCTGAAAATCCAGTTCCACGTAAATCAAGCAATACAATATCATGATTCTTTCTTAAAGGATGATTGACCCAAAACATTGTTGTTTCAATAGTATTACCACCTGGTCCTCCTTGAATAAAAACCACAGGTTCTGATTTTATTTTATTTGTATTTTTCAAAACTGCCACTGCCAGTTTTACTTTTCTTCCTTGCGTTGAATTCCAGTTTTCTGGAACGGAAAAATAAAACCAATCTATCTTTTCTTCTTTCAGTTCTTTATTATCAGGAAAGAACGTTTTTGTTTTTTCTAATTTAATTTGGGCATTAATTGCTGTTGAGAAAAACAGTATTAAACAGGTTAACAAACGTAATAACTTCATTTTTATAATTTATTTATATCTATTTCTTGCAATTTTATTTTTTCTAAATCTGATTTTTCATCAGAAGTTGCGATGCAGCATTTATATCTTGAATCTATATCTATTTTTTTTACATAAAACTTTTGACTGTCTATAACGGCAACATCTTCAATAATTTCAAATGACTTTAAAGGAATAAATAAACCATTACCATGTGATTTTATGACTGCTTCTTTTTCTGTCCAATAAGTAAAAAAACTTTGCTGCGTGTTTACAGAGGTTATCACCTTTTCAAACTCATTACCAGTCATTTGAGACTTAAACATTTCAATATCTATATTTTTATCTATAAACTCAATATCAATTCCAATATTTGATTTGGACAAGACACATACTACTACATCATTAGCATGTGAAATATTAAATTGAATGTCTAATTCTTTTAAAAAAGGTTTTTTATTGTTTGCATAGCCAATTTCAAAATGATTAATACCAAAACATTCTTCAAGACCTTTCTTTAAAAGTAATCGCCCTAGTAAAGATAACTGAGCGTCTTGCCATCTTCTATAACGTAACACTCTTTGTTTAAATTCACTAGAAAAACTATCAATATAATTTTCAAGCAAAAAACAATGATTTTCTTCGTTTATGTATGAATAATATACAATCATCAAAAATCAAAATCAATTTCAACTGAACCCAAAATCTTTTTCTCTTCAATAGTTCTCAAATCTAAAGAGCTTATTTTAGCAGATGAATTAGTTCCTAATAAATCAATCAAAATCTCCAATTTATCTAAAATTAATTGCAGATAAATTTCATCAATAAATTCACTATATTCTATTTCACATCGTAATGTATCATTTTCAAAGAAATTAAATACGATTGGGAATCTAGATTTAGTTTTGATTACATTGTTTCTTTCCAATATAAATTCACCAAAATTAATCTTGTTTTCCATCGCCTTATTCCCTTTTTGATAAACAATCATAAAGTCGGTGAGTTGATTTAGATTAATTTGTATTGGTGCATTATTGTTTTCGTTGATTAATAGTAATTGATCATTACAGATTTTGAGTAATTGATGCAATGAACTTTCTTGATCTATATTCAATTGAAGGGGTAATGTCTTAACAAACATCCCAATTTGACTTTCTAAATCTGTATGATCCCTACCACTAACTATAGTTGCTAAAGTAATTTCTTGTTGTTGAAGAATTTTACTTAATACTACATTCAAAGAAGTCGCAATAACCGTAAAAACGGATGTTCTATTTGTATTTGATATTTCTTTTAAAGTTGAATGCTGCTCTTTATCAAACACTTTAATCTTTGATTTTGTATAACCAAGTGAAGTATCACTTATTAGAGCTTTGGTTTTTGCAACTTTTGAATTAAAGAAAGATGCAAAACTTTTAGAATTCTGTTCTTCCCTTACCCATTCTGTATAATCTTTAAATTGGAAATCTTTGTTTATCGTATTGCCTTCTTCAATTTTATATAAAGAAATCAACTTAGCCAACAACAATTCTAATGAGATTCCATCCACAATAATATGGTGTGTTAAAAAGGCAAGATGTTTTTCATTATCATCCACTTCAAAAATGGCTACTTTTAATAAAAGATCTGTATTTAGATTAAAATCATACGAAACAAATTCTGTAATTGATTTTAATAATTCTTCTTTGTCTATTTTATGAATATCTATTTTGAAATCAACTTTTTGATTTATTAATTGTAATACTTCACCTCGTGATTCAATAAAATTGGTTCTTAAAATTTCATTTTCTTCTATAACTTGGTTAATAGCATTTTCTAACAATTGATTGTCAATAATTCCCTTTATAGAAAAAATGGAATACATATTATATGCGTTAGAAAAATCTTCCATTTGAGTGGCTAGCCAAATGTTTTCTTGATCTTTAGTTATAGGATAGGCTTCCTTTAAAATTGCTTTAGGTATTACAATATTTTCAGTTGTTACTATTTCTAAAGATTTCGCCAACTCTTGAATTGTTTGATTCTGAAAAATATACTTTAGAGTAAGGTTTTTGTTTAATTTTTTTGAAATTTCATTTACTATTTTTACAGCCAATAAACTATGCCCCCCTAATTCAAAGAAATTATCGGTTACACCAATTTTTTCAACATTTAATATCTCTTGCCAAATGGAAACTAATGCTGCCTCGATGGCTGTTTGCGGGGCTATATAAATCTTCTTTACTATATTCTCCTCTGAAATTTCGGGTAAGGCTTTACGATTTACTTTACCATTTGGTGTGAGTGGAATACTCATTAATTTTACAAAGAAATTGGGAACCATATAATCAGGCAATCTTTCTTGTAAATACGATTTAACAGCTGTTGTATCTAATTCAGACTCCCCCTTTTCAGTATAATAAGCTACTAAATATTTTTGCCCGTTGATTTCTTTTGCGTCTACAACTGCTTGAATAATTTGTTTGTTTTCTTGCAATTTCGATTCAATTTCCCCTAATTCGATTCGGAATCCTCGTATTTTTACTTGAAAATCATTTCTACCTAAAAATTCTATTTCGCCTTTTTCATTCCATTTTCCTAGATCACCAACTTCATACATCAATACTCCTTGTTCGAATGGATTATTAATGAATCTTTCTGCCGTTAATTCAGGATTATTGTAATAGCCTTTTGCTAAACCATCGCCTGCTATGAATATTCGTCCCACCGTATTTGATGGTAACAAATTCAAATTAGCATCCAAAATATAAATTTGTGTATTAGCAATAGGTTTACCAATATTGGATGCATCTGAAGGTTTTTCTATTTTTTTGCAACTCGACCAGATTGTTGTTTCTGTTGGACCATACATATTCCAAACTTCTTGGCAAGATTCCAAAAGTTGTTTGGTTAATGATTCATTTAAACTATCTCCACCACATAATACTTTTAATTTCTTGCTTCCTTCCCAATTTGCATTGAATAGCATTTGATAAAAACTTGGCGTGGCTTGTATAATGGAAGGATTAACTTTTGTTAAAGTTTCTTTTAAAACATCTATATTTCCTAACACCTCTTTACTTACTACATACACACGAGCACCACTTATAAGGGGCACAAAAAATTCTAAAATTGAAATATCAAAAGAATAGGTAGTTACAGAAAAAAGTGTATCCTGAGATTCAATTCCTGGTTGATTTTGCATACTTACCAGAAAATTACACAACGCTTTGTGTCGTATTTCAACTCCCTTTGGATTACCTGTTGAGCCTGAAGTATAAATGATATAAGCCGTATCTTCAACTTTAATTGAATTTGAATTAAAACTGGTATTTCCTTCAAATTCTAAAATCTCTTTTTGCTGATTAAACTAACTTTGTCTGAAGATTCCTTTGTGGACTTAAAATCATTTAACAATTCATCTTCAATTATCAATACTCTTGAATTACTTTGATGGATGATGTATTTTATTCTTTCTTTTGGTAATAATGGATCAATAGGAATGTAACTTTTACCCGATTTTAAAATACCCAGTAATAAAACAATTAAATCTGCTGATCGATTAACTATAATCCCGATAGGTTCTTTATCCAATCCAAATTTTGAAGTTAAATAAGTTGCAACTGCATTTGATTTAAATTGTAACTCTTTGTATGTAAAGCTTATCAAGGAATCTTGAACTGCTACATTATCAGGTGTTTTAGCCGCTTGTACTTCAAACAACTCAACAATCGTTTTATCTTTTGGATAATCTACCTTGGTGTCATTAAAGTCATATACTAATTGGTGACGTTCATTTTTAGGAATATATTCTAGCTCTTTAAGTTTGAAATCTGGGTTTTTTAAAACATTTTGCAAAAGAATTTGAAAATGCGAAACCACTTTTTTAATCTCACTCTCTGTAAAATAGTTAGTGTGATAATCAAAGTCTATTTCTACATCTTCGTTAGCATCAAATTCTCTAATATAAAGCGCTAATGCGACTCTTTCAGCTTCGTGAGAGAGTGGAACAACCTTTGTAATAGTATCCTGAAAATGTGATGAATAGTCTTGCTTTTCATAAGAAAGTGTCATATTAAAAATTCTTTCTTTCTCATTAAAAGTACCCAATTCTTTCACTAGTTGTCCTAAAGGCAAACGTTGGTATCTATAATCTTGACGTAATTGTATTTTAGTTGTTTCGACCAACTCAGCAAAAGTACTTTCTTGATTTATCTCGATTACTAATGGATTTACTCCCATAAACAAACCAACTGTCTTTTTAAATGCGGTACTAGATCGATTTAAAACAGGAAGTCCTATTGAAATAAACTCTTTTTGGTATCTTTTACCAAAATAAGTGTAAAGTAAAGAAAGTATGATGTGAAAACTCGATGACTTTGTTTTTACTGCTAAATCGATTAACTGGTTATAAGTATCACGCTTTAACACCAGTTTTTCGCGAGAACTTATATTGGTTTTATTAGCTGGATCTATTTTTTTCAAACAAAGATTCAGGCAACGTACTAAATTTATCAACCCAGTATTTTTTATCTGTAGAAAACTGTGGAGATTCGAAATATTTTTTATCGTCTTCTACGAAGTTTTGATAAGTAAAAGGATATTCACTTGTAACTTCCCCTAATTCTAAAATTTCATTATAGTTCTTAACCAATCTTGTAAACATCAATGATGTACCCCAACCATCAGTAATAATGTGATGATATACAGAAAATAAAAAATGTTTATTTTCTGCTACTTTAATTAACACAAATCGGTATAAAAATTTATCATTTTCAATATCAAAAGGTTTTTTAAACTCTTTTTGCATAAAGTCTAAAACAGATTCTTCTTCATATATTTCTTCTGTAAAGTCAATATACTCTAAAGGGCGAACTTCTTCTATAACAACAAAATCTACTTGATTGGATTCCACTTTTAAACAGCTTCGATACGTATCATGCTGCTTAATTAATTGAATATATGCTTTTTCAAATACTTCAAAATTTAAAATCCCTTCGATTGAAATTTTTGCACCAATATTGTAAATGGCTTCTTCAGGATATATAAGTTGCTCAAAATATATATCCAATTGCGGAAGTGTTAGTTTCATAATTTACTTAACTAATAATAGGAAGACTCATTTTTGAATTTACTTCTATGTCTTGAACGATTTGTCCATAGTCAAATTTCACAATTCTATCTGCTTGGTCAAAATAAGCATCATCATGGGTAACCGCAATAATTGTTTTCCCTTCTCGTTTAAATTTAGGAACTAATTCTTCATAGAAATATTTTCTAAAATACGGATCTTGATCTGCTGCCCATTCATCTAAAACTAAAATAGGTCTCTCCTCTAATAATGCAAAAATTAAGGACATTCTCTTACTTTGTCCTTTAGAGAAATTTCGTCTAGCCGAATCTTCTTTATCATCCGTAACCACTTTATCCATTTCCATCAACTTTAATAATGAATGATACTCTGGATTGTTTTCTAATTTATAATGATCATAATTATGAGAAAAGACATAATTATCAGTAAAAACAGGAGCCATTAAAGATTGTAAATCGGATTTAGAACCCAAATCTTTACCATCTAGAGTAATGTCACCTGAAACTCTATCATATAAACCTGTCAATACGTTTATAAATGTACTTTTACCACTACCATTACCACCAATTATAAAGATGACTTCGCCTTTTTTTACATTAAAATTTACTTTATCCAAAGCGAATGATTTTTCTTCTAAACTCTCACCATAGGTAAATGAAATATTTTTAAATTCTAAAGTATCAAAATCGTTTACTTTTTCACGGATTAAAGATTCTGAATGATTATCTTCTAAAACAAAGTCTTTCATAAAATCATTAATACGCTTATTTGCTACCGCAAAACGAACATATATACTTTGCATATTGATTAAGTTCGTTATTGGACCTGTAATGAAAAGTAAAATAACCACATAAGATGTTATATCTTCCTTTGGCAATAAATTTAGATTAGGTAAAACAAAAAGAATTGCCCCAATGATAAGATACAATCCATATTGACTTATTAAATTAATGGATAAAAAAATGTAATTAATCGTATAATTTAAATCTCTAGCTTGATCTCGATTAGGATTTAGATTATTATTTATTAAGTTCTTAGCTAATACTGAATTAATTTTAAGGTTTTTAAATCCCTTAATAACATCATTCACATATTTAAAGTAATTTTCGTTGTATTTTCTTAAAACCTCTACTTTTCCAGTCATAGTATTCATTACTACAAAATAAACTACCGCTATTAAAATAATTAATCCCAATACGGCTAACCCAGAATATAAAGACAATGTGAACATATACACTAAACATAAGACTAGCATTAACAACGAATTAATCGAATGTGTTACTACTTCGGGTAATGATGAAAACACTCTTACATCTTCTATAACAGTATAAAAACGCTGTGTACCAAATTTCTCTAAAGTAATGAGTTTTGTATTTAATATTCTATTGAAAATTTTCTTTTCATTTTCATACAAAATGAAGTAGGCGTACTGATTTAATCTTTTTTGAAAAATAATGTTTAGTAAATATGTAAAAACAATGATACATAAAAAGCCCCAAGATAAGTAAGGTTCATCATAGCCTTTTGAGTTAGATATTACATTGTTTATGATAAAAAGTATGCCAAAACTTAATACTGTATTAGGTAAGGCAAAAGCGATTAAAGAAATGATATTCTTAAATGATATTTTCAACATTGGTGCTCTCTTGTGATAAACTGTTAAAATAGTTTTGAAAATATTCTATGTGATTAAAGATAAAAAAATGATTACCTTCCAATTTAGTTATAGTAATTTTTCCTGTTGTTTCTTCTTTCCATCCTAACATCTCCTCCTCAGTAGCTTCTTCAGAACCATAAAAAACATCAATAGGAATGTTTAGTTTAGGTTTCTTTTCGTATTCATAACTTTCTACTAATTTAAAATCATGTCTTAAAATAGGTAAATAATAATCTATCAATTCTGGGTAGTTTTGCATTTCTTCTGGAATTCCGCCTAAAGCAACTATCTCTTTCCAAAATTCCCGATCAGGTAAATGGGAAATTTTATTTTCTCTTGGAATGGATGGTGCTTTTTTACCGCTTACGATTAATTGTTGAGGCATAGGCAAACCTTCTTCTTGAAGTCGATGACATAATAGATAAGCCAATAGAGCTCCCATACTGTGACCGTAAATTATATAGTCAGATTTAATGTTATCTAATTTTAAATTGTTTAAAATTTCTTCAATGGTAGTATTTAAATCAGAGTTACTCCTATTTATTTCAATAGGAAGGGAACAACTAGTTTGATTAAATATCTTATTGAAAGAGTATTTATTTCCTCCAGCAAAATGGATTGTAAAAAGTTTCATCAACTCCAACTTAAAATTGATTTTTCATTAGTAACATCGTAAACTTCCTTATTCATTAAGGAATTAATAATAACACCGCTTCTCCATGCTAATAAGCTCAAATTAGGATCAGCAACCCCCTAATATGTCTTGCTCCATTATGTATATAAATATTCCCTTTTAAGTCTTTATTTTTAGGTACTAATCTATACTCCTCATCTACTATAAACATTTCGTCTACCTTTTCGTAGTTAGCTGATAAATCTAGAATACATTTTGGAATGCCATATTTATACCCAGTTCCTAAAATTATTACATCTGATTTAAAACTTGAATTATTATTAATTTCTAATTCATAAGTTTTATCAGTTGATTTTACATTTGTCAACTTAGATTCATTAAAAATTTTAATAGATAAATAATTTCCTATTTCATTGTGATATAATAAATCATAAATCTGATCTAGTGTTTCACTTGAAACACCATCCGATGTAAATTTTTGTCTGTTTATTATGTCATTACGTTTGGCCACATCTGAATTAAATATATACTGGCTATAATTAGGCGTATACAGCTCATTTGAAAATGGAGTATCCTCTAATACATCTAATTTATGATTTTTAAATACCCAATTAATATGTGCAGGTTGTTCATCTTTTTCTAACTCTAAAATAAATTTTAAAATTTCACAACTACTTTGTCCGCCTCCTATTATGGTAACTATTTTGCTTGAATAATTATTATATTCTTTTAGAAACTGTGAACTATGGAAACAAGTAGATCCTAATAGTTTTTTACAAAAATCCGGGATAACTCCGGTTAAACCTGCCCCCATAATTATATTCTTAGCATATAATATTTCGTCATTAACGGCTACCTTAAAACAATCGTTGTCATAACTAATTTCCCTAACAGTTTGTCCAAACTTCAAATTTTCAAGTTTTGAAGAGACCCACAACAAATAGTCTTCAAATTCTTTTCTTTTTACATTATTAAATCCATTCCTTGCAGCAAACATGTAAAGTTTCTTTTTTTCTTTCAAATAATTAAGAAATGAGAATTGACTGGTTGGATCTAGCATTGAAACTAAATCTTTCAAAATGGAAACTTGCAATTTTGCATCAGGGAACATTAATCCTGGATGCCAATTAAATAATTTTTTATCATCAAAAAAAACCGACTGAAAACTATCTGAAATAGGTTTTAAAAGAGCCGCTGTGCTCAAATTTGATGGACCAATTCCTACTCCTATTAAATCATATTTTTTCATGTGTAATTTTATTTTTTTATTACTATTCAGGCTTAACCTTTAGGTAGCTAACACTACTCGTTCCAGTGACTACAATCCATTATTTTACCATTAAGCAATCAATGAAATATTCTGTTCAAAGTATACACTATTCAACTGATTAGCATATCATCTGTACATCTCAAGCATATTTTTTATTAAAATGAATAGCTACATTTTTTTATTATAGTATAGAATTTCTTTTATCTTTTTGATTCCCGTATTTACTAAAAAACCTCTAGTTGATTGCTATATTACAGATTTATCTGTTTTATAGTTTCAATTGCCAAAGCTGGTGCTAAACGGATACCCGATCCTCCGGTGGCTCCTATAACAAAATAATTTTTATCTATTTCACATATTATTGGTAACGAGTTAGGAGTATTGTATATGTCTATGTACACCTGACCGCCCAAGATATGCTCCGAAAAATCAGAAGTATATTTTTTTAATACTCCTTTTGCAACATTCAAATCGGTTTCAGTTATCACAAATTTTTCTGTATTCTTATTTATATCCCATTCTTCACACCGGTAACTAAATAAATATCTGTTAAAATAAGGTTGTGGTAAAAGAAATGCATCGTCATCGAAAAAATAATAGATAGATGAATCTAAATTCTGCCATTTATCAATATGAAAAGCCACTACTTTTTTAGTTCTAACATCTCTATTTTTGGTTTTTAATATCTCAAATAAGTTTTTCCCTGAAGCATTTAACACTACTGATGCCAAATTTTTTTTATTTACTTGGTTGATAAGACTATAACCCTCACTTTCTTTTTGAATATCTTTAATTCGAGTACCTTCAAACACTTTAACTCCTTTTGAAGCAATCAGTTCATGTAAATAAGGAAGTAAATTCCTTTTTGTAGCATAGGCTTTTATTCGGAAATAGTAACGTGATCGTTTGAAAATTCGGCGAAAGGATAATTCGCTTTATTAATCAAAACATTTTTTTGTGTCAAATCAGCAAGAACAGCTTCTAATTTTTCTTTATGACAAACCCCAATAAAATCACGTTCTTCCATAGGAAAATTCGTATATTCCGATACTAAATTTTTATACAGATTTATGCTTATTTCAGCTAGTGAATGCTTATATCCGCTACCATAATGGGTATGCAAATGTCCGGAATAGGCAGATATCCCATTTCCAATAACCTCAGCTTCATAAAGACTAACCCTTTTATTCGGATGCAGAAGCTTGGCATAATAAGCAAGAAAAATCCCTTGTACACCTCCACCTATTATGGCGATATCTGTTTTATCTACCACCATATGGATAAAATTTCAAGATTGGTTTCGTGTGAGAGATTCTTAACCTGATGAGTTACCAAAGAATCAAAAAAATAAACTTCTCCTTCTTTTGCCTGAACTTCGTTTCCGTTGATATATAGAAGACCATTTCCTTTTGCAAAATACCAGTATTCCTTTGCTTCATGCCGGTCTAGATCAGAAAGGCTATCAGGATTTACGATAAAACGGATCAGGTTAAAACTAGAGAGTTCCTTCCCCTCTATTGTCCGGGTGAAATTATATACTTCCCGAATAGTATTTATATCGGTTGATTCAATGGGTATTGATTGCAATTCTTTTGCTGTATTTTTCATGTTGTTTTTTACTATGTGATTTTTAATTTGTTAAATCTTGTAATTTTCCAGGCAGGCATTTTTCAAGAATTTCATAGCTTATTTCTCTAAAATAAACATCGGGAGCTATGTTTTCTTGTAACTGATTACCAATGAAGAAATTTTCGAAGTTAATTTCATTTTCAAAACATAGACTTCTCCAAAGTTTTTTAGAAATATTTGGCATAACAGGATAAACTAATAAAGCATATCCTTTAAGCCACCAATATGAATTATTTTTCTTTGCTTCTTTGGACATTTTTAGATAAGAACTAACCCAAAGTTCAACAGGCAGCAACAATTTGGAAAAAGCAAACTCAGGAGGTTCTATGTAGTTGTTTTGTTGAACAAGCATTTCTTGTAAGTTATTAAACAAATCCTGACATAAAACATGAGGACTATTGCTGGAAGATACTATTGCTTCTTTAATGGCTTTATTATGTTTACCGCACAATTCCGTATTTACTAGATCGATAAAATCATTAATGTCAAAATTTTTCGTTTCTTTTTCTGGATTTTGTTTTGTTAAGTAATACCGTACAACATCTGGCTGAATTCCCGAAATGGAAACAATATCGTTGCCCCAAATCACATTTCCTCTACTGGTAGAAAATTTTTCCCCATTCAGATGGTAAAGGTAGTTCGAAATATAATAGTCGAAGGATTTGTAATGGTCAAGCGTTTCGCCAATACCCATCAAACCTGCTGTAAACGGTAAAACAGTATCTACACCAAAACTAACAATAGAAGTGTAGGCAGAGTCTTTTGCCAAAGGATGTTCTTTTAATTTCATTTTTTCTTTACAGATATCAGCAAAAAAAACATAAGCCAGCAAGTTAGCTGTATAGCTAAAGATAACCTGTTTCTCAGAATCGTTTACGGGCCATTCTATTCCAGTTTCCTGTGGAGTGGTAAGCCGAATGTAAGGTCCCTGAATTTGAATATATTGTTTAAATAATTCAGTAAAAGAGCCGTTATTTACCTTATTGATAAGTTCCAACAAATTTTCGAAATCCAATTTTAAATAAAGCGAAGCTGCATCATAAAGGTTAGCATCTGGATAATTTTTTTGATCAAAAATATCTATGGGTCGATAATGCATGCCGCAATTTTCGCATAAGTAACTACTTGTAGTCGCTTTGCAATTAGGGCAATTTCCTTTTATCCAACATCCTGCAAGGTATTTTTTTTGAACAGAATCGAAGATAAAGATTTCGTCTTTTTTAATGACCTTACCCGAATCTACGAGGTTTTGTAAGAGCTCTTTTTCTCGTGTTGCAAAACTTTCCCGAAATTCATCATCTAACGGGTTGATAAAAAAATCGAATTCTATATCCAGTGCTTCAAAATCTTTCAAGATTAGTTTATGAAATTTATTACAGGCTTCATCGGTAGAAATACCTAACTGTAAGGCCTTCGACTCCATATGTGATTCATAAACATCCGAACCGGAAACGAGTAGCGCTGTACCACCTCCTCTTTGAATTTTTCGCTTTAGCACATCCATTTTTAAATAAGGTCCTGCAATATGTCCTAAATGCATTCTACCATTTGGAGTTGGGCTTGCTGGTAACAGAAAGAATTTTTTTCTTTTGAAATATTGAACTGCATGATATGTTAAAATTTAAATACTGAATAATTCTCTTTACAAGGTTTACCCTTTAGTGCATGAAATATTCCTTCTTTGGGTTGCATGATTACTGCGGCAACTGTTTCAGACCAATTAAAATTAGATTCGTTATGGGCGCAAGTACCAACCGGATATACCGAGTGATCCCGAAACATCGTTTTAATATCTTCCAATTCCTGCTTTTCGGCAATCTGTGCCTGCAATACTTCTAACCTTTTTCTAGAAGAGTTTTTACTGAAAATATTAACCACATCGTCTTTTTGAAGATCTTCATGCAAGTAATGATTAGTGTGTAGCAATATATCCGACTCGATAACACGATACTTACTAGGCGTTATTTCCAAGATTATTTGCTTGTGTTTGTCCTGAATGATAAAACTCCTCGAACTTGCTATGGGTAAACTTTTGATACAATCGAGACACTCGTCGATCTGTTTACATTCTAAAAATTTTCTTACTAAAAGATAAGGTGGTATACCTGCCTGCCATCCATTTGAAACGACTAGGTTGATGCATACGCTTAATCCAAAGTTATTCATTCCCATATAACCTAATAATCCTGAAAAAGAATATTGCAATATTTCAGGCTTATCCTTACCGAAAGGCTTCAATTTAAATACCTGTCCTAATGATGTCATGTCTCCATTCAGGTCAATGGTTTGGCCGGCTAGTAAATTATTAGGCCGATGTATTCCTATTGAGCTACAATCTCCAGCCAGAGTAAATGCATTAGATCCTATTATTTCTCTCCTGATTTGAAGCAAAATTGCATCCTCCAGCGTAATTCCAGCTCCTTCAGAAAGTCCTTTTATTTCTTCATAAATTTCCGGTAAATACCTTTGAATAGATTGCTGATACACCTCTGTATATGCTTTTACATTTTTTCCATTAATCGGTTTATTGCATAACCTATTAATTTGAAAATAACCATCTTCCAAAAAGCGATGAATATCCTCTTTTAGGAAAGAACCATGTTGCTTCCCCATTTCATAATAAGTACCGCTTAACTGTATTTCTTTCATTTCAGTTACTCTGTTTTAGCCATTCTTCTTTTAGTATGGAGTAATATATGGTATCTCTTCTCCGATCATGATGCATTAAAGTATGCGATCTCAATATTCCTTCTTCTGTAGCTCCTATTTTTAACAAAGCCTTTCTGGCTTTCCCGTTCAAAACATCTGTTTTAAATTCCACCCTTAAAAAGTCCAAGTATTCAAAAGCAAACTTTAATAATAATTTTTTGTAGCTGCCATTCACGCCTGTACCCTGAAAAGAACTTCCTATCCAGCTCCAGCCTATCTCAATTCTTCTATCTGGAACCGAAATATTTCCATAAGCAGACATACCCACTATTTTATTAATTTGTTTGTCGATAATAACAAAAGGTACCAGGCTTTTTGTTGAAAAATCTGCCAAACATTTTTGTACGTACAACTTCAAGTCTTCTTCTGTATAAAGTTCTACTGTGTAGTATTTCCAAATCGACGGGTCGGATGCTATTTCTTCCAGTTGCGATAAATCACCGGGTGAAACAATTCTTAGTTTGATTAGCTCATTCTCAATGATAAAATCCGGATTGAATAAAGTCTCTATTGCTGATACCATTATTTTATTTTTTGGGTTAATAATTCATACATATCCTGAACACTTTTTGCATTGAGAAGTTCATAATCGGCAAAATCGAGAATACTTATATTTAACTTTTGCGTAATAGAGGTGAGAAAAAAAACTATTTTCATTGAGGGTAAACCCAAATCTTCTTTTATCAACATACCTGGTGCTATAGTCATAGGACAACCTACTTGGTTTAACAACTCTTCCACAACTAGATTATAAATTTCGTTTTTAATTATTAAATTTTCCATTATTGTCTATTTTCCATTTATTTATAAAATATTAGTAATCTTTTAGCATTGGCTATGTGCTACACATCATACAGTTCTTCAAATTGGGTTTTGTATTTTTCATAAATATTTTTACGTTTGATTTTGTTTTGATTGGATATAAGATCATTTTCTTCCGTAAAATCATCATGTGTTACAAAAAATTTATAAATATACTCTTCAGGATGACAAGTGGTATTATATCTTTTAACCAATGGTTCTATTTCTGAATAAGTTACGTCTTCTGAATGCGGTATAATCAGAGCAGTTAAATAAGGCCGATTATCTCCATATACAATGCAAAACTTGACTTGTGGATCAACACCTATTTTTTCTTCGATACTACGTGGCATAATTTTCTTAGAACTAGATAAAGCAATCATTTCTTTTACCCTGTTAGTGATAAATAAATAGCCTTCTTCATCCATATAGCCCTGATCGCCGGTGGCTATATAACCATCTTTTAAAAAGGTATTATTTTGATCTTCTACAGGTGCTACAAAATAACTGCGGCATATCGGGTATTTATTTTTAATAAGAATTTGATCGTTTTCATCAAAACGCAGTTCAATATTCGGAAATATCTTACCTACACTACCTATTTTATTATTATCAGGATAGTTTTTAGCAATAATACATGTTTCATTCATCCCATATCCTTGGTATAATGGAATATTCATTGAAAAATAGAATTGAAGTACCTCTTTCGGAATGGGAGAAGAACCTGTCCATAAATAATTAATATGACCGCCTAGATAGTCCATAAAAGGTAAAAAAATGCCTCTAGTAGCTGCATCCGATTCTATAAATTGCCGGTATGCCCGTTTTATTTCAATATTTTTTTGCAGTATTGATGTAAAATCCCGGTACAATAGCTCGTAGATATAGGGCACCCCCATCAGCACGGTGGGTTTTTCTGTTTTAAGCGAAACAAATAAATACTCTTTAGGTACAATAATAATGGTAAACCTGAAAAATACAGCAGAATAGAGCCAATACCTTTGTTGCAATAAATTAAGTGGAAGAAATATGAGTAATCGCTCCTGATGATTGTGTTTAAAGAGATTCTGTACTCCGTTTATCGTATTTTCAATCCCTTCTACAGCATGTCCTATGATTTTTGGTTTTCCTGTGCTACCCGAAGTCATTTTATACGATATTACTTCTTCAGATGCGTACTGATGTCTTTTTTGCTTAATCTCTATTGGAGTTATTTTGCTATCGATAAGGTCGTTCATACAAATACATTCCAAGTTTGACAGATTTAGCTTGTCAAGCTTGTCCATGTAGTATTTATCGACCAGAATACAGTTTAAGTTAAAACCGTATTCTTGCAGATAATTCACGTCTGTATTGGGTTCTAACGGTACAAGTTTAATCCCACAGTAAATACAAGCGAAATCCATAATAACCCATTCTAAATTATTTCTCCCGAGTATCCCAATGGTTGTGGTTGCATTGTACCCTTTTTGACACAAGAATGATACAACGTGTCTGATCTTGGGATATAGTTCCTCAAAACTAATCTCAATACGTTTGTCTTTATAAAAGGAAATTATTTTACCTTCTTTATTTGATTCGATTTCATCGATCAAATTATTTATTTGAGCTTTTTGCATGCTATTTCACTTCTAATAACAAACAGATATTTGAACCCGAAGAACCTGTAGCAAACGAAAATATTTTAGAGGCCTGGGGCAACATTTTTTCTGCTATAGTCTTTAGGTTTATGATGAAATCGACACAATCCAAATGGCCGTATTTATATATATTTTCCTTAAAGAACTGAGACTCTTTAAAACCCAAACTGGAAAGGCATTGGGTAACCAAAATCGGATTGGCATTTTGGATATTAACATACATATAATCTTCAGGTACTAGCTGATGAATTGCAATACATTCTGAGATACATTTCAGGTAGTTTTTACAAAGCAATAAAGAATTATTTGTATCCTGATCAGCATTATACAAAAGTCCGTTAGTATATGAATGTTTGGCTACTATAGTAAAACCTTCTTTCTCATCGGTATTCATATAGATTATTCCGGCACCATCGCCATGAATCGCATAGGTTCCTACGGTTCGTTCTCCTATATCAATAATTTTGTTTGCAGCAAGGATAATCAAATTTTTGACCATTCCTGATTGTAAAAGCCCCTCGGCATAACTAACAACAAATTCGGTATTTGCACATTGGTTTCCTGATATAGATAAAAATTCGGCATTATCCAGTTCGTGTTTGTGAATTAAATAATGTCCTAAATTTTTCATTCGTTGATTTCTACCTAAGTCATCGTTGATTAAAATGAGCAAATCGATTTTTTGCTTATCGATTATTTTTTTTCAAAAAATTATTTAAGAGTATATCGAACATCGTCTCCTCTTTCATCGTATCAGCATAAGCTACTTCCGTCAAATTAATGCTGGTTTTAAAAAAATTTATTGCTTCATTAGCAGTCGTAAACGCCTTCGGTATTTTTTTTGATTCTGCCACCTTCGTAAAAATTTCTTCTATTGAAATCCTTTCCTTAGGTATATAGTAATCTAAATATTTTATCATGATAATTAATTTTCTTGTAAAATTATATCTTCTCTTTTTAGTAATTCTAGAGTTTTTTCATTCAATATAATACGAACCTTGTCTCCTAAATCAACAATATCATCTTGATCAATATCAAAAAACGGTAACCTCCACGAAATAGGTAACACTTCTTTTCTTGCTGTATTTAACCACTCTTCCTCATCTACACAAGTCAATTTATCAATATCTTCTCCGTAATAATCAATTACTAAATCTTTTGGCGATTGTTGTTTTGTGAAATGATGCAAAACAGTGTATTTATCTATCCCGGAGATATAATCCTTATTTAAAAAATAGCACATATTTTTAACCAACACATTTACTGAGATAGTTAAGTATTTCACCCTGTCATAATCAGGATAGATACCCAAAATGGCACAACTTTCCAAATACTGTTTCAACCACTGATTTGAACCATCGTGTGTTTTGTTTTCAGAATCCCATAATACCAGACCTACACGATGAGTAACAATGGGAATGTCAAATTTTTCTACTGCTTTTTCTACAAGTCTTTCTGCTACCCATTTACTGGCTTTATAACCAAGGGAATTATAGTGTTTCTCATTGGCAATACTACTGGATTCATCGACAATTACTTCCTTGTTGTAGGTCAGCATGTTAAATACAGAGGTTGTGGAAACATAATGCAATTTCTTTTTCTTTTTATTCAAACAAAATTGAAATATTTCCTCCATTCCATTCACATTAGCACGTTTTAATACATCGTAGTGTAAAACGTGGTTCATAAAAGTTGCATTATGTAGTACAAGATTTACATCATTAGACAACTCTTCGTAGATAGCACTATCTATACCCAATCTTGGTTGGGAAATATCACCTTTAACAATTACAATACGATTTTCATAACTATCCTGCCATAATCCCTTACCTGCTAAATTCTGCTTTAGTCTAACAAAACCTTCTTTTTCAGAATCGCAACGCACCAAGCAGTATAATTTGCCCAGATCATAGTTGAACAATTCACGTATCAAATAGCAACCTACATAACCCGTTGCTCCAGTCAATAAAATATTAGGGGCTTTAGTAGCCACAAATTCTTGTGTTGGAAAATCATACGTTTTTGTAAAAATAGCTTCTTTTTCTAGGTCGAGCTGATAATCTTTATTTGATTGCCCTTTGGTATTCAGAAGTTCTGCAAATTCTTTTATGGTTGGATGTAAATAAAAATCTACCAAAGTGAATTTGGTTTTGAATTCTTCATTAATTTGAGTAATAATACTGATTGCTTTTATGGAAGTCCCTCCTACTTCAAAGAAATCCTGCGTAATTTCTATATCCCCATGTTCAAGAATCTTTTTCCATATCAAATATAATAAGGTTTCGATACTGCTCATGGCGGTTTGAATTATCGTTTTTACTTCTGCAGGTACAGTTACCGCAGGCATTTCCGAACGTAGTGCCGAATGTGCAAATTCCCGATGGTCAAACTTTATATCGTTGATAGACAAGTTACTATTTTCTACTGCTTGAGCCATTGCATTTTTAATTTGTTCCAAAAAGAATACTGCAGTTTCTTCTTTATAAAGCGATACATCATATTCCATTTTTAATGAAATGGTATCGTCATGGCGAATGACCATAAAGGTTAAATCAAATTTGGTTGTATAGTCGTTTGATTCTAAAGCTTCAATTTCGAGATCTGTTTCATCTTTCTCATTTTTGCTATAGGATTCACTTTCAATTCCAACCACCATATAGTTAAATACAGGATTCCGATTCAATTCGTGGCGATAATTAATGTCTTCAACGATCTGTGAAAAAGGATAGAATTTATTTTCGTAGTAGTCGAGCAAATCATTAATCCTGTCCTGCAAATACTCTTTAAATTGCTTATTTTCATCAATAATAAATTTAACAGGAAGAGTATTGACAAAAAAACCAACGGTATCATTGTAGGTCTCTCCCATATCCCGCAATGTCATAGGTATACCGAATATAATCTCATTTGATTTGGAATAGTTTCTGAAAAACAAGGAAAGTGTACTTGAATAAAGCATGAAAAGGGAAACACTGTTTTCCTTGTTAAAAGCCAGTATTTTTTTACTGAGCGATTCTCCAAGATCAAGTGATACGTTCTTTCCTCCAAAATCCCTTGCGTTCATTCTTTTAAAATCGGATGGCAATTCGAAATTGAATTTGTTCATAAATTTACCTTTCCAAAAATCTTTAGTTTTAGAGGCAACCTGACTATTTAACAGATGGTTATAGTGTTGTGTAAAATGAATGTATTCAAGTGTGGGATTGGTCGTTTTCATAACTCCGTTATGATAATAATTCATAAAGTCATTTTTGATCTGTGCCAATGCCTGTATATCAACAGTAACGTGATGAGTTTTAAATACCAGTACGAAGTCATTTTGACCTACTTGTAATAGGGAAATTTTTAAGGGAAGCGAATCGTTAAATAATTCAAATTCTGTATTCAACTCCTCTTTTAAATAATCCTCAATATTCGTTTCATTTATTTCTATTTTTTCGTATACTTGGTATTTCCCTTCCTTAGGCAATATTTTTTGCTGGAATGAATTATTTGAATAAGTATAAGTTGTTCGGAATATTTCATTAGATTGTACCAAGTGATTGACGTAGTTTGTTAATTTCACCTCATCAAGATTGCCTTTTATTCTGAAAGCAAGTAAAACATTATAAGCCAAATTTGATTCTTTGCTATACATCGTGGCAATCAACATTTGTCTTTGATTAGGGCTCACAAGAAAAGAATAATCTTCCTTTTTATCTTCTACCTCTACTGTGGTATTAGTGGAAAGAGAATCGCTTATGAAATTAACGATGTCCTTAATTTTATTATTCAAAATAAATACTAGTGGTATTTTCACTTTGAATTCCTTATAGAAATTCGAAAGAATCTGTATGGATTTCAGCGAGCTGACCCCTAGTTTCATAAAAGTATCGTCTTCTTTTATAGTTGTTACAAAAGCATATTTCTGTATAATAGCATATACTTTGTTTTTTAAATCAGTTTGGCTATCGGTACTAACAGCACTCTTATGATTTTTTTGATTGTAAATCTCAAGTAATTTTCTATAATCCTTTTTCCCATTGGTATTCAAAGGTATTTCATGGATATAGACTATAGAATGGGGAATCATGTAGTTTGGCAAAAAGCTTTTCAGATAATTTGTGACGGTTTCCTCTTGCAGCCCGCTTTTTGCAGTATAAAAGGCAATAAGAATTTGATTATCAGCGTTTTCAATAAATAAAACAGCACATTCCTCTATTTCTTTAATGCCAGCTAAGACTGTTTCTACTTCCAGCAATTCAACCCGGTTGCCGTATATCTTTACCTGTCTGTCTTTTCTGCCAGCAAAATGAAGATAGCCATTTTTAAGAAAGCCTAAATCACCAGTTGCATATACGTTGACCGTTTTCTCTTCTATTTTGATGGTTACAAATTTTTCATTATTTAATTCATCGTTAAATAAATACCCATTAGATCGATAGTCGGTACTTATCATTATTTCCCCTGTTTCTCCTTCTTTGCAAATTTGGTTGTTTGCATAAATATATACTTGTGTATCTGGCAAAGGTTTTCCAAGTGGTACTATCTGCTCCCAGTTCTTTTCTATAGGTTCTGTAATTGTATAAAAGAATTTGGCGAGTGTGGTCTCAGAAGGACCATATAAATTTGTTATTAATGCCGTACTATTAATTTTCTCTTTCCATTGATAGACATCTTTCCAAAAAAGTGCTTCTCCTGCTGTAAAAACGAATTTTATGGAAGCAAAATAAGCGGCATCCTGTTGGGTAAATACTTTTAGCATAGACGGTACTACGTGTAGCAATTCTATTTTTTCTGTTTTGATCAAATCCAGAATATAAAAAATATCTTCTCTAACACTGCGAGACGGAATAATTAATTCTCCTCCTGAAAGTAGTGGTGTAAAAATATCTCTTAAACTGACATCAAAACCTAAATTAGTAAGCAAAGCCCCCTTTACTTCGCTTAGTTTGAACTCATCTATTTGCCATTCAATGAAGTGACAAAGAGAATCATTCCTTCCCAAAATTGCTTTTGGTTTTCCTGTACTACCGGAAGTATATAAAACATAGGAATTTGATTTTTTGTCCATTTCGATCTCTAATACCTCGTTAGTAGGCTTTTCGAGCTCGACCCAATCTCCAACTACTTTTTTTGAAATATGAAGTGTGTTTGCGTCCAACTCTATCCGGAGTACGAGTATATCTTCACTTATATTTTCTATTAAGTGAGTCCACTCCTTACTTACAAGAATAACTGAAGGCTTTGAAAAATGAAGTTGTTCTTCTATTTTATTTAATGGATGAGCGGTATCAATTGGCAAGAAAGCGTTACCACTTTTATTGATTCCTGTGATCGAAAGTATGTACTCTAAGCTAGGAGCTAATAACGTTGCAACTATATTGGATTGTCCGGTATTCGCAAAAATATTTTTTGCAAGCTGGTCTGACAAAGTATCTAGTTGACTATAACTTATAGCAGCAGTATCTGTTTTTACTGCAATTTTATCCTTATACTTCTTGCAGACTGTTGTTAAACGCGAACTGATTGTTTGTTCTTTCATATGGATTTATTATTTAATGGCTATTATTGAGAAGAATCGAAATTCTTGGTATACTATGTTAACCGATTTGAATCCTAGTGTTTTGAGCTGATCTATGGTGGTACTAATCAAAGCTTCTTTGTCGTTTTCACTAGCTTTAGCTCTACGGTCGTTTGCAATAATGGTGTCTATTTCTAATTCATCAATCATAAAATCTAACTGCATTTCAGCTATCAATCGAGCTTGAATATCTCGGCAAGCTAGGTATTCGATTAACAAATCCCCTTCGCCATGATCGATTTTAAACTGATCGAAATAGATAAACTTCCCGCCAATAGTCATATTCTCATAGATTTTTTTATACAGATCAAATTTTTCGGTATCTTTTAAATGATGGATGGTTAAAGCCGAGAAAACAAGATCATTGCTTGGAATGGATTGCCAATCTATATTTTGAAGCCAAGCCTGTCGATAGTAGATATTCGGTTTTTCTAAAAACTTACTTTTTGCTACATTTAACATATCTACAGAACCATCTACAAGTATACACTTCATCTCCGGAAACGATTCTACCAGTACCTTTGTAAAAAAACCTGTACCACAACCTAATTCTATACAATGAACCGGATTCATTTTATAGAAACTGAATATATCTTTCAACAATAAAACGTGGATACTTCTATTTCCTTTATCGAACTCGGACTCGTTGTCATATTGACTGGCTCTCTCCCTGTCATAATTTTTAATTTCACTCATTGTATTTGTTGTTTAAAATATCGTAGTACTCTATTTTTATAATAATCAATTAATATTTAAATGATATAGCCAATATTTTTTTTCGAAGAGAGGTTCAATTTCCTTGACAATTTCAAAACCCAAACTTTCATATATATGTCTGGCAGCATGCATAAATTCGGAAGTATGTAGAGCTATAATTTTTTCATCCGTTTTTTTTGCTAAATCAATACACATTTGCGTGAGTTTTTTCCCTATACCCTGCCCAGCATAATTAGGATTTACCCCCACCATACGTATGTAAGACCAATCTGCCTGAAAAATATCAGTAGGATTTCCGTTATGTACCAAATAAGCCATCCCTACCAACTGTTCTCCATCTAAGCAGATAAAGCAGGTTGAAATATCAAGTAGTTTTAAATAATTTTCATCCAGTCTTAGAATGGAATCCATTTTGTTCCAGTTTTTTTCAGACAAATCGTCTTTAAATTGCCCATAACTTAAAATTCCGAGAGCTTTAAGTCCTTCAAGGTCATTTTTAGTACCTTCTCTATAAGTTAAATTCATTTTGTTTTCTTATGCTATTTATTTAATATTTTGATCAATTAATTCAAGATATCTTAAGGCAAACGATGCAACTTCTTGATCATTAAACAAGTTTTCGTTGTATTCTATTTCCAGATGGAGTAAGTTAGAAACAGCCAAACTAAATGTAAGATTCAATTTTGATAAAGAATTGGAACTTAAAATCAGAGACGTTTTATTAAACTTGATTGATTTATTAAGATTTTCCTCTCCTGTATCCTGGTTTTGAAGTGTGAACATCACATTAAATATGTTTTCGATAACTGCACCTTGTTCCATCAAGGCATCTACAATACTTGCAAAAGGATAGTAATAGTTTGAAAAATTTTTTAATACTGTGTCTTTCGTTTGATCAATAATTTCTATAAATGATTTGTTTTCCCCTACATTCATACATAATGGAACAGTATTCAAATACAAACCAATTTGATTTTCAAAAACAATATTTGGTCTTACTGAAAAAGGAGACAAAAGCACTACTTTATTGTTTCCTGTCCATTCATAAATTAAGAGAGCCGCTATAGAACTATATAAAATATAATCTGTGCTGTTATTTTTGAGAATAAAACTACGTACTCTATCTACCAATTCCGGGCTAGAATTGACCGAAATCTTTTTCCCTTTATAGGAATTTTGATTTTGATTGATTATAAATGATGGTTTTGGTAAAGGTAATAACTGATTGACCCAATAATCCTTGTAAATAGACTCGTTTATTTCAGTTTTTGCATTCAACCAACTTGCATATTCTTTATATTGGATGTAGAGTGACTCTTTTTTATAGTCGATATTCGTTTGCAAATTTTCATAATAATCAAAAAAGTCATCTATAATCACTTTAATGGAAGAACCGTCACAAACAATGTGATGAATATTGAAAATGAAAAAAGATTTATTATTAACAATTACATATTTGAAATAGATTAAAGGTCCATTTTCAAGATCAAAGATTCTTTCTTTTTCTTTTTTAATAAACAATCTCCATAAGTCGTAATTTCATTTTCGTTCAGACTTACTTCTTCTACTTCAAAATAAAAATTAAGATCTACAATATCAATTACTTTCTGCATCACACCAGTTTCTTCTATGGTGAAAACAGTTCGTAGTATTTCATGTCTTTTCACTAACATGTGTATGGAGTTTTCGACCAGTTTCTTGTCCAAAACACCATGAATCAACAAACCATGTACCATATTGTACGATTTCAGTAAATCATTACTTTTCTGGCATTCAAACCAAATACCGAATTGAGTGGCTGTAATAGGATAAAATTCCTGTTTTACTAAAGGTTCAATCTTTTCGTGAACAATCCCCGCTACATCATTATTTTGTTCTATAAATCCGGCAAGTGCAAGCGGTGTACTGAATTTAAAAAAATCTTTTATTTTGACCTCTACACTCCATTTTTCTTCTATCTTATTAATAACGGAAATGATTTTCAAAGAGTTCCCTCCTAATTCAAAAAAACTATCGGTTATACCTATATTTTCTACTCCTAATACTTCTTGCCAGATTGTAACTAATTGTTTTTCTGTCTCATTTCTTGGCGCTATGTATTCTCTGCGAATTAAGTCCTCTCCACTAACACTTGGTAACCCTTTACGGTCTATTTTTCCATTAGGGGTTAATGGTATCGTTTCTAGCTCAACAAAGTAACTGGGTACCATATATTCTGGCAACTTACTTTGTAGGTACTCGCGTAAAAGGGTTTTATCTATTTCTTTATCTTCTCTTGTGGTATAATAGGAAACTAATACTTTTTCGGAGTTGATTTCTTTTACTTCTACCACTACTTGAGTAATGTCTTGGCTAAATTGTGATAAGCTTGTTTCAATCTCTCCCAATTCTATACGATACCCACGTATTTTAACCTGAAAATCGGCTCTACCTAAAAACTCTATATTCCCGTCAGGTAACCATCTAGCTAAGTCTCCCGTGTCATACATCTTGGTTCCTGCTTCAAATGGATTTACTATAAACTTCTCTGCTGTTAATTCAGGTTTGTTTAAATAGCCTCTTGATAAGCCTGCGCCAGATATATACAACTTTCCAGTTACACCAATTGGAACCACCTTCTTGTCTTGATCTAAAATGTAAACTTGGGTGTTGGAAATAGGACGACCGATAGATAAAATCTCATTTTGTTTATAACAAAATTCAACTGAAGTCACTGTGGTTTCTGTTGGACCGTACTCATTATAAAAATCACAAATTGAACTCCATGATTTGGCTAATTCTATGGAACAAATATCACCTCCTGCTATTACTCTCTCTAAAGAAAACCTATTATCTGGTCTTATTTTATTTAATAATGACGGTACAGCATGTAGATGAGTAATTTCATTTTTATAAATAAAATTTTCTAACAACGTTTCATCCAACAACGTCTCTTTAGACAAAATAAATAAGCTACATCCATTTAAAATGGTCAGAAATATTTGCTCAACAGAAGCATCGAAAGAATAATTAGAAAATAAAAGTATTTTTTCATCTTTTTCTATTTGAAATTGTTCTATTTGAGATTGTATTAGATTAATTACTCCTTTATTCTCAATCATCACCCCTTTAGGTTGTCCTGTGGTTCCTGAAGTGTAAATGATATAAGCTAAATTATCTGGTTTACTAATAATTTCTAGATTAGAATTATCGTAATTACTTTTAGTGTTATTGAATTCTAACAAAAACTCTTCATTGATGGTAACTTTCGCTTGCGTATCTTGTTCTATATAATCAATACGATCTTGTGGGTATGCTGGATCAATAGGAACATACGCTGCTCCTGATTTTAATATTCCTAGGATAACCACAATCATCTTCTCGCTTCTTTCTAGCTTTATAGCTATTAAATCATCGGGCTGTATTTGATAATTTTCTCTTAGATATGCTCCTAATTGATTGGCTTGTTCATTAAGTTCTTGATACGTTAGCTCGACATTATCAAAAACAACTGCTACATTATCAGGTGTTTGAGTTACTTGTTCTTCAAACAACTCAACAATCGTTTTATCCTTTGGATAATCTACCTTCGTATTGTTAAAGTCATACAATAATTGATGACGTTCTTGAGTCGTTAAAAAATCAATGGTTTCAATTAGTTGCGTATCATTTTCGATAGCTTGGGTTAATAAACTCTCTAAATGTGCAAACATTCTCTCTATTAAGAACAAATCATAGATATCGGTATTATACTCAATAGTAAGACCTAATTGATCTGCTTCTTCCGCAAAAGTATAACTCACATCAAATTGTGATGTCTTTCTATGATAATCATATTCCTCAACTTTTAAACTCTTTATATCATTAGTAGTACCTCCTAATCGAAGTTGATTTTGGTTTTGTAATACCACTAAAACATCAAATAGAACTGAACGACTGGTATCGCGTTTTAAATTGAGTTTCCCTACTAATTCATCAAATGGATATAATTGATGTTCATAAGCTCTCAATAAAATTTCTTTCTCCTTTTGTAATAGAGAAGCAAAACTATTAGCATCTTCTTCTAATTGTGTTCGGATAGCTAGGGTATTTAAGTACAATCCTATTTGATTTTCTAAATCGGGATGTTCTCTTCCTGCTATTGGGGTTCCTATGACCAAATCGGTTTGACCTGTATAACGATATAACAAGGCTTTTATACCCGCCATTAAAGTCATAAAAAGGGTAACTCCTTTATCTTCTGAATACTGTTTTAATTTACTGGTAAATTCCTTTGAAAATAACTGACTTACATTGTCTCCATTATAGGTTTGAATTAGTGGACGTGTCTTGTAACTTGGTAGATCCAATACTGGTAGTTCGCCTGAGAATTGTGCTAGCCAATACTTCTCCGCCTTTTCATATTTCTCGCCTTTGATTTCTTCTTGTAACCATACCGCATAGTCTTTGTATTGAATAGGAAGTTCTGTTGCTGTTATTACTCCGTCTTGTAACAATGAATTGTAATTATTCACTACTTCTGAAATCAACAACTCGGTTGACCAACCATCACCAATAATGTGGTGCATTGATAGGAAAAACACATACTCGTTTGCTCCTTTTTGTAATAGGCTTGCTCGTAATAAAGGACCTTGTTCTAAATCAAAAGCTTCTGCATTGGTTTGTTGTAAATAGTTTTCTATAGCAACACTATCAGCATCTTGAAAATCTAAAACTGTTAGATTAAATGTTATATCTTCTTGTGTTTTTATATGTTGACGGATTTCTCCTGTGTTTTTATCCGATCTAAAACACGTACGTAGAATCTCGTGTCTTGCTATTAATTCTTGGAAAGCTTTTTCAAAATTAGTAATATCTAATTCTCCTTTTAGTCGAACTACCGCTGGCATATTATAAGCCTGCGAACCACCTTCTAACTGACTCAATACCCATAATCTTTGTTGTGATGGGGTTAAAGGATAGTTTTCTTGTTCTGCTGCTTTAGGAATGGCTACATAGTTCTTATGACTTAGATTTTTTGAAATTCCTTTAATAGTAGGAGTGGCAAAAAAATCTTTGAAACTTATTTGCAGGGATAATCGTTGGTGAATTTTATTAAGCACTTGAGCTGCCATTAAACTATGACCGCCTAATTCAAAGAAACTATCGGTTATACCTATATTTTCTACTCCTAATACTTCTTGCCATATTGTAACTAATTGTTCTTCTGTCGCATTCCTTGGCGCTATGTATTCTCTACGTATTAAGTCCTCTCCACTAACACTTGGTAACCCTTTGCGGTCTATTTTTCCATTAGGGGTTAATGGTATCGTTTCAAGCTCAACAAAGTAACTGGGTACCATATACTCTGGAAGTTTACTTTGTAGGTATTCACGTAAATTAGTTTTATCTATTTCTTTGTTTTCTCTTGTGGTATAGTAGGCAACTAATACTTTTTCGGAGTTGATTTCTTTTGCTTCTACCACTACTTGAGCAATGTCTTCACTAAATTGTGATAAACTTGTTTCAATCTCTCCAAATTCTATACGATACCCACGTATTTTAACCTGAAAATCGGCTCTACCTAAAAACTCTATATTCCCGTCAGGCAACCATCTAGCTAAGTCTCCCGTGTCATACATCTTGGTTCCTTCTACAAATGGATTTACTATAAACTTCTCTGCCGTTAATTCGGGTTTGTTTAAATAACCTCGCGATAAGCCTGATCCAGCCACATATAACTTTCCTGTTACGCCAATTGGAACCACCTTCTTGTCTTGATCTAAAATGTAAACTTGGGTGTTGGAAATGGGGCGACCGATGGGAAGAGTAACATAGTCTCTATCCATAACTTTGTAATATGTACTATATGTGGTATCTTCCGATGGACCATATAAATTATAAACTGATAATTTAAATAAAGGTAATTTGTTTGTTAAATCTACTGGAATAGGCTCGCCTGCCATATTTAAAATACTTACGCCTTCTAAACTAATTTTATCTGTTAATAATTTATTAACTACTGATGGAACTGTATTAATAAGAATACTTTCTTCTGTATTCACATAATCTTTTATACTCAATCCATTTTTAAGAATTCTTACTTTCTTGCCAATTGATAAACTATAGAACATTTCGTAAATAGACAAATCAAAACAATATGAAGTAGCTGAATAGACTACATTAAATTGAGTATTATCAAATTCTTGTTTGCTCCAATTAATCAACTCAACAGCACTTCTATTCTCAATCATCACCCCTTTAGGCTGTCCTGTCGTCCCAGAAGTATAAATTACATAAGCTAGACTATCTGGTTTACTGATGATTTCTAAATTAGAATTATCGTAATTGTTTTTAACGTTATTGAATTCTAACAAAAACTCTTCAGTGATGGTAACTTTTGCTTGCGTATCTTGTTCTATATAATCAATACGATCTTGTGGGTATGCTGGATCAATAGGGACATACGCTGCTCCTGATTTTAATATTCCTAGGATAGCCACAATCATCTTCTCGCTTCTTTCTAGCTTAATCGCTATTAAGTCATCAGGTTGTATTTGATAATTTTCTCTTAGATATGCTCCTAATTGATTGGCTTGTTCATTAAGTTCTTGGTAGGTTAACTCTACATTCTCAAAAACAACCGCTACATTATCAGGTGTTTTAAGCACTTGTTCTTCAAACAACTCAACAATCGTTTTATCCTTTGGATAATCTACCTTGGTATCGTTAAAGTCATATACTAATTGATGACGTTCCTCATCTGTAGTAATTTCAATTTCAGAAATTAGCTGATCTGTATTTTTAGCTACTTTCTCAAGAATATTGCTAAAATGTGCTATTAAGTTCTTTATAAAGAATTCCTCATAAATGTCAGAATCATAATTAAGTTCAAGATTTAATTTGTCTTCTTCTAGATGAAAACTAAACGTTAAATCAAATTTACTTGTTTCATCTTGTGGGATGATTTTCTTTATGGTTGTATTTTCAAGAGCAATTACACCAGAATCGGACTTCTCTTGTAAAGAAATCATAACATCAAATAATGGATTTCTTGAAGAATCGTATGGGAATTTTAAATTTGAAACTAATTCATCAAAAGGATATTCTTGGTGTTTGTATGCTTCTAGTAATTGAGTCTTATTGGATTGCAATAAACTTAAAAATGACTGATTCTTTTCAACTTTTGTTCGTAAAGCTAAAGTATTAGCATAAAAACCTATTTGATTTTCTAATTCTTGTAATTCCCTATTTGCAATAGGAGTTCCTATAATTATGTCTTTTTGATTGGTATATTTAAATAGTAATACATCCACTAGAGTCTTTAGCCCCATGAATAAAGTGGCGTGATTATCTTGACATACTTTTTGAAATTTTGATAAACTAGAAGATGAAAATTGAGTCAAAATTGTACTACCGTTTCCATTTTTCACCTTAGGTCTAGGTTTAAAAGAAGGTAATTGTAGCACAGGAATTTCCTCAGAAAAAACAGCCAGCCAGTACTCTTTATCCTCTTTTAATCCATTAGAACCTATTCTATTTTGTTGCCAAACAGCGTAATCTTTGTATTGAATTGATAATCCATCTAAATGATGTGAATTTTCATTATTGTAAATAGCAAAGAAATCTTTAGCAAAAACTTCTAACGACCATCCATCACTAATAATGTGATGCATTATAATTAATAAGATATGCTTATCATCAGATTCTTTAAATACATTTGCTTTAAATAATAGATCTTTAGATAAATCAAAAGGAGTATTAATTATTTCTTCGATAGATTTCTGTATTTCTTCAGGTTTTTCAGAATCTTTGGTTATTAAATTAAATAAATCATCGGTATAATGCTGTATTACTTGCACAGGATTACCTTGAGAATCAATGCTAAATTTTGTTCTTAAAGACTCGTGTCTTTTTAATAGAAATTGCAACGCTTTTTGTAACTTATCTAATGAAAAACTCCCTTCTATTTCAAATACCATAGGAATATGGTAGGCTACATTATCAGGGTTCATTTGATGTAGTAACCACATTCTTTTTGTGTGGAAGAAAGCGGATAAAACTCATTTTCTGCTACTTTAGTAATTATAGGTTTTACATTAAAATCCTTCAAAAAGTTAATTAATTCAACCTTTTTACCTCTAATTTCTTCTAAAATTTCGGTAGTAATAACTCCTTTAGGTGCTTGTATATCAAGATTCTCTCCTTTAAGCCCGATTTTTATATCAAGAGAATTTAATTTTTCTAATAACTGATTCATGAGATTATTATAAAAGCATTATTTAGTTTCCTGTTCTATTTCTTTCTTCTTCGTTACCTACAGGTCTTTTTACAGATTTGAGTTTTTGATTTCCAATTTTATAACTTATATTCAACTGTATATATTGATTGTCTGAATAATAAATACCATTCTGATGAATACTATTAAAATAAGAATTCACATCAATCTTATCGCTTTTAAATAAATCATTAGCTTTTAGAGTAATTTTAAGAGGGTGATTTTTCAATGAATATTGTAATGACATTGATAAATTACTCATTGATGCAATATTATAAAACTTACCATCAACTCCTTTTGAACTGTACCAAAAGTTAATATTATACACCCAAGATTTATTTTTATCAATTATGAAGTCATTATTGGTTGAAAATCGGCTATTCCATCCGGTCTGAGACCTATCAATTAGGGAAATAAACGATTTTGATTGTACATAATTTATGTCTAAACTATTGGTAGAAGTCCACCACTTATATTTTTCAAAAATGTAACTTTCTGAAAATCCAATTCTACTGGTTTTAACATAATTTTTATTTGTAAAAACTATATCTTTTGTAAAAGAATTAGGAATAGAAACTTGTCCATAAAGATTATCTTCGTAAGCAAAATAAATCTTACTTTCAAGTGTTTTATAATTATATACAAAGTCAATATTATCAATAAAAGCAGGTAGTAGAAAAGGATTTCCTCCAATTTTTTGAAAAGGACTCACGTACCATTCATTAGGATTTAATTCCATAAAAGTGGGTCTTTCTATTCTTCTGCTATAATTTAAAGAAAACGTACTGTTTTCAGAATAACTATAATTTACATTCAAACTAGGAAATAATTTTGCATAATCAGATTTGAATTTTGTATTTAAACTATTTGAATTATTTTCCAAAATAGTGGATTCATACCTTAAACCTAACTGAGTTTCCCATTTTTCATTAAATTTTTATTAACAGAAACATATAGTGCTTGGATATACTCTTTGTATTCAAAATTTGAAGGATTTAAAGTATATTGAGAGATTGGTAAATTAACAAGTCCACTATTAAATTGATTCATTTCATTTGTTGCATTTGAAAAACTCAATTTTCCTCCAAAACTCAAATTGTAGCCCTTTATTGGATAATCAATATCAATTTTTGCTGAATAATTGTTTATATCTTGTTTATTTAGATTTTCTCCTTTAAAATATTGAAGTTGATTTGAAGAATAACTTACCGATTTTCCATCATAGTACTTATTATCTTGATTTGAAAAATTAAAATAGTCTATATCAAAGCTAATTTTTCGATTTAAAGTATCCAACTTAAATTCATTATGAAAATTAATAGAATTAAACTTTGGTTTATTTGATTGATTACCTACTGAAAAAAGTTCTTTCTCAATTAATTTAGTAGAAGAATTTGTTGAAGATGTATAGGGACTGTCGGTAATAGTGGTTCTATTATTATTTATCATATACTGAATACCTGATTTCCAAAATTTATTTATTTGATAATCAATTCCTATTTTCCCTCCAAATCTTTTATAATTAGATAAAAAAGGAGATTTTGTATACCATAAAGCATCCGTAAAATAAGCATAATCATCTTGATCAGTCAGTCTCTTTCCTTGTCTATAATTTAAAGCAGTTGTTAATGTGAATTTATTCTTATTCATATTAAAATTCAAAAAACTAGAACCATCTGGTCTACTTCTTTGTAAATAACCAATTCCAAAATTTGAATTCCAAGAATCTTTTTAGCCGTTTTCGTTTTAATATTAATCATTCCACTATTACCAGCCGCATCATATTTTGCAGGTGGTGTGGTAATAACTTCTATACTTTTTATATTATCAGCAGAAATAGACTTCAAAAAATTACCTAACTCTTCTTGTTTAAGTTGTATAATTTTATCATCTATCATTACGCTAACTACACCTTTTCCTATTATAGAAATATTATCATTTTGTACTTTTACACCTGGTGTAATTTTTAGTGCATCTAAGGCATCTCCCCCAGTTGTTGCAATAGATTTTTCTACATTAAATACAACTCTATCAATTTTTCTTTCTACCACTTTCCTTTTAGAAGACACTACTACTTCTTCAAGTTTTTTAACACCTTCTAACTGTATTATTCCTAAATTAATATCAGAATTAACCTGCAATTGCTTATTAAATAAAATTTCACCTAATTGTTTAACTTTGAAAACATACGTACCAGACTGTTCCACTTTTAAACTAAAAGTTCCGTCTTCGTTTATTAGATCATTCTTCACAATTATTGAATCCTTATTTATTAAGGATACCTCCGTAAATTGATTTTTACTTTTATCAGATTGCTCTAATTTCCCAGTGATATTGTGTTGTGCTAAAACATTCGTCAAGCAAAACAGTAAACTAATAGTAAATAAAATTTGTTTCAATTTAAATTGTAAAGGTTTCTGATTCTGAATTTTCATATTCTTTTTAGTTATATCTTTTAGTAATTGCAGATTATTTATTTTTCTTCCTAATTCTTGTATAGTGACTAAATCAAAAAATTGATTAAGATTTATATTAATTTCATATAGTTCATTTATTCTGTGAATTGTCTTAATAGCCAATAAACTATGCCCTCCTAGTTCAAAAAAATTATCAGTTATACCAATATTTTCAACATTTAATATCTCTTGCCAAATGGAAACTAATGCCACCTCAATAGTTGTTTGCGGAGCTATATAAGCTTTCTTTACTATATTGTCCTCAGAAATTTCAGGTAAGGCTTTACGATTTACTTTACCATTTGGTGTGAGTGGAATACTCATTAATTTTACAAAGAAATTAGGCACCATATAATCAGGCAATCTTTCTTGTAAATACGATTTAACAGCTGTTGTATCTAATTCAGACTCCCCCTTTTCAGTATAATAAGCTACTAAATATTTTTGCCCGTTGATTTCTTTTGCGTCTACTACCGCTTGAATAATTTGCTCATTTTCTTGCAATTTCGATTCAATTTCTCCTAATTCGATTCGGAAACCTCGTATTTTTACTTGAAAATCATTTCTACCTAAAAACTCTATTTCTCCTTTTTCATTCCATTTTCCTAGATCACCTACTTCATACATCAATGTTCCTTGTTCGAATGGATTGTTAATGAATTTTTCAGAAGTCAAATCTGGATTATTGTAATAGCCTTTTGCTAAACCATCGCCTGCAATGAATATTCGTCCTACCGTATTTGATGGTAACACATTCAAATTAGCATCCACAATATAAATTTGTGTATTGGCAATAGGTTTACCAATATTCGATGCATCTGAAGGTTTTTCTATTTTTTTACAACTCGACCAAATGGTTGTTTCTGTTGGACCATACATATTCCAAACTTCTTGACAAGAATCCAAAAGTTGTTTGCTTAGTGATTCATTTAAACTATCTCCTCCACATAACACTTTTAATTTCTTGTTTCCTTCCCAATCTGCATTGAATAGCATTTGATAAAAACTTGGCGTGGCTTGTATAACGGAAGGATTAACTTTTGCTAAAATTTCTTTTAAAACATCTATATTTCCTAACACCTCTTTACTCGCTACATACACACAAGCGCCACTTATAAGAGGTGCAAAAAATTCTAAAATAGAAATATCAAAAGAATAAGTAGTTACAGAAAAAAGTGTATCCTGAGATTCAATTCCTGGTTGTTTTTGAATACTTACTAAAAAATTACACAAGGCTTTGTGTGGTATTCCAACTCCCTTTGGATTACCTGTTGAGCCTGAAGTATAAATGATATAAGCAGTGTCTTCAACTTTAATTGAATTTGAATTAAAACTGGTATTTCCTTCAAATTCTAAAATCTCTTTTTTACTGATTAAACTAACTTTGTCTGATGGCTTTTCAGTTAAATTAAAATCATTCATCAAGTCATCTTCAATTATCAATACTCTTGAATTACTTTGATTGATGATGTATTCTATTCTTTCTTTTGGTAATAAGGGATCTATAGGAATGTAACTTTTACCCGATTTTAAAATACCTAGTAATAAAACAATTAAATCAGCCGAACGATTAACAATAATCCCGATAGGTTCTTTATCCAATCCAAATTTTGAAGTTAAATAAGTTGCAACAGCATTTGATTTTAATTGTAACTCTTTGTAGGTAAAGCTTATCAAGGAATCTTGAACTGCTACATTATCAGGTGTTTTTGCTACTTGTTCTTCAAATAACTCTACAATCGTTTTATTCTTTGGATAATATACCTTGGTATCATTAAAGTCATACAATAATTGATGACACTCTTTAGTAGTTAAAAAGTCAATGGTTTCAATTAGTTGCGTATCATTTTCGATAGCTTGGGTTAATAAACTCTCTAAATGTGCAAACATTCTCTCTATTAAGAACAAATCATAGATATCGGTATTATACTCAATAGTAAGACCTAATTGATCTGCTTCTTCCGCAAAAGTATAACTTACATCAAATTGTGATGTCTTTCTATGATAATCATATTCTGCTACTTCTAAACTCTTTATATCATTTGTACTGCTACCTAATCGAAGTTGATTTTGGTTTTGTAATACCACTAAAACATCAAATAGAACTGAACGACTGGTATCACGTTTTAAATTAAGTTTCCCTACTAATTCATCAAATGGATATAATTGATGCTCGTAAGCTCCTAATAGAACTTCTTTTTCCTTTTGTAAAAGCGAAGCAAAACTATTTTCATCATCTTCTAATTGTGTTCGGATAGCTAGAGTATTTAAGTACAATCCTATTTGATTTTCTAAATCGGGATGTTCTCTTCCTGCTATTGGGGTTCCTATGACCAAATCGGTTTGACCTGTATAACGATATAACAAGGCTTTTATACCCGCCATTAAAGTCATAAAAAGGGTAACTCCTTTATCTTCTGAATACTGTTTTAATTTACTGGTAAATTCCTTTGAAAATAACTGACTTACATTGTCTCCATTATAGGTTTGAATTAGTGGACGTGTCTTGTAACTTGGTAGATCCAATACTGGTAGTTCGCCTGAGAATTGTGCTAGCCAATACTTCTCCGCCTTTTCATATTTCTCGCCTTTGATTTCTTCTTGTAACCATACCGCATAGTCTTTGTATTGAATAGGAAGTTCTGTTGCTGTTATTACTCCGTCTTGTAACAATGAATTGTAATTATTCACTACTTCTGAAATCAACAACTCGGTTGACCAACCATCACCAATAATGTGGTGCATTGATAGGAAAAACACATACTCGTTTGCTCCTTTTTGTAATAGGCTTGCTCGTAATAAAGGACCTTGTTCTAAATCAAAAGCTTCTGCATTGGTTTGTTGTAAATAGTTTTCTATAGCAACACTATCAGCATCTTGAAAATCTAAAACTGTTAGATTAAATGTTATATCTTCTTGTGTTTTTATATGTTGACGGATTTCTCCTGTGTTTTTATCCGATCTAAAACACGTACGTAGAATCTCGTGTCTTGCTATTAATTCTTGGAAAGCTTTTTCAAAATTAGTAATATCTAATTCTCCTTTTAGTCGAACTACCGCTGGCATATTATAAGCCTGCGAACCACCTTCTAACTGACTCAATACCCATAATCTTTGTTGTGATGGGGTTAAAGGATAGTTTTCTTGTTCTGCTGCTTTAGGAATGGCTACATAGTTCTTATGACTTAGATTTTTTGAAATTCCTTTAATAGTAGGAGTGGCAAAAAAATCTTTGAAACTTATTTGCAGGGATAATCGTTGGTGAATTTTATTAAGCACTTGAGCTGCCATTAAACTATGACCGCCTAATTCAAAGAAACTATCGGTTATACCTATATTTTCTACTCCTAATACTTCTTGCCATATTGTAACTAATTGTTCTTCTGTCGCATTCCTTGGCGCTATGTATTCTCTACGTATTAAGTCCTCTCCACTAACACTTGGTAACCCTTTGCGGTCTATTTTTCCATTAGGGGTTAATGGTATCGTTTCAAGCTCAACAAAGTAACTGGGTACCATATACTCTGGAAGTTTACTTTGTAGGTATTCACGTAAATTAGTTTTATCTATTTCTTTGTTTTCTCTTGTGGTATAGTAGGCAACTAATACTTTTTCGGAGTTGATTTCTTTTGCTTCTACCACTACTTGAGCAATGTCTTCACTAAATTGTGATAAACTTGTTTCAATCTCTCCCAATTCTATACGATACCCACGTATTTTAACCTGAAAATCGGCTCTACCTAAAAACTCTATATTCCCGTCAGGCAACCATCTAGCTAAGTCTCCCGTGTCATACATCTTGGTTCCTTCTTCAAATGGATTTACTATAAACTTCTCTGCCGTTAATTCAGGTTTGTTTAAATAGCCTCGCGATAAGCCTGATCCAGATATATACAATCTATCGTAAACACCAATGGGAGCTAATCTATTTTTGTTTCCTATATAAATTTGAGTATTTGAAAAAGGTTTTCCAATAGGTGTAGTACCTCTAAATTCAATTAAAGCTTCATCAAAATATGTGGAATCTATTGTTACTTCTGTTACACCGTAGCTATTAATCACTTTAATAGAATTCCCAAATTTATTTCTAATAGATAAAAAGTCTTGATTATTAAAACTGTCTGAACCGAAAATGAAAATTTTTAAAAATGAAAAATCTAATTTTTTCGTTATTATCAAATCACACAGGCCTAATAATAAAGAAGGGGTTCCTTCTAAAATTGAAATTTTATGTTTCTTTAGCAACTCATACAGAGATTGATAATCTAATTTAACATTATTTGGACAGATTACCATTTTTCCACCATTAAGAATAGAACGGCATATATCTCCCACAAAAACGTCAAATGAAATACTTGCTAATTGAAGTAAATTAATTTCGATTTTTTTCTAATTGATACTCTTTTTTCCAAGATTCATAGATATTAGCTACACTTCTATTCTCAATCATCACCCCTTTAGGTTGTCCTGTGGTTCCTGAAGTGTAAATGATATAAGCTAAATTATCTGGTTTACTAATAATTTCTAGATTAGAATTATCGTAATTGCTTTTAGCATTATTGAATTCTGTTAAAAACTCTTCATTGATGGTAACTTTCGCTTGAGTATCTTGTTCTATATAATCAATACGATCTTGTGGGTATGCTGGATCAATAGGGACATACGCTGCTCCTGATTTTAATATTCCTAGGATAACCACAATCATCTTCTCGCTTCTTTCTAGCTTTATAGCTATTAAGTCATCGGGCTGTATTTGATAATTTTCTCTTAGATACGCTCCTAATTGATTGGCTTGTTCATTAAGTTCTTGATACGTTAACTCGACATTATCAAAAACAACTGCTACATTATCAGGTGTTTTAACTACTTGTTCTTCGAACAATTCCACGATAGTCTTATCCTTTGGATAATCTACCTTGGTATCATTAAAATCATACAATAATTGATGACGCTCTTTAGTAGTTAAAAAGTCAATGGTTTCAATTAGTTGCGTATCATTTTCGATAGCTTGGGTTAATAAACTCTCTAAATGTGCAAACATTCTCTCTATTAAGAACAAATCATAGATATCGGTATTATACTCAATAGTAAGACCTAATTGATCTGCTTCTTCCGCAAAAGTATAACTCACATCAAATTGTGATGTCTTTCTATGATAATCATATTCCTCAACTTTTAAACTCTTTATATCATTAGTAGTACCTCCTAATCGAAGTTGATTTTGGTTTTGTAATACCACTAAAACATCAAATAGAACTGAACGACTGGTATCGCGTTTTAAATTGAGTTTCCCTACTAATTCATCAAATGGATATAATTGATGTTCATAAGCTCTCAATAAAATTTCTTTCTCCTTTTGTAATAGAGAAGCAAAACTATTAGCATCTTCTTCTAATTGTGTTCGGATAGCTAGGGTATTTAAGTACAATCCTATTTGATTTTCTAAATCGGGATGTTCTCTTCCTGCTATTGGGGTTCCTATGACCAAATCGGTTTGACCTGTATAACGATATAACAAGGCTTTTATACCCGCCATTAAAGTCATAAAAAGGGTAACTCCTTTATCTTCTGAATACTGTTTTAATTTACTGGTAAATTCCTTTGAAAATAACTGACTTACATTGTCTCCATTATAGGTTTGAATTAGTGGACGTGTCTTGTAACTTGGTAGATCCAATACTGGTAGTTCGCCTGAGAATTGTGCTAGCCAATACTTCTCCGCCTTTTCATATTTCTCGCCTTTGATTTCTTCTTGTAACCATACCGCATAGTCTTTGTATTGAATAGGAAGTTCTGTTGCTGTTATTACTCCGTCTTGTAACAATGAATTGTAATTATTCACTACTTCTGAAATCAACAACTCGGTTGACCAACCATCACCAATAATGTGGTGCATTGATAGGAAAAACACATACTCGTTTGCTCCTTTTTGTAATAGGCTTGCTCGTAATAAAGGACCTTGTTCTAAATCAAAAGCTTCTGCATTGGTTTGTTGTAAATAGTTTTCTATAGCAACACTATCAGCATCTTGAAAATCTAAAACTGTTAGATTAAATGTTATATCTTCTTGTGTTTTTATATGTTGACGGATTTCTCCTGTGTTTTTATCCGATCTAAAACACGTACGTAGAATCTCGTGTCTTGCTATTAATTCTTGGAAAGCTTTTTCAAAATTAGTAATATCTAATTCTCCTTTTAGTCGAACTACCGCTGGCATATTATAAGCCTGCGAACCACCTTCTAACTGACTCAATACCCATAATCTTTGTTGTGATGGGGTTAAAGGATAGTTTTCTTGTTCTGCTGCTTTAGGAATGGCTACATAGTTCTTATGACTTAGATTTTTTGAAATTCCTTTAATAGTAGGAGTGGCAAAAAAATCTTTGAAACTTATTTGCAGGGATAATCGTTGGTGAATTTTATTAAGCACTTGAGCTGCCATTAAACTATGACCGCCTAATTCAAAGAAACTATCGGTTATACCTATATTTTCTACTCCTAATACTTCTTGCCATATTGTAACTAATTGTTCTTCTGTCGCATTCCTTGGCGCTATGTATTCTCTACGTATTAAGTCCTCTCCACTAACACTTGGTAACCCTTTGCGGTCTATTTTTCCATTAGGGGTTAATGGTATCGTTTCAAGCTCAACAAAGTAACTGGGTACCATATACTCTGGAAGTTTACTTTGTAGGTATTCACGTAAATTAGTTTTATCTATTTCTTTGTTTTCTCTTGTGGTATAGTAGGCAACTAATACTTTTTCGGAGTTGATTTCTTTTGCTTCTACCACTACTTGAGCAATGTCTTCACTAAATTGTGATAAACTTGTTTCAATCTCTCCAAATTCTATACGATACCCACGTATTTTAACCTGAAAATCGGCTCTACCTAAAAACTCTATATTCCCGTCAGGCAACCATCTAGCTAAGTCTCCCGTGTCATACATCTTGGTTCCTTCTTCAAATGGATTTACTATAAACTTCTCTGCCGTTAATTCAGGTTTGTTTAAATAGCCTCTTGATAAGCCTGCGCCAGATATATACAACTTTCCAGTTACGCCAATTGGAACCACCTTCTTGTCTTGATCTAAAATGTAAACTTGGGTGTTGGAAATGGGGCGACCGATGGGAAGTATTTTATATTCTTCATTTGACTCGAGTTGAAAAATACTTGTACATACAGAATATTCAGTAGGTCCATAGGCATTAAAGTATTTTTTATTATTATTCAATACTTTTTTTGCTATAAATGGATTTGCAGATTCCCCAGCAGTAATTATAACTCTTAAACTGGTGAGTTCATCAATATTGAGTTTCTCTAAGTAACTTGGAGGAAAAGTTACAACTGTAGATTGCGTAGAATTGATAAAATCAGTGAATTGTTTTGTATCTTTTATTTCATATTCTGAAGGAATACATAAAGTAGCCCCTGAGTATAAACTCATCATCATTTCTGAGATTGATGCATCAAAAGCAATAGAGGCAAACCAAACAATTTTGTCATTTGAAGTGATATCAAATGTCTTAATTTGGTCAAAAGACATGTTAATATTACTTGTATGTTCAATTAACACCCCTTTAGGATTTCCTGTAGAGCCAGAAGTATAAATTAAGTAAGCAAGATCATTAGGCGAAATATCTCTATCTAAATTATTGACAGACTCATTCTTAATCTTTTCATATTCTAAGCTTGCATAATCTTTCTCAATATTAAGATTTTTAATAATTTCATCTGTACTTATTAGAATATCACTTTGACTATCATTTAGTATGAATTCTATTCGATTAGAAGGATAATGAGGGTCTATTGGCAAATAGACACAGCCTAGTTTTTCAATTGCAAGGAAAGCTACAAGCAAATCATAGGATTTGGGTAGCAAACAAGCCACTACTTTCCTTGATTGGATATTATAATTAGAGTTTAAATAACGTGCAAATTGATTGACCTTTCCATTAAGTTCCTTGTAGGTAAATTGTTTATTATCAAAATAAACGGCTACTTTTTCGGACGATTTAATTACTTGTTCTTCAAAAAGATCTACTATTGTCTTATTGTTAGGACAACTTACTTTAGTATCATTAAAATCGTAAAGTATTTTTTGGAAGTCATTTTCATTAACAAGATTGTAATCACTTAATTTATTATTTAACAAATGCTCTAACGAGAGCAGAATTTGTTTGCAATTCACTAAAAGGTTTTCTATCAGATAAACAGGGTAATCTTTTGGGAAGGTTACTTCTAAAACTATATTTTCCTCTTCTTCTAAAATTATGAATGTTAAATTTTTTTCTCCTTCAACACTTGTTTTATTGTATTGAATAGTAAGATTAGAATAATCTTGTAATAAAACTCTTTCGCTTTTATAATTATTCTGAAGTATGGCTTCTTTAAAAGCTAATGAAACGGATTGAATGTTTTCTTTAAAAGTTATTTCTTTTTTGCCATTTAAATCGAGTAATATATCTTCCTCTAAATTTAGATCATGTGATGCAGAAACCTTAATTATTGATTGAAAATCATAAAAGTACTTTTACACAAAAAGAGATCACACTAGCTAAGATTGAAAACTTAGCTAATGAGTTGTTTTTTGATACTTTAAAAAATACTCTAATTCTTCATTGAGAATTATTATGGAATTAATATTTTGATTAATACTATTAAACTCATATATATGAACTAGATCTCTTCTTTTAAGTGGAGAATGAAATATTTTATCCATTAAATTATTAAGAATTTTCTTTTTAAAAAATGAGTAGAAAAAAGCAATATAGAATTTATACTGTTTTTTAGTTCTTTTTGAAAATCACAAACTAGAAGAGTGCAATTTTATTCATAAGAGTAATGAAATTAGTATAAAACCTAATTATTCTAGAAGTTTGTGTTGTTGTCATTTAGTTTAGTTGTTTGTTGTTTTACAAAAACGAGAAATAATAATTTTTATTGTGATAAAAAATAAAAAATACTTATTTTAAAACAATATTTTTTTAAAAAATAAAATTAAATTCACAAATAAACAATAAATTTTTATTATTAATAAAAATAGATAAAAAAACTAAAAACCCTAATAAAACTCAAATTTTAACATAAATTATTGCGTTTTCACCAAACATCATTTTTCTCATAAGAAAAACTATTAAAGATTATCAAATTAAACATTTCTCTCATTCTAGAACACAAACGATTATCATACAAATTTTCAATTTCTACAACTGATATATTTGTTCTAATATATGATGCTATAGAATTGTTTTCAATAAAATACTCATAGCCAGTAATGAGTATTTTAACTATTACAGTCATTCTCAAAATGCTTAATTCACTATTCCCTTCCTAAACCGTCAAAGCAATATCTTGTTAGTCATTGTTTAAAATTTCATTTTTTAATATAAGACCATAATACTTTGTATCCATATTTTTTGAATTAAACCCAGATTACACGTTAGAAATTTTTTAATAAAATTCATTTTATAATTTTCATAAAAACGAATGTTCTACTGAATGTTTTCAAATAAATCCATTTTTTATGATTTGATTTTTGTCAAAAAAATATTTCTAAAATTCAAATTTATCCTAATGTGCAATCTGGGTTAAAAAGAAATTTATCAACATTTTTTTATATTATACTACTGTTTTACAAAAGGTTTTAACAAACGTATAAGAAATGTTTTACCACATCCTATTTAGAGCACCTATCTTTGTTTTGAGATAATAATTAAGCACATAAATAGTTATATTTTAATTATGAGGAAATTTATAAGAATGACTTTAAAATTATGATTGTAGAATTGTTAAAGTTAGACCAATCAACAAAAGAAGTTAGTCAAGAATATCTTTTAAATAATAGTATGTTACGAAGATGGAGAAAAGGATTTCATTTAAAATTGGGTGATTTTTCTAAAAGACGGAACTATCTGTTTTAGAAATAGAATTAAAACAATTCAGGGCGGAATTAGAAGATGTTAACTAGAACATGATATCCTAAAATAAGCAGAAAACATGTTTTACAAAAACGATAGATAAAATATGAATTCATTTTTAAAAACAAGAATATTTATCCTGTTGAAAAGATATGTAATTGTATCAAAATCAATAAAAACGCTCATTATCATTGGTTAAGAAAAAATCTTTATTAAACTCTAAAAAGTTCCACCCAAGCATTTTTAATACCAAAATTAAGCAAATGTTTTATAAAAATAAAGAAATTTATGATAGTTATACATTTTCCTTATATCTTTTTGTTTTGATCCTAAATTTACAGATTTAATTAGTACACCACAGAAATCTTACTTAAACCAAAACATCCCTCCACAATACAAAAAAAAGGTCTGATTACTCAGACCTTTATCCTTTCGGCGGAGAAAGAGGGATTCGAACCCCGGACCTGTTACAGTCAACAGTTTTCAAGACTGCCGCATTCGACCACTCTGCCATTTCTCCAGTAAAAAACAATACTTCCGTATTGCGAGTGCAAATATAAGATGTTTTTTTATTTCTGCAAACTTTTTACTTAAAAAATATAATTTAATAATTTACATATTCTACAATTTCTAATCCATAACCTATCATTCCTACTCGTTTACCTACTTCTGTATTAGAAACTAAACGGATTTTAGTAATATCTATATCATGCAAAATCTGAGCTCCTATTCCATAATCTTTACTATCAATTACTATTTTTGGTGCTTTCATTTCACCTTGTTGTTGTAATTCTCTTAATTCTGTGATACGATTTAATAAACTTATTGCTTGAATATCTTGATTAATAAAAATAACAGCTCCTTTTCCTTGTTCGTTAATAACTTTAAACATATCATCTAATTGCTTATCAACATTATTTGTTAAAGTACCTAATAAATCATTATTAACCTGAGAAGAATTAATTCTTGTTAAAACAGGCTCTCCTGAATTCCAAGTTCCTTTTGTTAAAGCGATATGAATTTGTTTATTAGTAATTTGTTCATACGCTCTTAAACGAAAAACACCAAAACGAGTCTGTATATCAAAGTCTTCTTTTTTTACAATTAAACTGTCATGCTGCATTCTGTAAGCTACTAAATCTTCTATAGAAACTAATTTTAAACTAAATTTCTGAGCTACTTCTACAAGTTGTGGGAGTCTGGCCATTGTTCCATCTTCATTCATGATTTCTACAATAACTCCTGCTGGCTTTAGACCTGCTAAACGAGCAAAATCTATAGCGGCTTCTGTATGACCTGTACGTCTCAAAACACCTCCTTTTTTAGCTATTAAAGGAAAAATATGACCAGGACGAGCTAAATCAAATGGTTTTGTATCAGGATTAACTAATGCTTGAATAGTTTTAGCTCTATCAGACGCTGATATTCCAGTAGTAACTCCATGTCCTTTTAAATCAACAGAAACAGTAAAAGCTGTTTCCATATGATCTGTATTATTAGTCACCATTGGGTTTAAGCCTAGTTCTCTACAACGTGTTTCTGTTAGTGGTGCACAAATAAGCCCTCTACCATGAGTAGCCATAAAATTAACCATTTCTGGTGTTATTTTTTCAGCAGCTGCAAGAAAATCGCCTTCATTTTCTCGGTCTTCATCATCAACCACAATAATTACTTTTCCTTGGCGAATATCTTCAATAGCTTCTTCTATGGTATTTAATTTAATGGTTTGTGTCTCCATCTTTATTTTTTTTGAGTTGTGTTAGTTTTGTATATATTTTTGTAAATGGTTCTGTAATAAAATCAAAATTAATATTACCATTATCATTTATTGCTTTTTTAGTTAAATAAATGGCTAATGGAGTTAATACTATTGAAGCTAAAGATGCTCCTAAAAAAACAGGAATTTGAGATTCTTGTGCCATCTTTTTACTAAATGTATTCATAAAATGAAAAGAAATAAAAATAAGCATAGCAAATACAATAGGTAAGCCTAATCCTCCCTTACGAATAATAGCTCCTAGTGGTGCACCTATAAAAAACATTAATATACAGGCATAGCTAAAAGTAAACTTTTCAAAAATAGCATTCAAATAACCATTTATTTCTTTTTCTTTTGATAACATGGCAAACTCATACATTTCTAAATTACTTTTAGAACTTATCAAATCACTTTCAGCTACATTTAAAACATTAATCTTAGAGGATTTATCTTTAATAATACTCAGTAAATCTGTTTTTTTGGTATTCTTAATTTTAACTGTATCTACATTATAGTTATTCGTAACTCCAAGGCGTTGATAATTATTATCTGCAAGAGCAATTAATTCTTTATTATAATTAGTTCTTAAAGAATCTGCCGTATATCTTAAATCATTTATTTTTAGCATTGCATCTGAATTTTTTAATTCATCTTTCAGTGCATCATTTGTATTTAATTTAGATAAATCAATATTAATTGTATATTGTTTAAAAAATACTTTTACGAAAGGTAATTTTTGACGTTGTTCATAATCAACAGGGCTAATATCTTCATAATAATATCCCTCTTTTAATACTAATTGCAATAAATTACTAGCTTCAGAAGATACAAGAACACCTTCTTTTGATTTTATAACGGTTCTTACCCCTTCCCCTGTAGTAGATTTTTTATGTATCGTAACTGCTTTTAGAATCTCTCCCTTTTCCCCTGTTTTCTTTTCAACTTTAATATTAAATTCCCCTATATCACAAAATTGTCCTTCTGCAATTGCTAAAGCAGGTTTTACTTGAGCTAAATTTCGTCTAAAATTAGTAAACTTATATTCTGAATATGGTATAATATTATTAGCAAAGAAAAATGCTATTATACTTAATCCAAAAATAAAAACTAATAAAATTTTCAAGCTTCTAAAAAAGAAACTCCTGCTGATTTCATAGCTGCAAATTCATAATGCTCTGCTAAATCTCCAAATGTCATAATAGAAGCTAACAATACCGTTAGAGGCACTACCATAGGCATTAGTTTAGGCGTAGCAAAAATTAAAAACTTGATAATCATAATAAAATCAAGATCTTTTCCTGCTAATTCAGATATAAACAACCATACAGTTTGTAAAATGAATATAAAAAACAAGATTACAAATACCGAAGTAAATGTAATCAGGAAGGACTTAAGTAAATATCGGTCTAGGATTTTCATTAGTAAGATTAATCCAGGTTATTGATGTAATAATTTGGGTACTTTGATTTTACAAATGTAAAATAGTTTTTAGGCAAAGTCCCATTCGTTTTTAAAGAATTAACTGTTAGGGTTACTTTTGTGCCATTTTTATTTAGAGTAATCGTATTATAAATTAACTGAGTTGCTGTATCAACTCCTACTAAAATTTGTTTACGATCATCTTTAGAACTTATTGGAACTAACTTTATATATTGAATTTTTTTACCTTTAATTGTTTGATTTATATCCCAAGTATATTTAAATCCTTTATTAAAGAAAGTTAACATTTTAGCAGGAGTATCTGCTTCCTCTTCATTTCCTACTTTTGCTATAGAAACCTCTTCATCTTCTTTTGATATAGTATATACTTTTGTTCCATCACAAATTTTAGTAAGACCTAAAAAATTCAAAAGGTATTTATTTCCTGATAGAGTTACGTTTCCTTTATTATCTTGGTTAATTCCTTCTTTCGTATTTTGCAAATTATATTTAAAATCTACTTGAATAGTTTTAAAAGACTTAACTTTTGCTGCTACTTTATCTAATATAGCTTTTGCTTTAGGATCATTTTGAGCCTGAAAACTAAACGAAATTAAGGTTAATAATACTACTATTATTTTTTTCATTTTATATTAATTGTTTTTCTCATTATTTAAAAAATGTTCAAGAGCTACTAAATCAGGTACATTTACGCTACGCGCTTTACTTCCCTTCAAAAGGTCCCACAATACCTGCTGCTTCTAACTGATCTATTAATCTACCCGCACGATTATAGCCTAATTTTAGTTTTCGCTGGATTAAAGATGCTGATCCTTGCTGAGCTGTAACAATTACTTCAGCAGCATCTCTAAAAAGAGGATCTCGTTCTGAAATATCTATATCAAGACTTGTACCGCTTCCTTCTTCACCAATAAACTCAGGAAGCAAATAAGCATTTGGATAAGCTTTCTGGGCACCAATAAATTCAGTAATTTTTTCCACTTCTGGAGTATCTACAAAAGCACATTGAACACGTACTAAATCATTACCATTTGTATACAACAAATCTCCTCTACCTATTAACTGATCAGCTCCTTGTTGATCTAAAATTGTTCTGGAATCAATCTTAGAAGTAACTCTAAAAGCTATACGGGCAGGGAAATTAGCTTTAATAATACCTGTAATTACATTTACGGAAGGTCTTTGCGTAGCTATTATTAAATGTATTCCTATTGCACGGGCTAATTGTGCCAAACGCGCAATGGGTGTTTCCACCTCTTTTCCAGCTGTCATAATTAAATCTGCAAACTCATCTACAACTAGAACAATATATGGTAAAAAGCGATGTCCTGCTTCTGGATTTAATTTCCTTTGTTTAAATTTTTCATTATATTCTTTAATATTACGGACCATTGCATCTTTTAATAAAGAATAACGATTATCCATCTCTACACATAAAGAATTTAAAGTAGTAATTACTTTTGAATTATCAGTTATAATAGCATCTTCTGTATCTGGTAATTTTGCTAAATAATGCCTTTCTATTTTATTAAAAAGAGTTAATTCAACTTTTTTAGGATCAACTAAAACAAATTTAACTTCAGCAGGATGTTTTTTATACAGCAAAGAGGTAAGCACCGCATTTAAACCTACTGACTTACCTTGTCCAGTTGCTCCTGCCATTAATAAGTGGGGCATTTTAGCTAAGTCAACTACAAATGTTTCATTAGAAATCGTCTTTCCTAAAGCTATTGGCAACTCCATTTCTGCTTCTTGAAATTTTGCTGATGCAATTACGCCTTTCATGGGAACTAAAGTTGGATTTTTATTAGGAACTTCAATACCAATAGTTCCTTTACCTGGCATAGGTGCTATAATACGAATTCCCAATGCAGCTAACGAAAGAGCAATATCATCTTCCAAGCTTTTAATTTTAGAAATACGTACACCTGCTTCCGGTACTATTTCATACAAAGTCACAGAAGGTCCAACAGTAGCTTTTATTTGAGCAATATCTATTTTATAGTTACGAAGTGTTTCTACTATTCGATTTTTATTTTCTTCTAATTCTTCTTGATTAATAGTAATTCCTGCCGAACCATATTCCTTCAATAAATCAATAGTTGGAAACTTATAGTTGGAAAGATCTAAAGTAGGATCAAATTCTCCAAAATGAGCCACTAAACGTTCCGCTAAATTTTCTTCTATAATATCCTCCTCTTCTACTTTTTCAATCACCAATTCATCTGAATTATATTCTGATTCATTTAATGGTTTTATAGTAGGATTTACATCTAAAGTCAACTCTGAAGGAGTACCTATAGTAGGTTTTAAAGTATCTTTGTTAATTTCTAATTTAGAAGGTATTGTTTTTAAAATAATACCTTCTAATTCTTCATCTTCACAATCTTCCTCTATAGGTTTTATTATTTCTTTAAAAACTTTTTCTTTACTTTTTGAAACGGATTGAATTTCTTCTTCTGGAACTGCAAATTCTTCTAAATTATAAAGTGTTTCACTTTCTTTAGATAATGGATTTTTAAAATCCTCTTTTAACTCAGATTTTGTTTTTTCAAAAGCTTCTTTTATCTTTTCTGGCGATATTCTTATTTTAAAAACAAGATAAATAACGATTCCAAAAAGTAAGGTAAGTAAAGTACCTGCTTTCCCTAAATAGTCTTGTAAAAATGAATTCATTTCAAACCCAACTACTCCTCCTAATTCTGGAAGAGAAGTGCTAAAAAAACCAAAAAGAATTGAAAGAATGATTATTACAAAAATATCCCAAAACCACGTTTTCTTTAATTTAGAAACCGCTAAATCAAGTACTAAATAAGATCCTGTTAAAAATAACAATCGAACAAATAAAAATGCTGCAATACCAAATCCTTGATAAACAAAAAAATTAGCTAAAAATACGCCTAATTTTCCCAGCCAGTTTTGAACCTCTGATGTTCTATTTCCAAATTCATTAACCTCACTTTGATCAAATTTACCATTAACAAAATAGGAAATAAAGGAAATTGCTAATGCTATAGAAAACAATATAAGCAAAATCCCGAAGGTAATTTTTTGCTGACGACTTATTGAAAAGCGTTTTTGTAAAATTTCAGATTCTACTTCTGCAGATGTATTTTCTTTCTTTTTGATTTAGCCATTATAATTTTAAAAAAAGGATCTATTTATACCAATTTAGACTTACATTATTTTAGGTAAATAAATGAAGCTTCCTATAACACAGGCTGTCATAGCTGCAAAAAAAACTGCTCCTGCTGCAATATCTTTTATAAATCCTATTTTTTCATGAAAATCAGGATGCACAAAATCCGCTAATTTTTCAACTGCAGTATTTAAACCTTCAACACTTAAAACTAAGCCAAAAGCAAATATTTGAAACATCCACTCTTCACGAGTGATTTGAAAATAATAACCTGCTAATGACATTAATATCGCTAAAGAAGACTGCACCATTACACTGTGCTCTGTTGTAATTAATTTAAATGCTCCTTTCGCTGCAAATCGTATACTTTTTAATCTACCTGTAAATAAGGTTTCGTCTTTTTCAAATTTCATTATAGAGAAGCTAAAGCAGATTCATAATTAGGTTCTTGAGCAATTTCTGCAACTTGCTCTGTGTATTTTACAACTCCATTCTCATCTATTACAATTACACAACGCGAGTGCAATCCTGCCAAAGGCCCTTCCGCTATAGTTAAACCGTAATCAACACCAAAACTACCTGTTTTAAAATCAGATAGATTCACAACATTTTCTAAACCTTCTGCTCCACAAAAACGAGTTTGAGCAAATGGTAAGTCTCTTGAAATACATAATACTTTTGTGTTTTCTAAGTTAGATGCTGTTTCATTAAATTTTCTAACAGAAGCAGCACAAATTCCTGTATCAATACTAGGAAAAATATTTAAAACTATTTTTTGCCCTTTAAAGTCTTCTAATGTTTTAACTGATAAATCTGTTGCTACTAATTCAAAAGATTTCGCCTCTACTCCTACCGCAGGTAATTGCCCAACTGTATTTATTGTATTTCCCTTAAATGTTATCTGTGCCATAATTTTATTTTTTTAAAGCTCCAAAAATAAGGATATTTTTCAAATATTTTTTCTTAATAAAAACGTAAATATCGATAATTAATATCGTAATATTGCAATATGTAAATTTAAAAAACATGGGAGCCTCAAAATCAGCCTTTTTCACCGATTCTCAAAATGAGTTAGCTAACCTTTTTAAAGCTTTAAGCAACCCCGCTCGCTTAGCTATTATTGAACATTTAATAAAAGTAGATTCATGTATTTGTAATGATATAGTAGAAGAACTACCTCTTGCACAGCCCACTATTTCACAACATCTAAAAGAACTTAAACAAGTAGGCCTTGTTAAAGGGAGTATAAAAGGAAAAAACATTTGTTATTGTATAAATAAGGAAATATTTAATAAAATACATATTTATTTTTCTTTGTTAGAAAATACGAAAAATGCTATTTGTTGTCCATAACTAAAAGATACTTATCATCTTATAAATCTACATAAAAAATGAAACTATCTGAATTCAAACAATATTTATCAAAAAGTAATTCTTTTGATATCATATTAACTGACGGAACTTATGTTCCAAAACATTTTCACATTACAGAAATGGGAGTTATTAATAAAAAATATACTGATTGCGGAAATACATTTAGAGAAGAAAATTATTTCACCTTTCAGTTATGGTTTGCTAATGACACTTCCCATAGACTAACTAGTGAAAAAACAGTACAAATCATTGAAAGTATAGAAAAAAATATTATTTGTAATGATTATGAAATTATAGTAGAATATCAAAACCAAAATACGATAGGAAAATATAAACTAGATTTTTTAGAAGGTCATTTTTTATTATTACCAACTCAAACGACCTGTCTTTCAAAAGACAAATGTGGAATACCTAAACAAAAAATCAAAAAAAACTTAAACGAAATCACTAATTGTTGTACCCCTGATTCTAATTGTTGTTAAACTATGGAGAAAAAAGCACATTGGGAAAATGTTTTTTCCACAAAAAAGAAAATGAGGTTAGCTGGTATGAGAAAAAACCTGAAACTTCTATTGAATTAATCAATAAATTAAACCTACCTAAAGATGCCAAAATAATAGATATTGGAGGTGGTGATAGTTACTTAATAGATCACCTATTAGATTTAGGCTATACTAATTTGTATTTATTAGATATTTCTGCTAAAGCAATTGAGCGAACACAAAAAAGATTAGGAAAAAACTCTAAAAAAGTAAATTTTATAACAACTGATATAGTACATTTTATATCAGAAGAAAAATTTGATTTATGGCATGACAGAGCTTCTTTTCATTTTTTAACTGATCCTAGTGATATTACGACGTATAAAAATATTACAACAAAAAATATACAAGAAAAAGGAAAATTAATTATTGGTACATTTTCAACATCTGGCCCTTTAAAATGCAGTGGACTACCTATAACTCAATATACAGCTGCTACATTAAGAGAAGTATTTGAACCTGATTTTACACTTATTGAAAAACAAGCAATAGAACATAAAACTCCTTTCGAAACTATTCAAAATTTTATATACTGTTCTTTTAAAAAAAACTACAATGTTACTAAATCTATCTAACTATATTGAACAAATAAATATTTCTTCTATTTCAGACGAAAGAAAATTAATTCTTAAATTAGTAATTGATTATATTGAGGAAAAAATAGAAAAACAAGAACCAATTAATCTTAATTTTATTTGTACTCATAATTCTAGAAGAAGTCATCTCTCTCAAATTTGGGCTCAAACGTTTGCTTATTACTTTGGAATACCCAATATTTACTGTTATTCTGGAGGCACTGAGACTACAGCATTATTCTACAAAGTGGTAGAAACACTAAAAAAACAAGGTTTCTACATTATTCAGCTAAATTCTAATAATAACCCCGTTTATTGTGTAAAATACGACGAAAATAAACCTGGAATTATTTGTTTTTCTAAAACATATGATCATCCTTTTAATCCTAAATCTAACTTTGCTGCTATTATGACTTGTAGTAGTGCAGATGAAGGATGTCCTATTGTAATGGGAGCTGATAAAAAAATTGCATTAAAATATGACGATCCTAAAACGTTCGATAATACGGACTTAATGGATCTGAAATACGAAGAAAAAAGTTTTGAAATTGCAACTGAATTATTTTATATTTTTTCGAAGGTAAATAAAGATACGCTTAAAAAATAATGAAACAGTTCAGATAATACAAAAAGCCGGCAATTTGCTGGCTTTCAATTTTTATTTATCAATAGATCCTAATACGCGCTTCATAAACTCGTTTAATGCTATTTTCTTTTCTTTTCCTTCTCTGATTAACTTTTGAACCTCCAAAGCACCATAAAGATTGGAAATTAACTCTCCAATAACATCTATTTCTTCATCTTTTAAAGACTCTAACTCTGTAAGATTTTCTAATACCGCAATTGTTTCTACTAAATAATCGCTATCATTTTCTTCTATAAACTGAGTTAAATGTTTTATAACAGGTAATTTCATAATCTATTTTTCTTAAAGAATTTCACCAACTAAGTCATTTAATACTTCTGCTTTATTGGTTTGCGTTTCTTTTACTAATTTTCCATTAACAAAAGTTGCAAATGTAGGTAAATTAGAAACATTAGCCAGTTTTCTAGATTCAGGTGAATTTTCAGCATCTATAATTACAAAAGTAAGGCTTTCATTTTCAGTAGATAATTTTTTAAATTTTGGTTTCATAATTCTACAATTACCACACCATGATGCAGAAAATTGCACAACTACCTTTTCATTTTCATTAATTACACTTTGTAATGTATCTTCGTTTAATTCTATTAACATATTTATAAAGATTACAAAACCAATAGCAATGCAAATTTTAACTAATAAGGCATTGCCATTGATTTTTGTTTTGGTTATTCGGAATTGAATTTAATTAGTTTTGGCTTAGGTAAGCAGCTGTACTTAATCTATCAGCATTCATTGCTTCTTTACCTTCTTCCCAGTTTGCAGGACAAACTTCTCCTTTTGTTTGAACGTGTGTATAAGCATCTACTAAACGTAAATATTCGCCTACATTTCTTCCTAATGGCATATCATTTACACTTTCATGAAAAATTTTACCTGTTTCATCAATTAAATAAGTTGCACGGAAAGTAACGTTTGAGCCTTCTAATAAAATATCATCAGATTCTTCATCATACACTTCTTCTGCATCTAAAATACCTAATGCTTTAGATAAATTACGAGTAGTATCAGCTAATAATGGATAAGTAACACCTTCAATTCCTCCATTATTTTTAGGGGTATTTAACCAAGCAAAATGAACTTCATTTGTATCACAAGAAGCACCTATTACCATTACATTTCTTTTCTCAAATTCTGGTAATGCAGCTTGAAAAGCATGTAATTCAGTTGGACAAACAAATGTAAAATCTTTTGGATACCAAAATAATAATACTTTTTTATTGTTTTTTGTTGCTTCTTCAAGAACGTTGATTCTTAAATTATCTCCCATTTCTGAAATTGCATCTACTGTAATGTTTGGAAATTTTCTTCCTACTAAAGCCATAATTTATAAGTGTTAAATTTATTATTTTCTGGTTGCAAAATTAATAATTGTATCCTTCCTATTTTCTATACTTCCCTATTAATTTTCTATTCAAATATAAATATTCTTTATAGCATAAAAAAGACTTTATTTTTTTAAGATCAAGCAATAACACTATAAGAATTATTTATTAAAAAATAAAAACATATAAATAAAGTCACTTTAGATTTGCTAAGGAAAAATAAGTAAAAACAGAAACAATAATTTTATATTTTTTTAAAATATAACACTATAAAACAAATATTTATACAATATCATATAAAGTATTAGTATAGATATGTTTTTAAAATTCATAGACTTATCAAGTATTGAAAGCAACACTTAAGTTTAATATAAAACAATTAAAAATGAATGATAATCAACAAAACAAAATGACATCAGTATCTGGAAGACCAATAGCTGATAATCAAAACTCGTTAACTGCGGGAAAAAGAGGACCTATGCTTTTACAAGATATTTGGTTTTTAGAAAAATTAGCTCACTTTGATAGAGAAGTAATTCCTGAAAGACGTATGCACGCAAAAGGATCTGCTGCATTTGGAACCTTTACCGTTACACATGATATTACTAAATATACTAAGGCAAAAATATTTTCTGAAATTGGAAAACAGACGGATTTATTCTTACGATTTTCAACAGTTGCAGGAGAACGTGGTGCAGCTGATGCAGAAAGAGATATTCGCGGTTTTGCTGTAAAATTTTATACGGAAGAAGGTAATTGGGATTTAGTAGGAAACAATACTCCTGTTTTTTTTATTCGTGACCCATATAAATTTCCTGATTTAAATAAGGCAGTAAAAAGAGATCCTGGTACAAATCTTAGAAGTGCTAATAATAATTGGGATTATTGGACATTATTACCTGAATCTTTACATCAAATTACAATGACGATGAGTGAACGCGGTATTCCTAAAAGCTATCGTCATATGAATGGTTATGGAAGTCATACTTTCAGCTTTATAAATACAAACAACGAACGTTTTTGGGTAAAATTTCATTTCAAAACAGCACAAGGGATAGAATGCTTAACTGATCAAGAATCTGAAATAATAATAGGTAAAGATCGAGAAAGTCATCAAAGAGATTTATACAATAGTATTAAAGAAGGAAATTTTCCTAAATGGTATTTAAAAGTTCAAATAATGCCTGAAGAAGATGCAAAAACATATCCTTTTAATCCTTTTGACTTAACAAAAGTTTGGCCTCATAATGATTATCCATTAATTGATGTAGGCGTATTAGAATTAAACAGAAATCCCGAAAATTACTTCGCTGATGTTGAACAATCTGCATTTAATCCTGCAAATATAATCCCAGGTATAGGTTTTTCACCAGATAGAATGTTACAAGGTAGATTATTCTCTTACGGAGATACTCAACGCTATCGTTTAGGTGTTAATCATTATCAAATTCCTGTGAATGCCCCAAAATGTCCTTTCCATAACCATCACAAAGATGGGGCAATGAGAATTGATGGCAATGGAGGAAACACTGTCCATTACGAACCTAATAGTTACGGAAAATGGCAAGAGCAAAAAGAATATAAAGAACCTGCTTTAGCCTTAGAAGGAGCTGCTGATCATTGGGATTTTAGAGAAGATGATAATGATTATTACACACAACCAGGTAATTTATTCAGAATTATGACTCCTGAACAACAACAAGTCTTATTTGAAAACACGGCACGTTCTGTAGGAGGAGCTGAAAAATTTATACAAGAGCGTCATATTCACAATTGCTACAAAGCAGATCCTAATTACGGCAAAGGAGTTGCTACAGCTTTAGGAATTAGCTTAACAGATTTAGATTTAATATAAATATTTTATACTAATAGTAATGAGAAAATCAATTTTAACTTGTGCATCACTTATTGTTTCGATAAGTGCATTTGCTCAAACCCCCTTACAACCAGTGCGGGAGCTCCTGTTAATGGTGATTTACAGTCACTAACTTTAGGTCCAAATGGCCCTGTTTTACTAGAAGATGTTCACTTAATTGAAAAATTACAACATTTCAGTAGAGAACGAATTCCTGAAAGAGTTATGCACCCAAGAGGTACTGGAGCTCAAGGCTATTTTACTTTAACTAAAAATATTAGCGATCTTACTAAAGCTAAAATATTTTCAGAAGTAGATAAAAAAACACCTGTTTTAGTTCGTTTTTCTAGTGTTATTCATTCTAAAGGCTCTCCTGAAACTGCAAGAGATCCTAGAGGTTTTGCAGTGAAATTTTACACAGAAGAAGGCAACTGGGATTTAGTAGGAAATCACATCCCTACTTTCTTCATAAGAGATGCTATTAAATTTCCTGATTTTACACATGCAAACAAACCATCTCCTATAACAGATCTTCAAGACGAAAACAGAATTTTTGATTATTTTTCAAAAACACCAGAGGCTACTCAAACATTAACTTGGTTAATGTCTGATAACGGTACTCCTAAATCATATAGAGAAATGGATGGATTTGGAGTAAATACTTTTAAATTCATAAATGATAAAGGTGATATTTCTTGGGTAAAATTTCATTTTAAATCTTTACAAGGAATCAAAAACCTAACAGCAGAAGAAGTTGTTCAAGTACAAGGTAAAGACTTTAGCCATATGACTAGAGATTTATATGATAATATTGCTGCTGGAAATTTTCCTAAATGGGATCTATACGTACAAGTAATACCTAATAAAGATATTAATAAATATGATTTTAATATTTTTGACGACACTAAACAATGGTTTAATGTTGAAGAAATAAAAGTAGGTACATTAGTTTTAGATCGTATACCTGCAAACTTCTTCCAATATACTGAAAGTGCTGCTTTCGCTCCTTCTAGAGTTGTTCCTGGAATAGGTTTTTCTCCTGATAAAATGCTTCAAGGTAGAAATTTCTCTTATGCTGATGCTCAGATGTATCGATTAGGTAAAAATCATCAATTATTACCAGCTAATAGACCTTTGGTGAAAGTAAATAATTATCACATAGATGGCGCAATGAATTTTGAGGAAAGAACTGGTGATACGAACTACTTCCCTAGTCATAATAATCCTACATATACAGAGTTTAAAGCTGATGATAAAAGGCTTCTTGATGGTTATATGGTACGTGAAGAAATAAAAGACTCTAAAGACTTTTATCAAGCAGGTATCTTATATCGTAGTTATTCTAAACAAGAAAAAGATAACTTAATAAAGAATTGGACAAATAATTTAGGTAAAGTTAAAGACAAAAAGATTCAGGCTACCATTGTTAGCTTTTTATATAAAGCAGATCAAGAATATGGAACAAGAGTTGGTAACGCTCTAGGCTTATCTAAAGATAGTTATAATAAATAAATTCCCTTAACTCGATAGAATGCTATAATATTAGTTTTTTATTCCTCTAATATCTATAGCATTCTTTTTAAAATTAAAATCATGTATACAAAAAGAATTTTTACGTTCATTTTATTAGTAAGTACTTTTTTTATTTCCCATGCTCAAAATTCTAATGCTCAACAAGAGCTTGAAAAATCTTTTTTTTACGGAGCAAGAACTTCTAATATTGAAATATTAAACGAGTTTATTAAAACAGGTGTAAACGTAAATTATCAAGGAGAAAATGGTTATACAGCCATAATGATTGCCGCTTACAATGGACAAAAAAAAGCTGTTGAATTTTTAATTTCCAAAGGAGCAGACTTATGTATAAAAGATAAAAGAGGTAATACTGCCCTAATGGGAGCAATTGTTGCCAGTGAAGATGATATTGCAAAATATTTAATAAATCTTGAAAAGTGTGATGAAGAAACAAATAAAAGAACTCTTGAGTATGCACAACGTTTTGGAAGAACTGAAATAATGAAACTTCTATCTACAAAGGAAAAAAGATAAAACGAATGTAATTTCAAAAATTTTTTATCTAAAAAACATACATCTCACAAATTAGAGATTTTCTAATACATTATTTAGTTATTAATTTAATGATTATAGAAATCCAGAATATAAGTCATTAATAAATTAAACATTTTCTTAATCTCGATTAAAAAATAATCTTTAAAACATTTTTTGATTTATAAATTTGTAGTTTACTAGAATTTAATAGAAAAATATCTAAAAAACCTTAAAAATGTAAGCTATCTTTGTTTGTAATTTTAACACAAAGAATCACATATTTATTTTAAAATGAAAAAAAAAATTTTTTATCCGTATTCAGCTTACTGATCTCCCTACTTTCGTTAGCACAAGAAACGGATTCGGGTCGCTATACAGCACACAATAAAGGTAAATTCTATGTTTACTGGGGTGGAAATCGCGAAACTTTTAGTAATTCAGATATTACTTTTAAAGGAAATGATTATAATTTTACAATTCAAGATGTACCTGCTCATGATAAGCCTAAAGGATGGCATATAGATTACATCAATCCTCTTAGAATGACTATTCCACAAACTAATTTTCGTTTAGGATACTTTATTAATGATCATTATAATGTTTCATTAGGTTTAGACCATATGAAATATGTTATATATCAAGACAAAATCGTAAATTATACTGGTACTTATCCGAATAGAGGTACATATGGAGAAAATGTAAATGAATTAGGACAACCCCTTAATTCAAATCAAATAAATCTAACAGAAGATTTTTTGACCTTCGAACATACGGATGGACTTAATTATATTAACGCTGAAATTAGCCGAGTAGATGATCTAACGAAATATATTATTCCTACTTTAAACACAGATAAAATACAATTAAACTTAACCGAAGGAATTGGAGCAGGGGTATTATTACCTAAAACAAATACTAAACTTTTTAATAAAGAACGTTATGACGAATTTCATTTAGCAGGTTATGGTTTAGCTGCTAAAGCTGGGTTAAATTTAACTTTCTTAAAACACTTCTTTATACAAGGAGAACTTAAAGGAGGTTATATCAATATGCCTGATATTCGTACTTCCTATGATTCATCTGATAGAGCTAGTCAACATTTTTGGTTTCTACAACGTATTATTGCCTTTGGTGTCATATACAAACTATAATAATAAATTCCCTCTTTATTATTTATTCAAAACTGTCCAAAAAGACAGTTTTTTCTTTTTAAAATATTTACTTCTTAATTTTGATCATATTAATAAATTTTATTTACTTTGCAATACAAAGTTCTTTCAATATGGATTCAAAAAATTATTTACAAGACATAAAAGACATCAAACAAATGATGTCTCAATCATCACAATTCATTTCATTAAGTGGATTAGCAGGTGTATTAGCTGGTATTTATGCTCTAATAGGAGCTAGTTATGTTCATCTACTTTTACAGAACTGTACTTATTCTATAACAATAGATTCTCTAATATTTAAAAAAATTATTATTACCGCAATTATTGTTTTAATATCATCACTCGCAACTGCTTTTTTAACGACACTAAAAAAGCAAAAAGAATAGGAGAAAAGATTTGGAATAACTCTTCTAAACAATTATTCATAAATTTCATCATACCATTAATGACAGGCGGAATCTTTTCATTACTTCTTATGCAACACGGCTATTTTGGACTAATTGCTCCTATTATGCTTCTCTTTTATGGTTTAGCTTGTTTGAATGCAAGTAAATATACACTTAGAGATATACGCTATTTAGGTCTAACTGAAATAATACTAGGATTATTATCAGCAGAATTCATCGGTTATGGATTATACTTTTGGATCATAGGATTTGGGATATGTCATATCTTATATGGAGGAATTATGTATTATAAATATGATAGAAAATGATATATCTTTTTTGTTACTTCTTTTCATTTTTATTCCTATAGATTTTATTCTAGCATTATTTTTTTAATCACAAAAAATAAAAACATTGAGAATTAGGATTTTTTTAGGTTTTCCATTTATTATTTTACTCTTATATAATCTATACACAAACCTATTTATTACTAAAATAAAACTCAACCAAGATGATTTATATGCAAATATCTTATAAATACAAACAAATGTGCTGGTAAGCAAACTCAATGGTAACACAATCATTATTGATTTGAAATTTAAAAAAATAACCATTTTTATTTCTATCAATATAATGATCAAGGTGATTTAATACAAAAATTTGTAAAACCTCTAAAATTTAAAAATGGAAGTTATAGCCCCCAAATTGATTTTCAAACTAACCATAAGAATTTTCACATTATACAAAATAACCCAACCTTATATCGAGAAGTTTGGTCTTTTTATTATGTATTTAAATCTAAAAAAATTGGAAATATGTTCTTTACAAAAAAGAAATGGTGGCAATAAAAGTTAAATTTGCATCACTACAATATGAAAAACATTATTCAAAATATTAACAAAGTTTTTGACCATCGAATTCGGTTAGGAATCATGTCTATACTGATGGTTAATGAAAGAGTAGGCTTTACCACTCTTAAAGAGCTATTAGGAGTTACTGATGGAAACTTAGCAAGTCATACAAAAGCACTTGAAAACGAAAATTATATATTAGTTGAAAAACAATTTATAGGTCGTAAACCTAATACTAGTTATAAGACTACACTGGAAGGAAGAAAAGCCTTTCAAGAACATATAGAAGCTTTAGAAAAATTAATTTCTAAAACTTAATCTATTTTTTTAAATAAAAGCTTTGAAATACAAAGTTCTTTTAAATACAAAAAATAAAAATTATGGAAATACAACATCAAGAATCAAAAATTTTTTTTCAATCTACTACAGCAAAAATGGCTATGATCGGTATCTTAACATTAGTATTACTCATACCTTTACAATTAAGTAAAAATTTAATAGAAGAGAGAAGTATACGAAAGCAAGAAGTTTCTGATGAAGTTTCAGATCTATGGGGAAAGGATATTTATTTTTACGGTCCTATTTTAAAAATTCCTTACAAAACATATCAAGAAGTCAGAGTAACAAATCCAACTAACAAGACAAATATTATTGAAAGAAAAATAAATATCAACTATGTTTTTTTCTTTCCCGAAAATTACAATGTTAAAACTTTTGCAAAAAAGAATACCTCATTAAAAAGGGGAATCTATAACAATGTTGTTTATACAGCTTATATGAATTTTAAAGGTAATTTTTCTCAACTTAATTTTGAAAAACTAAATATTAAAGAAGCAGATTTATTATGGAATGAAGCCTCTATCATAGTAAAAACAACAAACTTAAAAAGTATTAAAAGTGATTTAAATATTAACTTAAATAATAAAACATTAAAATTTGAATCTAAAACAGAAGATGATAATTTTTACGGCACATTAGAAACTAATTCTTTTGATTATACTAATTTTAATAAAAACGGGATAATTTCATTTAATTTTAAGATGGAATACAATGGGAGTAATAGTATAAAATATATTCCTATAGGAAAAAAAACAAATGTTACCATAGATTCTGATTGGAAATCTCCTAGTTTTGAAGGTGCTTTTGCTGCAAATGATGAAAGTAAAATAATCAATGAAAAAGGATTTCACGTTGATTGGAAGATACTATCTATAAACAGAAGTTTTTCACAACAGTATACAAATAAAATACCTCTCTTAAATGAGTATGCTTTTGGTGTAAAATTAATAGAACCTGTAGATGAATATCAACAAAATGAACGCGCATCTAAGTATGGTTTTTTAGTAATTGGTCTAACTTTTCTTATTTTCTTTTTAATACAATCAATAAGTAAAATAAACATTCATATTTTCCAATATTTAATGATAGGTCTAGCACTAATTATGTTCTATACATTATTAATATCTATTACTGAACATTCTAGCTTTTCATTAGCCTATATTATAGCTGGTTTAGCGGTTGTTACAATGATTAGCCTTTATTCTAAATCTATATTAAATTTAAAATTTTCTACTTTCATAAGCCTTTCATTAATTTCTCTTTATACGTTTATATATGTTATTATACAACTAGAAAGCTATGCTTTACTAGTAGGAAGCATTGGATTATTTACAATTTTAGGATTAATTATGTATGTTTCTAGAAATATTGACTGGAAAAATAATTAGTAAAAAAGCCCTAAAAGTATGTACTATAAAACATAGATTAATACTTTTAGGGCATATAAATAGATAACTAATAAAATTTTAATTTTTAAAGTAATTCATTCAGATTAAAATTTAACCTATCATTTACTAGAAATCTGTCTTAAATTATAACTTTTCATTGAAAATTATAAAATATCTAATTTTCATTACCTATTTTATTAGTAAAACTAGTTCTTATTTTAATGATATATCTACTTGTATATTACCTCTAGTAGCATTAGAATAAGGACAAATTTGATGTGTTTTAGCTAATAAATCTTCAGCTACCTCTCTTTCTACTCCATTAATTTCAGCAACTAAACTCACTGATAAATCAAAACCTCCATTTTCATTAGAACCAATCCCTACTTCTGCTGTAATACTACTACTTTCTAATTTAATTTTTAAATTACGAGCAACTAAATTTAATGCACTATCAAAACAAGCAGCATAACCAGCAGCAAACAATTGCTCAGGATTAGTAAAAGCCCCTCCTTTTCCTCCTAGTTCTTTTGGAATTTCTACTTTAAAATCTAAAACACCATCTTCAGATTTTATACTGCCTTCTCTCCCCCCTGTTGCGGTTACTTTTGTAGAATACAATGTTTTCATTTTTATTTTTATTTAATCAATTAATGTTACTAATTCATCCATAGGTTTACGTACCTTTTTAAGATTTACCAACCAGTCATTAGACTCATTCTTATAGCCTAAAGGAAGAATTAATGTACTTCTTAAATTTTTGTCTCTTAAATTCAGAATTTTATCTAACTCATCACGATCAAAGCCTTCCATAGGAGTACTATCTATTCCTTCATATTCTGCCTGTGTCATAGCAGACATAAGAGCTATATAAGTTTGTTTTGCTGCATGATTATGATTATCTTCAGGATCTTGTTGAGGATAAAATGATAAAAGCTTTTGACGATATGCTTCCCAACCTTCATTTTTCATACCTCTAATCTCATTTGTTAAATCAAACATATGATTTATTCTTTCTGTTGTATAAGTATCCCAAGCAGCAAAAACTAATAAATGAGAACAATCTGTTACTTGTGATTGATTCCACGCTATTTTTCTAATTTCAGCCTTAATATCTGGATTTGTAATTACAAAAACTTCAAAAGGTTGTAATCCACTAGAAGTTGGAGTCAATCGAATAGCCTCTAAAATATTTTCTATTTTTTTCATTTGGAATCGTTTCTCCTGTCATTGCTTTACAAGCATAACGATTATTTAATAATTCTAAAAAATCCATTTTCTCTCTATTTTATGTAATATAATTTTTTAAATATCTTATTATAGGTTAAGTATTTTAATCTTTTATTTAAATCTTGATAGATATTACTATCCTTTTTTGTTTTTAAAATAATGATTTATTTTTTTATACTATACCATGCCATTTTATAAGCATTTTCTAATATATTTTCATCGAAAAACAATTCTCCAGTTTGATGCTTAGCTACTAAAAATGATAATGGATTTATTGCGAATCCATAAATTAGGTAAAGAGAACAATCCTTAATTATACCTTCTTCTTGACCTCTTTTACATAAATCCATAAATTTTTGTAGATACGAAATCCCTTTACTACGGGTTTCTTCATTAATCATAGGGGTAATATCACACAAAGACTGAAAAAGGGCTTCATTAATATGAGTCCGTTTATAATTTGCAATAGCATACCAAATTACTTTAAACCCCTCTTCTATAGTCATTTCTTCTGTATAATCTTTAAAAATACAATGACTAATTTCCTCTTTCAAATGAAGATATAACTTATCAATCAAATCTTGCTTGTTTTCAAAATAAATATAAATAGTTGCTGGTGCCACATTTGCTTTTTGTGCAATTTTTGACATAGAAGAAGCATGAAAACCATTATTATTAACTAGTTCTAAAGTTGCCTCCAATATTGCTTTCTCTTTGTCTTTTAACTCAGCTTTCATCGCTATTTTATTTTTACTATTGCAAATATACAAAAAGAATGAACGTTCATTCATTTTTTAAAAACTTTAACAAAAAGGAAAATCAAGTATTCTATTTTTCAATAAAAAGAACTTAAAAAAGCAAGAATTCACTAACTAATAAATAAAACTTAAAAAAATAATATTATCTATCAAAGTACCTCATTTATGCGGATTTCCCGTAACTAATTATTAAATCATTTTATTATCTTGGCGCTTATAACCAACCCAATCAAACTAAAATGAAAAAACCACACCTAAACCTTGTATATAACTATATTTCAAATAATTACCATCCAAATAACTCTATTAAATAATATATCAAAATTTTATAAAGTGTATTAAACAGATTAACCCTTTTGAATCAAGTGTAATATAGATAAAATAATATATTCTAATTCAGGAATGAATATCTCATAAAATCAAAACATCATTTTACAAAGTCAATCTTTTGACTATGAAAACTAAAAAATGTACTGTACAAATCATGTATAATTTTAAACAAGATTTTAGCAACAATACCATCTATAAAATAATAAAAATTAACATTTAGCGTTAAAAAAGTAAATTATACTTTAAAAAATTAAAATAACATACATTTTATTCAACAAAACTTATAAACTAATCTTTACTTAATTAGATCTTAAAAGGAATAAACTAAATAAAAATAAACTAATAAAATGAAAATAAAATTTTTAATCATTGCAACAGTAGTACTATTATCTTCTTGTTATAACGATAATGACGATACAATCTCAAAAAGTCAGGAATCCATTGAATCCATTGATTTTAAACAAAAAATGAGAGAATTTGTGATTGGTATTAGCCAATATTCTAAAACAATGAATCCTAACTTTTATGTAATTCCTCAAAATGGTATTGAACTAGTCTCTACAACAGGAGATCTTTCAGGATTTCCTCATTCTAACTATCTAGATGCTATTGATGCTAATGGACAAGAAGATCTATTCTATAGTTCAGAAAATGATAATCAAGCGACACCTAGTGATCGAACAGAATATTTAAAAAAATTACTTAATATTTCTAAAAATTCTGGAAACAAGATTTTAATTATTGATTTCTGCTCAACAAATACTGATATTTCTGATTCTTATTCACAAAATAACAATAATAATTATACTTCTTTTGCTACAACTGAAATAGGTTTAAACTCTATCCCTCCTACTCCAATAAACCAAGAAAATGATTCAAACGTTGTTAATATAGATAATGCAAAAATTTTTTTATATATTATAAATCCTACACATTATAAATCTAAAAGTGAATTTATTGCAGCAGTTAATAAAACAAATTACGATTTAATTATAATGGATTTATTTTTCAAAGGAATTCCCTTTACTGCTTCCGAAATTAATCAACTAAAAAACAAAGAAAATGGAGGCAAAAGACTTGTTATTTCATACATGTCTATTGGAGAAGCAGAAAGCTACCGCTATTATTGGCAATCTAATTGGGCTCTTAATAAACCTAATTGGCTAGATGAAGAAAATCCTGAATGGAAAGGAAATTTCAAAGTAAAATATTGGGATCAAAATTGGCAAAATATAATTTACGGAAATAATAACTCTTATCTAAAAAAGATATTAGATGCTAATTTTGACGGAGTCTATTTAGACATGATTGATTCTTTTGATTACTATACAAAATAGTAAGCTTCTTCCCCTTAGAACATAAAACTTTATTAATAATTTTTTAAAACAATAAAAATGATACGTATCCTTTTATCAACTTTTACACTTATACTAATATCTTGCAATACGATGAAAAAAGATGAGAAAATCATCTACATAGGTCCCGAAACAAAACCTTGTCATGCTGGTATGATGGAAACTCAATGTTTACAAGTAAAATGGACAAAAAATCAGAAGGAATGGGAACATTTTTATGATAGTATTAAAGGTTTTAAATTCGAACGAGGTAACGAATATGAGTTAATCATTAAAGAAGAAAAGATAAAAAATGCACCAGCTGATGGAGCTAATGTAAAATATTCTTTGGTAAAAGAAATAAACAAAAGAAGAGCTTCTAATTAATTTTTAATTACTCATCTAATAAAGATTTTACTTAAAATTTATTTAGCAACTGATAATTAAAATATTAAGTAATTTGGCCATTTAATTTTTCTAAAAAGCTCTTCTTTATAAAATTTTTAGCTTAATAAAGAGTAATTTTTTTAACAATGTGAGTTTGATTAAAACCTTTGTCTTTTCCTTCTATTAGTAAAAAATTGTACCAATAGTTATTAAGTCAAACTCACATTAAAGATATTTCCAAAAGTTTTACTCATTTTAATTTAATACAAAACTCTAGCTAATAATGAAACTACGACAATATCAAATAAACTTTTTTTTCTTAATGACAGCTATTTTTTCTTTTTCACAAACAAAAAACATCAAAAATCAGCTGAATAGCGAAACCGTTATTCAATTAGTAAAAGAAAAAGGTCTTTTACTCATCCCTAACGGATTAAAAGAAAAAGAAATTAAAACAACTCCTTCTCTAGCTCCTCAAGTAACTTTTAATCCTAAAAAATCTACTTGGACTGTTGTTTCTTCAAATTACACCACTACACAAGAAGGAGATTGCAAAAAAACTAACGGTTGTACTGTTCTTATTTCACAAACAGTTGTAATATCAGGAATAACTAAAAAAATAATTAGTAGTCATAAATCTAAAAAATTATACCCTAACTATGAGTAAATCAAAAAAATTAATCTCTTAATTTATTAAAAAATATAAAACAATAAAATTTAGTAAACAGTTTTTACTAAACTTTATCATTAATTTCTTCTCTTCTAACCCAAACTTATAGTTTTAGTTTATAATCTTTTGATTTTAACAGTTGTTTTCATTACACTTTCTTTACAATATGAATACCTCCAACACTATACGCAATATGAATGGGAATTGGTTTTCCTTTTAAATAGAAATTTCCATTTTGAAAAGGAGTTATTCTTTCATCTATCAAGAAAAAATATTCATCTCTATTTGTTAATATATCCATATTACTTAATGTTAATTCAACTTGTTCTATATAATCAACTAAACCTAGATCGTTCAATTCGGGAACTGTCATATTTTCTCCATTTAATACACAAACATGCTTCTCTCCAAGTCCTGGCATTCCAAACCAAGGAATTGCCTGTCCTACCTTCAAAGAAATATTAGAGGTATCGCTACCAAAAAGGAAGTATTTAGTTTGAAAATCTTGAAAATATGGAGGAAGTGACTTTTTTGGAAATGGTTCTTCTGCTTTCCAAAAAAACATTACTTTATTTTGCCATTCTGGGTCATTTCTGTTTGTACATATCAAATCTGTTGTCCAATAATGCATGTAGAGTTGTCCGGTTCTACACAAAAGACTTGATTGCTCTATCTTATCTTTTAATTCGTTATCCAAAGGTCTAACAACTTTAAATCCAACAGTATCGTCATTATCTATTGCTATATATGTATTATCCTTTTGACATTCAACAGTATTTTTACTCTGTTTCAAACTATCTGATTTCATTATCATTCTAAGCATTTTATTAAATAATCTCATCTCAATTTTTAGTTTACTAATAATATAGATTGAAAAACTATTTGCCAAATTACGTAAATATAAATTGAAAATATAATTAAAAGAAAAATTAATACAACTCTAATACAAATATGTTCTCTTTTTATTTTCACGTAATTTTTGGTAGAATAATATTTATTATAAACTTACCTCCGTTTCATTTAAAAAGTAATCAGTATAAAATTTAAAAAATAAAATATTTTACTACTATTTTAGAAACTTTATTAATAAAAAAACTTTTACCGAATAGTGATAAGTGTTTATTATCTTAGATTAACTTAATTATAGTTTATTACCTATACGTTTTAGTTTAGAAACTATTTGTTTCCTTTTTCATAATCAGCAATAAATTGTGCAATTCCTATATCTGTTAAAGGATGTTTTAACAAACCTGTAATAGCTGACAAAGGACCTGTCATAACATCAGCACCTATCTTTGCGCAATTTACTACGTGCATCGTGTGGCGTACAGAGGCTGCTAAAATTTGTGTTTCAAACACATAGTTATCATAAATATCGCGAATTTCTGATATTAAATTCAAACCGTCTGTAGATACATCATCTAAACGACCTAAGAAAGGGGATACATAAGTAGCTCCTGCCTTAGCAGCTAATAGTGCTTGACCTGCTGAAAATACCAAAGTTACATTAGTTCTTATTCCTCTATCAGAGAAATACTTACAGGCTTTAATTCCTTCTTTAGTCATTGGTAGCTTCACAACAATCTGCTCATGTAATTCTGCCAACTCCTCACCTTCTTTAATCATACCTTCTAAATCCAAGGCATTCACTTCTGCACTTACATCTCCTTCTACTATATTACAGATGTCTACATAATGCTTTAAAATATTGTTTTTTCCTGTAATACCTTCTTTTGCCATCAAGGAAGGATTAGTGGTCACTCCATCTAAAATTCCTAATGCTTGCGCTTCTCTAATTTGATCTAAATTGGCTGTGTCAATAAAAAACTTCATCTTCTTTCTAAATATTAAATTTATAGTCGTGTTTCAGGCAAAATTACGAATTCAATTTCAAAAAGCAATTTCAAAATTATAGTTAAAATCCTTTTTAAAATTAAAATGATTAAAGTCTATAATGATTCATTAACATTTTTTCATACATCGTATCGGGTAAAATTCTTTTTAGAAAGATTGAAAATTTTTGCATAAATGCTCCTACTTTATAATGTACTTTAGGTTTAGATGTATTAATAATTTTCAAAACTGCTTTTGCCATTTCTATCGGATCATTCCCACTATCTACATGAGCATTCATTTCTTTTAAAGCATTCCCATATACTTTCGCATAAGCTGAATCTTTCGTAACTGGCGCATGATAACGTCCTGCAGCTATATTAGTAGCAAAATCACCTGGTGCTATATTAGTCATCTCAATGCCAAACTGTTTAGTTTCCATACGTAAAGCTTCTGTAACAAGTTCTAAAGCTCCTTTAGATGCAGAATAAATTCCTCTGTAAGGTAATCCCATATACCCTGCTATTGAAGTAATATTTATAATCAAGCCTGCTTTTTGAGAACGCATTTGAGGTAATACAGCTTTAATTACTTCAATAGGTCCAAAAAAATTTGTTTCAAAATGAGCACGCATTTCATCTGTAGGAATTTCCTCTATAGGCCCTGTTATCCCTATACCAGCATTATTAATAACCACATCTATTCTACCTGATTTAGCAATAATAATGGCTACAGCCTTACGTATCGTATCAGAATTTCTAACATCTAAAGCTACTAATTCAATTTTAGAATCTTGTATTTTCTCAGGATTTCTACTCGTTCCGTATACAATATGTCCTTCTGATTGCAAAAATTCACCTATAGCTTTTCCTATTCCTGAAGAGCCTCCTGTTATCAGTATTACTTTTTTATTCATTTTATTATCTATCAAAGTATTGATTTATTATCTAATTGAAATCCCTAAACCAGGCGATTCATTCAATATTATTTTTCCTTCTATTACCTTAGTACCATATGCTATATCTGAAGCTAATAAATTTGCCCCATCTAGATCAGCATAATCTACTAAAGGAGCTAATACAGCACCTGCAGAAATACCTATGGTTGATTCAGTCATACATCCTATCATAATTTTATAACCTAATTTTCTAGCTTCCTGAATAATAGTTAGAGCAGGTGTTAAACCACCACATTTTACTAATTTTACATTAATACTACCATAACAACCAACTAACTGCTCTAATTGAGTAGCATTTTGAAAATCTTCATCTGCCATCCAATTTGCATAATTTTCTTTATTTAGGCTCATATATTTGCCCACTGGCATTGGTTGTTCTAGATAAGTAAATTTAGAAACAAAATCTTGAGATTCTAACCATTTACAATCTACAACTGTAAAACTAGCATTAGAATCAATCGCTATTTCTTGTTGCATTTCAGAAAAAAGATAAAGTGCTTCTTTTTGCATACCTTTACATTTTACCTTGAATCTAGTCCATGAAGAAGCTTCTATCTTTGCTTGTTGTTTTTGCAAAGTATCAATACTAATAGTAATAGAAGATTCAGGAATTCTACTAACGTTTATATTAGTAAGTTCAAAAAAATGCTTTTTTTCAAGTTTTCCAAATAAGTCCCAATAAGCACAATCTAAAGCAGAACGAACAAAAGTAGAAAGTGAACTTTTAGCAAGTAACTGATAAAATTCAAATGGATGAACTATACTTTGTGATTCAATAAGATCTTTAATAACTTTAAGCTCAGCAATTAACTGGTCTATTTTTATATTATAATAATCTATTTCAGTACATTCTCCATAGCCCTTAATTCCTTCTTTTTAAGAATTACAATTAAAGCATTTCGAGAAGAATAATTTCCATATGCTATAGAAAAAGTTTCTTTTAACGGTAATTGCACTTTTTGCCAAGTTAGTTGCATGAAGTAAATTTTTGTCTAAAATAAAAAATCCCGAATAAATCGGGATCATATAGTTGTAAACATTTTTTCGTCAAAAAGGCAAGCGACCTACATCGCACCGCTACAACCGCTTACCTTTGCTGCGTTCCCACCCTGGAGGAGTTTGCAGGAGCTGGTCGTGTAGGACTTGCCGGTGCAAATATACAACCTTTTTATATTTTTGCAAGTACTTTTGAGAAACAAAATACGTTTTGTATATTGTCATTGAAAAAAAAACGAAAAATGAAAAAACATAACCTACTAACAATCATATCATTACTAACAATAAGTATAAGTTGCGGAGGTGATAAAAAAAATTTATTTTCTATAGATGAGACCCAATTTAAGGCTCTTTATCACTCAGGAGAGGAAATTTCTGTTGCAATAACAAATAAAAATGAAAAGAATATTGACTCTATTTCCTTTTTAATAACGAGAAAAGAATTGGATCAGTCAAGGGAAATAAAACTTTTAAATACGTATTAAGTAGCTCTAAACTGGGATATCAAAACCTGAAAGCTATTGTGTATTATGAAGGCGATACTCAAGAATTAACATCAAGAGTTGAATTAGTGTCAAAAGAAGAACCAAAACTTTTAAAATATCAACTAGTGGCTACCTATCCTCATGATTTAAAAGCTTACACGCAAGGTTTAGAATTCTACCAAGGATTTTTATATGAGGGAACAGGTAATGGTTCAGGCGTTTCTACTGGTGAAAAAGGAATTTCTAGCCTTAGAAAAACAGACTATAAGACAGGTAAAGTAATTGAAAAAATAGAATTACCTGAAGCCATTTTTGGGGAAGGTATTACTTTTCTAAATAATAAAATTTACCAATTAACATGGTTAAATAATGAAGGATATGTATATGATGCCAAAACACTAAAAAAAGAAAAAACCTTTAAATATTTCAAAAAAATGGAAGGTTGGGGTTTAACTACAGATGGTAAAAATCTTTTTATGACTGATAGCTCTGAAAGAATTAGTATTATAAACCCTGAATCTTTTAAAGAAATAGATCATATTAATGTTTATACTAATAGCACAAAGGTACCTGCTATTAATGAATTAGAATGGGTAAATGGAAAGATTTATGCTAATATCTATCAAAAAGATGCTATCGTAATCATTAATCCTAATTCAGGTGCTGTTGAATCTGTAATAGATTTAAGTGAATTAAAAATGAAAGTAACACAACATCCCGATTTAGACGTTTTAAATGGTATAGCTTATAATCCTATAACTAAAACATTATTTGTAACGGGTAAAAATTGGGATAAAATGTTTGAAATAAAAATTTCCGAATAACTTTGTTCGAATTTTAAACATTCTTAGCTTTTTATAAAATAGCTGATTTTTTTAAAAACTTATTGATTCTGTAATAAAAGGAGAAATCATATCTAGATATTCTTTAGTTTTTTTCTCCTTTTATTAAAATAACAACTCTTATTCTTTTTCATACTCATCATTTTGTAATTATATCAGAAGACTAGACTTAGCAAACTTGATTTATTTTATAAATACATATAAGAAAAATGAATAATTAAGATTTAAAGTCTTCATTAAAAATCTGCTTTTACTTCTACCGTTAATTCTTGATGAGTCACAGGATGAAAAAAGGTAATTGATTTAGCATGTAAATGCAGACGATTTGCTTTTGTTCCATATAAATCATCTCCTGTAATTGCTGCATTTAAGCCTAAAAAATGAGAAGCATGCACTCTTAACTGATGTGTGCGCCCTGTTATGGGATAAAAATGAACTCTAGTTTTATTATTTTCCACTGAAATTTTCTCCCAAATTGTCTGAGCTGTTTTCCCATATTCATTACATACCATTTGTCTAGGACGATCTTCTAAATCTACTCGTAATGGTAAATCAATAAATCCACTATCATTATTAAGTACACCATCTAACATTGCTTCATAACATTTTTTCACGGTACGTTTAATAAATTGACTTTGTAATGCAACGTAGATTTCTTCTGATTTAGCAATTAACATAATTCCTGAAGTTGACATATCGAGACGATGAACTACTAAAGGACCTGTAGCTTGTGGATATTTCGCTTTAATTCGTTCATATACTGAATCTGAAACTAATTTACCTGGTACTGATAAGAATTCTGCTGGTTTATTAATTACTAATATAGAGTCATCTTCAAATATGATTTCTATTTCTTTCCCATGGGCTGGATTGTTATAAAAAGGATTTTCATCCATTTCAATCCCTTGCAACATATGTCCTAATAATATGGGTTCACATTTTCCTTTACAAGCTGGATAAAACTGTTTATGTTTACGAACTTCGCTTTTAGGTGATTGTCCCCACCAAAACTCCGCCATACATAAAGGTTTAAAATTATTTTTAAAAGCATAATGTAACAATTTAGGTGCTGCACACTCGCCTGCACCTGCTGGAGGGTTATCATTAAATATTTCTCCTATACTTTTAGTTTCTCTAAATTGATTTAAAAATGAATATTCTGCAAATAATCGTTGCTGTGTTTGAGCTGATAATTTTTTTCTTTGATCCTTTAATCTTAGAATTTGCTCTTCAAAAAATTGAACTTTTTGCTGTGCTTCTATTTTTTTAAAATTCCAATATTTAGTCATTTTCTTCAATAAAATAGCTTCATTTTTACTCTGCTCATTTAATTCTTTAAAGTACGTTTGTTGCTCTTGTTCATTCATTGTAAGCAAGGCTTGATTTCGTAAATTTTCCCTACTTTTTTTCTGTTCTTTTATATAACCTTTTTGTGTTTGAATATCTTTTTGAGCTTCTCTATTTACTTGTTCAAAAAAAGATATTGATTCTAAATAATCAATATGATTCTCTGCTAAATAAATTTGTTCATTTAATTGATTAATTTTTGCTTCTTCTTCTTTATAAAAACTTGCAGAATCTAACATATCATATACTGTAGGGACAAAATAATTATGCTGATTTTGCTCTGCTAATTTTCCTGAAAAAGCCCATAAATATCCTATTTTACCATCTAAATTTTGGCAAACTAAAACCCCAAACATTTTTCCAATAACAAGTCCTTCTTGATCTTTTTGTAAACCAAAATTATGTTGAAAATCTTCTTGATTTTCTAAATATGATTGCAACTCTTGACTTGCAATTATACTTAACTCATGAGGTTCATAATAAAATGGAAATGTAAATTTATTAGGTAATTTAATACTTGAAATATTACTCTTAAAAGATTGAAAAAACATTGAATTTTGCATTGCGCAAAGATAGAATAAAGGATTCATAAAATTACAATTACAAAGTAGTTTCAAAATGTGTTAAAGTATAAACATTAAAACTATTTATATAGTAGATTTGGAATTCTATTTTTATAATTCTACTTTTGATTTACTTGAAAAAATAACTTATGAATCATTTATTAGCTATTATTTGGAATCCAGTAGATGGTATTTCAATAGGCAATTTTACAATCCGTTTTTATAGTTTAATGTTTGTTATTGCATTTTCTTTAGGAATTGCCATTATGAAAAGAATTTTTATAAGAGAAGGAGAATCTATTGAAAAATTAGATTCACTCTTTATTTGGATGGTAATTTCAGTATTATTAGGAGCTCGTTTAGGACATGTATTCTTTTATGACTGGGACTATTATAGAAATCACTTGGAAGAAATATTATTACCTGTGCGTTTTAAACCTGAATTTGAATTCACAGGCTTTCAAGGACTAGCAAGTCACGGAGCTGCTATATCTGTAATTATTTTTATGTATTTCTATTCTAAAAACATTATTAAAAGGCCTTTTTTGTGGGTATTAGATCGAATAGTAATTCCTGTATCAAGTGGAGCAGTATTTGTACGATTAGGAAATTTTTTTAATTCAGAAATTGTTGGTGATCAAACTCAATCAATATTCGGAATAAAGTTTGTACAAGATGCTATTTCTAAAAATGAAGCCATCAATACAACAGGTATTATGAATTATAGAGAAGCATATAAAGAGTTAACTACTAATCCAAAATATGCTTCTTTAATTGATAGTATTCCTGCTAAACATCCTTCACAATTGTATGAGGCTTTTGGCTATATTTTTGTTTTTGCTTTATTATTTTATATGTATTGGAAAACAGATGCTAGAAACAAACAAGGTTTACTATTTGGTACTTTTCTTATAACCTTATTTACTATACGAATCATAGTAGAATCTGTTAAAGAAAGTCAAGGTGGTTTTGAAAATATATTAGGAATTATGAGTACAGGACAATGGCTAAGTGTTCCTTTTATAGTTGTAGGTATTTACTTAGTTGTTAAAGCTAATAAAAAATAATTTCTTAATTTACTAAAATTCAAAAAACGGTCTAAAAAGTACAAGAATTATTCTTTCAACAAAGAGCCCTTCTAAAACTCTAATTAAATCTTTTTTAATTAATGTTATAAAAATCTTTAGGCAAGAATAAAAACACGCTACTTTATGGGTCGTTTTTTATTATTTTTATTTAAAACAAATATCCATTATAGATTAAATACATTGGCGAAGGTGTTCTAAAAATAAAAAATCAGCGTTATGGGTTCTTACTCCCAAATAAGAAGGAGTCTCATAATCAATACCATTTAATTGATCCCTCTAATCGATAACAAACATACTGACTTTTAGGAGAACCTCAAACAAGTATAGTTCTCTTCAGAATGTTATCAGTTAATAGGACCAAAAAAGAAAAATATGCTCTATCTAAAAAAGAATTCTAATTATATTTGCTCTTTTTTAAAACAACACACACAATGTTATTAACAGAATTAAATGCTATATCACCTATTGATGGTCGTTATAGAAATAAAACCGTTGGACTTGCTCCTTATTTTTCAGAAGAAGCCTTAATTAAATACCGTGTTTTAGTAGAGGTCGAATACTTCATATCACTGGTAGAAGCAGGCATACCTCAACTTAACGATATAAAATCTTCTATTTTTTTCTGAATTAAGAAAAATTTATCAAAATTTTTCAACTGAAGACGCTTTATGGATAAAGAACACTGAAAAAACGACTAATCATGATGTAAAAGCTGTTGAATATTTTATAAAAGAACAATTTGACATACTAGGTTTAGAGCAATACAAAGAATTTATTCATTTTGGTCTTACTTCACAAGACATTAATAATACGGCTATTCCTCTCTCTACTAAAAATGCTTTTGAAGAGGTTTATTTACCAAGTTTAATACGTGTTATCGAAAAATTAAAAGAGTTAGCCATAGAATGGAAAGACGTTTCTATGTTAGCTCGTACACATGGACAACCTGCCTCTCCTACCCGCTTGGGAAAGGAAATTTTTGTTTTTGTTCAACGCTTAGAAGAACAGTTAAAATTACTATACAACATCCCTTTTGCAGCTAAATTTGGAGGAGCTACAGGTAATTATAATGCTCATAAAATTGCCTATCCCAACCATGATTGGAAATCTTTTGGCTCCCAATTTGTTGAAAAAACATTAGGATTACGACATTCTTTTCCAACTACGCAAATAGAACATTATGATCATTTTGCAGCTTTTTTTTGATGCACTAAAAAGAATTAATACTATTTTAATCGATTTAGATCGAGATATTTGGACGTATGTTTCAATGGATTATTTTAAACAAAAAATAAAAGCTGGTGAAGTTGGTTCAAGTGCTATGCCTCATAAAGTAAATCCAATTGATTTTGAGAACTCAGAAGGAAATTTAGGTATTGCAAATGCTATTTTTGAACATTTATCAGCAAAATTACCTATTTCAAGATTACAAAGAGATCTAACAGACAGTACTGTTCTAAGAAACGTAGGTGTTCCTATTGGACATTCTTTAATTGCTTTTGAAGCTACCTTGAAAGGTTTGAATAAACTGTTATTAAACGAGGAAAAGTTTGCTGAAGATTTAGAAAAAAATTGGGCAGTAGTAGCAGAAGCTATTCAAACTATTCTTAGAAGAGAAGCATACCCTAATCCTTATGAGGCATTAAAAGATCTGACAAGAACTAATACAATTATCAATAAAGACTCCATACATGCTTTTATTGATACATTGAATATTTCAGATTCAATTAAAACGGAATTAAAAGCGATTACTCCTAGCAATTATTTAGGAATATAAATTTTAAATAAGAATGTCTAAAAAGTTATTATTTATAAAAAACGAAATATTTATTTCTTTTTAGACATTCTTTTATTTATAAGAATTTTATTAAAAATCTATTAATTCTTCTTTATGTATTGATTTCAAGATCTTTTATATAATCTTCATTTTCATAAAAAAATCGTTCAAAAGCATCCATTTGTTCATAAAAGAAATCAAAAACATGATCCCAAGTAGATTTATTATTAATACTAATACCTAAAAGTTCTACCCAAATTCTACTTACTACTTTTCCATTTTCAAGATAATAATTTCGTTCAAAAATAGCTTCTGGTAAGTAATCTTCCAACAATATAGCTTTTAGTGATTCTACTTTTTCAAAATATATTTTTCTTTTTCTTCATCTCTAGGCTCTATTTCTAATAAGACTTGTGCTTTTTTATTATCTATAAAAATTTAAAGCTAACATCTTTTATTTTTGTATTATATAATAACCATTTTCTAGGATAGGCTTCTGCAAATTTAGTCCAAAATTCTTTTTTAATTTGAATACTCTCTTCTTTACTATACATAGGTAAAATGTTTTAATAATTGTGTATCCCAAAAAATAGTTATAACTTTAAAAGTTCTATATAGTACCCTTACTATAAAAAACATTGTTAAAACTTGATTAAGATGGAATTTTCTAATTTTTTAAAATACATTCCAAAAATAGCAAAAGAAACACTCCCTGCAATAGAGTCTCATTGTAAAATGATTCCTCCTGAACGAACGAAACTTTTAGAAGAATTAAGTTTACAAAATATCATTTGCAAAAAAGCGGCTGTCATGATGCTTTTTTATCCTAAAAACTACTTAACTCATCTAGCTTTAATCGTTAGAAATTCATACCCAGGAGTTCATTCATCGCAAATAGCTTTTCCTGGAGGAAAAGTGGAATTATATGATAAAAACTTATCAGAAACAGCTTTAAGAGAAACTTATGAAGAAATTGGAATTTCACAAGATAAAATCAAAATAATAAGACCTTTCACTGAAGTGTATATCCCTCCTAGCAATTATTTAGTTGCACCTTTTTTAGGTATTAGTCAGGAAGAACTTATTTTTAAATTAAATCCAGAAGAAGTAGCCGATATAGTAGAATTACCTTTACATGATTTTTTAGATGACAACAACATTACTCATGTAAACATGAAAACATCTTATGCTAATGAGATCAAGGTTCCTGCTTTTAAAATAGATGACCACATCATTTGGGGAGCAACTGCTATGATGATGAGTGAACTTAAAGACATCATAAAAAAAGTCTTATAATTTTTTTTTTCATACATTTGCCTGCTTCAAATTAAAAAATATGGGATTATTTAAACGAAATCCTTTCGGACATATACTATTTATAAAAAGATGGATTATCATTCTATTTGGAATTTTCACACATCGTAGATACCGAGGATTTAATCAACTTAACATTGAAGGGTCAGAAATTATACGTAATTTACCCAACACAAACGTATTATTTATATCAAATCATCAGACTTATTTTGCTGATGTGGTGGCCATGTTTCATGTTTTTAATGCTAGTTTAAAAGGACGTGAAAATAATATCAAAAATATTTGGTACTTATGGAGACCTAAATTAAATCTTTATTACATAGGAGCAAAAGAAACACTTAACGCTAATTTACTTACTAAAATCATGTCTTATGTAGGAGCTATATCTGTTGAAAGAACTTGGAGAGCTGGTGGTAAAGACTTAGAAAAACACGAACAAAAACAGGTAAATTTATCTGATTTTAAAAGTATTGAAATAGCCTTAAATGATGGTTGGGTTATTACATTTCCACAAGGTACTACTAAATCTTTTAAACCCGTAAGAAAAGGTACAGCTCATATTATTAAAGAATATAAACCTATTGTTGTTCCTATTGTTATAGATGGTTTTAGAAGATCCTTTGATAAAAAAGGACTCATTACTAAGAAAAAAGGTATTTTACAAAGCTTTACTGTTAAAGAACCTCTACAAATAGATTATGATAACGAATCTATCGAATCCATCGTAGAAAAAATTGAATTTGCAATAGAACAACATCCTTCTTTTTTAAAAGTATTATCTGTAGAGGAAATTAAGGAACAAGAAGAACTTGATAAATTAAGGAGATGGAATGTCAATAAAAAAAACAAGGAATCTGAAAACTCTAACTAATTTTTCAATCTAAGAATAAATCTGAGATGTAAAAAGCCATTTTTTTGTTTTTATTTTAAATCATTGAATATAAAAACAAAATATATTGTAGATCTGTTAAACTTAATTATACTTAGCAAATCCAATAAGTCTTATTTATAAAAAACATTATTTAGCAAATAAAAGGACTAATATAATTTTGTCTTTACAAAGCATTCATTTTTACTTATCAATTTATAAAAAAATTTGACAAAACTTACTTTGTACTTATTTCAAATAAGGCTAGCTGATTATATACATAAATTTGGTAAAAAGTGTTTATTAACAAAAATGTGACAATGAAATTTATAAACTCGGAAATACACTAATAAAAATTATTTTATCTACTTCTTTTATTTCTACACTTAAACTGCTCTAAATAACAAAAGCATAAAAGTCTATATATTCAAGAAAAATTTTGAATATTAGTTAATGATATATCCATTTTAACCGATAATTCAACAAAATAAAAGTTCCTAAAATAGCACTCCTCCTATAATCTCCTTAAACCTGTAAAAGTATAAACTAAATTATAGCATTTCCATTTTAAACATTCAAAAAATATTTTCTATGTTGTGAAATGACACATACAATTAGATGAAAAATGATCCGATTGACTATTACATTTAAAACTAATTTTAATGATTTTTTAAGGTATTTTAAATTCAATACCTAAATTTCGATAGGAGATTAATTGAATCCGATGATCTTCTGCAAAATACTTCCTAATTTTTGATAAAAATACATCCATACTACGCCCTGAGAAATAATCTTTATTTAACCATATAGCTTGTAATATATCTTCTCTTTTTATTAATTGATTAGGATGCTGTGCTAAATACTGAATAATAGATGTTTCTTTTTCTGTTAGGTTAATAAGTTTTTTAGGACTAATTAATTTAAAATTAGTAATATCTAATTGATAATTTCCAATAAAAAATAGATCTTCTATTTTAGAATCTGATTTATGAATTCTTTTTAAAATATTATGAATTCTTAATACTAACTCATCTGCTTCACATGGTTTTGTTATATAATCATCAGCTCCTATTTTTAAACCAAGTATACGATCTTCTTTTAAATTTTTAGCTGTTAAAAAAAGAAAGGCTTGACTAGAATTTTTCTTTAGAATATTTTCAGCCAAAGTAAAGCCATCCATTATTGGCATCATAATGTCTAAAATACAAATATCATATTGAGTTTCTGAATAACTTATTAACGCTTCTTTTCCATTTCTATACCAATATACTATAAAACCTGACAACTCTAAATATTGTTTTAAGATGGTACCAAAATCTAGATCATCTTCTGCTAATAAAATTGTTTTCATTTTTTAGGAAATTTAATAATAAAAATCGTTGGATTCTTTTTATTTGATAAAATGATAGTAGCTCTATATTTATCTAAAATATTTTTTACGTAAAACAATCCTAAACCTAACCCTTTCGTATTATATATATTTCCTTTTTGAGCTCTGTAGTACTGATCAAAAATATAATGACTATCTAAATCTGTTACCCCAATACCATTATCTACAATGGTTATTTGTATTTCATCTTTAAATTCTTCCAAAAAATATTCTATAGTACTAGCTCCGTATTGAATACTATTATCTAACAAATTAGTATGAATAATCTGCCAATCTAACTCATTTATTCTTAAAAAGAGATTTGATTTTATATAAACTTTTAACTTTATAAAAGGATTTATTCTTTTAAAATCTTCTAAATAGTCTTTACTCCATTGAGATAAATCCATAAATTGAATTTCTTTTTGAATAATATCATCTAATTCAAAATTAATTTGATTTACGATCATAAATAGCCTTTGTTGCTGACGTAAAAGCAAATCTATTATTTCATCGCTCCTAGTGGTATTATTTAGTAATTTTAGTGTTTTTAGAGACATAGAAATAGTAGCAAGAGGTGTTTTTAATTCATGCCCTACATTAGTTATAACAGATTTATGGTTATTTGCTATTTGTTCTTGTAATTTTAAACTTTTAATTGACAAATAGAAAAGATAAATAGAAAAAAGAATCATAAACAATGAAATAATAGCTGGACTTATCATTTTTTTAAAAAGTAAAAATTTAAATTCAGTAATGAAAATGAAATATCAGTATTAATTTCATTCTCAAAATTACCTATTTTTTCTCCTACAGATTCTGTTTCTGAATGCCAATTTCCTTTTGATAATAAATAAACCTCTTTTGTTAATGAATCATTAGCATAAACAATGAGTTCTTTTCGTAGTAATGCTTTTTTTTTATTGTTTTTAATTATATAAATCTGATAAATTTTCTTTACTAAAGCAATTTTATAACTATAAATAGTTTCTATACTATCCATTTTTTTCTTTAATACATCAGAAATATTTTTTTTATTCTTAAGCAATTTTCTTTCAAATTCTGTAATATTAATTTTTTTTTTATAAAAGTCTTGAATTAAAGAAGCTTCTTTAGTAATTACTAAATCTTTTTTATCTTTTAATAAATCATTACTATCATTATATAAATCAGAAAGTATATGCGTTACTGATTCTATTATTTCCTTTTTTTAAGTTCATATGATTGCTTTAATAGGTAAATCTGCATCAGAAATAATCCTGAAGCTACAATTAAAAAAAATGAAATAATTTGTCGAATCGAAATATTTCTTGATGACATAATAAAATAATATGTTCAAAACTAATAATAATATAATAAGAATCTTTTTTTGTTTTTATGATTAACATTGTATTAACCTACAATCTTTTTTGTTCATCTGATTCTTTTTTAGAGTCTTTATTTTTTAATTTTTGATTTCCAAAATTATACTTTATCCCTATTCGAATTAATCTACTATCTATATAATCAGTAAAACCATTATTTTGATTAGCATATTTAACTTTTATGATTTGTTTTTCAGAAGCAAACCAATCATTAAAATGTAAAGAAAGATCTAATTTTTTATCTAAAAATTTCTTATTTAAACTACAATTAAAACTTGCTTGAGAACCTAAACGAAGTGTTCCTTGTACACTAGCTGAGGTATACCAAAAATTAAATTCTGCATTAAAATTATTTTTTTCTGAAATAACTATTTGATTACTTAAATTAATGTAATAGGTAAACACATCTTGTTTATATAAACTTTTATCTATTCCGTAAAACGCATCTTGTTTATATTCTCCTTGCAAATAGACACTAGAATTTAATATATTCGATATGTTTTGATCAAAAGAAAATGAAATTCCTGCTTGATTTGTATTATTAATATTAGTAAAACGATAAACTATGGTGTTATCTGGATATTGATAATTAATTTCTGTAAAAGGTTGTTTTATATAAAAATAAAAAAATTCAAAATTATATTTTTCCTTATAACTATAACCTAAAGTAAAATTATCGGTAAATGAGGGCTGTAATTTAGCATCTCCAACGAAATAAGAAAATTTATTATAATATAACTTTGCAGGATTAAACCAAGAATAATTAGGTCTATCAATTCTATTACTGTAAGAAAAGGAAATCGTATTAGAATCATTTTTTTTATATTGTATGTATAAAGTTGGAAAAATACGGGTATAAGTAGTATCTAGAATTTGTTGATTATTAACGTTACTACTCACATTAGTAGTTTCTGCTCTTAATCCCGCTTTTATTTCCCATTTTGTCCATTTTTTAGCATAAGTAATATACCCTGCATAATTTTTTTCATTGTACTTAAAATCAGAACTATTTGTGGACTGAAGAACTAAATCATCGTTAACTTTTTCTAAAAATATCAGGTTAGTATTTGCTTTATTCTTATTATATTTAATTCCTGCTTCAAAAGTATTCAGTGTATAATCCATTTGAAAAGAAAATAATTTTATTTCTTTTTTATTTACTGTTTCAAAATAACTCTTTACTGTTTGAGTCTTATCTAAATTAAAATCTGTAGAAACGTCTTGAGATTCATTCATTTTATAAAGAGTTCCAGAAACCAAAGTATTTAAAATCGCTTTGTTTTTTAATTTTTTATCAAAAGAAAGATTTATTGTTTGATTCATCACTGGTAAATCAGTTTTGTTGACTGTTACAATATTCCCTTTAATTAAACCTGATTGATTATCATAAATTTCAGTTGGTACAATAAATATTCCTGCATTTTTATTATTAATAAAACCTGTATACTCTGCACTTATTGTATTTAAAGAATCTATTTCATATTCACTTACAAAACGTAAATTTTGTTTAGCATCAAACAAAACTCTTCTTTTTAAATTAGTTTTCCAAGTTACTTTCTGTTCTTCATAAATAGCGTAATCATTACTTGTTCTATAATTACTTCCATTTGCAACTGAATAACTAGACGAAAAATTCCATTTATTATGTTTTAAATAAAAATTTGCATTTAAAGATTTACGATGATAAATTGCTTGTGTATAGGTACCACCAATACTTCCTTTGTATCCGTTATTAAATAATTTTCTGGTTTTTAAATTAATTATCGCTCCATTTTGAGCATCATATCGTGCAGGTGGGTTTTCAATGATTTCAATTTTTTTTAATTCTTCACCTTTCATATTTTCTAAAAATGATTGAAGTTCTTCTCCTGAAAGACTTACAACTTTATCATTAATAGTTATTTTAACGCTTTTTCCTTTTACGGTTAAATTGTCACCTTTAGCTATAACTCCTTGGGATTTTTTTAAAATATCCCATACTGTATTACTTTCATTTGCTGGACTTATTACAAATTCTACTCTATCTATTTTTTTTTCAATTAATTTTCTTTTTTTACTAATTTGAATCTCTTGAATAGTTTTTGTTGAATCTTTTTAATCTCTTGACCTACTAATTTCATTCCTAAGAACAGAAATAATAAAATAAATGAATGATGCATATTTTTTTCTTCAAAATTGCTTGAACTTAACGTTATCAAGGGTTAACATTGTGTTAAACAGAAGTTAATGAAAAACATTAAATAAAAAAGACTTTAAATTTTAATTAATAAATTAAACTTAAAGTCTATCTAAAGCATAAATTATTTTTTACTATTTTGTAATATAAATTAATGTTCTTTCTAGTTCATATTTTATTTTTTTAATACTCTTTCGTACCAAGAAATAAGGTAGGGAAAACATAAATGATGCGTGAATTAGAAAAAATAAAACGAGAAGAAAATCTATTTTACACTCTGAATTAAAAATACCGATTAAAACACTCCCATACAATAAAAACAAAAAATATAGAATATAACAAAAAAATTATCAAATCCATTAATCTTTATTTTTACAATAAGTTCTTCATTATTTTCAATAAAATTACCTATTGCCACAGCAGTATTAATATTTTTATCAAAAAGACGCTTTATACTTTTTATTCTAAATCCAGAATTATTTACTTCTCCTTTAAATTACTTATCTATTGATGTATAAATACAAAGTGAATCAGAAAAAAAACTAATTTGATTATGATCAACTAACAAATCTAATCGTTTAATAAAAACCTCTTTATGAACAGCTAGTTTAATAGTAAATGAGTCAATTATTTTTATTCTTTCTAAAAATTTATTTACACTAATTTTCATTTTTAATAATAGGAAAAACAGGTATTCAAAAGTTTGAAAACTTATATTTTGAATACCTGATTAATGATTTATTTTTTATAATGATTTATTTTTATCAGTATCCATTAATTGCATTAATTTCATACCTAATAAACCACTAATACCGCCATCAGTTCCATTAGATCCTGAAATTAAGACTTCTGGAATTACTTTAATATTTCCTTTACCAATTTCTTCTGTTATTTTATATTTTGTAAAGTTATCTCCACCCATTGCAGACACTTGTAACTGATATGATTCTGCTGTAGATTTACCTATAGCCATAATTTTTTCTGCCTCAGCTAAACCTGTTTTAGATATTTTTTCTGCTTCAGCACTCGCATTTAGCTTAGTAGCTTCTGCTTGTGCTGCTGCCTTAGCTTTAGTAGCTTCTGCTTCTGCTATAGCACGCATTTTAGTAGCTTCTGCCTCTGCATTTACATTTAACTTTAAACTTGCAGCGTCTCCTTCTGCTTTTTTAACAGTAGCATCTGCTGTACGTTGTGCTATTTCTACACTCTGAGCTGCTCGAACAATTTCTTTTTGCATGTCTGCAATAGCCGTTTCTTTTTCTACCCCTTGACGTTGTTCTTGAGCCATTTTTTGAGTTTGATACGTTTTTTGTTCCTCTTCTGCAATTTTTCTATCCGTTAATGTTTTCATTAATGATTCCGGAGGAACTATATCTCCAATAAGTGTATCAACTGCATTTACATTATATTCATCTAATACTGTTTTTATATGTGTTTTAGCAGACTCTTGACGTTCTTTACGTGTACTTAAGAAAGAAATCACATCACTATCTTGTGCAGAATTACGAAAATAATTACCTATAGTTGGTTCTAATACTTGAGAAACTAAATTTGTCATACTTCCAAAACGAGCAATAACCTTTGGAGCTTCATTAGCTGGTACATGAATAATTTGAGATACATCTAAATTAAAAGGGAAACCATCTTTTGACCGAACAGTTATAGTTGATAAATTATGATCTAAATTATGTGCTTCACTACGTGCATCTGCCCAATTCAGAACTAAGTTCGTTGTAGGTACTAATTCTAATTTGGTTGTATATTTATTTAATGCGTATTTACCAGGTCCAAGGGGTTCCATCCAAACACCTCGTTGTCCTTTAGAAACAATATTCCCATGCTTAAATTGTTCTCCAGTAACATCTTCGCCATCTTCGCCAATATAAGAAATAACAACTCCTACTTGACCAATAGGAACGTCTGTCATAGGATTTTGTTCTATTTGAAGTGCCCAAGTATTAATATAATATGAACCTGCCAACATTACTTGAGGTTGAAGACCTCTATTTCCTCCATTTACTAAAAATGTATCAAAATCTTGAAAATTATTATGCCCTTCCGTAAATTTTCCAGCAATTTGTCCTTGTGGAATAGGTTCACCATCTAATGCTGTAACGATACCAATCATGTTTTCAAAAATTTTAACTTGATCAGCAATTACAATTTCAAATAAAAAAGTATTAATACGATATGAACCAGTGGTTATAAAAGCCGTTTGACGACCTTTTTGTCCCCCATTATTTAAAAAAGAAGTCGCATCTTGATAATTATCGCATTCTACCTTACGAGCTAAGATTCTACCTGTTGGAATTTCTTTACCATCTTTACTTAGTACTAAACCTATTTTTCCCTCTGGAATGATAGTAAATGGACTCATATCAACTGAATATTGCCAAATCCACATTGCCCAATATAAACCTGGAGCTAAAGTTTGTGCTTGAAAACCAGCTTCTCCTTTAGTAGCAATAATACGACCATCTGGTAAAGATTTATCCGTTCCAAATAAAACGAATTTCTTAGTTACCAAACCTATTCTATCTTCAGGAACGATAACCATACCGAAGAAAACTCTTAAAACGAATTTGTAAAATACAATGGTTAATACTAATGGTAAAAACCACCATAATGAAATAATTGATGTCATGATAAAACAATTAATTAGTTTGAATAAAAATTTTCAATAAAATTCAATCAAATAAAATAGGAGTTTATTTGTCGTTTAATACGAAAAGAGATTCTTACTGCAGTAAATATTTAGAATCTCTATTTTAATTTAGTAACACCTTAGTGCCATTCTTACATTGATTAAATTTAAATACTTTGATTATACGTTTAGCTCAAAAAAAAGTTACAAAAAATAAAAAGATTTTAAATAATAATTAAAAACGCTAGAAGTCAAAATTCTATATTTTAAAAACTAGAATAATCTATCCTCTTATTATTATATAAAATAAAATTAACATTTTTTTATCACACATTTGTATATACAAATGTTATTTTTTTTACATTTGCCGTATCAAATTTCTATAGAAATGAAAATAGAGGAAGAAATTAAGAGTACAGTAACCTTATCGCTAGCAAAAAGGGTACTTCTAAATCTTACGTTTACAAGAAATGTTGTAGGAGATAAATTTTTAGAAATATTAAAACCTTACGATTTATCAAGTGAACAATATAATGTATTAAGAATTTTAAGAGGTCAAAAAGGAAAACCTGCTAATATGGCGTGTATACAAGAGCGTATGTTAGCCAAAACGAGTAATACTACCCGATTAGTTGACAAATTATTAATTAAAGAACTAGTTATACGGAAAGTTTGTTCTGAAAACAAAAGAAAAATGGAAATCACAATTACAGAAAAAGGACTACAGGTATTAGAGTCTTTAGACCCTTTAGTATTAGCACATGAAAATGAGTTTGCAGACAAATTAACGTCTGCTGAATTAGAAATTTTTAATGAATTATTAGAAAAATATAGAAGTTAAATAATGAGTAAATTTATTGAACAACAAAATTGGCGCTATGCCACTAAAAAATTCGATTCTTCTAAAAGAATTAATGATTCGGATTTTAATACACTAAAAGAAGCTATTCGATTAAGTACTTCTTCTTATGGTCTTCAACCTTATAAAGTGTTTATTATTGATAATCCTGAAATTCGTGAACAATTAAAACCTGTTTCTTGGAATCAACCACAAGTAACAGAAGCTTCTCACTTATTAGTTTTTGCTAACTATATTAATTTAGACGAAGCAGTTATTGATAATTACATAAAAAGAGTTAGTTTAATTAGAGAGATTTCAACAGAAGATTTAGCTGGTTATAGTGACTTTATGAAAAGTAAAATTTTAGGATTAAGTGTTACAGATCAAAATATTTGGACTTCAAAACAAACTTATTTAGCTCTTGGAAACTTACTTAATGCAGCAGCAGAACTAAAAATAGATGTTACACCTATGGAAGGTTTTGAAACTGAAAAATACAATGAAATACTAAATCTAAAATCTCAAAATTTAAATGCAAGTTTAGTAGCCACTATAGGTTATAGACACGAAGAAGATACTACTCAGCATTATAAAAAAGTAAGAAAATCAAACGAAGAATTATTTATTAATATTTAACACTCAATTAAAAATGAAAAATTTAAAATCTTTTGCTCTAGCTATACTGGTAACTTTAGGTAGCTTAACTACTAATGCTCAAACTTCAAAAAAAGTAGATGCTTCAAAAAGTAAAGTTTTATGGTTAGCTAAAAAATTTGGGGGGCAACATAATGGAGACATAAAACTAAAAGAAGGTCAACTAATCTTCAATGGTAAAGAATTAAAAGGTGGTAATTTTACGGTAGACATGACTACTATTAATACTCTAGATTTACAAGGTGAATGGAAAGATAAATTAGATGGACATCTTAAAAATGATGATTTCTTTGCTATAGAAAAATTCCCTAACTCAACTTTAGTATTCAAAAAAATTGGAAAAAAATCTACTAATACTTACAGTATAGAAGCTGATTTAACTATAAAAGGAATTACAAATCCTATTAAATTTGATTTAGTAACAAATAAAGGTATTGCTAATGCAACACTAATGGTAGATAGAACGAAATATGATGTTAAGTATGCTTCTAAAAACTTTGGTGCTTTAGCAGACAAAGCTATTGATGATGAATTTGAATTAAAAGTTCAATTAAAATACTAAATTTTAATTAAATAAAAAAGTCCAAAAAGAAAGAAGGATCATATTATTATAAAAATTCCCTAGTTAACAACAAATTAAATATTGATTCTTCTTTTTGGACTTTTCTTTATATATTATATATTTATTCTAAATCTTCTATATAAAAGCTAGATAAGAAAATAATTGATTTCTCAATATCGTAATGTAAAATTCTATCTTCTTTTACTAAAGGAACTTCTTCTCGATATAACTTAAGGAAACTTTCTAAAAATTCACTTGAATTCAGAGGTCTTCTAAACTCTATTGCTTGTGAAGCGTTCATCAACTCAATAGCTAAAATACGCTCTAAGTTTTCCATAATTTTTAAACACTTAGTTGCTGCATTAGCTCCCATAGAAACATGATCTTCCTGTCCATTACTTGACACAATACTATCCGTACTAGCTGGAGTTGTTAATTGTTTATTTTGGCTAACAATACTAGCTGCAGTATATTGTGGAATCATAAATCCTGAATTTAATCCAGGATCACTCACTAAAAAAGCTGGTAAATCACGTAAACCTGAAATTAATTGATAGGTTCTTCTTTCTGAGATATTACCTAATTCTGCTAATGCCATACCTAAGAAATCTAATGCTAATGCTAAAGGTTGACCATGAAAATTACCTCCTGAAATGATTAAATCTTCTTCTGCAAAAATATTAGGATTATCTGTAACTGAATTAATTTCTGTTTTAAAAACTTTTTTTACATAATCAATTGTATCTTTTGACGCACCATGTACTTGTGGAATACAACGAAAAGAATAAGGATCTTGTACATGTTTTTTAGGCTGTGCTATAATTTGACTTCCTTCTAACAATTCTTGAAAACGTTGTGCGGTTACAATTTGTCCTTTATGTGGGCGGACCATATGAATTAAATCATTAAAAGGTTCAATTCTTCCGTCAAATCCTTCTAACGAAATAGCTCCAATTAGATCTGCTAAATAACTATATTTTACTGCTTTTAATAGGATATAACTTCCATAAGCACTCATAAATTGCGTTCCATTTAACAATGCTAATCCTTCTTTAGATTGCAAAGTTACTGGTTCCCAATTCATTTTTTCTAATACTTTGATAGCGGGCTGACGAAACCCATCTACGTATACTTCTCCTTCACCAATTAATGGTAAACACAAATGAGCTAATGGTGCTAAATCTCCTGAAGCACCTAAGGAACCTTGTGTATAAACTACAGGAAAAACATCGTTATTATAAAAATCTATCAAACGCTCTACTGTGGCTAATTGTACTCCTGAATGCCCATAACTTAAAGATTTTACTTTTAGTAACAACATAATTTTCACAATTTCTTGTGGTACTTCATCTCCTGTTCCACAAGCATGTGATTTCATTAAATTTTCTTGAAGTTTTGATAAATTTTCATTCGAAATTTTCACATTACATAATGAACCAAAACCTGTATTAATCCCATAAATAGGTTCTTTATGTTCTTCCATTTTTCTATCTAAATATTCACGACATTTTACAATATTTAATCGTGCTTCTTCAGATAATGCTAATTTTTGATTTTGTGAAATAATTTCCTGTAATGTTTCTAATGAAAATACATCAGAAGAAATATAGTGAGTAGTCTCCATTTTTTATTCTAAAAATTTGTTGCCCAAAATTCAATAAAAAAGATTAGAATTCAAAAAGAAGTTTGCTATTTAAAATAAAATTTATAATTTAGCTGAACCTGGTATGAATACGAATAGCAAAATATATCGATTAACTTTTATCTCTACTGTTGAGATAAGTTTTGCTATTGTTACAATCACAACTACTACCATTACCCCACTTGGGGTATAATTACTACATATAATCCACTTTGTGGTGCTTTTAATTTAAGCACTATTTTTCTATTTCCATTTATTCATCATTTAATATTAAAAAATGAAAGTATTAAAATTTGGTGGTACTTCTGTTGGTAGTGCTCAAAGTATCTTACAATCTATAAATATAATTAATAGATCAAATAAAAAACAAATAGTTGTCGTATCTGCTTTTAGCGAAATAACCGATCTATTGGAGGACTCTATAAAAAAAGCCCTAAAAAAGAATTGAGTTATATAGAAAATATAAATATAATAAGACAAAAACATGAAAAAGTTATAGTTGAACTAAAAATAAACGATGAGGATCTAATATTTTTTTAAATGAAAAAATATTAGAAGTTAAAAATTTACTTAATGGTATTTATCTATTAGGGGAATTATCACCAAAAAATAAAGATAAAATTCTTTCAATAGGGGAATTATTATCATCAAATATCATATATCATAAACTACATAAATATAATAATTCTTGTAAACTTAAGGACAGTCGTGAATTAATTAAAACGGATTCTAATTTTGGAAAAGCTAATGTCGATTTTGAACTTTCAAATTTTTTGATCCAATATTATTTTGAAAAAAATGAATCTAAAATAACCATTTTACCAGGATTTATAAGTCAAGATAAAGATAAAAATACAACTACATTAGGTCGTGGTGGTTCTGACTATACTGCCTCTATTATAGCAGCAGCATTAAATGTAGCACAACTAGAAATTTGGACAGATGTAAGTGGTCTATATAGTTGCCATCCTAAAATTGTAACGAATGCCTTTCCTATTACTAATATTTCGTATAAAGAAGCAATGGAGTTATCTCATTTTGGAGCAAAAGTAATTTATGCCCCTACTATTCAACCTGTTCAAATAAAACAAATTCCTTTATTAATTAAAAACACTTTTGAACCAGAAGCTATTGGAACTTTAATACATGATAAAAATATACATTCTAAACAAGTTATTAAAGGAATCAGTCATATAGAAAACATTTCATTAATCACTCTTGAAGGTTCAGGTCTTATAGGTATTTCTGGCAATGCAAATCGCTTATTTAAAGCTATTGCTAAAGAAAATATCAACATTATTTTCATTACCCAAGCTTCATCTGAACATTCTATTTGTATTGGAGTAATGGAAAATGAAGCTCTCCTCGTTAAAAAATTAATAGATACTGAATTTAGTAATGAAATAATCCAATCAAAAGTTAAACCTACTAGTGTGGAAAATGATTTATCTATAATTGCAATTGTAGGAGAAGGCATGAAAAATCACCAAGGTATTAGTGGGAAAATTTTTAGCACACTAGGTAATAACAATGTTAATATTAGAGCTATAGCACAAGGTTCCTCTGAACGCAACATTTCCTTAGTTATTAATAATAATGATATAGTTAAAGCACTTAATTGTTTACATGAACGTTTTTTTGAAGAACAAAAAAAAGAATTAAACCTATTCGTTATAGGGACTGGAAATGTAGGTTCAAAGTTAATAGAACAAATTAGTAATCAAATAAATTATTTGAAGGAAAATCTTAGGATGAATCTACGATTAATAGGTATTTCTAATACTCAATTTATGTATTTTAATTTAGATGGAATAGATTTTAAAAATTGGAATACAGAATTAAAAAAAGGAGATCAATCAAACCTAAATGAATTCCTTGATAAAATCAAAAATTTGAATCTAATAAATAGTATTTTTATTGATAACACTGCCTCTACTTTAGTGGCTAATCAATATGAAAAATTATTAAGCAAAAATATAGCGGTTGTTACTTGTAATAAAATAGCTTGTTCATCTAATTTCTCTAGCTACCAAATATTAAAAAATATTTCTAAAAAATACAATGTCCCTTTTTATATGAAACAAATGTTGGAGCTGGATTACCAATTATTGACACACTTAAAAACATCGTAATATCTGGTGATGTAGTAACTACTATTCAGGCTGTATTATCTGGTAGTTTAAATTTTATTTTCAATAATTATGATGGAAAAAAATCATTTGCATCAGTTGTTAAATTAGCCATGCAAGAAGGTTATACAGAACCTGATCCAAAAATTGATTTAAGCGGTATAGATGTAATGCGTAAGATTGTTATTTTAATTAGGGAAAGTGGTTATTCTTTTGAATTAAATGAAATTAAGAATCAATCATTTCTACCAGAAGATTGTATTAAGACATCATCTGTAAATGATTTTTTAGTTAAATTAGAAGAAAACGAAGTCTATTTTAAAGAATTATTTAATAGAGCTAAAACCTCTAATTCTAGACTAAAATACGTGGCTACTTTTAAAAATGGAAAAGCAAATGTAGGTTTAGAATTCATCTCTAACAACCATCCCTTTTATCATTTAGAAGGCAAAGATAATATTGTTCTATTTTACACTCACAGGTATAACAATCAACCATTAATTATAAAAGGAGCTGGAGCTGGAGCTGATGTTACAGCATCTGGAATATTTGCAGACATTATGAGAGTAGGTAATACATTTTAAAAATAAAAATATGGAAAAAATACATATACTATCACCTGCTACGATAGCTAACTTATCTTGTGGTTTTGATGTTTTAGGTGCTTGCACTAATATAATATGTGAGGAAATGATAATTCATAAAGTTACCACTAAAGGAATAAAAATTACGCATATTACTGGTGCTATTTTACCTCTTGAAACTGAAAAAAATGTAGCAGGTATAGCAGCTCAATCTGTTTACAATTTATATAAAGAACAAGTAGATTTTGGGTTTGAAATTGAAATTCATAAAAAAGTTGAAATTGGCAGTGGTATAGGAAGTAGTGCTGCTAGTGCTGCTGCTGCTGTTTTTGGTATTAATTATTTTTTAGGAAATCCATTGTCTAAAAAAGAATTAGTTTATCATGCTATGATAGGCGAAGCTATTGCAAGTGGAAGTCAACATGCTGATAATGTCGCAGCTGCTATTTTAGGAAATTTCACACTGATTAGGAGTTATAATCCATTAGATATTATAGAAATTCCAAGCCCAAAAGAATTATATACAGTAATACTCCATCCACATGTAGAAGTAAAAACATCAGAAGCAAGGGCTGTTTTAAAACCTACTGTTCCTCTAAAAAACGCTATTATTCAATGGGGAAATTTAGGAGGATTAATAGCTGGACTATATACTAATAATTATCAACTCATAGGAAACTCATTAACAGATGTTATTATAGAACCTTATAGAAAAGAACTTATTCCTTATTTTGAAGAAACTGTAAGTATTGCAAGACAAACAGGAGCTCTAGGAGCTGGTATTTCTGGTTCAGGTCCTTCTATTTTTGCCTTAGCTAAAGGTGAAATAAATGCACAAAAAATAGCAGAAGAAATGAAAAATTATTACCAAAAAACAGGAATTTCTTTTACTGTATATTTTTCTAAAATAAATAACGAAGGTGTTAAACTAAAAACGACAAAAGAAAATGCAATTTTATAGTTTAAGTAAAGTTTATAAAAAATCATTTAAAGAAGCCGTATTAGAAGGTATTGCTCCAGATAAAAGTTTATATTTCCCTAGTTTACTTCCTAAAATCGATCAAGATTTTTGGGAGAAAATTTCTTCATTAACGAATGAAGAAATAGGTTTTCAATTAATCAAGCCTTTTATAGGCAATGATATACCTGATGAAAAACTAAGAGAAATAATTTCTAAAACTTTATCTTTTGATTTTCCTGTTATTCATATAACTAGGAATCTTTATTCTTTAGAATTATTTCATGGTCCAACATTAGCCTTTAAAGATGTAGGTGCTCGATTTATGGCCGAATGTTTATCTTATTTCAATCAAGATACAGATAAAGAAAGTACAGTATTAGTTGCTACTTCAGGAGATACTGGAGGTGCTGTTGCTAATGGTTTTTATAAAACAAAAGGTGTTAAAGTTGTAATTTTATATCCAAGTAAAAAAGTAACTGATATTCAAGAACGTCAACTCACAACTTTAGGAGAAAACATAACAGCAATAGAAATAGATGGAAGTTTTGATGACTGCCAAGATATTGTTAAAAAAGCTTTTTTAGATGATGATCTTAATAAAATAAACCTAACTTCTGCTAATTCAATTAATATAGCTAGATGGTTACCCCAAATGATTTATTACGCATTAGCATATAAACAATTAAAACATCATAATAAAGAATTAATTATTTCCTGTCCAAGTGGAAACTTTGGGAATATATGTGCTGGTATTGTAGCAAAAAAAATGGGATTACCTATTAAACATTTTATTGCTTCAACAAATGCAAACGATACTATTCCTAGATATTTATTAACAAAAGATATGAGCCTACTCCTACTACTCCTACTCTATCAAATGCTATGGATATAAGTAATCCTAGTAATTTCGTCAGGATTGAGGAATTGTATAATCATAATTTTGAACATTTAAAAAATGATTTTTATTCTTATTCTTTTACAGATAATGAAACAAAAGCGATGATGAAATTTATATATAAAAATTATAATTATATAACTGAACCTCACGGTGCTATAGGTTATTTGGGATTATTAAAACACCTAAAACAAAACGATAATTATATAGGAGTATTTGCTGAAACAGCCCATCCTATCAAATTTTTAAATACTGTAGAAAAAACTTTAAATATAGAGCTAACAATTCCTGAAGAGATAGAAGATTTACTGAATAAAGAAAAAAGAGCATTTAAAATCAGCAAATATGAAGAAATAAAACAATTTTTACTGGATTTGAAATAATTATAACACTCAACTTCTATTTAAAAATCTTAATTTTGCAATCTATTTTTCACAAACTAATTTAAAATGAAAAACACAGCATTAACTCATATTCACGAGAATTTAGGAGCTAAGATGGTTCCATTTGCAGGATTCAATATGCCTGTACAATACGAAGGTGTAAATATCGAACATGAAACGGTTCGTAACGGTGTAGGTGTTTTTGACGTTTCTCATATGGGTGAGTTTATGCTCAAAGGTGAAAATGCCTTAGCATTAATCCAAAAAGTAACTTCAAACGATGCTTCAAAACTAGTAAATGGTAAAGCTCAGTATTCATGTTTACCTAACAATGATGGTGGTATTGTAGATGACCTAATTATTTACAAAATTGCTGACAATCATTATATGCTGGTAGTTAATGCTTCTAACATTGAAAAAGATTGGAATTGGATTTCATCTCATAATAATTTAGATGTAACAATGGAAAATCATTCTGACGCTTATTCTTTATTAGCTATTCAAGGTCCTCTAGCAGCAGAAGCTATGCAAAGCTTAACACCTATTGATTTACTTAATATGGGGTATTATACTTTTCAAATTGGGGAATTTGCAGGAGTAAGTGATGTAATTATATCAGCTACAGGCTATACAGGTTCTGGAGGATTTGAAATTTACTTTAAAAATGAAGATGCTGAAACCATTTGGAATAAAGTTTTTAAAGCAGGTGCACCTTTTGGTATTAAACCTATTGGATTAGCTGCTCGTGATACTTTACGTTTAGAAATGGGCTTCTGTCTATACGGAAATGATATTAATGATACTACATCTCCTCTTGAAGCTGGTTTAGGATGGATTACAAAATTTGATAAAGAATTTACTAATTCTTCAAACCTTAAAAAACAAAAAGAAGAAGGAGTAACTCGCAAATTAGTTGGTTTTGAATTAATAGAAAGAGGAATTCCTCGTCATGACTACGAAATTGTAGATGCAAATGGTAATGTTATAGGTGTTGTAACATCAGGTACACAATCGCCTTCATTAAACAAAGGAATTGGTATGGGATATGTACCAACAGCTTTATCTACCCCTGATTCTGAAATTTTTATTAGAATTAGAAATAAAGATATTGCCGCAAAAGTAGTTAAACTACCTTTCTATAAAAAATAATATCTTTTTGCTTCCTTAGAGGTCCAAAATAAAAGAACTATTTTTTATTTTGGACCTTAGATTGGAAGTTTTTTTATTTCTTCAACTCAAAATAAAGATTTGGATAATCTGAAATTAGTCCATCTACTCCATAGGAAATTAGGGTTTTCATTTCTTCCTTTTTGTTTACTGTCCAAGGAATTACTTTTATATTATTTGCATGTAAATAATCGATTTTTTCTTTATCCAATAAAATAAATTCAGGACTATAAACAGTAGGTCTAAATCCTAATTTTTTTAAGTTTTCCTTAATTGAAAGTGTATTCTCAACTAAAAGAACTGTTTTAAACTCAGGATATTTTTTATGTAAGTATTGCAAAGTTCTAACATCAAAAGATTGAATATAAATTCTATTAGAAATTCCTTTAGTTTTTAAAACTTTAACTAATAAATCTACAAATTCTTTTGGTAAAGGATGATAAACCTCATCTCCTTTTGGGTCTGATTTCGTTTCTATATTATAAAAAATCTTTCTACCTGGGTATTTTTCATGTATATAATTTTCAGTAAAATCAATTACATCATTTAATAAAGGCTTATATACCTTTATTTTTTGTTGTTCTAAAAACCTAGGATGTATCTTACTTCCACAATCACATCTTTTAATTTCATCGTAATTCATTTGAAATAAGTTAAATGATTGCTCTTTTATTTCACTAATAATTTCACTATTCTTATCTAAACAAATTTCGTGTGATAAAAATGGCTCGTGTGATAACAACACTTGTTTATCCTTACTAATAACCACATCCATCTCTAAAGTAGTTACTCCTAAATCAATTGCTTTTTTCATTGCTTCTATGGTATTTTCAGGAAGTAAACCTCTGCATCCACGATGTCCTTGGATATCAAAATTTTGAGCCTGACTCATAAAAGGCAAAAGGAAAATGATTAATAATTTTTTATTCATATTTTTTTGATAGTCTCAATTAAAAAATCAATATCTTCTAAAGTATTATATTTAGAAAGAGAAATTCGCATATTAGGTTTAGTCAAATATTCATTTGAAATAAATGCTTCTAAAACATGCGAGGGCTTTGAGCTTCCAGACTGACAAGCACTCCCTCTTGAAATAGCTACACCATTCATATCCATTAAAAAAACAACCATACCTGATTTAGTCTCTTCCAATGGTAAAATAACATTTACAATATTATGCTGGGTAACCTCTGGATTTCCTACCAAAACACTCTCCGGAAAATGATTTTGTAATGCTTCAATTAAATACTTTTTTAATCCTTTAATATATTCTCTATTAGTCTGTAGGTTTACTAATGATACATCCAAAGCTTTAGCCATACCTACAATATTATGAATACTTTCAGTACCTGCTCTAAGCCCCTTTTCTTGTTCACCTCCATAAAGAATGGGTTGCAAAACAATATTTTTTTTAATATATGCAAATCCAACGCCTTTTGGTCCATGAAATTTATGAGCACTAGCTACTAAAAAATCAATAGAAATATTAGACAAATCAATAACTGATTTACCTACACCTTGAACTGCATCTGTATGAAAATAAGTATTACTTTTTTTACATAAATCAGCTACTTTTTTTAAATCTAAAACTGTTCCTATCTCATTATTAACATGCATCAATGAAACTAAAGTTTTAACATCTGATTGTAATAAATCTTCTAAATGATTATAATCAATTGTACCATCAGAATTAATAGAAACAAAATCAACTGGTAACTTAAATTCTTCTTGTAAAACTTCTACAGTATGAAGTACTGCATGATGCTCAATTTTACTGGTAATAATTCTTTTTACCCCTAAACTTTTAATTGCTGAACGAAGAATTAAGTTATTAGCTTCTGTTGCACAAGATGTAAAAATAATTTCTTGAGCATTACATTTAAGATTTTTAGCTATCGTTTTTCTAGCTAGTTCAAGCTCATTTTTTGCTTGTCTACCAATCTCATGTGAAGAAGAGGGATTTCCATATTGAGTACTTAATATTCGCGTCATTTCCTCTATTACTTCTGGATATAATGAAGTGGTTGAGGCATTATCTAAATATACTTTTTTCATTTTAAAATTTAAATGGTTCAAATAAACAAGACTATCAAAAAATTAAAAAACTACATCTTTACTATCCTACAGAGTTATATAATAACTGAATAGTTATTTCAGCACTCACCTAAAGCGTTCATATAATAATAAACTAAAATAAATTATTGAACGAAGTTGATTCTAAACTTTTAAAAAGACTTATTATTATTGTGTTTATATTTATTTCAAATTTAATGATTTTATATATTTGAACTTAAAAATATTTCTTCCTTTAAAGGAAGAAATATTTTATAATTTATTAATCATTTTTTAGCATTAGCAATTAGGCTTTCTTTATATGAAAAAAATCTTATTACTATCTGATACTCACGGACATATAGATGAATCAATACTTAAGCACGTAAACTGGTCAGATGAGGTATGGCATGCTGGTGATATAGGAAATTTAATTGTTACAGATACTATCAAAAAATATAAGCCATTACGTGCCGTATATGGAAACATAGATGGTACAAATGCTAGAATGGAATTTCCTCTACACAATCGTTTTTTTTGTGAAAAAGTAGATGTTTTAATTACCCATATTGGAGGATATCCCAATAAATATAATCAAGAAATTAAAGAAGAATTATACAAAAACCCTCCTAAATTATTTATATGTGGACATTCTCACATACTAAAAGTCCAATTTGATAAAAAACTAAATCTTCTACATATGAATCCAGGAGCTTGTGGAAAAAGTGGTTTTCATCAAATGCGAACAATGTTACGTTTTATTATTGAAGGAGAATCTATAAAAGAATTAGAAGTTATAGAATTAGGTGCTCGATAATAAACTACAAATCATAATCATCAAATAAATAGTTTTATAATAGGAGACTGAACGAAGTCTTAATAAATTTAGGAATTTTCGGATAGTCTTTTTTTATCATTATGAAATAGTAATAATTTTTATAAATAACATGAGCTTATTTAAAAAAAAGCTTACTTAATATTATTTCTTTTTCTTTAAACGATCTTTAAAAACTTTTTCAAATTTTTCTAATTTAGGTTGAATAACATATTGACAATATGTTTTCATCTTATTGTTTTCATAATAATTTTGATGATAATTCTCTGCTTTAGTAAAACCTTTAAAGGGCTCTAAGGTAGTCACTATTTTAGATCTATAAGCTTTTGACTTTTCTAATGCTTCAATCAGATCTTTTGCCATTTTCTTTTGATTTTCATTCGCATAAAAAATAACTGAACGGTACTGAGACCCCATATCTGCTCCTTGACGATTAACGGTAGTAGGATCATGTACGGTAAAGAAAACTTTAAAAATTTCATCTAAATTTGTTTTTGTAGAATCATACTTTATCTGAACTGCTTCTGCAAAACCTGTATCTCCTGTAGAGACTTGTTCATAAGTTGGATTTAAAATATTACCTCCTGAATATCCTGACTCTGCTGAAATAACTCCATCTAAATTATCAAAAACAGCTTCGATACACCAAAAACAACCTCCTCCTAGCGTTATTGTTTCAATTTTAGGTTTTACTTTCTGAGCTGAAACTATTGTAGTAAAAAAACTTATAAGAATAATAACTATTTTTTTCATCTTGCTTATTATTTTTTAATTTTAGAATCGGGTTCAAAATCTAGAGCTATTGAATTCATACAATAACGCTTTCCTGTTGGTTCTGGTCCATCATCAAACAGATGTCCCAAATGTCCTTCACAACGACCACATAAAGCTTCTATCCTATCCATTCCATATGATCTGTCACTTCTAAAAACAATACTCTTTTTATTAATTTGTTCAAAAAAACTAGGCCATCCACATGAACTGGCAAACTTAGCATCAGATCTAAATAATGTATTTCCACAAGCGGCACAATAATACGTTCCTTTTCCTGTATAATTCCAGTATTTTCCAGTAAAAGAAGCTTCTGTATTAGCTTTTCTTGATACTAAATATAAATCTTCAGGTAAAATAGCTTTCCATTCTTTATCAGTAAGCTTTAATTTATTAGTAGCTGTATGAGAATAGTATGGATTTTTAATATTCCCATTTTGAGCATTCATACAGTTTAACGCAATAAGTAGTAAAAAGAAAAGTCCTTTTTTAAAAATCCTAACCATAATAATGTCTTTTAATATTATATATCAAAGGTAATTACATTGTAGTTTTCTAAATGTAAACTAGATTACATCTGATAGACTTTTAATAGAGTATTTCGAGTTTTAAAAATTCTTCTTAAAAAAGAAAAGGTGCCCTGACAAGGCACCTAATCAAAACAAACTTAACTAAAAAATAACACTTTACTATAAGAAGCATTATCCGTTTCTATTAACCAAAAGCCTTTTTTAGCAATATAACTTTTGAAAAATAATGGTTTTGTCTTATCTAATGAATTCATATATTTTTGTAATGAATCAGAAGTATTTAAAAAATAAAGAGTTTCTTTATCTATCCTAAATCGTTTAAATTGATCAATAATACAATTAGATTGAATCCCATTTTGAGAATTAATACTTTGATCAATAGTAAATTTTAAAATATGTTCTATTTTCTTTTGACCTGTATTATTATCTATTAGAAGAACATCTGAATAATTTAAGTCATTTGAATTAACTGAACAAAATACCTCTTCTTTTCGTACACGTAATGAAATATTTATTTTAGAAATATCTTGTCTTTGATTAAATCCTCTTACATCAATTACTTCTTGTACTGATTCCCAAATTAATTTCCCTTTAGAATCAAATTTAAATACATATACGCCTAATGGTATATTAATATTTTCTCCTAATTCCTTGGGCTCATTCCCAAAAATACCAAACACATATACATGTCCTGTACTTTTATCTATTACATAATTATTGATTGCTAGCTCAGAAAGTTTTTTATTTGATTTAGCATCAATAATACTCCCTCCTCCATTATCAGCAAATAATAAATAATACTTTGGCACATCTACTAAATAAGAAAAATCACCTATTTTAGTTCCATTCAAATCATATACACTTCTATAAATAGTTGCTGATTTATAATTTTTATTTATTGATTTCGTAATAAAGCTAATATTGTCTTCATTTATACGAACATCAAAATTAACTCCTTCAGAATATGTAGTTGTTGTTTTATTTTCAATTTTATTTAAATCAGGTTTAACCAACTTGTTTTGAGTGGATTGTCCTGAAAATAAATCAATTACTTTTAAAAATAAATCATCATTTTTTAGATCTACTTTATCATTATTTTTTTGATTGACTATTGACAGACCATAAATATCATTAAAGTATCTGAAATTTTCACTAATCTTAAAAAAGTTACTTGAAGAACCGTCTAGATTAAGTTTATATTCTTTAGGAAATTCATTTTTATCTGAAATTTTACCAATTAAAAAAGCAGTTTCTATAGGTGAAAAAACACAATTAGCTAATTTTTCATTTGAAATTAATTTTTGTGTAAAGCCATCTTTATCAAAAGCCCAAATATCTTGTATTTCATTTTGATAAACTTTATTAACATGTTTTCCTTGAATTAAAACAACTTTATCTTGATTAGGTAAATAAATATAATCTAAGGGTTGCTTTTCTTCCTTATATGGAATTTCAGAAATTACTTTCTGTCCAAAACTGGCGGTAGCCACACCACAGGCTAAAACAATTAAACTTCGCATTTTACTTAAAATCCTTGTTTAAATGTTACACCAAAAGTAAAGGATCTAGTTAATCCGTCAGGACGAACTTGACGCACTACAAATGGAGCTGCTAAGGAAGTTTCAATACTACTATTAGCCCCTAATTTATAATTTGCAATGATATTACCATTTAATGTTAAACCATTTGAGTTTTCTATTGTAATTTTTTGATTTAATTGATCTACATATGAATCATTTCCTAAATGATAAATAAACAATAAATTAGGTTTCAATGTTAATTGGTCATTAGCTAATAATATCTTATAAGTAGATCTAAATAATACATCAGGTCTTCTGTGAAATAAATTAGTAGAAACAAACTCTTGTGTTGGAGATAAATTACTTAAATAAGAATTTTTATTATCATTTAGTGGTAACTGAGCTGCTAAATTAAAATCCCATTTTTTTAATCCTGCTTCAATTCCTCCAATTATATCATAAGTTCCTAAACTAGATTGATAAGGCATAGGCAATGAAACATTATTAATTTTATTATTAGCATTTGTTAGTGGAATTTTTACGCCTAATAATCCTGACCATTTTAATCGTTCTGAATCATTTAATTTATAATTAGCCGTTACAAATATATCTCCTACGTTTGTTCTTGTACCAAAATTACCATTAGCTGATAAACCTGTAACTTTAAGATTCATAGCAAATCTATCTGTAAACAAATGAGTATAAGCTATATGAGATGATACAATCCCTACATTTTTTTCACCTAAACCATAACCTGCATTAACTTCTAGATAATTTTTGATATTCTTACTAGTAGTCTTAAAAGGATTTCCTACAGAACAAAATCCTGCATCACTACAACCTTGTGCCACTAATGGTTGAGCCATAATTCCTGATAGTAATAATAATGTAATTTTTAATTTAGTACCCATACTTATTTGTATTATTTATTATTTTATTTGTTATTCAATATTTACAGTCTTATAAATGATATTAAAAAATTAATTCCAAATAAAAACTATGTAGCAATTTTATGTGTTAGTTCAACAGACCTATTTTGAATTAAGATTTTTATTAAAACTGGGTTAAATAGCTTTTTAATTTATTAATATTCCACTTTTAAAATTTCATTTACTCAATAAAACAAAGATAATCTTCAAAATATTAATTAAATGTTAACTAGATTACATTATATAAATTTGTTTGAATTTCTTTTTTGTATTAATTTGTCACATGATAAATCCATCAGCACACGGTTGGGTCCACAAATTTTTCTTTGAGCAATCCTCACAAGAACAATTTAGCATATTTGATTCTGAAGGTTTTTATTTAGCTACAAGAAACACAGGATTTTTAGTAGGTTATACAACCCATTTTGTAACCTCTATCCCCATTGAAATTGACTCACTCACTATTGAAGAAATCTCAAAAATTGCTTTACTCAATTCATTATTTGGTATATACCAAATCATTAAAAAAGAGAACAATAGTATCCGTTTTACAGAAGAGGTTGTTAATTTTTATCATGAACTACATCCTAAAGGTTCAGGTCTTTTTGACTTCTTTTTACCTAATGATACACTTGAAAGTAAATTAGAAAAAATTATTTCAAATCGTATCAAAACCAATGACAACATAATCAGTAAAAACTTTTCTCATATAGTAACAAATGCTTTACTATTTATAGACGTACTGGCATTCAAAAAATATATTGAAAATGGCTATCTTCCTAAAAAATATTTAAAAAAAATAGAAGAAATAATTGTAAATGTAATTTCATTAGCATTAACAACAAAAACTACTAAATCAGCATATGATGACCTTTTGCAAAAATTATTTGATTCTTCTGTTCGCTATTCTAAATTTAATAGAATAAATACTAAAACAACTTTAGAAAATATTGATTTTTCCTATTTAATAGATGATTATGAAAAATTTTATTTAATGGATCTCACTAATATGGCCCTTTGGAATGATGGACAAATGGATGAATCCGAATACAACTTTTTAAAACTTTTAAATCATCAATTAACTCTCTCAGATACTTTTGTCATGAAAAGTATTAGTGATATGGATCTTTTTTACGTCTTAATAAAAAAATATCCCTTATTTTAATTACTCGAATCCTGTCAAACATTTTTATGACCAAACCAGTTTAAATGTTCAAACACTAATACAAAGAAATAAAAAACGCCTTTTAATTGAACTTTCACAAAGCAAAGAACTAGTCATATTATTGTCACAATCTACTATACGTGAACTTAACCCGGAAGAAAAGAAGAAGGTTAAGACTCAGATTTTAGATATTTGTAAAACAATACCTTCACTTACTATTTTTTTAGTTCCTGGTGGTAGCTTATTACTACCTATACTAATAAAATTTATTCCTAAACTTCTTCCTTCAGCTTTCAACGAAAACTTAGACCAACATTAATCTACCGTTTCTTCTAGCCAAGCACTCATCATCCAAATAGTCTTTTCTTGCTCTTTAATAAAATCACTCATCATAGAGCTAGTTCCTTCATCATCTATAACATCAGAACTTTTTAAAATTTTACGTTCAATCACTAATAATGTTGTAATAGATGCTACAATAAGCTTAATAGCTTTTTCATCATTAGAAATATTTTTACCAGCCGTAAGTTCACTATTTTCTAAATAATCATTAAAAGTATGATACGGGATTCCTCCTAAAGTTAAAATTCGCTCCGCTATCATATCAATTTTAAGCTGCGAATCATTATATAACTCTTCAAATTTTAAATGCAAATCAAAAAAACGTTTACCACGTATATTCCAATGTAAACCTCTTAAATTTTGATAATAAATTTGAAAATTAGATAATAACGCATTGAGTTGAATTACTAATTCTTTTGTTTCTTCTACTGGTAATCCTAAGCTGTTTATTTTCATTTTAGTGATTTTTAAATTAATTATTATTTTCTCCGTTTAAATTTTTACAATTTCAAATTATTATAAAAATACTCCTTTCAAATTTACAAAATCTTGTAATCTCAGTTGTTTTATACCGTTTATTTTATTTAAAATAAAATCCAAACTTTAAGTCAATCCATTGAGATCTTTCAAAAAGCAACTTTTAACCAAGAACAACTTTTATATAGAGAAAATATTTTTTTATATACATTATACAAAACAACCTTAAGAAAAATAAATAAAAACAATAAATGTTAAATACTAATATCTTTTCAATAAGGTTTTTCTTTTTCGGATTCAAAATTATTTTTATTTAACTACTTTTTATTATAAAACAAATTGATTATATTTATATTTGTATAAAAGAACTTTATAAAATGACTATTACACAATTACAATATGTATTAGCTGTTGCCGAGCACAAAAACTTCACACAAGCAGCTGAAAAATGTTTTGTAACCCAGCCTACATTAAGTATGCAGATTCAAAAAATTGAAGAGGAACTGGATATTATAATATTTGATAGAACAAAAAAACCTATACAACTAACAGAAGTTGGAAGGAAAATTGTTGAACAAGCCAAGAATATAGTAAACGAGGCAGATCGAATTCAAGATATTGTAGACCAAGAAAAAGGCTTTATTGGAGGTGAATTTAGAATTGGTATCATACCAACAGTAATGCCAACTTTATTACCCATGTTTTTAAATAACTTCATTAAAAAGTATCCAAAAGTTAAACTAATTATTGAAGAATTAAATACAGCTGAAATCATAACTAAATTAAAAAATGGACATTTAGATGCTGCCATAGCTGCTACCCCTCTAGAGGAAGAAAAAATTAAAGAAATTGTTTTATATTATGAACCCTTTATGGTTTATGTGCCCGAAAATCATAGTAAATTTAATAAAACTGAACTAGAAATAGAAGATTTAAATGTTGAAGAAATTTTATTACTACAAGATGGGCACTGTTTTAGAGATGGGATCTTAAATCTTTGTAAAAATAAAAATACATCTAAAGAAAATAAATTTCAATTGGAAAGCGGTAGTTTTGAAACGCTTATACGATTAGCTAATGAAGGCTTAGGAGTTACCCTGCTTCCTTATCTGCATACCTTAGAATTATCGGATAAAGAAAAGCTAAAATTACGCCATTTTAAAGACCCTAAACCATCACGAGAAGTTAGTTTATTAATTCCTAAAAATGAATTAAAAATTCATATTATAGATGCTTTACGCAATGTAATTTCAGGCGTTTTAAGAGGGGCAATTGCTTTTCAAAATGTTGAAATTATTAGTCCTCTTTCAAAAAAATAAATTTCAAAATCATTTTATGATGTTAAAAGTAGTTTTATTTTATTAATTAAATTTAGTTAGTACATTCTAAAATAAAACAATATAAAAACAGAATGCCTCAAAAGTTAAACAATTTTTTTGAGGCATTTTTTTATGGAAAGAAATGTCAAATATGATTCTTTTTTTAAACTTTGGAGAGTTAAAATTATCTTTAAAAATTCCTCATATAAAACTATTTCCTTTAAAAAAGATACTAAAAATATCCTCCCCTCAATTATAGTAATACATATTCATTAAAAGAAAAGACATTATACAAAATATACCTAGAAAAAAATATTATACTAAAAACAAATTTCCAATAAATTATTTTATCTTAGAAAGCTAATTTTCAATAGCTCAATTAAAAAAAATTCAAGTATATATAATAAAAACGAAATGAGTCCGATAAAATATCGGACTCATCATATATGAACTAATTAAACTTTAATAAAGTTTTAGAATAGTTTTTATTATTTTAAACCTTCTAAACTTTGCTCAATAGTAACAATTTTAGCTAAGGCATCTGCTTCTTTTTACGCTCATTAGCAATTACTTGTTCTGGAGCACCTGAAACAAACTTCTCATTAGAAAGTTTACCTTGTACTGATTTTAAGAAACCTTTTGTATAGTTTAATTCTTCTGTCAACTTCTTGATTTCAGCTTCAATATCAATACCCTCACCTACAGGGATGAAATATTCGTTTGATTTTACACGGTAGGATAAAGCACCATTTACTTTTTCAGAAACGTATTCTAAATTCGATACGTTTCCTAACTTAATAATTACACTATCAAAGAATGTTGAAGCATTTTCATTATTTACTACTTTTAATTCGATAGTATCTTTGAATGAAATGTTTTTATCTTTTCTGATCGTTCTAATACCTGAAATAACTTCAGTCGCAAAATCAAAATCCGTAATTAATTTTTCATTATACGTTTTTACTTCTGGCCATTCAGAAACAATTAAAGCTTGTTCAGGTGTTCTATCGGCAATATATTGCCAAATTTCCTCTGTTAAGAAAGGCATAAATGGATGTAACAACTTCAAGTTAGCTTCTAACATTTCAATAGCTTTGTCAAAAGTCGCTCTATCAATTGGTTGTTGGTATCCTGGTTTAATCATTTCTAAGAACCAAGAACAGAAATCATCCCATACCAATTTGTAAATCGCCATTAAAGCATCTGAAATACGGTATTTCTCAAAATTATCTTCAATTTCTGCTAATGTTTTTTGTAACTTAGCTTCGTACCAAGCTATTGCCGATTTAGAAGCTTCGGGTTGCGCAATATCCGCTACTTCCCATCCTTTGATTAAACGGAAAGCATTCCATATTTTATTAGCAAATCCTTTACCTTGGTTACATAATTCTTCGTCGAATAAAATATCGTTACCCGCAGAAGCACTTAATAATAAACCACAACGAACACCATCAGCACCAAATTTTTCAATCAAATCTAATGGATCTGGTGAATTACCTAAAGATTTAGACATTTTACGTCCTTGTTTATCACGTACTAAACCTGTTAGATATACATTAGTAAACGGCTTAGCATCGGCGTACTGATAACCCGCAATAATCATACGCGCTACCCAGAAGAATAAAATATCTGGACCGGTTACTAAATCGTTAGTTGGATAGTAATATTTGAAATCCTCATTTTCAGGATTTATTACCCCTCCAAAAACCGCCATAGGCCATAACCAAGAAGAAAACCAAGTATCTAAGGCATCTGCGTCTTGTTTTAGGTCAGATGCTTGAAGCTGGTTGTTAGCTGTTTTGATTTTAGCCAATTCAAGAGCTTCTTCTTTAGTTTCTGCTACTACAAAATCTTCTTTCCCTTCACCATAGAAATAAGCAGGAATTTGTTGTCCCCACCATAACTGACGCGAAATATTCCAATCGCGGATGTTTTCCATCCAATGACGATACGTATTATTAAAACGTGAAGGGTATAATTTTACTTCTTCCGTTTCTAAAACCGCTTTGATAGCAGGTTTTACTAATTCTTCCATTTTTAAGAACCACTGATCTGATAATCTTGGTTCGATTACAGCCTTAGTTCTTTCAGAAGTACCAACTTTATTTAAGTGGTTTTCAGTTTTTGCTAATGCTCCAATTGATTCTAATTCTTTAGAAATTTCATCACGAACCACAAAACGATCTTTTCCTGCATAATGCAATCCAAAAGAATTTAAAGTGGCATCTTCATTAAAAATATCAATGATTTCCAACTTGTGTTTGTCACCCAATTCTTTATCATTCATATCATGAGCAGGTGTTACTTTTAAACATCCTGTACCAAATTCCATATCAACATATTCATCAAATATGATTGGAATTACACGATTACAGATAGGAACAATGGCATTTTTACCTTTTAAATGTTGGTAACGCTCGTCTTCTGGATGAATACAAATAGCAGTGTCACCTAAAATAGTTTCTGGGCGAGTTGTAGCAATCGTTACAAACTCGTTTGTTCCTTCAATTTGGTATTTTAAATGGTATAATTTACCTTGACGCTCTTCATAAATAACTTCTTCATCAGACAAAGTAGTTTTCGCTTCTGGATCCCAGTTAACCATACGGTAACCGCGATAAATCATTCCTTTGTTGTATAAATCTACAAATGACTTAATAACTGAAGCCGTCATATCATCATCCATAGTAAATTTAGTTCTATCCCAATCGCAAGAACAACCCAATTGCTTTAATTGTTCCAAGATGGTTCCGCCATACTTCTCCGTCCAATCCCAAGCGTGTTTTAAGAATTCTTCACGGGTTAAATCGTTTTTGTTGATTCCTTCTGCTTTTAGCTTAGCAACTACTTTAGCTTCAGTAGCAATCGAAGCGTGGTCCGTTCCAGGTACCCAACAAGCGTTGAATCCTTTTAAGCGTGCACGACGAATTAAAACGTCTTGAATCGTGTTATTCAACATGTGTCCCATGTGCAATACCCCAGTTACATTAGGAGGAGGTATAGTAATCGTATAAGGCTTACGATGGTCTGGTGTAGAGCGGAAATATTTATTCTCCATCCAATAGTCATACCATTTCTTTTCTACTGACTTTGGATCAAACTGTGCTGGTATCATTTTTTAAAAAAAAGTTTAAAGGTTTAAAGTTTAACATCTGTTAAACACAAATTTTATAAAAGTGCTATAAATAGCTAAATAATTCCAACGATAAACGACTCCTATTGCAGTTTGATACATTAGAATTAAAATGACTAATACAAAAGACAGACTCGCTCCTGTAGAAAAATATAAGTATTTTTTGGTACACTTTTTGTATTTTTATGCAAAAATAAATAAACCACTTAAAAATAAAAAGTTTAAGATTTTTTTTTGTAGGTTTACTTGAAAGAAAGTAATTTTACTCATCTAATTAGAACAAATGAAACAAATTTTATTTTTTACAACATTAGTTTTATTCAGTTTTTCCTTACAAGCTCAAAGTGGGGCAAAAATAGAATTCAAAACACATGAAATTGATTATGGTACGATTAGTAAATCAACCGATAATGGTGTCCGATTTTTTGAATTTACTAATACAGGTGATGCGCCTCTTCTTATCAAGAATGTACAATCTACTTGCGGTTGTACAATACCTTCTTTTTCTAAAGAACCTGTTCAACCAGGAAATTCAGGAAAAATAGAAGTCAAATATAACATGAACCCAGGTCCTATCCGTAAATCCATCATGGTAGAGAGCAATGCAGTTAATACAGAAAGTGGACTAACTCCTTTAAAAATAAAAGGAACTGTTGAAATCAATTAAATAATAAAACGTATGAAAAAACCAATGTTAAATAATATAAGATTGGTTTTTTTAACACTTTAAAATTACCTTCAAATAATAACTAAAAAAATTAGTTTATCTAACTTATTTCTTCTAATAACTTTCTTGCTTTTTCCAAATCATCAGGTGTATCTATACCTACACTACCATGAGTTGTTTCAACCATACGGATACGCTTTCCATATTCTAAATAACGAAGCTGTTCTAATTTTTCCGAAGCCTCTAATGATAGCATAGATAAACGATAAAAATCCATTAAAGAATTTTTTCTAAAACCATAAATTCCTATATGCTTCATATATCTAACTCCTACATTTTCTTCTCTAGGATAAGGAATTACTGAACGAGAGAAATACAAAGCAAATCCTTCTTGATCCACAACAACCTTAACATTATTAGGATTTTCTATTTCCTTTTTATCCTTAATTTCAAACATTAAAGAAGCCAAATCTACTTTTTTCTCCTCATCATTTTTAAAAATTTCAATTATTTTTTTTAATGGTTCAGCATCAATAAACGGTTCATCACCTTGCACGTTTATTACCACTTCCACTTCCATATTTTCAACAGCCTCAGCTATTCGATCACTTCCGCTTTCATGTTCCTTGACACTCATGATCACTTTCCCTCCATTAGAAACTATTTCATTATAAATTAAATCAGAATCAGTCACCACAAATACATCATCAAACAATTTTGCATTTATAGCAGCTTCATAAGTTCTAAGTATTACCGTTTTCCCCCCAAATCCTGCATTAATTTAGCAGGAAAACGAGTAGAAGCATAACGAGCAGGTATTACAGCAATTATTTTCATTTTATTTTATATTAATATGATATATTACATCGAAACCAATTAAAAGATATAAAAACTTAAAATTAAACTAATAAATAAAACTACACAAGATACATTATTAATAAAATATATCATTTACATCTTCAAAATCTACTATTATTCAAAAACTAATCAATAAGCAAATAATGATTCATCAAGTATTAAAAAACTCATCTTTAAAACCTATTAAATATAATTTATCCTTTGCACGAGTCATAGCCGTATACAACCAACGTACAAAATCTCTATCAATATCACTAGCTAAATAAGGTTGTTCTATAAAAACAGTATTCCACTGCCCTCCTTGTGACTTATGACAAGTAATAGCGTACGAAAACTTTACTTGAAGCGCATTAAAATACTCATTATTTTTAACCTTTTGATACCTTTTATACTGCGCACGCTCATTTTCATAATCTTTCATTACCTCTTGATACAAACGACTTGATTCCTCATAAGTCAACGAAGGTGACTCACTCATAATTGTATCCAATAACAAAATCGTATCTAAAGGACGTTGATTAGGATAATCAACCATTCTAATTTTCACTACAGCAAATCGAAAACCATATAACTCTTTTATAGAACGAATTTCTAAAACTTCTATAATATCTCCATTGGCAATAAATCCAGCCTCATCAGAATCTTTTAACCAAAAATAATTATTCTTTACAACCATTAAAAAATCACCTGCAGACAACTCACTCTCTTTACCTAAAATTTTAGCCCGTATCTGTTGATTATATTGATTAGCCCTTTTATTTGAACGAACAATAAAAGTAGTATCTTCTATACTATAATTACTATACGACTGATTAATAGCATCTTGTATATCATAACCATCAGTCAACCTAACAATATCCTTAAATCCTTTTAATTTAAATTGAAAATCAGTAATAAAATGATCCTTTAACAACTCCCTTAATTCAGTTGCATTATATAAAATACCAGAATTAACTTCCTGACGCATTACTTCATCTAGTTCTATAGAATACACTTCCTTATCATAATTCAAACTTAGTGTTTCTATATTTAAAGCAGGTGATATATCCAAATTAACTGGAGGTAACTGAGCCGTATCCCCAATCAAAATCATTTTACAATTTTGACCAGAATACACATACGAAATTAAATCATCTAACAACGAACCATTTTCATACATCTTCGAATCAGTATCTACATCCGAAATCATAGAAGACTCATCCACTATAAAAATCGTATTAGTATGCTTATTAGTTTGCATAGTAAAACTAACACCTCCCCCACTCCCTTTTTTAGGAAAATATATTTTCTTATGTATCGTAAACGCCTGTTTATCAGAATAATTAGAAATAACCTTTGCTGCCCTTCCCGTAGGAGCTAATAAAACATATTTTTTTTGAACCTCTCCCAAATGATTTACTATAGTAGAAATCAGAGTAGTTTTACCCGTCCCAGCATATCCTTTTAATACAAACAATTCATTTTTATTAAAACTCTCTACAAATTCAGCTACTTTTCCAAAAAAAACATCCTGTTTTACAGTAGGTTGAAATGGAAATCTTTTTCGTAAAATACTGTAAAATAACCTCGAACTCATCTCTATTTTTTAATCTATTTTAAGGATGTCAAATATAAAACATATCAATTAAGATATCCTCTTCCAAACTAATAAATATCAACTCAATGTCATTTAAAAATCAGCATACATAATACTCTAAAATATATAATAATCTAAACACGTTTAAAATGGTTCTTAACTAAAAAAATCGTAATTTTGTAACATTATAGGGTATAAAAAGAATGCAAACATCAACTAATACAATACTTAACAAAAAATATAAAAAATTATTACTTCAAATTTCATTACAAGAAGTATCATTTTGTTTATACAATACATTAGAATCTAAAATAGAAATTTTTGGTAACTACATTTTAACCCAAAATAATACAATTCAAGAAACAGAAGATGAAATTCTTAACTTAATTAAACAAAGTACGGTTTTACAAAACGGTTTTGATGATGTATTAATATTACACGATAATGCACTGAATAGCTTTGTTCCACAAACACTTTTTGATGAAAAATACTTAAAATCCTATTTACAATATAACGTAAAAATATCTCATAATGATTTTGTTACATACGATCAAGTTCTAGGTAATGACATGAATAACATATACATTCCTTTCACAAAACTTAACAATGCACTAATTCATTTATATGGCCAATTTCATTACAAACACACCGCTACCATTTTAGTAAAAAAAATATTAGAAACAAGCAAAAATGTAGCAGAACCTCAAATTTTTGTTCACATTCAAGAAAAACAATTCCAAATAATTGTTGTAGAAAATCAAAAACTACTACTTTACAATTCCTTCGAATACAACAAAGCAGAAGATTTCATATACCATCTACTTTTCACAGCTGAACAATTAAAATTAAACCCTGAATCAGTTATTGTCAAACTACTTGGCAAAATAACAAAAAACAATGAATTATTTGAAATAGCATACAAATACATTCGAAATGTAAGCCTATACACTGAAAACTTACAGATTGACCAATCAATATCTGAAGAAAACTATTTAAAAAACTTTATTTTAATACACGCATGCGAATAATCTCAGGAAAATACAAAGGTAGACGCTTAGTAGCTCCCAAAAATCTACCCGTAAGACCTACAACTGATATGGCCAAAGAATCACTCTTTAACATATTAAACAACTACTTCAACTTCAATGAATTACGAGTATTAGACCTGTTTAGCGGTACTGGCAACATAAGCTACGAATTTTCATCTAGAGGAGCAGAAAACATCATTAGTGTAGATGGAGACTTTGGTTGTATAAATTACATCAAAAAAACAGCTAAAGAATTTGATATGAATATTACCCCAATTAAAAGTGATGTATTCAAATTCTTAGAAAAAAACAAAAACAATTACGACATTATCTTCGCTGATCCCCCTTACGATCTAGACCAAAAAAACTTTGAGAAAATTTTAGATCTAATTTTTGAAAATAATCTATTAGATACTGATGGAATGCTTATAATAGAACACTCAAAACACACAAAACTTTCACATAAAGAAAATTTTTCCTTTGAAAAAGCCTATGGAGGATCAGTATTCACATTTTTTGAATTTGAACAAGAAGAAGATGACGAATACGACGAAGAAGAATTAATAGAAGAAAATAACTAATAAACAAAAAAACTGTTTATCAAATATTTACTTTAGATTTTTTTTAATACTACATATAGTATTTTTGTACAATAAAAAAATTAGTAAACATTCATATAGTCCAATATAAATAGAAATGGGAAGAGCGTTTGAATTTAGAAAAGCACGTAAAATGAAACGTTGGTCAGCAATGGCTAAAACGTTTACAAAAATTGGTAAAGATATTGTAATGGCTGTAAAAGAAGGAGGTCCTAATCCAGAGACTAACTCCCGTTTAAGAGCCGTTATACAAAATGCCAAAGCAGCTAACATGCCTAAAGACAATGTGGAGCGCGCAATAAAAAAAGCAAGCGATAAAGACACGGCTAACTACAAAGAAGTTCTATTCGAAGGTTATGCACCACACGGAATTGCTATTTTAATAGAAACAGCTACAGATAACAACAACAGGACTGTAGCAAATATCAGAAGCTATTTTAACAAATGTAATGGAACACTTGGTACACAAGGCTCAGTAGAATTTATGTTTGATCATACTTGTAACTTCAGAATTCATTCTGAAGGACAAGATGTAGAAGAATTAGAATTAGAAATGATCGACTTCGGTGTTGAAGAAATATTTGCCGATGAAGATGGAATCGTTATGTATGCCCCTTTCGAAAGCTTTGGAGCAATCCAAAAGAACTAGAAAATCGCGGAATAGAAGTCTTATCATCCGGTTTTGAAAGAATACCACAAGTAACCAAGGAACTAACACCAGAACAAATAGCCGATGTTGAAAAATTATTAGAAAAAATAGAAGAAGACGATGATGTAATGAATGTCTTCCATACCATGCAAGAATAATATAATATCAAAAAACTCAATATAACACAAAGCTACTCACACAGAGTGGCTTTTTTTAACCTAATCTAATTTATTCAACACCCAAATAAATTAATTCCCTTCTAAATATACCCCCACTCATATATTTTTATAACGTGCCCCACCACAACGGTTCAAGTAAAAAAGTTGTGGAGAAATTTTAAAATAGCTTACTTTGTGTAAAACTAAATTATCCAAATGAATTCTTCATTTAATTCTCTAATTGAACTATTACTCCCAGAATATCTTACGCATTATTTTGAATTAACTTCAATTGATAGACAGCAAGACGCATTGCATTTATATTTAGAAGAATTAAATAAAATCCCTTTGGAATATTCAAAACTGATAAATTACAATCAAAAGGTTTTTTTGAATCTATCACAGTTCAAGATTTTCCGATAAGAGAATATAAGGTTTATCTTCATATTAAAAGAAGAAGATGGCTTAATTTATCTACTAACAAAGTTGTTTTCAGAGATTGGAACTTAGTAGCAAAAGGCACTCGATTAACCCAAGAGTTTGCCTCTTTTTTAAAAGAAATCAATCGATACTAACTCTGATGACACTAAAAGCATTGCTAAATTTTATCATGTTAATGGAAAATCACTTCAAAATCAGTATAAAGATTTTTTGAGTGATTTTAAAAATTGGAATCAAATTCAACATGCAAAGCAATGGTTGTTATATCCACAAAACTTAGGAAAAAATTTATCTATAGATGAAACCGCACTTTCTTATGATGAATTATACACTATTATTACAAACAAAAAAGCTAAAGGAAAAGCAGGAAGCATAGTAGCTATTATTAAAGGAACTAAAGCAGATAATATCATCGAAATATTGAGCAAAATACCTTTAAAAGAAAGAAACAAAGTAGAAGAAGTTACTTTAGATATGGCTCCAAATATGGGACTTATCATCAAAAAATCATTCCCAAATGCAACACTTGTAACTGATAGATTTCATGTTCAAAAACTTGCCATTGAAGCACTACAAGAAATTAGGATTAAACATAGATGGGAAGCTATTGACCAAGAAAATGAATCCATTGAAAAAGCTAAAAAGAATAAGAAAAAATTTAATCCAGAATTACTAAAAAACGGAGAAACTAAAAAACAACTATTAGCAAGAAGTCGATATCTACTTTATAAAAGAAAAAATAAATGGACTGAAAATCAAAAAGAAAGAGCCAAAATTGTATTTGAAATTTATCCAGATATCGAAATTGCTTATCAACTCTCAATAGAACTATCAAACATTTTTCAAAATACAACAAATAAAATATATGCTTACACAAAATTAGCCAAGTGGCACGAAAAAGTAAATCAAACAGGATTTAAAGCTTTTAATACCATTTCTAGAACAATAATTAACCACTACAAAACAATACTAAATTATTTTGATAATCGAAGTACTAACGCTTCAGCAGAATCTTTCAATGCAAAAATAAAAGCTTTTAGAAGTAAATTTAGAGGAGTGAGAAATATAGAATTCTTCCTTTTTAGACTAACAAATTTATATGCGTAATTTTAACTAATCCACAGAAATATGACTTGATCCGATATTCCCCCACTACTTTTAGTATTGATCCGTAGCTTGCTACGCCCGATCACGCAAGCAATAACATCAATCAAATTCTTGCTAAAACAAAAAACCCTATTCTTTACAGAATAGGGTTTTTAAAGAAAGGCAGCGATCTACTCTCCCACATAATTGCAGTACCATCGACGCTGGCGGGCTTAACTTCTCTGTTCGAAATGGGAAGAGGTGAGCCCCGCCGCAATAACCACCTTAAGGTTGTAAGTGATAAATGATTAGCTCATAGTGATAAGTCTTTGACTTTTCACTTTTTACTAGTTACTTTTCACTGTAGCTTATAGCTAGCAATATTTTAACATATTGAGATAAATATTCATTTAAAGAAAGAATCTGCTTCCCCCCTCCTTTACAGGGCAAGGGGGAGGCTTACAATAAGCTTACGGGTTATTAGTACTACTCGGCTATGACATTACTGCCTTTACACCTATAGCCTATCAACGTGGTGATCTTCCACGACCCTTAAAAGAAATCTCATCTTGTGGTGGGTTTCGCGCTTATATGCTTTCAGCGCTTATCCCTTCCCAACGTAGCTACTCTGCGATGCTCCTGGCGGAACAACAGATACACCAGCGGTTAGTCCAACTCGGTCCTCTCGTACTAGAGTCAGATCCACTCAAATTTCTAACGCCCACAGTAGATAGAGACCGAACTGTCTCACGACGTTCTGAACCCAGCTCGCGTGCCACTTTAATGGGCGAACAGCCCAACCCTTGGGACCTTCTCCAGCCCCAGGATGTGACGAGCCGACATCGAGGTGCCAAACCCCCCCGTCGATGTGAGCTCTTGGGGGAGATCAGCCTGTTATCCCCGGCGTACCTTTTATCCTTTGAGCGATGGCCCTTCCATGCGGAACCACCGGATCACTATGCTCTACTTTCGTACCTGATCGACCTGTATGTCTCTCAGTCAAGCTCCCTTTTGCCATTGCACTCTACGCACGGTTACCAAGCGTGCTGAGGGAACCTTTAGAAGCCTCCGTTACTCTTTTGGAGGCGACCACCCCAGTCAAACTACCCACCAAGCAATGTCCTCTCTTTTGAGAGTTAGGCCTCAGATAAGCAAAGGGTGGTATTTCAACAATGACTCCACAACGCCTAGCGACGCCATTTCACAGTCTCCCACCTATCCTACACATCACTTATCCAAGGTCAATACTAAGCTATAGTAAAGGTGCACAGGGTCTTTTCGTCCCACTGCGGGTAATCGGCATCTTCACCGATACTACAATTTCACCGAGCTCATGGCTGAGACAGTGTCCAGATCGTTACACCATTCGTGCAGGTCGGAACTTACCCGACAAGGAATTTCGCTACCTTAGGACCGTTATAGTTACGGCCGCCGTTTACTGGGGCTTCAATTCAATGCTTCTGATTGCTCATAACATCTCCTCTTAACCTTCCAGCACCGGGCAGGTGTCAGGCCCTATACGTCATCTTACGATTTTGCAGAGCCCTGTGTTTTTGATAAACAGTCGCCTGGACCTCTTCACTGCGGCCAGCTTGCGCTGGCGACCTTTCTCCCGAAGTTACAGGTCTATTTTGCCTAATTCCTTAGCCATGAATCTCTCGAGCACCTTAGGATTCTCTCCTCAACTACCTGTGTCGGTTTACGGTACGGGTACTTATAATCTAAGTTTAGAAGGTTTTCTTGGCAGCCCTTAGGTACTCTATCCCATCATCCGAAGATTCCGAGTACTATCGTATTTCACCAAAACCTACGGATTTGCCTATAGGTCTTATAGTTACGTACTTTAACGAACTATTCCGTCAGTTCGCGGTACTTTCATCACTGCGTCACTCCATCACAATTATAAGTAGTACGGGAATATTAACCCGTTGGCCATCGACTGCGCCTTTCGGCTTTGCCTTAGGACCCGACTAACCCGCAGCTGATTAGCATAGCTGCGGAAACCTTAGTTTTTCGGTGTGGGTGTTTCTCGCACCCATTATCGTTACTTATGCCTACATTTTCTTTTCTAACCTCTCCAGCATCCCTCACGAAAAACCTTCTACGATGTTAGAATGCTCCCCTACCACAGTATATTCTGTCCATAGCTTCGGTAGTATGCTTATGCCCGATTATTATCCATGCTCGATCGCTCGACTAGTGAGCTGTTACGCACTCTTTAAATGAATGGCTGCTTCCAAGCCAACATCCTAGCTGTCGATGCAATCAAACCGCGTTTGTTCAACTTAGCATACATTTGGGGACCTTAGCTGATGGTCTGGGTTCTTTCCCTCTCGGACTTGGACCTTAGCACCCAAGCCCTCACTGCTGTGTATATTATATAGCATTCGGAGTTTGTCAGGAATTGGTAGGCGGTGAAGCCCCCGCATCCAATCAGTAGCTCTACCTCTATATAACTAGACCACAGCGCTGCACCTAAATGCATTTCGGGGAGTACGAGCTATTTCCGAGTTTGATTGGCCTTTCACCCCTACCCACAGATCATCCCAAGACTTTTCAACGTCAACGGGTTCGGACCTCCACTATGTGTTACCACAGCTTCATCCTGTCCATGGGTAGATCACACGGTTTCGCGTCTAACACTACTGACTAAAGCGCCCTATTCAGACTCGCTTTCGCTACGGATCCGCACCTGAAGTGCTTAACCTTGCCAGCAACGTTAACTCGTAGGCTCATTATGCAAAAGGCACGCCGTCACATCTTAATGATGCTCCGACCGCTTGTAAGCGTATGGTTTCAGGTTCTATTTCACTCCGTTATTCACGGTTCTTTTCACCTTTCCTTCACAGTACTGGTTCACTATCGGTCTCTCAGGAGTATTTAGCCTTAGCGGATGGTCCCGCCAGATTCAGACAGGGTTTCACGTGCCCCGCCCTACTCAGGATACCACTATTCTTTATATCCCTTACTTATACGGGACTATCACCCTCTTTGGTTAACCTTTCCAGGTTATTCTAATTCAGTTTACAAGAAATATTGTGGTCCTACAACCCCAATATTGCCGTAACAACATTGGTTTGGGCTAATGCGCTTTCGCTCGCCACTACTCACGCAATCACTTTTGTTTTCTTCTCCTCCGCCTACTTAGATGTTTCAGTTCAGCGGGTTCGCCTCCTATCGGATACTATGTCTTCAACATAGTGGGTTGCCCCATTGGGATATCTGCGGATCTATTCGTATGTGCCAATCCCCGCAGCTTTTCGCAGCTTATCACGTCCTTCTTCGCCTCTGAGAGCCTAGGCATCCCCCATACGCCCTTATTTTGCTTATTGTTTCTTTTTTAATTATAAATGTTAATTTATAAATGATGAATCAATTCATAATTCACAATTTAAAATTCACATTTTTTTGTGTTCTTTCTACTTGTTTGTATGTTTATCTCAATATGTCAATGAACTTTAATCAATTAACAATTATCAATTGATAATTATCATTTTTTTCGTGGAGAATATCGGAGTCGAACCGATGACCTCCTGCGTGCAAGGCAGGCGCTCTAGCCAGCTGAGCTAATCCCCCGTTTTTAATTTCAAAATTTAAATCTCAAATTTCAAAATTCAAGGACTCAACTTCTAAAATTTCCTTTTCTCTTAAAATACTTGTTAAAAGTAGTCCCGGGCAGACTCGAACTGCCGACCCCTACATTATCAGTGTAGTACTCTAACCAGCTGAGCTACGAGACTCTGTATTTTAAGTCTTTTTTTTTGAACTAACAGCGAGAGTAAGACCCTAGGTCTTTTTTATGTCTCTAGAAAGGAGGTGTTCCAGCCGCACCTTCGGTACGGCTACCTTGTTACGACTTAGCCCTAGTTACCAGTTTTACCCTAGGCAGCTCCTTGCGGTCACCGACTTCAGGTACCCCCAGCTT